>JBHEME010000003.1:17925-187414 GCA_046262755.1 Gemmatimonadaceae bacterium | reverse complement strand
GCGTCATTCCGCGCTCGCGGGTTGGCACCTTCGTCACGTCGATTGTCACGCCTACGTCTCCGCGCTCAGCCATTTCCGCGGACGAAGACGTCAATCCAGCGGCGCCCATGTCCTGTATCGCGACAATATGACCGCTCTTGATCAGCTCGAGACTCGCCTCAAGGAGAAGTTTCTCGGTGAACGGATCGCCAACCTGGATGCGCGGACGCTTGGCGTCGCTGGCGGTCGAAAGATCTTCGGAGGCGAACGAAGCACCGTGAATTCCATCGCGCCCTGTTCGCGCGCCGACCGCGATTATCGGATTTCCGACACCCTCCGCCTTTGCGCGAATCAGATCCTCTTCGTGCAGAACCCCGACGCACATTGCGTTGACGAGCGGATTCCCTTCGTACGCGGGGTCGAACACGATCTCGCCGGCAACCGTGGGAATTCCCACGCAGTTGCCATAATCGCCGATTCCTTTGACGACGCCGGAAAAAAGGTAGCGGACGCGGGCGCTCGCCAGGCTTCCGAAACGCAATGAGTTGAGCATCGCTATCGGCCGCGCCCCCATCGTGAAGACGTCGCGTAGAATTCCGCCGACCCCTGTCGCCGCGCCCTGATACGGCTCAACCGCCGAAGGATGGTTGTGCGACTCTATCTTGAAAGCGACCGCAAGCCCGTCACCGATCGAGATCACGCCGGCGTTCTCGCCCGGTCCCTGCAGAACGTACGAAGCTTTAGTGGGCAGGGTCTTGAGTAGCGGACGAGAATGTTTGTACGAGCAGTGCTCACTCCACAAAGCGCTGACTATCCCAAGCTCGGTAAAAGTCGGAGTACGGCCGAGCATTGCGACCAGGCGATCGTACTCCTGCTGATTGATCCCGTGTTCCGCGACCAGCGCCGGGGTGATGATTGGATCACCGGGGCGAGGCGTCACGGAGGCCACGGTCAGGCCGCCACTCGGGCGAGGATGGATTCGAAGAGATGCACTCCGTCATCGGAGCCGACGAGTGCGCCGCAGGCACGCTCCGGATGCGGCATCAGACCCAGCACGTTGCCAGCGTCGTTGATGATCCCCGCGATGTTCCGCTCGGAACCGTTGGGGTTCGCGTCCGCGCTGATGATTCCATTGGCGTCCGCATACCGAAAGATAACACGCCCCTCGCCCTCGAGCCGATCGAGAGCTTCAGGCGTGGCGAAGTATCTGCCGTCGCCATGCGCGACCGGAATTTCCAGAAGCTGCCCGTTCTCGTAAAGGTGGGTAAACAGGCTCTCGTTCGTTTCGACCCGCACGCGCACCATGGTGGAAACAAACTGGAGATGCGCGTTGCGCATCAGCGCACCCGGCAGCAGTCCGGCCTCACACGCAATCTGGAACCCATTGCAGATCGCCAGGACTGGACGTCCGCTTTTGGCGTGAGCGGCGACCTCCTGCATGATCGGACTGAATCGGGCGATCGCCCCCGCCCTAAGGTAGTCGCCGTAACTGAACCCACCGGGCAGGACGACCACATCGGAGTCCTGCAGATCGTGATCCTTGTGCCAGAGGTAAACCGCCTCCTCGCCCAGAGCCTCGGTGACCGCGTGGAACGCATCATAGTCGCCGTTGGAACCCGGGAAGGTGACAATTCCGAACTTCATGGCGACACGGCCGATTCAATTTCAAAATCTTCCGTCACAGGATTGGCCAGGAGCTTCTCGCACATTGCGGCGACATCGTCCTCGGCGGCGATGGCGTTGTCCGCCTCGGACTCGACGATGATGTACCTCCCCACGTGTACCGTCCTCACACTCTCGAAACCAAGGGTTCGTAGTGCGTCGCGCACGGCATTGCCCTGCGGATCGAGCAGCCCCCTTCGCGGCGTGATGTGAACAGCGACGCGAAATTTGCGCATCAAGCCGGTCCTCCGCCTTCGTCGGGCCGCGGACGCGGCGGGATGTTCGGGGGGCCGCCGCGCGGTTGTTCGCCGGGTCCCGGCGGCCGCCTGCGTCGCCTGCGTCTATGTGGGCGACGCAGGGAATCTCCGCCCTCAGTCACGGCAGTAGCGAGGAGCAGAGGCTCATCGTCGTCGTCCGAGATCACCGGAGAATCGCCCTGCGGCCTCCGGTCGAGAAGCCCGAACAACACTGTCTTGGCGAGACCATAAAGGACGTAACAGACGAGCGCCGGGAAATAGAACTCCTTGCGGAGGAACAACACACCGACGAACGTCGCGACGACGACGAGCGTGCCGAGTATCTCGCTGATCTTCCTGAAGCCCACGGTCGGAACGGCAGGGTAAGAGACGTTGCTGATCATGAGGAATGCGAGCAGCATCATGAGGCCGCGCAGTCCGGTCGTCCAATTCAGATCGCCCAGGATGGTGGAGTTGTAGAGCGAGGTCTGGCTGAACCAGTAGTAGGTCGCAAGCGTTATCCCGGCGGCCGGACTCGGCAGGCCGTGGAAATATTTCTTCGCCCGCCCCGCCTGTTCGACGTTGAATCGCGCGAGGCGGATCACAGCGCACGCCGTGAAGAGAAAGGCAAAGATCCAATCCCAACCGTTTCTGTTCAGCACGGCGAAATACATGATCATTGCCGGCGCCAGCCCAAACGTTATCGCATCCACGAGAGAGTCGAGCTCGGACCCAAACCGCGAGCCCGTTCCTGTTGCTCGAGCGACGCGACCGTCAAGCGCGTCACAAACGCCGCCGAAGACGACATAGAGACCGGCCGTGTCGAATTCGCTGCGCGAGGCGGCGACGATGGCGAATACGCCGAAGAAAAGGCTCGCCAGCGTGAAGCCGTTCGGCAGGATGATGACACCGCGTCGTGGGCGCTGCACATCCTGGCGGGGGTGCGGGCGGCGGGAATGATCGGGCGCGAGCATCAGCGTGGAAGCTCTGCCAAAACCGTTACTCCCGCCGTCGTCACATCGCCGACCTTCGCGCGCAGCGTCGAGCCGGGCGGAAGAAACAGATCCACGCGCGAGCCGAATCTGATGATACCCATCCGCTGACCCTGCTTCACGCTGTCGGCCGGTTTGCTGTAAGTGACGATGCGTCGCGCGATCAAGCCGGCGATCTGGCGGACCAGCACCCGCTGCCTACCCGTCTCGATTCCCACCGACATTTGCTCGTTTTCCAGGCTCGACTTTTCGGCCGCGGCGTTGAAGAACTTACCCTTGTTGTAGTGAACGTATTTTACGGTGCCATCCACCGGGTACCGGTTCACGTGAACGTTGAAGACGTTCATGAAAATGGAGAGTCGTACCGCGGGGCCGGTGATGAAGCTCGGCTCGTCGACCTCGGTGATCATGATGAGTTTTCCATCCGCGGGTGAGACAACCAGGGAGCTTCCGCGCTCGCCGATGCGTTCCGGATCGCGAAAAAAGTAAGCGACCCAAAGCGCGAGCAGCAGGAGGACGAATGCGGCGAGCCAGAGTCCCCACGAACGTCGGTTGATTGCAAAGCCAAACGCCCCTGCCGCGACGACGGCGGCGATCGCGATGAAGAGCAGCCCTTCTCGCGCGAAGTTCACTGAATGAGATCGGCGTTGAGTGAGTGCCCGGTCAAGCGCCCGTAAATGTCGAGGTAGCGTTCGCTCGTCGTGTCGACGACATGCTGCGGTAGAGGCGGCGGCGGGTAGTTCCCATCCCACTTTCCAGCCTGCCTCTCGAGGTCCAGATAATCCCGAAGAGGTTGCTTGTCGAAGCTGGGCTGGGGGTGTCCGGGCTCGTACTTGTCAGCGGGCCAAAAACGCGAGCTGTCGGGGGTGAGCACCTCATCCACCAATATAACCAGGCCGCTCGCATCTCCGAACTCGAACTTTGTGTCGGCGATGATTATTCCGCGCTCCGCCGCAACGGCGCGGCCCAGCTCGTAAATCTCCCGCGACAGCCTCTCCAGTTGACGGCCGACATGCGCGCCAACGATCGAACGCATTCGGTCGATGCTAATGTTCTCGTCATGTCCTTCATCCGCCTTTGTAGCGGGACTGAACAAAGGGGGGTCCAGTCGTTCTGATTCGCGCAGGCCTTGCGGCAGATTCTCGCCGGCGAGGGTTCCGTGTTCGCGATATTCTTTCCATGCGGAGCCGGACAGGTAGCCACGTACGACGCACTCTATCGGAAAGACGTCGGAGCGCTGGCAAAGCATTGTTCGCCCGGCCAGCTCCTCCTCGAATGGACGCAGCTGCGGAATCTCGCTGACGATCTCAGCGGTATTCGCCGAGATCATATGGTGGTCGACCCGACCGGCCAGCTGACGCAGCCACCAGGCTGTCAGTTGCGTCAGCACCGCGCCCTTGTAGGGGATTGTCTCCGCCATGACGACGTCGAATGCGCTGACCCGGTCGGTGGCTACCAGTAGGAGGCGCTTTTCATCGACGACATACACGTCGCGGACCTTGCCACGACGATAGGGAGTGAGGGGAAGCGCACTCGCCTCCATGAGCATTAGACGCGAATCTCCTCGCGTGGCGAGCCGACGCTCTTTCCCGAGAGAATTGGAGCGACAACCTCACCCAGGAATTCGTCGACCTGTTGGGGAGCGCGGCCGATGAGCGTCCGCGGATCGATGGCCCGTTCCAGATCCTCGAGCTTCACACCGAACGATTTGTCGCGCGACAATCGTTGCAGCAGATCGTTCGCGCCAGAACCATTTTTCATCGCGCGGGCCGCCTCGACACTGTGCTTCCGGATCGTTTCGTGGACGACCTGCCTGTCGCCTCCTGCCTGGACCGCGCGCACGATGATCTGCTCGGTGGCCATGAACGGCAGCTCGGCCCCAAGACGGCGCGCTATGACGCTCGAGTGAACCTCCAATCCGGATGCAACGTTTGCCATTAAAACCAGGATCGCATCGGCCGCCAGGAACATCTCTGGTATGACGAGGCGGCGATTCGCGCTGTCGTCGAGGGTGCGCTCGAAATACTGAACCGCGTGCGTCTGGTTGGCATTGCTCTCGAGCGAGTTGACGAATCGCGCCAGCGAGGCAATTCGCTCGGAGCGCATCGGGTTTCGTTTGTAGGCCATGGCCGACGAGCCGACCTGTTCGGCTTCGAATGGCTCCTCGACTTCGCCAAACGCCTGGAGCATTCGGATATCGCCGCTGAATTTGGCGGCGCTGGCGGCAACGCCCGCCACGACTGACAGCACCGACGCGTCGAGCTTGCGTGAGTATGTCTGCCCGGTCACCGCAAGCGACGCGGTGAACCCCATTTTTTCCGTGACGAGCTGGTCCAAGCGCCGAACCTTGTCGTGATCCCCCTGGAACAGCTCGAGAAAACTGGCCTGCGTGCCAGTAGTGCCCTTTACACCGCGAAAGCGAAGCGCCCGGATCCGGTAATCGATGTCTTCGAGATCGAGCACCAAGTCCTGTATCCAGAGCGTAGCCCGCTTTCCGACGGTCGTGGGCTGAGCGGGTTGCAGGTGCGTATATCCGAGAGTGGGTAGATCACGCCACTGCTTGGCGAACGCGGCGAGTGCGCGAATCACTTCGAGGACGCGCCCGCGCAGCAGCTCCAGGCCGCGACGCATCAGAATCAGGTCAGCATTGTCTGTGACGTACGCGCTGGTCGCTCCAAGGTGAATGAATGCCTTGGCGGCGGGAGCTGCGTCGCCGAACGCGTGGACGTGAGCCATCACGTCATGCCTGAATCGTTTCTCATAGGACGCGGCCGCGTCGAAATCGATCGCGTCGAGGCTGTTACGCATCTGCTTGAGCGCTGCCTCCGGAATGGAAACGCCTAGCTCTCGTTCTCCCTCGGCGAGCGCCAGCCATAGTCGCCGCCACAGCCCAAAGCGAGTCGCCGGCGACCACAACTCGAGCATCGCCTCTGAAGCGTAGCGATCGGCGAGCGGTGAGCTATACCGATTTGTCACAGCTACTGGAGGCTGAACTCGGTGGCGTAGATGCGACCTCCACGCTCGAAATACATGCGCACTCCGCCGCGTCCGCTGGTGAGCAGTCGATTCACCGATTCCGCGTCGGCAATGGGCGTCTGATTTATTTGCACGATCACGTCACCGGCCTGAATGCCGATTTGCTGCTGCACACGCTCGCTCACCCGATTCACGAGTGCACCCTGACGACTTTGCGCCTGATATTGCGCCCGGATCGCGGGCGTTAGCGTGATCAGCTCGATCTCTTTGAGGACGGTAACACGAGGCGCGTTTACGTCGGGCAGATCCACGATCTGAACACTGACCGGTATCTCTCTGCCTCCGCGCCGCACGATCACGGTGTCGCTCTCGCCGACGCGCAGCTCGAGCAGCTCGGCGTACCAATCGTAGGGATTGTGAAGCACCCGATTCCGGGAGCGCAGGACGACGTCCCCTGGCCTGATTCCCGCACGGGCAGCAGGGGAGCCGGGAACCACCGATGCGACGACGACGCCACCGTCAGAGTTCCCAACTCCCGGTGCGCGGGCGAGCTGCGGTTGAAATCCAACCCACGGTCTGCGCACAACTCCGTGAGCGAGCAGGTCTTCGACCACCCGCCTGGCCCGGTTGATCGGGATCGCGAATCCGATTCCCACCGATCCGCCGCTCGGAGAAAAAATGGAGCTATTCACTCCTATCACTTCGCCGGCAGCATTGACAAGCGGGCCTCCCGAATTGCCAGGGTTGATCGAGGCATCGGTCTGGATCATATCGACGTACACGCCTGCACCCTCGCTGGGAGTTGCGAGGTTTCGTCCGACGCCACTGACAACGCCGGCCGTCACGCTCGGCTCTGTGTTGGCGAGGATGAAACCATAGGGATTTCCGATTGCAATCGCCCATTCGCCTATGAGCAGATTGCTCGAGGAGCCGAGTGGGGCGACAGGAAGCTTCGACGCGCTGATCTTCACCACCGCCAGATCGTTGGTTTCGTCAATCCCTATGAGCTTCGCCGGATAGCTGGTGCCATCGCGAAGCGCAACGGAAATGCGAGTGGCGCCAGCCACTACGTGTGCATTGGTGACTATGGCGCCGTCCGATCGGACAATGAAACCCGAGCCCAACCCAGCGGCCGACCGTTGCCCGGAACGCCCGCCGAAGAACTGCTCGAATACATCGGCGGGAACGCGCTCAACCACTTCGGTCTGAACCGTTACGACCGCAGGAGCGACGCGAGCGACGGCTTCCGTGATCGCGGTGCGGCGTGAGCTGCTGACTGCTTCTGGTGCGGTCGACGGAAGTTGTGATGCCTGTGCCGACGAAGTCGACGTTGATCCGCCCTGACACGCGGCGAAAACGAGCGCGCTCAATGAGCGCACCAGACGCAGATTCATGAAGAGCTACGGGACTTTGGGCGCTTGGCCAAATCGCTCAGGAATCGGTCGACACCGCGGTCACTGAGTGGGTGCACGATTAGGCTGTGCAACGCGTCTGGCGCGAGAGAAATAATGTCCGCACCGGCCTGGGCGCATTCCGCAAATTGAGTAGCGGTGTGCGGCGAGCTGGCCATCACATCGCACTCTTCCGCGCTCGCCTCGAGCACACTCTTGATTTCGGCCAGCGTTTGGGCTCCCGACTGACCGTAGGTCTCGAGCTCGTCGAGCGACACGTTGACCACCGAGGCGCCTGCCTTGCTGGCAATCAGAGCCTGCGCTGCGTTGAAAACGAAAGTCGCGCAAATCACGACCCCCTCGGCGTTGAGTCGCGCCATCGGAGCCAGGGCATCCTCGACGAGCGGAATTTGAACGACGATGTGATCGGAAACCTTGGCCAGCTCGCGGGCTTCACTGTAGATGTCGGATGACGTCACCGCGCCGACAGGCACGCATACCGGAAACGCAAATTCGCGGGAGATTTCCCCTAGCCGTTCGCGCGCGCTGCCATCAGGGGCATCAGTGCTGAACGCGAGGTGGGAGAACGCGACTCCGTTCGCCAATCCGGCCGACGCTGCCGTTCTGATCTCGTCGAGGTTGACGCTCTCGAGGTAGATATTCATTCCATTCCCAGGTAAAGGTCTATCGGATAATCCACGCGCTCGAGAAACAGCGCGTGTGCCGGTGCGGGCTGAGACACCATGTGATTGTCGTCCTGTGCGAGCAGATCGGCCATAGTTTCGGGCTCGCGACGTCCTTCGCCGATATCGAGCATAGTGCCAACCAGGAACCTCACCATGTGGTGAAGAAAGCGATTGGCGGTGATGTCGAACGCGAGTCCGCCATCGCGCTCACGCCAGCGCGCCCCGGAAACCTGGCAGTGATGATCATCCTTCTGGGGCGCTGTCCCCTTCACGGCAAAGGCGCGGAAACTGTGCTCTCCGACAATGGCCGCGGCGGCGGCATTCATTCGGCCGGGATCGACCGGCCTGGTCCAGGCCAGCTCGCGGTTACGGCGAAACGGTGATGATGCGAAGTCGTCTGTTCCTACATAGTAGCTATAGCTGCGCGACACGGCGCTATAGCGGGGGTGAAACTCGTCACGCATCTCGAAGGCTGCCGCAATCCACACATCGTCAGGAAGAATGGCGTTCATCGACCGTCGGAGCGCGAGCGCTCTCCACTTCTCGGGTACGCGGACTCCCGCGGCCTGGCCGCGCGCGTGAACCCCCGCGTCAGTTCGCCCGGCTCCCACGACAGTGAGCGGCGTTCCACACAGTCTCGATACCGCCTCTTCAAGGACTCCCTGGACTGTTCGTTCGCCGGGCTGGCGCTGCCACCCGGAAAAGCGCGCGCCATCGTAGTGCAACACCAGTTGCACGGAACGCGACACCATCGCGTGAAATTATCGGCCGACGGCGTACCTTGCAAGGAACGTAACCCGTTGGAGATGATTGACTTTCACTGGTCTGCCCGCCAATGTGGAACGGCTCGCGCGGCGGAAAGCGGGCTCCCTCCCGATCAGATCAAATGGCACCCAGAACGCTAGGCGGACTCTCAACCGTGTTGGCGGCGGCGGCGAACGTACCCGACGCGCTGCGCGCACTCGCTCACGACGTGTCCGAGCACGACAGGAACGCGAACATCGTCCTGTACACGTACGACGCGCGTCGCGAGGTCCTGAGCGAACGCCTGGTTCCGTCCATAGATGGAACCAAGACCGCGCAGCTGGAGGTCGCTATGGACCATTTGCCGTCTTCGATCCGCCGGACCGTAACAGCGGGTCGACAGTTTGCGGACCTCGGGAGCGAATCTGCGGAGTACCAAAAGCTTCTTGGCGTAGGCGCATCGCCCGAGGCCGGGATTCTGTTGTTGCGCGGGTTGCTGGTCGACGGCGAGCTGTCAGCGATCCTCGCGCTGTCGGAAGCGAAAACTCGCTTCGGTCAGCGCCTCTCGGATAAGCTGAGTCCCGCAGTCGACCTCTTTGCTCTGGCCTATGCCCGGTTGGCCGAACGTCGCGCGCGGGAGGAGGCGGTCCGCACTCTCGAGGATCTTACGAGAGCGCTCAATGCCGAACACGAACGCACTGTTCAGGATCTTCAACGCAAGCTTAGCGAAGCGCAGGCCGTACTCAACGGCAAGGGGACTGGCGACTCAATGCGAGTCACTCAACTAAAGAAAGCCATCGAAGTCGCCGCGGTCGAAGCCCGCACCACGGCGCAGAGGCTGTCGGCGGTGGAGGAACAGGTTCGGGTTGCGGTGACGAAGCTGGAAAAGGCGCACGTCCAGCTTCACGCGCAGGGAGAAGCGCTGCAAAACCAGAGCAATCTCATATATCGCGTGGAAGGAATGCTTCGACAGGCGATCGGCACCCCGGATTCACGCAAGGTTCTCGAGGAAGTGCTACAGATCGTGACGTCGAGAGAGCAAGCCTCGGCGCTGTAAGTCCCAGCCAATGAGCGTCCCGCCGCTGAACGCGCTGCAGGGCGCGATTCAAAAACTGGCCCATCGCGAGCCGCTCACTGCAGACGATGCTCAGCGCGCGTTCGACATCGTTATGCAGGGACATGCATCGGCGGTTCAAATCGCGTCGCTGTTGTCCGCGCTTCGTGCTACGGGCGAAAGCCACGAGGTCGTTGCCGGAGTAGTGAGAGCGCTCCGCCATGCGATGATCCCCCTGCCTGCGGCCGATCCCGATTCTCTCGTAGATACCTGTGGTACGGGTGGCGGGGCCGTGTCGACATTCAATATCTCCACCGCGGCGGCCATAGTCGCAGCAGGAGCAGGGGTGCGCATCGCCAAACACGGGAACAGATCATTTACGTCGCGCTGCGGCAGCGCCGATGTTCTCGAGGCACTGGACATTCCGATCGAAGTGCCCGTTCCCGTTATGGAGCGGGCACTAATTGAAGCCGGAATCGTCTTCATGTTCGCGCCGATCATGCATCCGGCAATGCGTCACGTCGGGCCCGTCCGGCGCGAGCTGGCTATCCCGACGGTGATGAATGTCGTTGGGCCGCTGGCCAATCCCGCCCGCGCGGGAAGGCAGGTGGTTGGCGTTGCAGATCTCGAGCGCGCGCCGGTTCTGGCGGGTGCACTCCTGGCGCTCGGAACCAAGCACGCCCTGGTGGTCCACGGCGAACCGGGACTGGACGAAGTCTCCCCGCTGGGGCCGACTCACGTGATCGAGGTGCGGCATGGAACAACGAGCCGCTGGACGATTCATCCCGAAGAGCACGGATTTCAGGGTATGGCACGAGACGATCTGATCGGAAGCGATCCGGCGGAAAATGCCAGGATCATCCGCGAGCTGCTGGATGGCGGGGGTTCCGAAGGCGCGCGGGCTGCCGTAGTACTGAACGCGGCCGCGGCAATCTACGTCAGTGGTCGTGTTGAATCGTTCGCAAAGGGCGTTGACGCAGCGGCAAAATCGCTGGCGTCGGGAGAAGCGAAAGCGGTCCTAGAACGATTGAGGCATGCATACACAAAGCCGTTAACCCCAGCGATTTAGCAGCCGCGATCTCTAGAACCTTCTCAACACCCCGACCACGATTCCCTGGATGGAGATGTCGTTCTCGTGAACGTAGATCGGGTTCATCGTCTCGTTCGCAGGCTGCAGTCGAATCCGGCCATCGCGCTCGCGGTAGAACTTCTTGACGGTCGCCGAAGTCCCATCGATCAGGGCAATCACCATCTCTCCGTTGTCGGCGGTGCGCTTGTCGTTGACGATGACGAAATCGCCGTCTCTGATCTGTTCGTCGATCATCGAATTGCCCCGTACTCGCAGCACGTAATGATTGCCGCTGCGACGGACAAAGTCTTCGGGGACCCCAATGGACTCCCGGGTTTGAATGGCTTCGATCGGCATTCCGGCAGCGACTGACCCCAACAGTGGGAGGGACATCGCGCGCGGCAAGACCTCCGACGGCATGAGCTCGATGCCGCGGCTCTCGTTGTAAGCGCGCTTGATGTAACCTTTGCGCTCGAGATTGGTGAGATGCTCGTGAACGGTCGCGAGAGAGTTATAGTTAAACTGCGTCGCGATCTCCTCGAAGCTCGGGGCGTAACCGTGCTCTTCGGAATAAGTGGCGAGGTAAGTAAGAATCTCCCGCTGACGTTTTGTGAGCGACATAATCCCTTTCCACGGCTGATTGAAAGTTGAGTCGGCCGACCGCCCCGAACATTTGCCGAATTACTACGTTAGCCGAAGATCGACCGAAGCGCAAGCATTTTCTGTTTGGACTCCGCCCAGCGGGACGCTCGGTGCGCTCACGGATGAGGCGCGAGGACGCGCCGCAACCCTTCGCGGCAGATCTGAGGAGCTCAAGCGAGCAGCGGCCAACGCAGTGGATCCGGCGGCGTTCGGAGCTGCGCTGCGAAAGGGCGACATTGCGGTCATCGCCGAGTTGAAGCGCGCCTCGCCATCGAAAGGAGTAATTGATTCGACCCTCGATGCCGCGAACCAGGCGAGCGCTTACGAACAAGGTGGTGCTGCGGCCGTTTCCATTCTCACCGAGCCGTCCCGCTTCGCCGGCTCGAACGAAGACTTGGTGCAGGCTCGGGCGGCGGTCAGACTTCCTCTGCTCAAAAAAGACTTCCATGTCGATCCCCTTCAATTGCTCGAGGCGAGGGCCCTTGGTGCTTCGGCAGCGTTGATCATCGTCCGGGCCGTGGCACCATCCGAGTTGGCCGTCTTGATGAACACCGCGGCTGACATAGGCCTTGAGGTTCTTGTTGAGATCCGGGATCGAAACGAGCTTGACCGCGCGCTATCACTTGGCGCGAAAATCATCGGTGTCAACAACAGAGATCTGGAAACCCTGGAAATCGATCCCGAGCGGTCGTTGCGCCTGCTGCCTCAGATACCACGAGATGTAGTCGCTGTTGCCGAAAGCGGAGTGCGCTCGCTACGGGACGTCGAGGATGTAGCCGCTGCGGGAGCAGACGCCGTGCTGGTGGGCTCGCACGTGTCATCGGCGACGGATCCTGAATCGGCCGTGAGAGGGTTGACCGCGGTGCCTCGGACCGGCGGTGCTCGCAAAAGTTAAATTCTGCGGCATGACGCGGCCACAGGACGCTGCGCTTGCCGGGGAAATTGGAGCAGCGTACGTCGGCGCTGTTTTCGCCGAGGGGCCGCGGCGCGTTTCACACGCACAAGCTCGCAGGATTTACGACGCGGCGGGCAGGAACGTGAAGCGGGTCGGGGTCTTCGGAACGAACAATCCTGAGGAAATAAGCGAAGCTGCCGAGCAGGCCGGGCTTGATGTCGTTCAGCTCCACGCAGATCCCACCGTTGCCGAAGTGAAGGCGATTCGAGGTCGATTTCGCGGTGAGATCTGGGCCGCCATCCGTCTATCTGCTTCCCACATCCCTGCCGACGCGGAGCTGCTGTTCGATGCCGCTGACGCAGTAGTGCTCGATGCCCGCAGCGAGAAGCACCTGGGCGGCACGGGCGAGGCGCTACCCTGGAGCGATCTGGCTGCCGATCTTGCCCGCGATCGCGGCAGTTCCGCGGTCGTACTCGCCGGAGGACTGAAACCGGGAAATGTCGGCAAGGCGATCCGCACACTAGCTCCTGACGTCGTTGACGTTTCGTCCGGTGTCGAAGCGTCACCGGGCATCAAGGATCCGTGGTTGATGCGCGAATTCTACGCGGCGGTCTCAGGCGTACGGGGCCAGTAGATGGGCCCTGACACCATGCAGCGGTTCGGCGTATTCGGGGGAAGATACGTTCCCGAAACGCTTATTCCCGCGCTCGACGAGCTCGAGGCAGCATTTGAGGACGCGGTCTCGGATCCAGCGTTCGGAGCAGAGCTCGGTGGACTGTTGAAGGAGTATGTTGGCAGGCCCTCGCCCCTCAGCGGCGCACCCCGATTGTCAGAGTTAGTCGGTTGCGCCGTCTTCCTGAAGCGCGAAGATCTGAACCACACGGGCGCGCACAAGATCAACAGCGCGCTGGGTCAGGCGCTTCTCGCGCGACGCATGGGCAAGCGCCGCATCATCGCCGAAACCGGAGCTGGCCAACACGGCGTGGCGACAGCGACGGTGTGCGCGCGATTCGGTCTGGACTGCGTCGTGTATATGGGTGAGGAAGACATGCGCCGCCAGGAGCTCAACGTCTTTCGCATGCGTCTGCTCGGAGCGGAAGTCATCCCCGTCACGTCCGGCACCCGCACTCTCAAGGACGCCACCAGCGAAGCGATCCGTGACTGGGTCACGAACGTCAACGACAGCTACTATATCATTGGCTCGGTGGTCGGGCCCGCACCGTACCCGCGGATGGTGCGCGACTTTCAATCGGTGATCGGGCGCGAGGCCAAGGCGCAGATGCAGGACGCCGCAGGAAGGCTGCCTTCGACTGTGGTCGCTTGCGTCGGCGGCGGCTCGAATGCGATGGGAATCTTTCACCCTTTTGTTGCCGACTCCGAGGTCGAGCTGGTGGGCGTCGAGGCCGCTGGCCGGGGTCTGGAGACAGGCGAGCACTCAGCCTCGCTTCAGCGCGGCAAGCCAGGCGTGCTGCATGGTTCCTTGAGCTATCTCCTCCAGGATGAAAGTGGCCAGGTTCACCCCGCGCATTCGATATCGGCCGGCCTCGATTACCCAGGTGTGGGGCCGGAGCACGCCTACCTGAAGGACAGCGGCCGGGCCGCGTACGTCTCGGTGACCGACGAGGAGGCGGTGGAAGGCCTTGGCATCCTGAGCAGGCTGGAAGGGATAATCCCAGCGCTGGAGACGTCACACGCGGTCGCCTGGGTCGTCAAAGAGAAGCGGCGGTGGCAGAGTGGCAATGCGGTGCTTATCTGCATTAGCGGCCGAGGCGACAAGGATCTCGCTCAGATAACGCAAATGGGTCTTCTCCCCCAATGACAACCTCGGTACCACCGAAGGTCGAAGAGGACGAGCTCGACGAGCCGTCCTTTCCGATCGTTTACGTCAGCGACTTGCTGAAGTCGTTCGTGAAGGCCGTTCGCGCGACCCAGCTCTATCTGCCGAACAATCCGATGCACGCACGGTCGCTGGAAGCAGTGAAGGAATCGTTCGCCGCCCTCTGGAAAAACACCGAGGAGCTCGAGCTCCAGATCGTCGAGACGCAGATGAAATGGGAAGGCCGCGTCGTTCTCGATGAAGGCGATCGCACCAGCGACAATGTCGCGTGGCTTTTTTACAAGGACGGGATTCGCGAGCTCAAAATCCTCAAGGGCTTCGAGGAAGAGGAGCTGAGCCTGTTGTTTGGCCTGCTGCAACGTGTTCGCAAGGCCGGGGACGACGACGATGATTTATTGACGCTGATGTGGGAGCGGGAATTCGAGAATCTCCAATATCGCTACGTCGATCTCACCGTCGAGAGCGGCCCGGGCGTGGAGGCGATGGAGCGCGAAGAGCAGAAGGACAAGTTGTTGTCTCCCCAGGAAGCAGAGGCGGGGCCGGAGACCACAACGTCTTCGGTTGCGCGGCTGGACGATTTCGATTCGACTCTCTACTTCCTCGACGACCGCGAAGTGGAGTACCTGCAAGGTGAGATCAAGCGTGAATTCTCCACGGACCTGCGTCCGGCTGTAATCGCGTCACTACTCGATGTTTTCGAGGTGAACAAGGATCCGACGGTTCGCGAGGAAATCTGCGGACTACTCGACTACTTCCTCTTGATTCTCTTGTCGACCGCGCAGTATCGCAACGCGGCTTATCTGTTGAGGGAAGCGGGTGTGACGGCGAGCCGCGCTACTGACCTGCTCGAACCCCAGAAGCAGCGCCTGACGCAACTCGGGGAGTTGATGAGCGATCCGAAGCCACTTGGTCAGTTGATCCAGGCGCTGGAGGATTCGCCGCTTCGCGCTCCGCAGATGGAGCTCGACGAGCTGTTCGGAATTCTGCAGCCGCGCGCGCTGGAAACAATCCTGGGCTGGATCGGACGGAGTAAGAACGACAAGCTCCGCATGCTTCTCGAGGTGGCCGCAATGCGTCTGGCGAGCAGCGCGACGAACGAGCTCATACGCCTGATCGGCTCCGACGACGAGGTCGTAGTCGGTGAAGCAATTCGCCGAGCGGCAGCTCTTAAGTCTCCGGCGGCTGTTCCGGCCCTCGGTAAAATGCTTACTGTCGGCGAGCCTGAAATGCGCGTCGCCGCAGTCACGGCGCTGACGGAGATCGGTTCGGCGGGCGCAATGCAAATGTTGGAACGCGCCCTGACTGATGAAGATCGTGACGTGCGTGTCGTAGCAGTTCGAGCGTTAGGAGCGAAGAATTCCCGCAACGCCCTGCCGCGCATCGAGGCCGCAATCAAGGGCAGAGAACTGCGAGAGGGGAATCTCACCGAAAAAATGGCGTTTTTCGAAGCCTACGGGCTGCTGTGTGGCGATGCGGGGGTTGCATTGCTCGACGGCCTGTTGCACGCCAAGGGATTCATGGGGAAAAAGGATGACCCGGAGATTCGCGCCTGCGCCGCCATGGCACTCGGAAAGGTCGGCACGGCTAAAGCGATGGAGTCGCTCAACCGCGCAACGTCGGAGAAAGACGTTATCGTGCGGAACGCCGTGAGCAAGGCGATTCGCGGGAGTGCGGCGTGAGCGGCGGGGGCGCGGCCTTGAGGTCGACCAGCTCCGACGGAGAGCGCCAGTCCGGAGCGAACACGAGACGCGGCGGGCGAAACTTCATGGTTTCGTTCTACGCCGCGCTCCGCGCCATCAAGCTGTATCCCCTAGAGCACAGCGCCGTGCAAAAGACGGTCGCGGAACTGGCGCAGGTGGCCGAGGAGCTGAGGGGTGAAGAGGGAGAGCTCGAGTTCAGAATTTCTGGCGAGTTCATTTTCATAAACTCGACACGTCTGCGTCTCGATCTCAGCAACTACGCGACCTTCGGCCATATCCTGACGCTGAGCAAAGCTGCTGGTGTCGGAGCCATACACGTCGGCGCGCGCGGCACGCCCAAGGACTGGAGCTTTCTCCTCACGCTCCTCGGCGGCGAGACCAAGAACTCACCAGCCGAACGATTCAATGAAATAACGGATCGGCTAAAGCAGGCAGGGGTGGAGCTCTTTCAGCTCGATCCGCCGGCGGAAACCGCCAATGACCGCGAGTTCAACGAAGAGGCCAAGGCCGCCGCCAACCGCACCTATTCGCAGTCAGTGGCGGTCACGAAGGATGTCATCAATTCGGTACGCATCGGCAAGACGCCCAATATCAGGAAGATCAAGCGGGTGGTGCAGGGAATCGTCGATCAGGTGTTGAACGAAGAGACATCGCTCATTGGTCTCACTGCGATCCGCGACTACGACGAATACACGTTCACCCACTCGGTCAACGTATGCATCTTCTCGATCGCGCTCGGTCGCCGTCTGGGAATGACCAAACTTCAGTTGTACGAGCTGGGCCTCGCAGCTCTGATGCATGACATCGGAAAATCGCGCGTGCCGCTCGACCTGCTCCAGAAAACCGGAGCGCTTACCGACGAGGAATGGAAGTGGATGGCGGCGCATCCATGGCTCGGCGTGCTGGTGCTGTTCCAGTTTAGGCGTCAGCAGGACGAGCTCTCGTACCGCGCGATGACCGTCTGCCACGAGCACCACATGAAGATCGACCTCACCGGCTACCCCAAGACAGTCCGTCCACGGCAAGTCAGCGTCCTCAGCAAAATAGTGACGATCGCCGACAGCTACGATGCCGCGACGTCGCGCCGCGTCTACAAGACCGAAGCACTGGCACCGTCCGCCGTTCTCGAAGAGATGCGCGATAATCCGCGCCGCGGTCTCGATCCGGTGTTGGTGAAGGCGTTCATCAACCTTCTTGGCATCTATCCTGTCGGCACCCTGGTCGTACTGGATACATTCGAGCTGGCGATCGTCTCCGCGGCGAATCCAAACCCGGAGGCGTTGTCGCGACCTATCGTCAAGATCATCAGCGATGCGAAGGGTAATGCGATCAGACCAGCGATAACCGTCGATCTTGCCGTTCCCGAGGCTGGCGGACAACTCACCCGAACGATCATCAAGACGGCCGATCCGGATCGATATGGCATCACCGTCGGCGACTACCTCATCTAACTCCATCGCGCGTCGATTCGACGCGCTGCGCAAGGAATCCCGACGCGCGCTCGTCTGCTACGTGACGGCCGGCCATCCGGATGTTCCTCGCTCGCTCGAAACGCTTCTAGCGCTGGCCGATGGAGGAGCTGACGTAATCGAGCTCGGAGTTCCTTTCTCGGATCCGATCGCTGACGGGCCAGTGATCCAGGCGAGCTCGCAGAAGGCGTTGGAGAACGGAATGAACTACTACGGATGCCTCGCTCTCCTCAAACGCGCGCGGCTCGGCGTGCCGGTGGTATTATTCAGCTATCTCAACCCTATATTGGCCGCCGGGCCCGATGCGCTCACGCGCGCGGCCGAATCAGGTGCCAGTGGGATTCTCGTCACCGACATCCCGGTCGGCGCTGATCCACCACGGGAGGAATGGCTTGGCAACAGTCCGTTGTCGTTCATCCGTCTCGTCGCGCCAACGACTCCACGTGAACGCATGTCGGAAATCGCTCGCCATGGAAGTGGATTCGTGTACCTGATCAGCCGCCTGGGGGTAACCGGAATGCGCGACGACCTCGCCGTGTCGCTGCCGGAGACTATCGCCCGACTTCGTTCGGCGACCGAGCTGCCCATTTGCGTCGGCTTCGGAATCTCGACCCCCGATCAGGCGCGTACAGTCGGCGCGCTGGCGGATGGGATCGTCGTGGGGAGCGCGTTGGTGCGCGCCGCTGAAAAAAGTCCGGATGCCGTGCGCGATCTTACTCGAAGCCTGCGGAGCGCGCTCGATGGATAGCGAGCGAAAACACCGCACGTTGCCTGCGCCGGAGTATTCGACGCGGGAGGATAGACAAGCTCCAAGGTACGAAGTGACCCTGCGAGGGATGCGCTTCCATGGACGGATAGGCGTTCTCCCCCACGAAGCGGAAATCGCGCAATCGATCGAGGTCGATGCCTCGCTGTGGGTGCGGCGGAGCGGCGAGCATATCACCGTTCGCGACATCGTCGATTATCGTCGCGTCTATGAGCTGGTTGAAGAGGTCGTTACCGACGGGCACACGAATTTTCTCGAGGAGGTGTGCGAGCGAATTGCTGATCACGCTCTTGCGCTCCCCCTCGTAGAACGAGTGCGAATCGCCGTTCGTAAGCCCAACGTGGCGCTTCCGGGACCTCTCAGCTACGCCGAAGTCGCTCTCGAGCGGGAACGTGGGTGAAGGATGTCGCTTATATAGCGCTCGGCTCCAATCTCGGCCGGCGCGAGGTATTTTTGGCGCAGGGTCGCCGCGCCATCGCTGACTTGGACAAGACGAGGGTGCTCGGTCAGACGGAAGTCGAGGAGACAGCACCGATTGGCCCGGTCGCGCAAGGACCATTTCTCAATCAGATGATTGCAATCGAGACCGAGCTGACGCCGCAGGACCTGCTCGCCGCACTGATGCGAATAGAAGAGGAAACGGGGCGGGTGCGAGCGGAGCGCTGGGGCCCACGCACGCTGGATCTGGATATCGTTCTGTTCGAGCTCCAGAGCGTGAATGAACCAGCCCTTAAGATCCCGCACGCCGAGCTTTCCAACCGACCGTTCTGGCTGCGCGAGCTCGCGTCGCTGCGAGGCGCGACGCTTGAGTAACGCGAAGTCCGATCCGCGTTCGGTCACGGTCAGAGACTTCGCGGAGAAAAAAAGAAAAGCCGAAAAGATCGTAATGATGACCGCCTACGATGCGCTCTTCGGCCGACTCGTCGACGAATCGGGCGTCGACGCCATTCTCGTTGGCGATTCTGTAGGGACCGCCGTAATGGGTTACCCCTCGACATTGCCAGTGACACTCGACCACATGATCTACCACGCGGCCGCCGTGCGACGCGGAGCGAAACGGGCGCTCGTCGTAATGGACATGCCGTTCCTCTCGTATCAGGCCAGCATCGAGAGTGCAGTTCTGAATTGCGGGCGCGCAATCCAGGAAGCCGGGGTGACGGCCGTTAAAGTGGAGGGCGGCAGCACGGAGATGTTGGACACGGTGCACGCACTTGTACGAACGGGTATCCCCGTTATGGCGCACATCGGCTTCACGCCCCAGTCAGTGAATGCGATCGGCGGTCCCCGGGTCCAGGGACGTGAGACGGAGAGCGCGGACCGCCTTATTGGAGAGGCGAAGGGCCTGGAGGAAGCGGGGGCATTTGCGGTCGTCCTCGAGCTGGTGCCGTCTGCTGTCTCAGGCAGAATTACGGAGGCGGTTGGCATCCCGACGATCGGCATAGGCGCCGGCCCGCAATGTGACGGCCAGGTTCTCGTATTGCCGGACCTCCTCGGACTGAACGACACGTTCGAGCCCAGATTTCTCAAGCGCTACGCGGAAATGGCCCAGGAGGTCCGCAGCTCCATCGAAAGGTGGGCGACGGATGTGCGCGGTGGCGTCTACCCGGATGCCGCGCACAGCTTCTAGACGATGTTGTCCGTCGGAACGATCTCGGAAATGCGTCATGTGGTCGCTGGCGCGCGGGCGCAAGGACAGAGCATAGCGTTCGTGCCCACCATGGGCGCGCTGCACGAAGGTCATCTTACTCTGGTCGACGAGGCCAAGCGCGTCGCGGACGTCGTCGTGATGAGCGTATTCGTCAACCCGCTGCAGTTTGGCCCGACCGAGGATTTTGAGCGGTATCCTCGTCCTTTTGACGATGATGTTCGACTGGCGTCGGAGCGGGGCGTGGATTTTCTGTTCACGCCCGCGCGGGAAGACATGTACCCTGAACACGCGCCGGTGGTGATGGTCTATCCAGGAATCATCGGCAAGGAGTGGGAAGGGGCGGTACGGCCGCATCACTTCGAGGGTGTCCTCACCGTGGTCGCCAAACTGTTTCATATCGTCATGCCTGATGTAGCTGTGTTTGGGCAAAAGGATCTGCAGCAGGTGGCCACAATCAAGGCGATGATACGCGATCTGAATTTTCCGGTCGGGATTCTAGTGGCGCCAATCGTAAGAGAGCCCGACGGACTCGCGATGTCGAGCCGAAACCGATACCTATCTCCCAAGGAGCATGAGCTCAGTCTGATTCTTTCCAAGGCGCTCTTCGCCATGCGCGATGCGTTCGGGAGAGGCGAGCGTCGGGCCAGCGCGCTGGAGGCGACGGGCTGGAGAATGCTGGAACGAGTGGTGGGCCTCACGCCGCGCTATCTCGCAGTGGTCAACGCCGACACTTTTCAGCGCGTGAATAACGTGCGTCACGGCGACGCGGCAATTGGCGCGGTTCGCGTCGGCGAAACCAAATTGATCGACAACATCATTTTCTGAAAATGGTACAGCTACAGACCTCTGGGTTGCCCGTGTGGGCGCAGGTCAGTGAACGACGGCTCGCGCATATTCAGCGTGTGACGTCACTCCTGCGGGCCTGGAGCGCGGCGATGCGCATTGCGCCGGATGAAGCCAACGCGTGGCTCGACGCGGGTACCTGGCACGATGCTCTGCGCGATGCACCCCTTCCCGAATTGCGAAAGCTTACCGGCGATCGCACGTCGCCCGACGGGTTGTTGCACGGACCCGCGGTTGCCATCAAGCTCGAGGCGGAGGGAGAGAACAGAAAAGAGTTGCTCGACGCCATCAAGTTTCACACTGTCGGGTGCGCCCGCTGGAACCGAACCGGCCGAGCGCTCTACATGGCAGACTATCTCGAGCCCGGCCGAAAATTTCTGGCTGAGGATCGTGGCTTTCTCGCGAGCCAGGTGCCCCACAACTTCGACGGAGTATTTCGTCAGGTGGTGCGGTTTCGGCTCGAATGGTCGGTTAGAGAGGGTAATCATATCTTCCCCGAGACCGTCGAGCTCTGGAATAGTCTTCGGTGACCAGTGCCGGGCCCCGCTACGGCCGAATCATCCTGGCGGGGCTGGTGGTTGCCGGGTTGTCCTGGTTCGCCCTCCGCGCCTGGAGCTCGCGTCGCGAGTCGAAGGCGAGCTATGTCCCGGCCGACGCACGGGCCCCTGAAAACACGAGGATCAAAGTCGAAGTTCTAAACGCCACGAAAACGAAGGGTCTCGCGCGGCGTGCCACTTCATTCTTACGCGAACGCGGTTTCGATGTGGTAGGCTCGGGAACGAGTTCGGAGCAGCGCGACACGACTGTAGTTCTGGATCGATCCGCGCATCCTGAGTGGGCGAAGCTCGTTGGTCGCGCTATGAAGGCAGCGGTTCTAACGCGTCCGGACAGCTCACGCTACCTGGACGTTACCGTCATCCTCGGCGCGGACTGGCGTCCGCCGCCGCTGCCGTTCCACCCGTAACTGTCCGCATGCCGCGGCGATGTCCATTCCGCGGCTCTTTCGTACGGCGACCTCCACGCCGGCAGCGCGAAGCCGGCGCGCGAAAGCAAGGATTTTCTCGGGCGGGGTCGGCACGAACTCTCCCGCTCCACCGGGATGAAGAGGAATGAGATTGACGAAGGCGCGGCATTCGAGGGCCAGCCCCGCGAGCTGAGTTGCGTGCTCCGAACCGTCATTAATTCCGCCCAGCATCACATACTCGAAAGTGACCCGGCGATCGAAGACCTTGGCTGCGTTTATTACCGCGGCGAGCGGATACTTTGTGTTGATCGGCATCAGCGACTGACGCAGCTCGTCGTTCGGCGCGTGGATAGAAATCGCCAGCCGAAACTGTTCCGTGCGTTCGCCGAGAGCCACGATTCCAGGCAGTACGCCGACAGTGGAGACAGTTATGTGTCGCGCACCGATGCCAAGTCCTGCGGGGGAATTGAGAACCGTGAGCGCGGGATCTATGGCTTTCCAGTTCATGAGAGGTTCGCCCATTCCCATGAAAACGATGTTGGTTACCGCCTTTGCAGGGGTGAGCAATTTCATCTCTCGCACCTGGCCGGCGATCTCGAACATCTGAAGGTTGCGTGTAAAGCCCATGGCTCCCGTCGCGCAGAAAGCGCATTGCAGCGCACAGCCAGCCTGCGACGAGATACACAACGTAAGACGCGATCCTTCGGGGATGGCGACGGTTTCGATGAACTCCCCGTCGTGAAGCCGAAAGAGAAACTTCTCGGTACCGTCGCTGGAAGTCTGCCGCATTGCGAGGGTGAGTCTCGGCATCTCGAAATGCTCGCCGAGCAGTGCGCGGAATGTCACCGGGAGGTCAGTCATCGCGGCGAAGGAATCGACGGGGCTTTGCCAGAGGTGCCTGACAACCTGCGAGCCGCGGAACGGTTTTTCGCCGTGGTCGATGGCGAAAGCGCGTAGCACGTCCTCGGCGTCCGTGGGGAGCATGTTCAGGAGGTTCCGTTTCGGTGGAACGGCCTCCAGACGCGTGTTTTCTTGTGTCATGCTCCTTCCACCAAGTCTTTGCAGTTACTAAATTTAACCCCTCTCGATGCTCTATTCGACCCAGACGGCCCGGCGCTGACCTCCACGGCTTCTCAATCCCGTTTCGCAACGGCCAGCAGAACTCACCTCGCCGGTGAGCTGCGAGCTTCTGACGTCGGCGCCGCAGTCAAACTCGGTGGTTGGGTTCACCGGACCAGGAACCTGGGCGGCATCGTTTTTCTCGATCTCAGAGACCGCGCGGGAATAGTTCAGATCTCCTTTGATCCACGGTCGACCCCGTCCTCGGTCATCGAGCGGGCGGGAAGGCTGGGGCTCGAGACCGTCATCATGGTCGACGGAGAAGTAGCCGCTCGGCCGGTCGAGATGCGGAACTCCGAGATGGAAACTGGAGAGATCGAGGTAAGAGTCAGTGATTTTCAGATTGTCGGGCCTGCCGAAACGCCCGCCATTCCCGTTGCCAGGGGCAAGGGCGAAAAACTTCCCGCCGAGGAGTTGCGGCTCAAGCACCGACAGCTGGACCTCCGACGTGCCGAGCTCCAGGAAAACCTCATTTTGCGTCACCGCTTGCAACAGGCTACGCGTCGATTTCTCGACGATCGCGGCTTTCTCGAGATCGAGACGCCGATCCTGACCAAGCCTACTCCGGAGGGCGCGCGTGATTATGTCGTCCCCAGCCGCGTCCATGCGGGGGAATTCTACGCGCTGCCGCAGTCCCCACAGCTGTACAAACAGCTGCTGATGATCTCCGGGTTCGACCGCTACTTCCAGATCGCGCGGTGCTTTCGCGACGAAGACTTGCGGGCAGACCGTCAGCCCGAGTTCACGCAGATCGACATCGAAGCTTCGTTCATACATCCGGAAGATATTTTCGAGCTGAGCGAGGGATTGCTCGGGCGATTGTTTGCCGAAGCGGGATTTGACGTACCCGCCACGTTCGATCGTATGAGCTACGCGGACGCGTTGGAGCGATTTGGGTCGGATCGGCCGGATACGCGTTACGCGCTGGAGTTGTTTGACGCCAGCGACGCTTTTCGTGGAACGGAATTTGGCGTCACCAATGCCGCTCTTGCGGGTGGTGGCAGGGTGCGCGGACTCAAGATCCCCGGTGGTACTTCCTTGTCGCGCAAGCAGGTGGACGAGATCGAAGCGATCGCGAAATCAGCGGGCGCGGGAGGTCTGATCCGACTCAAGCGTGGCAGCGGTGGTCTTGAGGGACCGGCCGGAAAATTTCTTAGTGAAGCCGCGGCCGGACGTCTTGGCATCGCCGAAGGCGAGCTGTGTCTGTTGGTGGCGGGAGCAGACACCGTTAGTAACCCGGCTCTCGACCGCGTTCGTCAGGACGCCGCGCAGCGGCTGTCCCTCGTCGATTCGAGCAAGAACTCGTTCCTGTGGGTCACGGATTTCCCGCTGTTTATCCGCGAGCCAAACCACTCGCTGAGCTCGGTGCACCATCCATTTACAGCTCCGCATCCTGATGACATCGAGCTCCTCGATAGCTTTCCTGAACGGGTGCGGGCGCTCGCCTACGACGTGGTGCTCAACGGTACAGAATTGGGCGGCGGCAGTATCCGCATCAACGATCCCGCGCTCCAGCGACGTGTCCTCGCCCTGCTCGGCATCGACGCCAAAGCGGCGCAGCTCCGATTTGGCTTCCTGCTGGACGCACTGAGCGCTGGAGCACCGCCGCATGGCGGAATTGCGTTCGGCTTCGACCGCATCACCATGATGCTGGCGGGGGCGAACTCGCTTCGCGATGTGATTGCTTTTCCAAAGACCACGGCGGCACGCGCCCTTTTTGAGGACGCGCCGTCCAACATCCCACCCGAAGACCTGAGGGAACTTCATCTTCAGAAAATGACAAAGTGAGCGAAGAGACAACGATTCAGCGCCTTTCCACCGAAGGCGCGGACATGCTGACACTGGCGGGAGTCAACGACGAGAATCTCGTCGAGCTGGCGCGGCAGACAGGAGCGAAGATCGCGCTCCGCGGTGAGACGCTGGCGATCAGCGGAAATTCCGAATCCGTAGCGCGCGCGATGCCAATCGCGCAGAGAATGATCGACACCGCCAAGCAACAGATGCCCCTAACGGCGGATGACGTGCTTCGCATGAGCATCGAAGGCCCCCGCGAAGGAAACGGGAATGGGACCGACAGCGACACGCGCATCGTGCTCCCTGGCGTGCGGAAAATCATTCAGGCCAAGACCAGCGGGCAAGCAGAATACATGAAGCTGATGGCGGAAAACGATATTGTCGTCGGCATTGGTCCGGCTGGCACCGGCAAGACCTATCTCGCCGTCGCCGCGGCGGTGGACGCACTGGCAAGAAAGCGCGTGCGACGGATTGTGCTGGCGCGCCCGGCTGTTGAAGCGGGCGAGAGTCTGGGCTTTCTTCCCGGCGATATGCAGGCAAAGGTCGACCCGTATCTGCGCCCTCTCTACGACGCGCTCGAGGACATGATGCCGCACGAGCGCGTACAGAAGTCGCTGGAGACGCGCACGATCGAGATAGCGCCCCTGGCCTATATGCGCGGTCGCACTTTGGCTGATGCTTTCGTTATTCTCGATGAGGCTCAGAACGCGACGAGTGCGCAGATGAAAATGTTCCTGACGCGACTGGGCGTGAACTCGAAAGCTGTCATAACCGGCGACAAGACACAGATCGATTTGCCAAAGCGAGAAGACTCCGGTCTCGTCCAGATCGAGCGAATTTTGCCGGGTATCGACGGGATAGGGTTCTACTACCTCACCGATGCCGATGTGGTCCGCCATCGCCTCGTTCGCGAGATCATCAAGGCTTACGCGGACGATTCGGGCGCCTGACGTCGCGCGGACGCCTCCCAGTGAAGAGTAATCCGCGCGGCTTGGCAATCGATGTCAGCTCTAGCGTCCGCCGGCTGGGTATCTCGAAGAGTCGGATCAAAGCGGCCGCCGTCGCAACGCTCAGCGCCGAACGCGTGAAAGCGGCCATGCTGTCAATCACTTTTCTGGGACGGGCAGCAATGTCCGAGCTGAATAGACGCTATCTCGGTCATGCTGGTCCCACCGACGTGATCTCCTTTGGGTTGGGACGTTTGGGCAAACACGATGTTGTCATCGGGGACATCTACATTTGTCCGGAGATCGCGCGCGCCAACGCGAGGGAGCAGCGAACCCCTGCTGGTGAGGAATTGTTGCGCCTGGTCGTGCACGGTACCCTGCACGTTCTCGGGTACAGCCATCCGACTAATGGCGACCGCACCTCGTCTCCAATGTGGCGGCGACAGGAAAGGATCCTGGCTCGTGTCGTCTGATCGTCTTATGCTGGAGTTCAATGACGGGAAGTCGGCGGCCCTGGCCCGTGTTGTAAGCATCGTCGAGAACCATCGCGAGGGCTTCGAGGAGATCCTTGGAGCGCTGCACCGACGTACCGGTCGGGCCCGCCGAATCGGTTTGACCGGGCCCCCGGGTGCCGGAAAGAGCAGCATCACCGCCCTGTTGGTAAAAGATTTCCGCGACAGCGGACTCAAGGTCGGCGTTATCGCCGTCGATCCTACGTCGCCGTTTACCGGTGGTGCGTTGCTGGGCGATCGGGTGCGCATGGAAAACGTCGCGCTCGATTCGGGCGTCTTCATCAGGTCGATGGCCACACGTGGATCCCTTGGCGGTTTGGCCGCCGCTACCCGAGAGGTCGCCGACGTCCTTGACGCATTCGGTTTCGACCGGCTCTTGATCGAGACGGTCGGAGTGGGGCAATCGGAGCTTGACGTTGCCCGCACCGCCGATTCCACTGTCCTCGTGCTCGTCCCCGAATCCGGAGATTCGATACAGACGCTCAAGGCAGGAGTGATGGAGGTCGCGGATATCTTCGTCGTCAACAAGGCGGACAGACCTGGCGCCGATCGTTTGCGCAATGACGTCGAGCTGATGCTCGGCTTGCGCAAAGGCGTTTCGTTTGGGAACATGCCCGCTCACCACGGCGTGGATTTGAAACATGTCAATCCCGCGCATGCTGCACGGAAGGCTGCAAAGACAGAAAATTTTTCCGAGTGGACTCCACCGGTGCTGAGCACGATCGCAGTAAAACAGGAGGGCATCACCGAGCTGGTTGCCGCCGTGGACAAACACTTCCGTTATCTTGAGCAGAGCGGGACCTTGAGGGCGCGCCGACGCGAGAGAATGCGCGACCGGGTGATGGACGTGGTGGAGCAGAAGGTCAGGGGTCGGCTCTGGAAGGACGCGGCTACCATTGGCTGGCTGGACGAGCAGATTCCTGCCGTCGAGCAGGGACGCGCCACTCCATATGCAGTCGCGGATCAACTGCTCCGACAGAGCGCTGATCTCGTACGTGGAGACGAATAGCAAATGACGAAGCTGAAAAGTGCTGGATCCAAGCCCGCCTCCGACAACGAGCTGATCGCGACCATCGAAGAGCAAAGCGCCGAACTCAGACTGTTGCGCAAAGAGGTCGCCGAGTGGCGTAAGCGCTACGAGAAGGGTGAGCTCCGGGACATCGCCTTCACCAACTCCGAAAAAGAAGTCCAGCCGATTTACACGCCTCTCGACGCCGCGGAGACCGACGCTGCCGCGCTGGGTATGCCGGGCTTCTACCCATACACCCGCGGCATTCATCCTACTGGGTATCGCGGCAAGTTGTGGACGATGCGTCAGTTCGCGGGATTCGGGAGTGCTCACGATACGAATGAGCGCTACAAGTTTCTCCTCGCACATGGGCAGACCGGACTCTCAGTCGCGTTCGATTTTCCCACCCTCATGGGGTACGACTCCGATCACCCTCGCTCGGAGGGTGAGGTAGGGAAGTGCGGCGTGGCTATCTCGAGCCTCGCCGATATGGAGACCCTCTTCGATGGAATACCGCTGGACGAAGTATCGACGTCGATGACCATCAACGGGCCGGCGGTAATTCTTTATTGCTTTTACATCGCCGCGGCTGAAAAAAAAGGAATCGATTCCAGAAAGCTTCGCGGGACGATTCAGAATGACATCCTCAAGGAGTACATGGCGCAGCACGCGTGGGTCTATCCCATCGAGCCGGCGCTGCGACTGATCGTCGATTGCTTCGAGTGGTCCGCCGAGCATGTCCCGCAGTGGAACACGATCTCGATCTCGGGCTACCACATTCGCGAAGCGGGCGCGACAGCGGCCCAGGAGCTGGCGTTCACGCTCGCGGATGGATTTACATATGTCGAGCGGGGAATTGCCCGTGGCCTCGACGTCGATACGTTCGCGCCACGCCTCTCCTTTTTCTGGGACATCCACAACGACTTCTTCGAGGAGATCGCAAAGTTGCGGGCTGCTCGCCGCATCTGGGCGCGGCACATGAAAGACCGGTATGGAGCCAAGGACCCACGCTCCCTCGTAATGCGATTCCACTCGCAAACCGCTGGGGTCACACTGACCGCGCAGCAACCGATGAACAACATCATCCGCGTTGCGTACCAGGCCATGGCCGCCGTTCTCGGCGGAACTCAATCGTTGCATACCAACTCGATGGACGAGACCCTGGCGCTGCCGACCGAAGAATCGGTACAGGTAGCCCTTCGCACTCAACAACTGCTGGCCTACGAGACTGGGGTTCCCAACGTTATCGACCCGCTGGGCGGTTCGTACTACGTCGAGACGCTGACAACGGAGCTCGAGCGCGAGGCGGAAATGTTGTTCGAGCAGATCGAGGAAATCGGCGGCGTGGTACGTGGACTCGAGACGGGCTGGCTGCAGCGGAGAATCAACGAATCGGCGGCCCGGCAGCAATGGGAAATCGAGCAGCATCGGCGGGTGATCGTGGGTGTCAATGATTTCGTGACCGACGAACCCGAGTTGAAGATCGAGCTGCTGAAGGTGACTGAGGAGACCGAACGCGATCAGAAGACTCGCATGGCCAGAATGAGGGCGCAGCGGGACGGCGCGCTCGTCGAAACGAGGCTGACCGAGCTACGCGAAGCGGCCGGCACGGCGAAGAATCTCATGCCGTACATTCTGAATTGTGCGCGAGCGTACTGCACCCTCTATGAGATTCGCGCCGCAATGGAAGCAGTATTTGGCGCTTACCGGGAGCCCGTCTTCTTCTGAAAAAACCGGGTGAGTGGTGGGAGTCGGCTTTTGACGCCCACTATCTCCTGGAGTACGGCCCGCTCTTTACTCCCGAACGAGACAGGCAGCAAAGCGCACGGCTCATACAACTGCTCGAGCTCCCGGTCGGCTCGAGAATTCTCGATGTTCCCTGCGGCCACGGGCGGCACGCGCACCTTCTTGCCGAAGCGGGATACAATGTCGATGGGCTCGACTACTCGAATGCCATGCTGGCAGTGGCCCGGCGCCGAGGCACCGCAAGCAATCTCAGGTACTGGCGAGGCGACATGCGACGCCTTCCTTCTCGTTGGACTGAGAGATTTGATGCAGTCCTCAATCTCTTTACTTCGTTTGGTTTTTTCGTACACCCCGCCGATGATACGAGCGTGATGGCGAACTTTGCGCGGGTACTCAAGCCCGGAGGCGCGCTCATCTGGCACGGTGGCAATCGAGACGGAGTGATGGCTCGGTTTCTCCAGCGGGACTGGTGGACGGCCACGGACGGTACCCTATTCGCGCAGGAGCGAGAATTCGATCCATTGTCGGGAGTTCTCACCGTGCATTCCACGTGGAGACGAAGATCGCGAAGCGGGACTCGGGAGCATCGCCTGAGGCTCTACACCGCCACTCGCCTTGCTGAACTGTGCGCTGACGCAGGGCTCGTCGTCGAGCAGGCGTACGATGCATTCGAGAATCGTCCGCTGCGCCGCACATCCTCCGAAATGCTGTTGGTGGCACGCAAGCAGTGAGGCGATTGCCGCTGATGCGGCGCTGCGGCTAAGTTTGACAACTCTATGAGACCAATTCGAGTTCTCGTCGCCAAACCCGGTCTCGACGGACACGATCGAGGCGCAAAGGTAGTCGCCGCCGCGCTCCGTGACGCGGGGATGGAAGTGATCTATACCGGTCTCCACCAGACGCCGGAGATGATCGCCACGGCAGCTATCCAGGAAGACGTCGACGTCGTCGGGTTGTCGATACTGAGTGGCGCGCACATGACGCTCATCCCGCGGGTACACGAACTCGTGCGCGAACAGGGCAGAGACGACATTCTGATCACCGGCGGCGGAATCATCCCGAAGGAAGACGTCGACGCTCTCCAGGCGCAGGGCATCGGTCGGCTCTTCGGACCTGGGACGCCTACCACTGAGCTGATCGCGTACATAAAGGAGTGGTTCGCCACGCGCGAAAAGCAGGAAGCCTAGTGACCAACCGCCTGCGCGAGCTGAGCGACGAGGTCCGCGCGCTGGAAGAGAAACTGCGCCAGGCCGGGGGTCCCAAAAAACTCGAGAAGCTCCACGAGCAGGGAAAGCTTTCGGCCCGCGAGCGCGTCGAGCTGCTCCGCGATAAGGGATCGAGCATACTGGAGATCGGCCTGCTCATCGCCTACGACCAGTACGAGGGTCAGGCTCCGGCGGCTGGCGTCGTCACTTCGATTGTGAGGGTGCACGGACGTGAGACGGTCGTCGTCGCCAACGACGCCACCGTCAAGGCAGGATCGTGGTGGCCCGAGACGATCAAGAAGATCCTCCGCGCCCAGGAAATAGCGATGCGGTGCCGGATCCCAATTGTCTACCTCGTCGATTCGGCCGGAGTCAACCTGCCGTATCAGGGCGGCGTATTCCCGGGCCAGTACGGAGCCGCGCGAATTTTTTACTACAACTCCATCATGCGGCGGTACCTGCACGTCCCGCAGATTGCGGCGGTGATGGGGCAGTGTATCGCGGGTGGAGCGTACCTCCCGGCGCTCTCAGATGTAATTCTCATGGTGAAGGGCACGTCCTTCATGGGCCTCGGCGGGCCCAATCTCGTCAAGGGTGCAACCGGCCAAGTCGTCGATTCAGAGACATTGGGCGGAGCGGCCACGCACACCGAGATAAGCGGCGTCGCGCATTACGCCGTCGACAACGATGAAGCATGTCTTGCAAAGATTCGGGCTCTGATTGAGCGACTCCCAAGCCCGGCACGCGATGCATCGCTCCCGCCGGGGGAATTTAGAACGGATCTCGAAGCCGCTGGATCCCCTTCAGAACCTCTCGCGAAAGGAAAGGCCAAGCGCGCAAAACCTGTGGACCCGGTGCACGAGCTCTACGACGTTCTGCCGTCCGATCACCGCATGTCCTACGACATGCACTCCGTACTCAGGGCGATACTCGATAACGGCCAGATCGACGAATTCCAGGAGGGGCTGGCGCGGGAGATGATCTGCGGCGACGCGCGAGTCGATGGGATGACCATCGGGGTCATTGCCAATCAACGGGGTCTCATCAAAGCGCGCGAGGGCGAGAAGCCGCGATTCGGTGGCATCGTCTATACGGAAAGCGCCGAAAAAGTCGCCTATTTCATCGACAGGTGCGATCGCCTCGGAATCCCGCTGTTGTTCGTGCAGGACGTATCCGGGTTCATGGTCGGCACCGAAGCGGAACAGGAAGGAATAATTCGGGCCGGCGCACGATTCGTGGAAGCGATGGCGACAGCGCGGGTTCCGAAGATCGTTCTCACGGTGAACCACGCGTCGGGTGCCGGCTATTACGCGATGGCCGGTCAGGGCTTCGATCCGGATTTCATTCTCAGCTGGCCAACCGGTCGCATGGCGGTGATGGAAGGAGAGTCGGCGATACAAGCCGTACACGGTCCCGCACTCGAAGCGGCAAAGAAAAAAGGCGGGACGCTTGCTGCGGAGGTCGCAAAGGCCGTCGACGAAATGCGGGCGGACTACGAGCACCAGCTCGACGCCCGCTACGCCGCCGCGAGAGGATACGTCGATGCGATCGTATATCCGGAGAACACGCGAGAGATGCTGAGCCTTGCATTACGCGCCGGACTCCACAATCCCGGTCCCCACCTCGGTCCGTTCGTGTTGCCCCCGCACCTGGGAGAAACCAGTTGAAGCACGTGGTGCGTGTTGCGGCCGGCCAGGGTTTTTGGGGTGACGACCTCGATGCACCCCGACGCCAGGTGGAAGACGGCCCGATCGACTACCTCATGCTCGATTACCTGGCTGAAGTCACCATGTCGATTCTGCAGAAGCAGAAGGAGCGCGATCCTTCCCTTGGATACGCGCGCGATTTCATCGGTGCGATGGAGAGTGTGCTGCCGGCGGTCGTTGAGCGTGGCGTCAAGGTTGTCGCGAATGCTGGCGGGGTTAACCCCCCTGCCTGTGCCGCGGCTGTGAAAACAATGGCGGCTACCGGACGCGATCTCCGTGTCGGCGTCGTTACCGGCGACGACTTGCTCGGACGATTAGATGACCTGATCCGGAGCGGGCAAACGTTGTCCAACATGGACACGGGCGAGCCGCTCTCGAGCGTACGCGAGCGCGTATTGTCGGCAAATGCGTACATCGGGTCAGAGCCAATCGTCGAAGCGCTCGAAAGGGGCGCGAACGTCGTGATCACCGGCCGCTCGACTGATACGGCGCTGACGATGGCGCCACTGCGTCATGAATTCGGCTGGAGCCAAAATGACTGGGACAAGCTCGCTGCTGGAATAGTTGCCGGTCATATCATCGAGTGCGGCGCGCAATGCTCGGGAGGGAATTGCCTTTTCGATTGGAAATCGATTCCCGATCTCGCCAATGTGGGATACCCATTGATCGACGCGGCGCCAGACGGGTCTTTTGTCGTGACGAAGCATCTCAACACCGGCGGGCGGGTGTCGGTCCGGACGATCACGGAACAGCTCGTGTACGAGATGGGCGACCCGCGGTCGTATATCACGCCCGACGTAATCGCGGATTTCACCACTATTCGTCTGGGCGACGATGGAGAGAACCGCGTCCGCGTATTCGGAATCAAAGGCAAACCCCCCACCGATAAGCTGAAGGTGTCGGTCGCTTACCGGGCGGGTTTCAAATCGGTTGGCACCCTGGTCTACGCCTGGCCCGAGGCACTCGACAAAGCTCAGAGTGCGGACAGAATTCTACGCGAAAGGCTCGATCGCCTGGGCCTTCGATTCGACCGTGTACTCTCTGAATTCGTGGGCTTCAACGCGACCCACGGTGCGCTCGCCGGCAATAATAACGATGCGCCTGAGGTCCAGCTCCGCGTTGGCGTGCGCTCGGAGGACCGCGCTTCGGTGGAACGCTTTAGCAGGGAGATTGCCCCCCTCGTGCTCAACGGTCCGCCGAGCGTCACCGGCTTTGCGGGCGGGCGCCCGAAGGTCGAAGAAATCGTGGCGTACTGGCCGGCCCTCATCGACAAATCAGCGGTGCAGACGAAGGTCGAGATTATTTGATGCGAGTCAGGCTGGTGGACATTGCCCACGCGAGGTCAGGCGACAAGGGCGACACGGCGAACGTCGGAGTGATCGCCCTCGAGCCGCGCTGGTACGACATTCTGGCGAAGTGTCTTACTCGCGATCGCGTGGCCAGGCATTTTGAAGGTATGATCGAGGGAGAGGTCGAGCGTTACGAGCTCCCCAATCTCAATGCGCTGAACTTCCTTCTGCACGGTGCTCTCGATGGTGGAGGAACTCTTTCCCTCAAGACAGACGCGCAGGGCAAGGTTTACTCTACGGCGTTGCTGCGAATGATCATCGACGTTCCCGATGCCGAAGCGAAACGCCTCCAGTTGCCGGCGGCAAAATGAAATACGTGAAGCTCGGCCTGGAAGGCGCCGTCGGCCGCATTACGCTCGCGCGTCCCGAGAAAAAGAACGCGCTTGACCGAGTTATGGCTGACGAGCTGGCGGAAGCGCTCTTTACGCTGAGTGAATCGCCGGCCAAGGTAGTCGCTCTCGACGCCGAGGGGCCCGATTTCTGTGCGGGGGCCGACCTCGAGGCGCTCGAGAAGATGCTCGATGCCACGAGGCAGGAGCACATTGACGACGCCAAAGCGCTCGGCCACGTCTTTCACACCATTCGTCGCATGGAGAAGCCGGTTGTTGCACTGGTGAAGGGCCGTGCGTTCGCGGGCGGAGCAGGACTCGCATCGGCCTGCGACATTGTGTTGGCGCACGAAGACGCGAAGTTCGCCTATCCGGAAATCACGATTGGTTTCGTGCCCGCGATGGTGATGACGATGTTGCGGCGCTCCATGGGTGAAAAGCAGGCGTTCGATCTGGTAAGTACCGGTAGGATCCTCAGCGCCGACGAAGCACGCAACATGGGGCTCGTCTCGCGCGTATTTGCCGCAAGGGAATTCGAGCCGCTCGCGAACGCCGTACTGAACCAGGTCGCTGCGGCACCGGCAAGTGCCATGGCAGCAACGAAGAGTCTCTTTTATAAGCTCGATACAGTCGCTTTCCTTGATGGGATATCCGCGGGCATCGTCGTCAACGCTGATGCCCGCGCCACCGCAGACTTCCGCGAAGGTGTAAAACGCTTTACCGCTCGCAAGGGGGACAAATGAGCCCGTTTACCATAGCGAAGCTGGCGTTGATGGTGATCGCCGCGGTGCTCCTCGCCTGGGGGATTAGGACCGATGACGCCGCGCTTCGCTGGGCGGGGATCGCGTTTCTCTTTTTCGCTCTGATTCTCAGATTCTTCCAGCCACGCAAGCCGCGCGGAGTCAAGTGACGCGACCCCGTCCGACGACCATTGTCGACGCACCGCGATTGTCCCGTAAGCTCGGCGTCGACCTCATCCTTGCCAGCGAGACCCTTCAATACACGGGAAGCTTCAAGTTTCGCGCTGCCTACAACGTTGCGTCGAACGTGAAGCAGGACCATATCATAACGGCGTCGTCGGGGAATTTCGGCCAGGCCATCGCTTATGCGTGCTCGCTGTTCAAAAAGCGCTGCACAGTGGTGATGCCGGAAACGGCGCCAAAAATAAAAGTCGACGCCGTGCGCGAGTACGGAGCCGAGGTCGACTTGGTCGACGTCAAAAAGAAAAGCCGACTAGATCGACTCTCCGAGTTGGCCAAGCAGTATCCCAAAGCCTACGTGGCAAGCCCCTACGATGATCCGCTAGTCATAGAGGGAAATGCGGGCCTCGCCAACGAGCTTTTCGCGATGAATCTCGACCTCGATTTCATAATCGCGCCTATCGGAGGCGGTGGACTTACCTCTGGATTGGTGAAGGCAGTCAAGGACAGCGGCAAAGACATCAGGGTTCTCGCCGCCGAGCCGGCGTTAGCCAACGATGCAGCTGAATCGTTTCGCGCGGGACACATCGTCGCGCAGCAAGACGAGTCCGCGACCATTGCGGATGGGGCAAGAATGCTGCGGCTGGGCGATAACAACTGGGAGATTCTCAGCCACGGTCTCGATGGAGTGATCGAAGTCTCGGAAGAGGAGATAATGGAGGGTGTGCGGCTGCTCTTCTCGCTAGCCAACCTCAAGGCCGAGCCAACCGGCGCGCTTGCGCTAGGTGCGGTGCTGGCCGATCAAAGGAGGTTCAAGGGCAAGAGAGTCTGCTGCGTCATCAGCGGCGGCAACGCCGATCCTGCGCTCTACGCCAAGCTCGTCGAAGGCCTCTGAGATTCTGCTCTAGCGCGAGAGCAGCGCAATAATTACGCGGGCGGAAGACGGTCCCGCGGCGACGATCGGGCCCGCTAGTTTTCAGGCGATGGCTGATCCTACTCTCAACGACGCGCGAAACCTTCTCCAACGCGCCTTCGGTTACGACTACTTCCGTCCGGGTCAGGAAGCGGCCGTCTCGTCCATACTTTCGCGCCGCGACACTGTCGTCGTCCTGCCAACCGGGGGTGGGAAGTCGCTTTGTTTTCAGGTCCCTGCGTTACTGCTACCTGGGCTCACCGTCGTCGTTTCGCCCCTCATCTCACTGATGAAGGACCAGGTCGATGCGCTGACGGCCAAGGGATTGCCGGCTGCGTTCATCAACAGCACCCTCACTTCGTCGCAGGTATCGGACCGACTCGTGCGCGTCGAACGCGGAGAGATCAAGCTTCTCTACGTGGCGCCGGAGCGGTTCGACTACGGTCGAACCGGTGAGAGACTGCGTAAGGCCGGCGTTTCGTTGCTCGCGATTGACGAGGCTCACTGCATCAGTCAATGGGGTCACGACTTTCGCCCGAGCTATCTACGGGTCAAGAAGGTTCGCCTCGACCTTGGCTCGCCGCCGACCATTGCCCTCACCGCTACGGCGACGCCGCAGGTGCGGCGCGACATCGTTCGCGAGCTCGAGCTCCGCGACCCCGAAACGATCATCACCGGATTCGACCGGCCCAATCTGACTTACTACGTCGTCCCCGTTCGGAACGATGGTGAGAAAGAGAAGCGCATCGTCGAGATTCTGCGCCAGCACGAGGGGCTCGCGGTGATCTATGCGTCGACGCGAAAGTCTGTGGACCATCTCACCGGTGTATTGGAAAGGGCCCGCATTGCCGCGGCCGGCTACCACGCCGGCTTGGACGACGCGCGCCGACGCCAGGTCCAGGAGTCGTTCATGACCGAGCGACTCCGCGCGATAGTCGCGACCAATGCGTTCGGAATGGGAATCGACAAGCCGAACGTAAGGCTCGTGATTCACTATGCGATGCCGGGTTCGCTCGAAGCGTATTACCAGGAAGCCGGCAGGGCAGGGCGTGACGGCGATCACTCCGACGTCTTTCTGCTCCACGCATTCTCGGACAGGTTCACCCACGAGTTTTTTATCAAAGGATCCTATCCGGATCGCGCCGTAGTCGAGCAATCCTACGCCGCACTGAGAAAGCACTCAGATCCTCAAGGTTTTGTTTCCGTGGACGCAGATGAGATCGCGCGGGCAATCAACGCAAAAACCAACGGCAAGGAAGTGGAAGGTGCGCTCAGGATTCTCGAGCGCTATGGTGCGCTCACCGCCAGCACCGGTGAACAAAACCGTGTCCACGTCCGCCTTCTCGCCACGCCTGAGAGAATCAAGCGGGACTTGACGGGCGACGCGAACACAGAGCTCGGGCTTCTGCGCGTTCTGTGGCGAGCTGTAGGTGCATCGCTTAGAACGGGCGCTATCGTCGATCTCGACGGATTACCGCCGGGCATTGGTGGAGCGAGCGCGGCGGTTCCGCTTCTCGACGCACTCCAGGATCGGCAGTTCCTGGTGTGGGAGCGAATAGGCAGCGGCTCATATCTCGCCGACCGAAATGCGGACATTTCCAGGTTTCCGATCGACTGGTCGGTGCTCGATCGCCGGAGGGCGGCCGAGCTGGCAAAGCTGCAGGCAGTGCAGAGGTACGCTTACACGAAGGAATGTCGGCGTGGTTTTGTTCTCCGCTATTTCGGTGATCCGGCCGCGCGGCACACCTGCTCCGGATGCGACAACTGTCTGGGCGTAACGGTCGGTCCACTGCAAGCGGACTTGGCGACCCCCAGGAAAAAACGCGGCAGGCAGCGGCAGCCGGAAGAATTCCGCCCCGACTCTGGCGACGAGCTGGTACTCAGCAACGCCGAGCAGAAGCTGCTCATTGCGCTCAAGACCGTTCGGTCGACGATTGCCCGCGAGCAGCAAGTGCCCGCGTATATTGTATTCTCGGATCGCACACTCGCTGAGCTCGCGCTCCGTCGGCCTCGCTCGCTCGGCGCGTTCCAGGAGGTGCGCGGCGTGGGTCCGATGAAACTCGAGCGCTACGGAGCACGGTTCCTGGCCGCCATATCAAAAGCGGATGACACGGAGGCTGCCTGACGCGGCGCCACTCACCACCACTCGATTGATGAACGCTAGAATTACTTCTACGCTATGCGCTGTCGGTCTGTCTGCACTGTTGTCCGTGCGGCCGCTGTACGCGCAACGAGCGAGTTCGCCGGCCGAGCCGCTGCCGTTCGATCCCGCGGTCACCACAGGCACCCTTCCGAACGGCATGCGCTACTACATCCGTGAAAACCCGAAGCCGGAGCATCGCGCCGAGCTGCGTCTCGTCGTCAACGCAGGCTCCGTCCTCGAGGACGAAGATCAACGCGGGCTCGCCCACATGGTAGAGCACATGGCTTTCCGCGGCACGAAGCGCTTCGCCAGGAATGAGATTTCGAGCTATCTCGAGTCCGTTGGAATGCGCTATGGGCCTGACATCAATGCGTTCACGAGCTTCGATGAAACCGTGTACATGATCACCATTCCAACTGACACGGCAGCCATCGTCGACAAGGGCTTCCAGATTCTTGCCGAATGGGCTCACAACGTCGCTTTCGAGCCGTCCCAGATCGAGCGAGAGCGGCCGGTTGTGATCGAAGAGTGGAGGCTCGGTCAGGGCGCGGAGAACCGGATGCAGAACCGATGGTTCCCGGTTCTCTTCAGCGGATCGCGCTACGCCTCAAGAGTTCCGATCGGTGAAAAACGAATTCTAGAGACGTACAAGCCGGCAACGCTCAGACGATTCTACGACACCTGGTACCGACCCGACCTCATGGCGGTCATTGCCGTAGGGGACTTCGACAAGCAAACCATACAGACACTAATCAACCACTACCTGGGCGGCATTCCCCGGCCCGCCACCGCACGCACCAGACCTTTATATCCCGTCCCGACCCACGACAGCACGCTCGTCTCGATCAACAGTGATAGAGAAGCAACACGGTCGGTAGTTCGCCTTCTATACAAGCAGCCAAAGCGCTCCAATACGACCGTCGCGACGTACCGACAACGCTTGGTTGAGCAGCTGTTCACATCGATGCTCAACGATCGATTCTCCGAGCTCGTACAGAAGCCTGACCCTCCATTCATTAATGCTTTCGCGTCGGAGGGCGATCTCGTCCGATCAGCTGAGTCGTTCTCCCTGACTGCGATCGTTTCCGACAACGGGCTCGAGCGCGGACTAAATGCGCTCCTCACGGAGGGCGAGCGTGTCCGACGTTTTGGATTCCTGCAGTCCGAGCTCGATCGCACCAAAAAAGACACCCAGCGGGGAATCGAGCAGGCATATGCCGAGCGGGAGAAGACCAACTCGAGCTTCTATGCCGGCGCCTACGTGTCGTCGTTCCTGCAATCGGAACCGACAACCAGCGTGGACTACGACCTGGCGGCGATCACGCGGTTGCTTCCCACTATCACCCTCGCGGAAGTGAATCGACTCGCCGCGGAATGGATGACAGAAAAAAACCGAGTGTTGGCTACGACAGCTCCCGAAAAGCCTGGACTTGTCAATCCGACCACCAGCCAGTTGCTCGCGGCGTTCGAATCGGTCAAACGGGCGAACGTTACGGCGTATACAGAGAACTCATTGTCGCAACAACTCGTCGAGAGCGCGCCCACTGGCGGGCGGGTGGTCTCATCCCGAGAGATAAAAGAAGTCGGAGTTACGGAGTGGACGCTTTCTAACGGTGTGCGCGTCCTTCTCAAGCCAACTGATTTCAACGCCGACCAGATCCAGTTTACGGGCTACAGCCCCGGAGGGGCGTCCCTGTTGCCGGACGCTGCGTACATCGCTGCCAGTGGAGCGGAGCTCATTCCACTGACCAGCGGGGTGGGAAAGTTCAGCGTAGTGGATCTTCAGAAATACCTCGCTGGAAAACAAGTCAGCGTTTCCCCGATGATCGAAGACCTGAGCGAGGGTTTTTCCGGCGCTTCGTCTCACCGCGATTTGGAGACGATGCTCCAGCTGGTATACCTCTATTTCACCCAGCCCCGACTCGACACATCGCTGGTTCACACTTTCATAGGCCGTTACAAGGGCGTGCTTGTCAATCGGAGTGCGAATCCTGAAGCTGCGTTCAGCGACACGCTGCAGGTGACGATGACGCAGCACGCGCTGCGCGATCAGCCCGTATCAGTAGCCATGCTGGATCGAATCGACCCGGTGAAATCGTACGATTTCTATAAGGACAGATTCTCCGATGCCAGCGGATTTACATTCGTGTTCGTGGGGAACCTCACGCCTGACTCCCTCAAGCCGCTCGTTGAAAAATGGCTGGGAGGGTTGCCCTCGAACGGCAGAAAAGAGAGCTGGCGTGACACCGGTATTCGCCCTCCGAGCGGCGTCGTCCAGCGCGTCGTGCAAAAGGGAACGGAGCCGAAGGCACGCACTGCGCTCGTTTTCACTGGACCATTCGAGTACACGCGTCAGAACCGCTACTATCTGAGCGCACTCGGCGAGCTGCTCAACATTAAGCTCCGCGAGGCTCTGCGCGAGAATCTGGGCGGTACCTACGGGGTGAGTGTGAGTCCTTCTGCTACCCGTGATCCTCGACCCGCGTATCGCTTTACGATCGGGTTTGGCTCGGCGCCGGAACGACTCGAGGACCTGACCGCTGCGGCCCTCGCGCAAATCGACAGTGTAAAGAGGTTCGGCGTTACGCCGGAATATCTGACAAAAGTCAAGGAAGCTGCATTCCGCAGTCGCGAGACTGCGCTGAAGCAGAACGAGTACTGGATAAGTCAAATAGCAAGCTTCGATCAGGCCGGTTGGCCGTTGGCGGAAATCCCCGCCGGTGACGCGCTCATCGCTTCGCTGACGTCTCAAGACATCCAGGCCGCCGCTACGAAGTATCTGCGCACGGACAACTACGTTCGCGTTTCGCTTTATCCCGAAGGATTTCCGGTCGTCGAGCCCAGGAAATAATCCGTGGACGACGGGCTTTACTTCTCAGAGCAGCATCTCGCGGTGAGGGGCATGGTCCGCGAATTCGCGCGCAGCGAAGTCGCACCCGTCGCCGCGGAGCTCGACGCGAAAGCGGAGTTCCCCTGGGCCAACATCAAGAAGATGGGCGAGCTCGGGCTGCTTGGGATCCCGTGGCCCGAAGAACTGGGTGGCGCTGGGCTCGATCTCCTCAGTTACATGATCGTGATCAACGAGGTTGCCAAGGTCGACGCATCACACGCCATAACCATCTCCGCACACACGACCCTTGGCACTTCGCCGATAATGAATTTCGGCACAGCAGCGCAGAAGAAGCGTTTCGTGCCAGCTCTCGCCAGCGGGAGAGTTCTCGGAGGGTTCGGCCTTACCGAGCCGGCTGCCGGGAGTGATGCAGCCAGCACGAAAACGACGGCTGTTCGCAAAGGCGCGCACTACGTTCTGAACGGCTCGAAGATTTTCATTACTCACGGTGGCGTTGGTGAGATCTTCGTCGTCACAGCCGTCACAGATGCGCGGATGGGAACGAAGGGAATCAGCTCTTTCATTGTGACCAAAAGGGCGAGCGATCTCGACAAGGCAGAAGGCCTGGGAATCGGCCACGATGATTCGCTGACAGACATGCCGGGGTTCAAGGCGGGTAAAAAGGAGGATAAGCTGGGATGGCGGGCGTCCGATACCCGCGAGCTTGTTTTCGAAGACGTCGAGGTTCCGGCTGACAACCTGCTGGGGCAGGAGGGCGAAGGCTTCAACAACTTTATGCGCACGCTCGATTCGGGAAGAATCGGCATGGCCGCCTTGTCACTTGGAATCGCGGAAGGTGCGTTCGAGCAGGCGCTGCGGTATTCGACCCTTCGCAAGCAGTTCGGGCAGCCAATCTCGAACTTTCAGGGCATTCAGTTTCAGCTCGCCGACATCGCCACGGAGATCGAGGCGGGGAAGCACCTCATGTTTCACGCAGCGTGGCTGGCGCAAAACAAGCAGCCCTTTGGTAAGCACGCGGCAATCGCCAAGCTCTATTGCTCCGAGCTGGCAATGCGTACCACAATAAAGGCGATCCAGGTGCACGGCGGGTATGGATACACAAAGGAATATCCCGTCGAGCGCATGTTTCGCGACGCCAAAATCTGCGAGATCGGCGAGGGGACTTCAGAAATCCAGCGGCTCGTGATCGCGCGGCATCTTCTCAAGGAGCTCGCGGATTGACGTACTCCGAGGTCGCCAAGAGGCTTCGCCTCCCACTCGGTTTTCTCCTCGGCATTACCTACATCATTTTTGCCCGTCCCACTCCGCTGACGCTCGCTGTAGGAGGAGTAATCGCTTTGGTCGGCGTCGTGGTTCGCGGATGGGCGTCTGGCCACATCTCAAAGAATGAACGGCTCGCGACCACCGGCCCCTACGCCCATACGCGAAATCCTCTCTACTTTGGGAGTTTTTTGATAGCGGCGGGGTTTGCAGTCGCGTTTCACTGGGCACTGCTGCTTATCGTCGTTGCGTTCTTTGTCCTCATCTACGCCCCGACGATGGAGCGCGAGAAAGCAAATATCGCCGGACGGTTTCCGGGCGCCTACGAAGCCTATGCCGCCAACGTTCCGTCGTTCGTCCCCCGGCCGACGCCATGGCGCGGTACGAGCGAGAGTGTCGACGACGGCGGAGCCTTCAGCTTGGCGCTCTATATGAAGCATGGCGAATGGAAAGCGGGGCTGACCTACCTGCTGGTCATGGCCTGGCTCGCCTGGCGAACAGTTACGTGAATTGATGAGGGGCGTCACATATCCAGGACCTATTGCCGTTCGAGCGATTTTCCAGGCGTGGCGACGTAAGTCGTTGTCACTGTTGCGGAAGGAATCACTCAAGCGGTAGATTGTCGGCACTGACTGTTGCTCCCCATGCATGGGGCGCCCGCGCGACTCGCGGAGCCCGAGCACATGGATGGAGGGCGCCGAAGGTGGAGCACCCAAGCCAACATAACGCGGCCCTGTAGCACGACCGCGCGAACTTTTTTGAACCGTTCCAAGACCGACCCGCCGAGTCGCCGGGTGGTGCCGTGGACGGGGAATAATGAAAAGAGAAATCCTCATTAACGCGGCTCCGCGCGAAACGCGGATCGCGATTCTGGAGGACGAGAAGCTCGTGGAGCTTCTCGTCGATCGTCCAGACAACCGACGCATGGTCGGTGACATTTATTTGGGCCGGGTCGATGCAGTCCTCCCCGGCATCCAGGCCGCTTTCGTCGACATCGGTACCGAAAAGAGCGCCTTCCTGCACGCCTCTGACCTCGTGCGCCAGACGGCCGACGAAGCGGAAGACGACGACGAAGACGATGACGACGATGATGAACCGGTAGAGAAAAAGAACGGTAATGGCAGCAACGGCACCAATCGTCGAAGCGCGAAAGCCCCGCCAATCCAGGAAGCGCTGAAGCGGGGGCAGGAGATCCTCGTCCAGATATCGAAGGAGCCGATTTCCACTAAAGGACCGCGAGTCACGGCACAGATCTCTCTCGCCGGCCGCTTCCTGGTCTTCATTCCCGACTCGGCAAAGGTCGGCGTCAGCCGCAAGATCGGATCGTCTGCCGAACGGGCACGGCTCAAGGAACAGGTCCAGAGCATTCTTCCGGAGAAGTCAGGCGGGGTGATCGTGCGGACGGTCAGCGAAGACGTCACGCCCGAGATGCTCCAGCGCGAGCTCAATAGCCTCATGTCGCAGTGGAAGAAGATAAAGCGAAAAACGCACTTCCAAAAAGCTCCGTCCCTCGTAAACCGCGAAAGTGGGCTAACGCGTGGACTCGTCCGCGATATTTTCAGCGACAAGGTCGACAGCCTGACCGTCGACTCGAAGCAGGTTTACAACGAGATCGTGGGTTACCTGAAGGACATCGCTCCCGATTTGATTCCGCGGGTCAAGCTGCACGACTCCCACGTGCCACTGTTCGACACCGCCGAAATAGAGTCGGAGATCCGTGACATCTTCAAGCGCCGCTGCGACCTCCCGTCGGGCGGATACCTGATCGTCGAGCCCACCGAGGCGCTGGTGTCGATCGATGTGAACTCGGGCCGATACACCGGCAAGAAGGATCCGGAGAAGACTGTTCTCCGCACCAACATGGAAGCGGCGCAGGAAGTCGCCAGGCAGCTCAGGCTCCGCGACGTCGGGGGAATCATCGTCTGTGATTTCATCGACATGGAGACGAAGGCCAACCGTGATCGCGTACTGCAAGAGCTCCGGCAACACCTCTCCCGTGATCGCGCTCGCACGAAGGCATTCGCGGTGAGCGACCTCGGCCTGATCGAGATGACGCGTCAGCGCGTGAGACAGAGCCATTACCAGTCGTCGACTGAAGCGTGTCCCACGTGCAACGGTAGCGGCCGAGTCCTTACGCCCGAGACGATCGTACGTCGCATGGAAAGATCGGTGAAGCGGATGGCGGTCGAGGGCCGGCGCGACAATCTCCTCGTGAAGCTGCACCCGGATGTGGTGATGTACGTTCTCGAGCAGGAGCGCGACCTCGCCCAGAAACTTCAGAAGGTGGCGAAATTCTCTTTGGAGTTACGAGACGATCCGCTGCTCAAGCCCGATGAGTTCAAGCTGGTAGTGAAGGCGCAGGGGAGGGACGTTACACAGCAGTACGCCATCGCGTAGCCTCTCAGATCTTCCTCAGATACAACTGCAACTGAACCGATACGAGTTGCCAGAAGCGTAGATGCTAGTAGCCAGTTCACTACGCCCAGACCTGTCCCTTTGGCGAGATGGAACTGCCTGTGCTATGATCGCCAAGCACTGGAGTCCCGACGTCGTGAACTGACAAACTGCCATCTACGCTTCTCAAGGCTCGCATCTGTTCAGTTGCAACGCCCAGGGTTGACCGGAGGTAAGAGGGCGGCTAACTTTCAAGGCTAAGTCCGACCTCCTAACCACAACCTGTTTCATGCCTTACGCGATTATCAAAACCGGCGGCAAGCAGTTCCGCGCCGAGTCCGGAAAGACAATTAGAATCCCGACGCTGAAGGGCGAGGCGGGGTCAAAGGTCACGTTCGACGACGTCATTCTTGGCTCCGATGGAGACAAGACGCATGTCGGCGCTCCGGGCTTGAAGGGCGCGCACGTCACCGGCGAGATCGTCAAGCACGGCAAGGGTGACAAGATCGTCGTTTTCAAGATGAAGCGGCGAAAGAACTACGCGAAAAAACAAGGCCATCGTCAGGCCTTCACGGAAGTCCGCATCAAGGACGTCACGTTCGGCAAGAAGAGCGGGGGAGAAAAGTAATGGCGCATAAGAAAGGTGTAGGCTCGTCGCGCAACGGCCGCGACAGTAATCCGCAGTTTCGCGGCGTGAAGAAGTTCGGTGGCGAGAAGGTTGTCGCCGGCAACATCATCGTCCGCCAGTGTGGAACGAAGTGGCATCCTGGTCGCAACGTCGGACTTGGCAGCGATTTCACCATCTATTCGCTCATCGATGGCGTGGTGAAGTTCGAGCACAAGAACAAGACGCGCTTCAAAGTCAGCGTGTATCCGGACGCGGAGTCCGCCGCGTAATAGGGCCCTGCCTGGCGGTTGTCTTCACGCTGTACCAAAGCCCCGCGAGGGGCTTTTTTATTGCGTCAGCGCAGGAGTCCACACATTATCAAAGAGAAACCGCGCGCTCCGGATTCGCGTATGGTTTGGCAATGACATGACCTCTTTTTCCCGAGACCACGATGGCGCTACTCGATAGACTGAAACAGGAACTGGATCGCGCGGGCAAAGTCGCGCAGGATGCCTTTGACGATGGCAAGACCCGGCTGGAAGCCTTCCGGACCCGCCAGCTCGCTGACAAAGCCGCGCAGGCACTGGGCTATGCCGTGTATCGTGCCAGGAAGTCAGGAAGCGAGTTGGATGCGGCTACCTATGATCGACTCAAGGCGACTCTCGAGACGCACGATACCGAAGCAGCTCGTCTCGAAGCCGAGATCGAGCTGCGGCGCCAGCAGTCAGCTACTTCCCGCGCGGCCTCGGCAGCGCCCGCGAGCGGAAGCGCGGCGAGCGCCAGTGATACCTATCCCACCTCACCGAGCTGAGTGAACCTCCGGTGGCGCGCTGGACTAGCGCGCCACCGGAGTGTTGTGCGTTCCCGGCAGGTTCCGGTAGCGCTCGATCAGCATGTCCTGGCGGGTGCGCTCGCTAGTGAATTCCCGCCCGCGCACAAAAACGTGCTCGACGCGTGTCGTGAATTCGAAAGGGTCGCCGCTCCATACTACTACATTGCCTTCGCGACCGGGCTGTAGTGAGCCAACACGATCGGCCACCCCGAAGATCTCCGCGGGCGCGAGTGTTACCGCACGCAGCGCGTCATTCCAGGTCATTCCATAAGCGACCGCGTTGCCCGCTTCCTGTTTGAGGTTGCGGACATTGAATGCTTCTTCGTCGCCGCCGCCGGCGTTTCCGATCAAAGCGACCTGAACACCGCTCTTCCGCAATAGGGCGGCGTTTTCCTGACGTTGGCCGAGTGATGCGAAACCAGCTGGGATATTGTTCATCGCGCCCGTGAGAACGGGGATGTGCGCCGCCGCGAGCCGGTCCGCCATCATCCACGCCTCTGCGCCACCGCCCACCATCAGCTTTACGTTGAAGTCCCGCGCTAGACGCATCGCCGCGTCGATGTCCGACTCCCGATCGACCGTGATCATGAGCGGTAGCCTGCCTTCGATTACGGGGATCATCGCTTCGAGGTCGAGTCTGCTCGCCGCGAACGGGCGAGCCTCTGCGCGATCGAACGCCTGTCTATGCGTTCTGAAGAAGCGGGTGTCATCGAGCAGCTCGCGCAGCTTCACTATCAGCTCACCTCGCGAACTTACGCCGGCGGTTTGTGGATCGCCGATTTCGGCGACCATCGCTACCGGAGCGCGCAAGATCATGTCGGTAGTGGTGCCGGGCACCACATCAACGAGGGCCGCCTGACCCGCCACCAATCCGCCGGTCGGGATGACTACGAAGCTGGTAATCCCTTCCTTGCGTGCCGGCGCGAGCATCACCGAGTTCGGGTTCAAGCCCTCCCACACGGTGAAAGCCGCGGCGATGTTGTCCTTTCCACGGGCGGTGGCGTCGCGGGTGTCGTTCACGGCGGCGACCTCCTGTACTCCGAGCTGAGTCGAAGAGTTCACGAACCCCGGCGTGACGATCTTTCCGGTGGCGTCGATTCGCTGCGCGCCGCTGGGAATCGTGACGTTGGAGCCGACCGCGGCAATCTTTCCATTTGTTATGACGACGGTCCCATTCTCGATGGGCGGGCCGCTGACCGGATAGACTTTTCCGCCAGTAATTGCGATTGTCTGCGCCGAGGAGATCGAGGCGAAGCCTGCGGCGGCCGCAAGAAATATTTTAAGAGCGTTCATCATCAGTCCCGGTTGAACGGTACGAAGCCCAATTCGAAATCGGTGCGCCACTGTTCAGATGCGTCCAGTCGGTCGTACATCAGAGCGCCATCGATCCAGACTTTCTCCGGCTTTGAGTAGACGCTGAAAGGATCGCCAGTCCACAGCACGACGTCCGCGTTCTTGCCGGTCTCGAGCGATCCAATCTTGTCATCGAGGCCGAGTGCCCAGGCGGGATTGATTGTCAGCCATTTTATCGCCTGCTCTTCGCTGACCGGAATTCCGATCTCCGCTCCCGCTTCCATCGCCTTCGCCGCTTCCTGGTTCAAGCGCTGCGAGCCGGAAGGATCGTCGGAGTGAACGATGGCGCGAGCGCCGGCGTGATCTACGAGAGCAAGATTGGCTTTGACCGCGTCGATCGCTTCCATCTTGAAACTGCCCCAATCTGCCCACAGCGATCCGGAAATTCCTTCTTTCGCGAGCAGGTCGGCGATTTTGTAGGCCTCGACGCCGTGGTGGAACGACCGAATCTTGTAGCCGAACTCGTGAGCGATGTCGATCATCTGCGCCATTTCGTCGGCGCGGTAACAGTGGTTGTGCACGAGCATGTTGCCGCGCAGAACCTCGGCCAGCGTCTCCAGCCCGAGGTCGCGTGTTGGCGGGTCTCCTTTGTGATCGGCATTCCACTTGTCCCACTTGTGCCGGTAGTCCTGCGCTCGGATCCAGGCCGCTCGGTATCCAGCGACGTTACCCATTCTCGTCTGTGGACCGCCGCGCTGCCCGTACACACGCTTGGGATTTTCCCCGCACGCCATTTTGAGTCCGTACTTGGCGCCGGGAAACTTCATCGATTGCACGGTGCGGCCGGGGACTACCTTGAGTACCACGCTCCGTCCGCCGATCAGATTGGCCGAGCCGGGCAGGACCTGCAACGTGGTGACCCCGCCCGCGAGGTTGCGCGGGAACTGTGGGTCCTGCGGCCACACCGAATGCTCTGCCCAGACCTGCGGCGTTGTCGGACTCGTCGCTTCATTTCCGTCGCTCAACGCATTGACGCCTGGGGCAGCGTAGACGCCGAGGTGCGAATGGTCGTCGACGATCCCGGGCGTGATGTATTTGCCGGCGCCGTCGATTGTGAGCGCATCGCCCGGAGCATCAACCGACGCTCCGACGGCGGCGATCTTACCGTTCTGAAGCAGAATTGCGCCGTTCCGGATCAGCGGTCCCGCGGCGGTCAGAATGTTGACGTTCCGAATGACTGTTGTGCGCGACGGAAACGGGACGTAAGTGCTCGGAAAGGGATCGGCGAGTGGCGTCGACAAGCTTCCAGGCCCCGCTGCTGACTGCGCAGAATCACGAGCGGGCGAAGTCGGCGACGAGCGTTGTGACGGAGCCGATGCACAAGCGGTCACTCCGACGAGAGCGAGACAAATCAGGGCACGCATGAAATGAACTACCTCCAGAAGAACGTGGCTGGCAAATAAAGTAGCGGCGTTACCGCTCTGCTGCTGCGAGCTCACCGATATTGTCAGTGCAGATGCCGTCGACGCCGAGCCGAGTTAACAGCTCCCATTGAGCAGGGTCGTTGGCGGTCCAGGCAATCACGCGTGCACCGACAGCGTGTGCCCGGTTCACCAGATCTCGGTCGATGTAATCGACATGTTGCCACAGGTCCTCGGCACCAGTTGCGGCGAGAGAGGCAACCGGATCGATGTGGCGGGCAACCTCGAGCACGCCGGTCCGAATCGCCGGAAAAATCTTCTTGACGTTGCGTACGATGCGATGATCGAAGGAGTGCACCGCGCAATCAGCTCTGGATTCGCGTATGCACCTGACAACGAGGGGCTCGATGTCGGTCGCCTTGATCTCGACGTAAACTTTGACTCTATCGCCGAGCGAGTCGAGAACAGCAATCAGAGTCGGAATTCGAGCTCCGTTCGTCAGCGGGAACTTCGCCAGATCTTTCTGGGATAGCTCACCGATCGGGGCGGTTGTCGTTGCACCATCGGTATTGTTTCCGTGTACAACCGGATCGTGATGAACCACAACGACGCCGTCGCTGGTCGCGTGGACGTCCAGCTCGATGCCCACAGCTCCCAACTCAAGCGCACGCAGGAAGGCAGGAATCGAGTTTTCGGGCAGTGTATCGTGGGCGCCCCGGTGGGAAATCGGCGTTGGAGATTCTCTAACGGCGATCAGGTCGGACCTCTGCCCGGGGTGGTGGCCTTCGATAGCTTATTCACGGTGAGCGCGAAGCTATGAGGAGGAGTCAGCGGGGTCAATCTGCCTTAACGGCGGCCGTTTGGGAGCGTCTACCGGTTGAGCCCAAATGAGCCCGACCGGGGAAGGCAGCGCCGCGGAGACCGACTTGGAGCTCATCGAGCGTTGGAAGACGGGCGACAGTCGGGCGGCCACTAAACTGGTCGCGAGACACTCCCAGGCGCTGGCGCGATTTGCGGCGAGCGCGGGGGAACGCGAAGGAATTGAGGAGCTGGTTCAGGATACTTTCGTCCGGGCGTTCGCATCTCTGGATTCGTTTCGTGGAGAGAGCTCGCTGAGAACATGGCTTTTTACGATCGAGCGACGTCTGATGCTCGATCGCAGGAGAGCGGAGAGAAGGAGCAGGGAGACGGTGCCGATTGAGGATAGCGATCACGTCAGCGAGTACGGCGCGCTGGATTCGATCATCGCCGATGAAGCCCAGGAAAGAGTGAGACGGTCTTTGGACGCACTTTCCCCAACCCAGCGCGAAGTTTTTACCTTGAGAGTGCAACAGGGGTTGTCGTACAAGGAAATAGCTGAAATTGTTGGGACCACCGAAGGGTCGGCGCGAGTTCACTATCACAACGCGATACGGACGGTAAAGGAGTTGTTGCGAGATGAGTGAGTGCTTTGATAATGACGTTAAGGAGATGCTTCCGGACTTGCTTCATGGGGCGCTCGGCGCGAGCGACCGTGCGAGAGTCGAATCGCACCTCGGCGTGTGCGAGTCGTGCAGGCAGGAACTCGAGGTCATTCGCACTGTAAAGTCCGCGGCGCTCTTTGAGCCAACGATCGATGCGGCCGGCATTGCAAGGCAGATCCCGCCGTACGCCCGGATCGCACCAAGCATAGAGGCGCCGGCGCGGTCGCGAACCATGTCCTGGCTTGTAGCGGCCTCGCTGGCCGTCGTGATCGCTGGCGGCGGCTCGCTGCTTCTCGGTCGGCAGAACTCCCAGGTCGTGGGCAATCGAGTTGCAGTGACTCAGAGCGCAACTGAGCGTTCGCTACCCGTCGCCTCGCCTCAGGAGAGTGTTCAGGCTACTGTCGCCGCGAGCAACACAGGATCGACCAGCACCGGCCAGATTCACGTCTTGGCGCTGGCTGCGGGTGTCGATGGTCTGAGCGATGGAGATCTTCGTCAGCTGATGAGAGATATGGACCAGTTTGACGCGCTGCCGGCAACGGAGCCGGATCCGGTAATCGCGGTGGACAGCGGCGATGACCTTAGCCAGGATTTGAGGTAATGACACGACTCTTCCGGGCGCTTATGAGCGCGGCCGCGCTCGTTCCGTCGCTTGTGTTATCTCAGGCTGCGCCTGGAGTCGCTCAACCTCAGAATGCAGCCCAGCGCGCTGCTCTAGAGCAGCAGTTCCGGGAGCGCGCCGGCAAGCTCGCTCAACAGCGCCTCGGATTGAGCGACGAACAGATGGCGAAACTGCATCAATCGAACGCGCGCTTCGGACCACAGCTCAATCAGCTGGCTGCCCAGGAGCGCGAGACGCGACGTCAGCTTCGCGCGGAAATGATTGCCGTTCAACCCAATCAGCAAAAAATCTCGGATCTGATCGATGCGTCCTTCCGCATCCAGCACCAGCGGCTGTCAGTGGTGGAATCGGAGCAGAAGGATCTCGCGACGTTCATGACTCCGGCCCAGCGGGCAGGTTACATCGCCCTGCAGGCACAATTCCGGAAACGGGCGCAGGAACTTGGCGGGCGGCAAGGGCGACCCCGCAGGCCGCCCATGAGCAAATAAAAAAAAGAGCCACTTATTCAGTGGCTTTTTTTTTCCGCGACGGACGAGCGCCAGGACGAGGCGCGCCGCTTTCGCATCGCTAATTAAGTCGGATTCGCCGGCGTGTTAGGATTCGTCGCCCTCTCTGCAAACGGATAAGGCAAGTACCGAACTTTCGCTAGCGAGATCAGGCCGAAACGCCGCTCGTCCGCCCAGTGCAGACCCATGCTGAAGAGCGAGTAGGTGCGCTGCCGGAAAATCTCAGCCAGCACTGACGCCTGATCCGGCAGGTCGACGGCGGTCTTCGGCAACAGACCAGCGCGCTGCCTCACGATGTTGATTTGGTTAATGGCCTCAGGGAGGTTGTTCAGGCGCGCGTTGGCCTCCGCGCGAATGAGAGTCAACTCGTCCTGGCTGAAGACTGGGATGGGATCAACATCTGTAAGAAAGATGTTGGTCTCTACCAGCGACGCACCACCGAACGCATTGAGCGGCGTTGCAGTGGTGTACTTATTGACCCTGTTGTCACCGGCCTCGGCGTTTGTACGAAAGCTGGTCATCGCGCCGAAGAATTTCGATCGGTGATACAGGTCGCCAAATGGATTGGGGTCAGCCGTCGCGAAATTAATTTGCGAGTTGGCCGTAGCGGGTACTTCGTTGGCAAATGTGATTGCGTTGTTGTACGCCCCGGCCGCAAGCGAGTAGCGGGCCTGCATCGCGCGAATTGTGTTCAACAGGTCGAATCCCGGCGCCAGAATCGTATTTGTGAATTCCGTCGTCAGAGGAGTCCCGGTGGCATCGGTCTTCGCGCTCGCGAGCAAGGATAGAATCTCCGTGAGCACCGCCGGGCGGTCCATGAAGGTCGGGCTGACGACATTATCGATAGGGATTTTCTCGAACGCCTCGATCAGATTTCCGAATGCCATCGCTTTGTCCAGTTTCGCAAGCGCAAGCATCCCGGCTTTCGTACCCGGCTGAAATCCCACGTTGTCGATGTTGTCGATGATGTCGTTCGCCGATTTCACTACCTGATAATTCTTGGACCAAATGTCGAGCAGGTCGACGTTGGTCTCTTCAATGGCGGAGTTAGCGCTCGGAGTCGGGAACTGCTGAAATTCTCTGGTCGTCGACTGAGTAGCGTTGGTATTTCCCAGCTCGTTCGAGACCAGACCCGGAACGTAGATCGATTCCTCCATAGCATTGCCGAGGCGGCCCTGCATTCCGATGGCGACGGCGCGCAAACCGGCGGCTGTGGTCAGCACGCCTGTTTCGGTGGCGGCGTTGGGATTGGTTACGTCGAGCTTGCAAGCGGCCGAGGTAAGAATTGCAGTGGCGAGGCTCGCAGTGATCGCGCCGCGTATCGAGTTTTGGAGTTTCATATTCGTCTCCTCGCTCAGTAGTTGGCGGTGAGTGTGATACCGACGCTTCGCGGAATCGGCGTCGTGGCAAAGCTGAATCCGCGCACGAGTGTGCGCTGGGCCCCAGAGTTGGTCTCGGGATCCCAGCCAGTGTACTTGGTCCAGGTGTGGAGATTTCTACCGACGAGACTTATCTGCGTTCCCTGCGCTCGCAACAGTCCGGCGAAGCGCGAACCCAGCGAATACGTCAGTGACAGCTCGCGCAGCTTCGCCCACGTTCCGTTCTCGATGTATTCCTCGAAGATGCTGCGGCGCGCCTGGAAGTACCCCTTGGGAACCTGACCTAGCAGCTCCGCTTCGTACGCCTTCCCGGTGCCAAACGCGGGCGTCTCAAGCAGTCGACGGTCGAAGTTGAAGATGTCGCCGCCGTGCACACCATCGATCTGCATCCGGAATGACAGCGGCTTACCCAGTCCGAACTCATTGATGAACGACCAGTAAGCATCCGGATTGGGATCACCAATAATTTTACGTGTGCCGATTGCGGGAATGCCGACGATCTTGCCGCTGGCGTCCTGAATGGGCGCCCCAGCCGCATCGAGAATCTGTCCTTGCGCGTTACGCACGTAGGTCGTGCCGAAGAAGTGCCCCGGGGCCTGACCTGCCTCCACGCGGATGATGTTAAAGCTTTCCGGAATGAAGAACGCGCCGCCGTCGCTGACCTTGGTGACTTTTGGACGGTTCGTCGCGTAGGTGATCGTCGAGTTCCACGAGAATGACGAACTCTGCAGATTGACAGTCTTGAGCAACAGCTCGACTCCCTTGTTTTCCAACTCACCGACATTGGCGAGCTGACTGAGGAACCCGGACGAGGGAGTTACGGTCTTCGGCAGAATCAAATCCCCAACGTGCTTGTTGAAATACGTCAGCCCAAGACCGACGCGGCCACCGACGAACTCCATGTCACTGCCGAGCTCGAGCTCTCGCGCGCGCTCTGGCTTCAGATTCTGGTTTCCCTCCTGTGTGGAGTTCACAATTCCCGATCGCGTTCCGCTCGGCTCGAAGATGTAATTGGAAAGTCGGTCGAAGCTGCCGGTGGGCTGACCGCCCGAATATCCGTAACCTCCGCGCAGCCGGAGTGTGTTCGCGAACCGTGAGAACGATTCCCAGAAGGCGTAATCGGAGACGTTGAGCGCGGCCCCCACTTTGGGGAACCACTGCCGGCGTTCCGCCGACCCGAATGCCGAGGACGCATCAGAGCGCAGCGAGCCGGTAAGAAAAAGTTTATCGGCGATGCCGATCTGCTCCTGTCCGTAGAAGCCCAATGTTCGGCGATCGTCGCGGACTTCGCTGCTGAATTGCTGGCTGCCTTGTACCACCTCGGTTAGCAAAGCCAGATCGGCTGCGCGTGCGGTCACGATATCGGACTGCTGTTGCTGCCAATTGATGCCTGCGCCGTGTGTGAGCTTGAGGCCGCCGACGTTCATTACGTAGCTCAGGTCTAGGTCCGAGTTGAGCAAACGAGCGCGGTCGCTGGCGCTTATCGCGGATCCCGTCGGAACCGAGGGCGCCGACGAGGCACGTGGTATGAAGAGCTGGGACGTCTGCGTGTATCCGTCGTAGCCGAGAACGTAGCCGACTGTCAGGCGCTCGATGGGGTAGGCGGTGAAATGAATCCCGCCGATGAATCGATCGATGTTCTGTGGGGCTTTCCAGTTGGCAATGATGTCCAGCGGGTTCGCCAGCGAGAAGCCGGCTGGATACGCACCGGTCACCGGATCGGGATAGAGATTGTAGCTGTTCGGCTGGAACAGAAAACTTGTCAGAACGCCGAGGTTGAAGATGAGGCCGCCGTTGGGCGTGACGTTTGCTTTGCTGCTGATGTAGGCCGTGTTCATTCCCAGCCTGAGATGATCGTTGATCGTACGGTCTAGATTGAGCCTCACGTTCTGCCGCTTGTAGTCGGTGCTGCGGATAACTCCGCCCTGATCCTCCATCGTTCCGGAGAGAAAGAAGCTCGTCTTGTCGTCGCCGCCAGAGAGGGAGGCCGTGCTCGAGAGTCTTCCGGCTTTGTGAAAGATGTCGTTCTGATAGTCGTGGCGGGTCACGGCGGCACCAGCCTCGTTGACCGGTGCCTCATTGACCGCCACGAAGTGGGTCACGTCGGAATTCTCGGCGGTCAACCTGAATGACGTGCGGAGAGCGCCAGCGCGGCCTCGCTTGGTGAAGATCTGTACGACGCCGTCATTGGCTCGAGAGCCGTAGAGAGCGGCTGCGGCAGCTCCCTTCACGATCTCGATGTGATCGATCTCATTGGGATCGAGGTCGGCAACCCTGTTGGACGAATATCCGCCCAGGTCGATCAGCTGATTGGAGCTATTGTCGACAATGACTCCGTCGACGATGTACAACGGCTCAGCGCTGCGGCTCAGAGTTGATAGTCCGCGGATGCGAACGCTGGTCCCCCCACCGGGCGTGCCGGAGGTGGTCTCGACCAGAGCGCCGGACACCTTCCCCGAGAGTGCGGCGTCGACCTGCGGCGTACCTGCTCTGGCGACCTCGTCGCCATCAACAGTGGCGATTGTAGTTCCCAGCGTGCTGCGCTCGGCTTCTCCGCGAGATGCAGTCACCACTACCTGACTCAGCTCCAACACGTCGGGCGCGAGACGAAAGTCCTGCGTGACGGCACCCGTGGTCTCGGAGATAACGCGTCGACCCGGCTTGAAGCTGATGGAGCGCGCGAGCAAGGACATTCCTGGCCGCGGAGAGGCGACGGTGAGACGATACGTCCCGTTGTCGCCCGTCAAGGTCCCGACGGTAGTGCCCTCAATCAGGATCTGCGCACCCGCGATCGGGCGCCCGGCCTCGTCGGTCACCTGTCCGCTGATCGTCAATTGCGCCCGGAGTGCCAGCGGAGCCCCAAGACCGATAGCGACGGCAAGTGACCTGAGGAGGACAGGGAAGCGCACGTAACTGTTCATACCGGTTTCTCCTTTGCGGGAAGAACTGCAACTCGATTGGCGGGTGGGAGGCCTGAGGGCTGACAAGGTAGCGGCGGGATTTTTCCGGCGCCAGAGAAAAAAGCGCGCCTGTCACTGCGACAGAAGGCTCGGTTGTTGCCTTCGAGAAAAACGATGCCTGCTTTCGCGCACCATCTCGCTCGACTCCTTCAGCTCTACACCTACCCCGCGGTTCTCCTGCTCGTGATGCTGGAGAGTCTGGGCATTCCATTGCCGGGAGAGATCGCCCTGGTGACAGCGGCGGCGTACGCATCACATGGCAGGATCTCCATCATTGTCGTCATCGCCCTCGCCGCAGTGGGAGCCGCGGTTGGCGGCGTGGTGGGATACTGGATCGGCAACACCGGCGGCCTCGCGCTGGTCCGACGGTACGGCCGGTACGTCGGCGTTCGTAATTCGCATATTGACCGTGCGCACGCATTCTTCGAGCGCAACGGGGCGAAGACTATTCTGTTCGGGCGCTTCATCGCTCTGCTGCGTACGTGGGCGGCAGTAGTGGCCGGCGCCGCGTGCATGTCGTTCCGACAGTTTGTTGCCTACAACACACTCGGCAGCATCGCGTGGTCGATCGTCTTCGGTCTACTGGGGTATTTTTTTGGGCGTGACCTCCCGCTGCTCGAGAAGTACATCTCCCGCGCGAGCGCGATCGTTCTCGTTCTGGCTGTCGTGAGCATTGGAGTTTTCGTCCTGATCAAGCGCCGGGTTGACCGTGGCGGTCTCGAGACACAGTGAGCCGGCGAATAAACTCGTCGTGGTGAAGTAGAGCCGCTAAATTGAGTGCGTTGCCCGGGTGGCGGAATCGGTAGACGCAGGGGACTCAAAATCCCCCGGCCATTGGCCTTACGAGTTCGAGTCTCGTCCCGGGTATTGCTCTCGCTGCTACGACTTACCCACGCTTCAACGGCTTGGTGAGCTGCTCGGCCAGTCCAATGATGATGCCCTCGGGGCCACGCAGGAAGCAAAGCCGGTAGATATCCTCGTATTGCGCGATCTCGCCGACGAGTTCGCCACCGCGCTTGCGCAGGCGGGCAACGACGTCGTCGATGTCGTCGACAGCGAACATGATGCGGCGCATGCCCAGCGCGTTCGACGGCGCGTTCTCCGGCCCGGCTCTGACCGCGCGCGGCCTGTGAAACTTCGACAGCTCAACACGGCCGTGGCCGTCCGGGGTCCGCATCATGGTAATGTCGGCACGGACATCCTTGAGTCCGACGACGCTGTCCACCCAGGGCCCCTCGACCGTCGTCTGGCCTTCCAGCTCCATACCGAGTTCGGAGAAGAACGCTTTGGCAGCCTCGAGGTCCTCGACAACGATGAGAACGTTGTCCATCCGCTTAAGCGTCATATCCCACGAAGGTATTTTTTAGCGAACCGGAGTGTTGTGGGTCGGGGCGAGAGCAGGGCGTCCGCGTCCCCGAATTCGAGATGAGGTTCGCCGTGTCAATCCGCGGATTCGCTCCGGCAGCTCGTCGAAGTAGGTGTAGAACACCGGCGTCACGTACAATGTGACGAGCTGCGAGAACGCCAGGCCGCCTACCACCGCCACTCCCAGCGGGCGTCGTGACTCGGCGCCGGCACCGTGGCCAAGTGCGATCGGCAGGGTAGCCATAAGCGCGGCCATCGTCGTCATCATGATCGGCCGGAATCGAACACTTGCTGCCTGAACTATCGCCTTGGCCGGAGTCGTGTGCTGAGTGCGCTCCGCTTCGAGCGCGAAGTCAATCATCATGATCGCGTTTTTCTTGACGATGCCAACGAGCAGTATCAATCCGACGAAGCCATAGACGTCGAGCGGCATCCGGAACACGAGCAGCGCCAGTAGAGCGCCAAACGCCGCGAAAGGGAGCCCGGTCAGAATCGTCGCGGGGTGAATGAAGCTCTCATAGAGGATGCCGAGCACCATGTAGATCACGAAGATCGCGAGGACCAGCAGGGCGAGCAGTCCCTGTTGGCTCGCCTGGAAGGCCTGGGCAGTTCCCGAAAAGCTGGTTGTGATCGAAGTGGGAACTGTTACCGAAGCGGCCGCCTCGACGGCAGCGGTGGCAGTTCCCAGCGCCACGCCGGGCTTGGTGTTGAAAGAAATTGTCACCGCCGGAAGCTGCCCCGAGTGAGTGATCGAAAGCGGTCCGACGTCCTGAGTGATCGTTGCAACCGCGCTCAACGGCACGAGCTCTCCCTTGTCCGACCTCACGTAGAGCATCCTTAGAGCATTTACATCGCGCTGGAATTGCGGCTGCAGCTCCATCACCACGACGTACTGGTTGTTGGGTGTGTAGATCGTCGAGACCTGACGCGAACCGTAGGCATCGTACAATGCGCTCTCGATCTGTTGCGCCGTCACGCCGAGGGATGCGGCGCGGTCACGGTCGATCTGAACATTGACCTGCGGGTTGGAGATCTGCAGGTCGCTCGTCACATCCTGGATTTGCGGGAGACCACGCATCTTGGCCTCCATTAGCTTGGCGGAAGAATCGAGCGCGGCGATGTCCGGCCCTTGCATGGTGAACTGATACAAGCTCTTCGCAGAGCGGGCGCCGATCTGAATGGATGGCGGCACCTGCATGAAAACGTTCATGCCAGGAATTCCCGACAACTTTGGCCGGAGCTCATTCACGATCTCGTCGGCGCTCAGGCGCTGACCGTGCGGCTTGAGGCCAAGAAAAATTCGGCCCTGGTTGCCGCTGCCCCCACCTGACCCAACCGATGACATGAAACCCGCGACGTTCGTATCCTGAGAGACGATGGATGCGACTTGCTGCTGGTGCTTGACCATTTCGGCGAACGACGTGCCCTGTGCCGCTTCCGTCGTCGCCACGATCTGCCCTGTGTCCTGCGTAGGGATGAATCCCGTGGGCACGACTTTGAACAGGATTACCGTGCCCACCAAAACAGCCAGTGAAAAAAGCAGAGCGCCGAACCGGTGCTCCATCACCCAAGCGAGGCTCGACTCATAGCGACCGAGAACTCGCTCGTAGACCCTTTCAGAAGCATTGAAAACACGCCCGTGTGAATGCGACGGTGGCTTGAGGAACCGACTGGAGAGCATTGGCGTCAGTGTCACCGAGACGAAGCCGGAGACAAGGATGGCGGTGCCGATCGTAACGGCAAATTCATGAAACAGCCGCCCGAGAATTCCGCCCATGAACAGCAGCGGAATGAAGACGGCCGTAAGGGATACGGTCATCGCGAGAATGGTGAACGCCACCTCGGCAGAACCTTCGAACGCCGCCTGCAGCGGCTTTTTCCCCATTTCCATGTGGCGAACGATATTCTCGAGCATCACGATCGCATCATCCACGACGAAGCCGACGGCGAGTGTCAGCGCCATCAGCGACAGGTTGTCGAGTGAATACCCGAGGGCGTACATGACAGCGAACGTGCCGATGAGCGACATGGGAAGAGCAAGACTCGGGATGATCGTGGCCGACACGTTCCGAAGGAAGACGAAGATCACCATCACCACCAGGAAAAGCGTGAGCATGAGTGTCGACTTCACGTCACTGACCGAGCCCTGGATCGAGACCGAGCGGTCATACAGCGTGTGTATTTCCACGCTAGGCGGGATCTGCTCACGGAGCGAGGCGAGCAGGGACTTGACGCCATTCGCCACCGCTACGGTGTTGGTCCCGGGCTGCCTCTGCACGGCGAGAATCACCGAGCGATCACCGTTGTACCAGCTGGCGACTCTGTTATTCTCGACGTCGTCGATAACCTGGCCCAGCTCGTCGAGATGGACGGGCGCGCCGTTTCGATAGGCCACCACCATCTGCCGGAACTCCGCCGCGTTTTGAAGCTGTCCGTTGGCGCGGATAGTCGATGATCGGCTGGGACCCCACAACGTTCCGGTGGGCATGCTCACGTTCTGCGACGAGATCGACGATGCAACTTCGTCGATCCCGATGCCGCGATTCGCGAGCGACGTTGGATCGAGCTGCACACGCACCGCGTATTTCTGCCCGCCGAAGACCTGCACCTGAGCGATACCCGATACCGTCGAGATGCGCTGCGCCATGAAGGTCTCGCCGTATTCGTCGAGCTGGGACAGGGGCATCGTTTTGGAAGTCAGCGCGAGATAGAGTATCGGCTGGTCGGCCGGATTTACCTTGCGATAAGACGGTGGCAGGATTCCCAGCGGCAGGCTGCGGAGCGTCTGCGAAATGGCCGCCTGTACGTCCTGGGCAGCCGCGTCGATGTTTCTGTCGAGCGAGAACTGAATGGTTATGGAAGTCGAGCCCAGGCCGCTCGACGAGGTCATGTTGTCGATCCCGGCGATGGTCGAGAACTGTTTTTCCAGCGGAGTCGCGACAGCCGCCGCCATTGTCTCGGGACTCGCGCCCGGAAGATTCGCATTGACGCTGATGGTGGGGAAATCCACCGACGGCAGGTCACTGACCGGAAGCCTTCGGTACGCGACGCTTCCAAAAAACAGAATGCCGATCATGACCAGCGCGGTCATCACCGGCCGGCGAATGAATAGTGCAGTCATCGTGGCACGCCCTTGATCGTAACTTTGGAGCCGGGGATGAGTCGCGACTGACCGTCGACTATCACGCGTTCACCCTCTCTCAAACCGCTCGCAATCACCGAGATCGAATCCACGGTTCTCGCGACTTGTACCGGACGCTGTTTGGCGGTCAGCGAGCTGTCAACAGTAAAAACGTAGGTACCCTGCTGTCCGGTCATCACGGCTGGGGCCGGAAGCGTGAGAGCGTTGGGATCAACATAGAGCTGCAATGCCACGCTCATGTATTGCCCCGGCCACATTGTCCCTTCGGAGTTTGCAAAGCGAGCCTTGAGGAGCACGGTGCCGGTCGTCGAATCGACGTTGTTGTCGACGAAGGCCAGCGTGCCGTCGAGCGGTATCCCCGTTCCTTCCGAAGGGCTTGCCCGAACCTGCAGGGCGTTTCCGCCTCGATAGTAGCGCTGAATATCGGGGAACTGGCTCTGCGGAACCGAGAAGCGAACCAGAATCGGCTGAATCTGATTGATGACCACCAGTGGTGGCTGGCTGTTGGCTTTGACGAGATTTCCCTGGCGAACCAGCAGACTCCCCGTTTTCCCCGAGATTGGCGCTCGGATTGTACAGTTGGCGACGTCGAGTGCTGCCTTGGACACGGTGGCCCGATCGGCAATGACCGTCGCGGCGGCAGCTGCGGCGGTGGCCTCAGCCTGGTCGGTCTGCGAGCTCGTGACGTATCCCTCTTTCACGAGCGCCACGTAGCGCGCGGCTTCACGCCGTGCGTTGGCGGCCTGTGCTTCGTCGCGCGCAAGCTGCGCGCGAGCCTGGTCGAGTACAGCCATGTACGGACGTGAGTCGATCTGGAACAACACCTGTCCCGCGACCACGTCCTGGCCTTCTAAGAAAGTGACGCGATTCAAAATCCCGTTGACCTGAGCTTCCACCGCGACGGTCTGCATCGGTTCCGCGACCCCGTTCGCGATCACGACGTAGGGGATCGTCGCTCGCTTGACCGTTGTCACGCTGACAGGGACTTTGGGCTGTCGCGGTGGATCGCCTTTGCCGCAAGCCCCGAGTAAAGAGAGCGCGACGACCAAGGCTGAAAACGTTACCACGCGCGCCGTCATGGACGGACGGTATCTCGCAGCGCCGGAGTCGCTACCGAATCTGCCGAGAGAGAGAAGGGTGTGTCGCCACGGACACCTAACACTCCGGCGTCGCGCGCGAGTTGGGCCAGCGAGGTGTACCACTGCCATCTGGTTTGGACTTGCTGTGCGCGCGCATTCGCCAGCGCCGTTTGCGCAGTGAGAAGATCGATGATGCTTCCGACCCCTTCGCGATACCTGCCAGCCGCGACCTTGACGGATTGCTGCGCGCTCGCCAGCAAATCGTCGGCAGTCGCCACTCTTTGACCCGCGGTCTGCAGCGTGTAATAGGACACGAACACCTGACTCACGACTTGTTGTCTGGTTTGATCGGCGAGCGCCGAAATGGCTTCCGCCTGCGCTTTCGCTGCGGCGACGTCGTACTGGTGCGAGAACCCGTTGAAAATCGGAATCGACAGACCGAGGTTCACTGAGTACGACGGCCCCGCGAAGAGTTGAGGGCTGGAGAAAGTGCGCGCGGCGTTGCTGGTCAGCGACAGCGCCGGCAGTTCGGCGGCGCGCGTCACGCGTACCTGCGCCGCCGCTGCCGCTGCTTGAGCCCTCGCTGCGGCAAGATCGGGCCGATTGCGCAACGCGGCGTTGATCACGCTGTCGACGCTCTCCGTAATCGCGCCGATCGGAGCCATCTGAGGCGTGGCGGCAAGATCGAACGGCAGGTTGGCCGGAAGTCCGAGAGCAGCGGCGAGTGACCCACGGGCTGCCTGCAGATTTCCCTGAGTAGTCTCGAGATTCAGTTGCTCCTGCGAAAGCGCGGTGCGCGCCTGTAGCACATCGGCGATGGTCGCCAGGCCAACGTTGTATCGACGCTGCGCCGCGGTGAGATTCGCCTGCGCCTCGGCGATGGCAGAGTGCTCGGCGCCGACAAGTGCCGCCGTCGCCATGTATGTGAAATAGGCCGCTTCGGCGATCAGCACGGTGTTCTGAAGATTTGCGTTGTGCGAAAGATTCGCCGCGAACAGGCTTTGTCGCGCGCGTTCCACCGAACCGCTTCGTCCACCGAAGTCGAAAAGCAGGTAGTTCAAATTGGCGGACGGACCGTATTCTGTTCGCTGCCCCGCCGCTCGCGTGCCCGTTGCCGGTGACTGTATTCTCGAGAGAGTCGCCGAGCCACCGATCGTCGGGTAGTAAGCACCGCGCGCGGACCCAAGCAGCGCGGCCGAAGCACGGGCTTGCGCCCACGATGCGCGCGTAGCCGGGTTGTTGCGCAGCGCAATGTCGACGACGTCGACCAGTGTCAACCGCTGAATTCGGTCAGCCAGATCCGGCGGTACAGCTGTCGCGGTTGCGCGCGACAACAGAGGCTCCGGTTTAAGCGCACCTGCCGGCGCTGTCCACGGGACGTTCGGCGAAGGAGGTGCGCCAGCTGCACCGTTTACGCGCGGCGGAGCGTTCCCACAGCCATACATGAATGATATCAGCGCACAAAAAACTGCTTGGAGATTTCTGGCTGGAATCTGCATTATTCCCAATACGGACAGCGAGTTAGTTCTGCTGTCACTTCATCTAGGTTTTGTGCGACGCTCAGTTGCACTACATTTGGCGATTCGCAAGTGAAGCCAAGGAGCTATGGCGAAGTATAAGTTCGCGCGGGTCCCTTCGCGCGGAGAAGCAATCGAGTTCAGGGACGGCACGCTCAAGGTGCCGGATCAACCCATCATACCGTTCGTCGAGGGTGACGGCACGGGGCCGGATATCTGGCGCGCGTCCGTGCGTGTTTTTGACGCCGCCGTCGAACGCGCGTATGCGGGCAAGCGGAAAGTCGCGTGGATGGAAGTCTTCGCTGGAGAAAAGTCATTCAAGCAGTATCAGGATTGGCTTCCGCAGGAAACCGTCGACGCCATGGCGGAGTTTCGCGTCTCCATCAAAGGACCTCTTACGACTCCAGTGGGTGGCGGCATTCGCTCGCTCAACGTGACCCTGCGCCAGGTACTCGATCTCTACGCGTGCATCCGTCCGGTCAGATACTTCGAAGGAGTGGGAGCTCCAGTAAAAGAGCCCGAAAAAGTAAACGTCGTGATCTTCCGTGAGAACACCGAAGATGTTTACGCCGGAATCGAATGGAAAGCGGGATCGCCGGAGGCCGAGAAGCTAGCCAGCTACCTGCGAAAGGAATTCAAGAGCGAAATTCGCGAACACTCGGCCCTCGGCATCAAACCGATGTCCGAGTTCGGATCAAAGCGACTGGTGGAGATGGCGATCAACTATGCCATCGTCAAATGCAGGGAATCGGTGACGCTGGTTCACAAGGGAAACATCATGAAGTTCACGGAAGGCGCATTCCGTGATTGGGGATACGAAGTGGCGCGGGAAAAATTTCCCAATGACACGTGCACCGAAGCCGAGCTTGCCAAGGGGGGCCCGACAGCGCGCGCTGACGCAATCGTCATGCGCGACCGAATCGCAGACTCCATGTTTCAGCAGCTGTTACTACGACCCTCCGAGTATTCGGTTATCGCGACACCTAATCTCAACGGCGATTACCTCTCCGACGCTGCGGCAGCACAGGTCGGAGGTCTCGGTATCGCACCCGGCGGAAACGTCGGGGACGGAGTGGCGGTATTTGAAGCGACACACGGAACTGCCCCAAAATACGCCAATCTCGACAAGATCAATCCCGGCAGCGTCATACTCTCGGGAGTGATGATGTTCGAGTACATCGGTTGGAACGAAGCCGCTTCTCTCATCGTCTCTGGGATGGAGCGCGCCATCAAATCGAAGAAGGTCACCTACGATCTTGCGCGGCAGATGCCCGGCGCGACCGAAATTTCCACCTCCGCGTTTGGCGATCAGGTAATCGCCGGGATGAGTAGCTAGCTCGTGGTTTCCGTAAGCATCAATTCGGCAAACCCGGCCGAGATCGGCACCGCGCTCCTCGCGGTTGCACTTCCAGAAAACCCGACGCTGTCGGGGATCGCCGGGCTAGACTCGGCCGCGCAGGGCGCCCTCAGCCGCACACTCGAAATGAAAGATTTCCGCGGCGCGCGCGACGAAGTGCTGCATCTGACCGGATTCGCCAAGGGTCCTCGCCGTCTGCTGCTGATTGGAATGGGGCCGGTCACGGATCGACGGGCATCTTTCAAGCGCGCGGCGTCCCTTGCCGCGCGCAACGCTCACCGTCTGGGAGTTGGAGAAATGGTCTGGTACTCCGGCCAGATCGCGCCCGATGAGACTGAAGCCATAACCGTGGGTCTGATGGCCGGAGCATGGGAGTACGGCGATCTCAAATCGCCGGTGCCGGAAGCTGAACGAAAGAAGCCCCTCGATAAAGCCGTCATCCTCACCAGCAACACCGACGATAGCCGTCGTGGGCTCAGTAGCGGACAGGCAATCGGAGCTGGCCAGAGTCTCGCCCGTCGACTCGGAATGATGCCGGGCAACGTTTGTACTCCCGAGTATCTCGCCCAGACCGCGGCAGACATTGCCCGCCGTCACGGCATGGGCATCACGGTCCTGGGACGCAAGGAGATGGAAGCCGAGAAAATGGGTTCGTTTCTCTCGGTGGCCCAGGGGACGCCGCAGGATCCAAAGCTCATCGTCCTCGAGTACAAGGGCGGAAAGCCGAACGCCAAGCCCGTTGCCTTGATTGGTAAGGGCCTGTGTTTCGACAGCGGTGGAATTTCCATCAAGCCTGCGCAGGGCATGGAGTTCATGAAGTTCGACATGTGCGGCGCCGCGGGAGTGCTCGGAACCTTTGAGGCGCTCGGTCAGCTGAAGCCGGAAGTGAACGTCGTCGGAATCGTCGGCGCCACCACCAACATGCCGTCCGGCACGGCCATGAATCCGGGCGATGTGGTCAAGGCGCATAACGGGAAATTCATTGAGATCATAAACACTGACGCGGAAGGAAGGCTGGTTCTCGCCGACTGTCTGTCCTACGTGCGGCGCTATGAGCCCGACGTCGTAATCGATGCCGCGACTCTCACGGGAGCCTGTGTGATCGCGCTCGGCCACAGCGCCACGGCTGTGTTTTCCAGCGATGACGCATTGATTGCGGAGATTCTTGCCGCTGGAAAACGCGCTGGGGAGCCGGGTTGGCCGCTACCGCTCTGGGATGAATACAAGGATCTGATAAAGTCGGATGTCGCCGACATAAAAAACTCCGGCGGGCGTCCGGCCGGAGCGGTGACCGCCGCGATGTTTCTAAAGGAATTCGCGGAGGGCTACCCCTGGGCGCACCTCGACATCGCGGGGACCGCTTACTCGGAAACAGATCTCGTCACCATTCCCAAGGGACCGACGGGAGTGCCGACGGGTACGTTCATCGAGTTCATTCGCGGGAGAGTTCGCTGATCAAGAGAGCGGGGCCGTGTCGCCTCCACGCCCGCCTCGGCCTCATCGCCGGGGCGATTTTGTACACGGGCGCCTCGACTGCTCACGGACAGATTGTGCAGCCGCCCGCGAGCGAAGTGCCGATTCCCGTCAAGCCAAAAACGGATTCCGCGACCGATACTACCAGGCTAAAGACCGATACGATCAAAGCACCCATCGGTCGATTTGCCGATCCCGCACTCTACGAGATTGGGCCGCAATACGAATGGAACCGGGCACAGCTTTTCGCCACCGGCGCTTTGAACCTCGCTGAGTTGCTCGATCGCGTTCCCGAGGTCACCACCTTCAGATCCGGATGGCTGTCCACGCCGCAAACTGCCGCCTTTAACGGTGCCTTTAGTCGCATCCGCATTTTCTATGACGGGGTGGAAATCGTCGATCTCGACAACCGCACGGGAGATGTCCTCGACCTCTCTACCGTGCAGATCTGGACTCTCGAGCACGTCAGCATCGAGCGGAGCGCATGGGAGCTGCGAGTATACCTGCGAAGCTGGCGCGCTGACAACACGACGCCCTACACGCGCGCTGACATTGCTACCGGCAACGAGGACACCAACCTCTATCGCGGTTTTTACGGCAAGCGCTTCGACAATGGCGGCGTGCTCCAGTTCGGAGCGCAGCAATACGGCGTGACGAGTCCGCGATTCGCCGGAACTGGCGATGGTCTGTCGCTTCTAAGCAGGGTCGGAATTGCGAAAAGGTCCTGGAGCCTCGATGGCTTCGTTATCCGCACTCACACGAACCGGAGTATCCAGCGGGCCGCAGCGGGTCGTTCGCCCGTTCTCGGCCTTGATGCGACAAACACCAGCGCCTACGTCAGAGCAGCCGTGGGCGGCGTTGCGAGCGGACCATGGCTTCAGCTGACGCTCGCAACGCTGGGCTTCAAGGGAACAACCGCGCCTGATCGCAGCGTTGGAGCAACGGCCCAGGCGGATACACTGGAAAGAAAAGCGTCGGAGGTGCAATACGATCTGAGCGCTGGGCTGACTCGAGGACCCCTCCGGCTTCAGGTCGAAGATCGGACGCGTGCGCTCAACGGAAAAAGCTTTAACAGCGTTTCAGGCCGTGCGGACATTGTGTCTCGCTTTGCGGTTCTGAGCGGGTTCGCGGAGCACGACGGTCGCGGCACCACGGACGTCGAAGGAGCTCTTCGCTTTCAGCCTTTGCGTTTCGTGGCGTTCTCCGGCTCCGTGGCGAGGGCCACGCAGAGCGCCGCACTCTCTGGTCTTCCTAGCGCAACGCACTTCCGTGGCGAGGCGGCGCTGAGGTTGTTCGGCCCCTGGTTGGCCGCCGGGCTCGTGAATACCAACAGCGCTGGGGGCCCGGCTCCAATCGTTTACGATACCCTCTTGCTCGCCACACCCGCGGGCCGCAGCACTGCGGGCACTGCGTCTCTCCGCGGCCCACTGGGCAGGGGCTTCGGAATCGATGCCTGGGTCATCCGCTGGAAGTCGAGTAATGATTATCGTCCGCAATACCAGAGCAGAGCGGAGATCAACTTCGCGAGTAATTTTTTGAATCGGTTTCCGCGAGGGGAATTCGAACTGAGAGTTGCGGGCACTTTCGAGTATCGAGGCAGGACTACATTTCCCCTTTTAGCGGGGGACGCGGCGGTCAGCGCCGCGAAAACGCTTTCGGGGCTAGTCGAGATTCGAATCATGCGGGCAGTCCTCAGCTATCAACAGCGCAACATTCTCGCGTATCCTTATGAAATCATTCCGGGTTTCGAGATGCCCCGCGTTCTCGCGATCTACGGCGTTCGCTGGGACTTTTGGAATTGACAAATGTCGTTGTCGGACCGTAGCTTAGCCCGCCTCACATGATATCCAGCATGACGGGGTTTGGGTCGGCGGAGGGAACGGTCGGCGGGGCAAGAGCGGGGGTCGAAATCCGGACCGTAAACCACCGCTTCTTCAGCCCGAATCTCAAACTGCCAAGTGCATTCGCGCGCTGGGAAGGCGAAATCCGCGAGGTTCTCAGGCAGAAGATCTCACGAGGCCACGTTACTCTCACGGCTCGGATCGATCGAGATGCTTCGAGTGCTCCCGTAATCGACGAAGCGCGACTGGCTCACTACGCGACTACACTAAGAGAGCTGCAGAAAAAACTTGCCCTTGGAGGGGAAGTCGATTTGTCCACCTTGCTGCGTCTGCCGGACGTAATTGGGTCAGGAAGTGAGGAAGTCGACCCGGCCGCCGGACAAGCTCTCACCCTGCTCGTTAGCAAGGCGGCGGAGAGTCTCCTTGCGATGCGTCGGGCGGAGGGGGCACAGCTGGCGAGCTTCCTGTCGGAAAGAATCGGCGTGGTTGAGACCGTTCTCAGCCGGATCGAGAAGCGGGCGCCCGTCCGTCTCAAGGAGCAGCACGAAAGGATCACTCGGACAGTGGCTGAGTTGTTGGGTGGAACCGCGGGCGATCCACAACGCATCGCGCAAGAGATCGCCATCCTCGCCGACAAGCTCGACGTATCCGAGGAGCTGGATCGCTTTCGATCCCACCTCACAGCCTTTCGCGACACGGCGGAATCAAAGACGTCGGACCCAGTCGGGAAACGGCTCGGGTTCATTCTTCAGGAAATGGTGCGAGAGGCGAACACTATCGGCAGCAAAGCCAGCGACGCCCAGATCCTGGAAGGAGTCATCGCCATCAAGGAGGAACTCGAGCGCATTCGGGAGCAGGTCGAGAATCTCGAGTGATGCCGTTTCCGGTAATCCTTTCCTCTCCCTCGGGCGGCGGAAAAACGACGATCGCCCATGGTTTATTGGCGGTGCGAAAGGACGTGGGCTATTCCGTCTCCTGTACGACCAGGCCCCCGCGAGAAGGCGAAGTCGATGGTCGCGACTATCACTTTCGGACGGAGAAGGATTTCAAGCGCGGTCAGCTCGCCGGGGAATTCGCGGAATCGGCACAGGTGCACGGGCACCTTTACGGTACCTTGCGCTCTGAGGTGCAAAGGGTGCTCGGATCGGGAAGACACGTCATTATGGACATCGACGTGCAGGGTGCGCGGCAGTTCGCGGCCGCGTTCCCCGAATCAGTCCTCATCTTCATTCTGCCCCCATCCGCCGATGTCCTGATCGAGCGCCTCGAGGCACGAGGAACCGAAGACAAAAAATCACTTATCCGGCGATTCAGAAGTGCCAAAGACGAACTGAAGGCGATAGATTTCTATCCATACGTCGTGGTCAACGACGAAGTCGAGTCCGCTGTCTCCGCGGTTTCGGACATAATTGACGCGGAAGACTTGAAACGCTTTCGCAACAAGGGCGTCGACGCACGCGTTGCAGATCTCATGACAGGCATACAGCGCGCGATCGACAAATATTCAGCGAGGTAGCATGCAGGTTTTCATTCCGAATGAAGTCGCGAAGCACGCGACCAATAAGTACCTGGGAGTTCTGGTCGCGGCTAAATACGCGCGCGTCCTGAACGAGTTTCCGCGCGACCGCTCGGCGCCCGGCGAGAAGAAGCTCACCACTCGCGCACTCGAAGAGCTTACCGATGGCGAGGTTGAGTATCGCGTGATCCCGCGCCGCCGCGTGGAGTAGCTACCGCGCGTCCATTCTCCGGCAAGCGCGTCCTCCTCGGAATTACCGGGGGCATCGCCAGCTACAAGTCAGTGTGGCTGGCGCGTTTGCTTACCCAGGCCGGAGCTGAAGTCGATGTAGTGATGACGCGCGCCGCCCGCGAATTTGTCGGCGCCATAACATTCGAGGCGGTCACCGGCCGTCCGGTGCACAGCGAGATCTTCGATCCCGGTCACGCACTCGACCACATCAGGCTTGCCCGGGAGGCGAACATCATCGTCGTCGCGCCAGCTACCGCGGATTTCGTGGGACGCGCCGCCCACGGACTTGCGGATGATCTGTTGACTGCCTGCCTGCTCGCGGCAACGTCGAAGGTATTGATCGTACCGGCGATGAACGACCGGATGTGGGCCCATGCCCAGACTGGACGCAATGTGGCGCAGGCCCGATCGCTCGGGTACGAGGTCCTCGACCCAGCGGAAGGTCCGTTGGCGGTGGGCGAGGGAAGCGGGCCAGGGAGAATGCCCGAGCCCGAGGAAATCATGAGTCATGTCGCGAGACTGCTCGAGCCTGATTCTCCTCTCTCCGGGAAAACTGTGGTTGTAACCGCGGGCGCGACTCGTGAAGCGATTGATCCTGTGCGTTTCATATCGAATCACAGCAGCGGTAAAATGGGCGTTGCCATAGCGCGCGCGGCGTGGCGCCGGGGCGCGACGGTGACTCTCATCGCGGGTCACGTCGACGTTCCGCTGCCGACAGAGCTGACCACAGTCACTGCGCCCACGGTCGAGGCGATGGCCCGCTCGGTCGCAGACGTATTGCCGTCAACAGACGTGCTCGTGATGGCCGCAGCACCAGCCGACTTTCGCCCTTCGAATGAGGCGTCTGAGAAAATCAAGAAGGGCCGCGCTGCCCCGTCCGTCGCGCTGGCGGAGACCGAAGACATCCTTAAAATGACTGTCTCAAAGCGCAAGAAGAAAAGCGTGATCGTCGGTTTCGCGCTCGAGACGAACGACGGTGCAACGAATGCGAGGGAGAAGCTCAAGGCCAAGAAACTCGATCTTGTCGTTCTCAACAACGCTCGCGACCCCGGCGCTGGGTTTGGAGTCGACACCAATCGCGTCACTCTGATACATCGCGACGGAAATGAGGAGCGACTCGAGCTAATGTCCAAAGTCGACCTCGCGGACATCCTGCTGGACCGAATCGAAGGGAAGCTCAGTGGACGCTAGAGATGTCCTTCGTCGCTATCTCGAACAACGCCGTGAGCTCGGCGAGTCCGAGCTCGTACTGGATCAGCTCCGTGTGGAAGAGGTCATGCGTCTCGTTGGCGCCGCCGGGGGGATCCGCCATCCGAGCGCTGGGCACCCTTCGGTGCGTGAGCTCGCTAGTGTGGACACGAATGACTGGCGCACTTCGTTGCGTCAGGCTGGCGTGGATGTTGACGCCGGCAACCTGGCGGTCCCAGCACCAGTTCCTGTTGAAGCGAACGATAGGCAGGGAGCGGACGTTGCTGAAGCGGCGGACGTAATTTCGGCAGCGACATCAACTCCAGAAATCACAGACGAAATGGCTTTCAAGAAAGGATTGGTTGTCGCAGCCAACGAAGCCGAGCTCATTCCGGGGCCGATCGCCCAGCTCCGATCGCTCAAGGCGATCGCGGAGAAAGTGGAAGGGTGCACGCGTTGCCCTCTCTATGCGACCGCCACGAACGGTGTGCCCGGGGAAGGTGACCCAAAAGCAGGCCTTGTCTGCGTCGGGGAAGCGCCGGGTGCAAACGAGGACGCGACCGGCCGTCCCTTTGTCGGGCAGGCTGGCGGATTGCTTACGAAAATCCTGGCGGCGATCGATCTCACCCGGGAGCAAGTATTCATCGTCAACGTCTTGAAGCATCGGCCTCCCGGAAACAGAAACCCTCGCCCCGAGGAAGTCGAGGCGTGCAGCCCCTACCTGATCCGACAGCTCGAGCTCATCAAGCCGAAGGTAATTGTCGCGTTCGGAACTTTTGCGGCACAAACGCTATTGCAAACAAAGACCCCGATAGGACAACTTCGTGGCCTCGTGCATCGGTATCATGGAATACCGCTGATCGTTACCTATCACCCCGCCGCGCTGCTACGCAATCCGGCCTGGAAACGCCCTACTTGGGAAGATGTCAAGCTCGCCCGTAGAATTCTCGATAGCCGCGCCCGCGCGTGACCCCTACAAGGATCGGCGACCTCCTTACTCCGAAGATGCGGAGCAGGCGGTTTTGTCGGCAATGCTCATGGATGCCGACGCTATCCTCCGCGCCACGGAGTTTCTCGACGATACGATGTTCTATCGTGAGGGACACCGCAGGATCTTCAGAGCGATGGTCTCGCTCTCGGAGCGGGGTGACGTAGTAGATCCCCTTACTCTCTCGGAGGAGCTCGCCCGGTCGGGCTCACTCGAGTCGAGCGGAGGAAAGGATTACATCGGTTTTCTCGTCGACGCCGTCCCAACGGCAGCGAATGTCGAGTACCACGCCAAGATCGTTCGCGAGAAAGCCCTTCGGCGGAGGCTGATCGAAGTTTCGACGGCGATTGTGGGAGAAGCTTTCGAATCTGCCTCCCCGGCAACGGAGCTCCTCGACGAAGCAGAGCACAAGATCTTCGAGGTCAACCAGACTCGCGGCGCAGAAGGCTTCACCCGCATCAAGGAGCTGCTCTGGCCGACAATGGAGCGCATCGAGGAGATCCAGCGCGGCGGGGGATCGATTACTGGCGTCGCGAGCGGGTTCAAGGATCTCGACGAAATTACGGCAGGTTTCCAGCCTTCGGACCTCGTCATCGTCGCTGGCCGGCCATCGATGGGAAAAACAGCGTTCGTGCTGAACATCGCGCAAAACGCCGCGCTCGATAACAACGTGCCCGTAGCTTTCTTCTCTCTCGAAATGAGCAAGGAACAGCTCGTCCAGCGGTTGCTCACCTCCGAAGGACGCGTCGACGCCCAGCGGCTTCGCAAGGGGAAGCTGCACGACGAGGAATTCGTGCGGCTGGGCCGCGCCGCCGGTATTCTGAGCCACGCGCCCATCTGGATCGACGATACGCCTGCGATGACGCTGCTCGAGATGCGATCGAAGGCGCGTCGTTTGAAAATGGAGAACAACATCGGCATGGTCGTGCTTGACTATCTACAGCTAATGCAGGGTCCGAACAACACGGAGAGCAGGCAGCAGGAGATCAGCTACATCTCGCGGTCTTTGAAGGCGCTTGCGCGCGAGCTGCGAATCCCGGTAGTCGCTCTTTCACAGCTTTCCCGCGCACCCGAGCAGCGCACCGGAGAGAACAAGCGCCCTCAGCTCAGCGACCTGCGCGAATCGGGCGCAATCGAGCAGGACGCCGACCTTGTGATGTTCATTTACCGCCAGGAAGTCTACGACGGCCCCACTGACAAGGATGGAAATTCGCTCGAGGGGCGCTCGGAGATCATCGTCGGGAAGCAACGCAACGGCCCCACCGGATTCGTCAACCTGTACTTCAACAAGACCTACACGCGCTTCGAGAATCTTTCGCCCCGCCTAGCGCCGCAGTGAGTCCAAAAGCAAAAACTGTTTACCGCTGCACTAACTGCGGCGCCGAGCATCCGAAGTGGGCCGGGCGCTGCGATGTCTGCGGCGAATGGAATTCTCTGGTCGAGGAAATGGCGGCTCCGCGTTCCTCAGCTACGGCGTCCGGAAGACGCGTCCAGGGGCAGAAGTCGATGGCGGAGGGCGGTAGCGTCGCGCCGACACCTCGCCTTCGCGATGTGAAGAGCTCCGAGGGACGACGGCTGAAAACCGGCATCCGGGAATTCGACTTCGTGCTTGGCGGCGGAATCGTGCCTGGATCGATGGTTCTAGTCGGCGGTGAGCCCGGAATCGGAAAGTCGACGCTGCTGCTGCAGGTTGCGGGAAGAATGCAGGAGCTCGGTCTTTCGACGCTCTACGTCTCCGGCGAAGAATCCGCGCTCCAGGTGAAGCTGCGCGCAGAGCGCCTCCATGGTTCGGCGGAAGACGTAGCGCTGCTCAACGAAACGCTGCTCGAAACGATTCTTGCCACTGCCGGCTCGCAAAAGCTCGACGCGGTCGTGGTCGACTCCATACAGACCGTCTTTACCAGCGATCTTGAAGGCGCCCCGGGAAACGTCGGCCAGGTGAGAGAATGCGCCGCGCGTCTGATGCGCTTCGCCAAGGAGACGGAGACAACCGTGTTCGCTGTGGGCCACGTCACCAAAGGTGGCGGCATCGCGGGACCGAAGACGCTCGAACACATCGTCGACACAGTCTTGTACTTCGAGGGCGAAGGCATGCTGGAGCACCGCTTACTCCGCGCTACCAAGAACAGGTTTGGCAGTGTCGACGAGATTGGTGTCTTCCGTATGACGGAAGAAGGACTCATTGCAGTGGAGAATCCGTCGGAGCTTTTTCTGGGTGACCGGCTCCACAACTCCTCAGGGAGTGCCGTCACCGCATTGCTCGAGGGCTCGCGTCCGGTTCTGATCGAGATTCAGGGTCTCGCCGCGAAAGCAGGATATGGAACGCCACAGCGGGTGAGTACAGGCTACGACGCTCGAAGGCTGGCGCTGCTCCTGGCTGTGCTCGACAAGCGGGCTGGTCTATCTTTCTCGCAGCTCGATGTTTTCCTCAACGTCGTCGGGGGCGTGCGCATGCAGGAACCGGCGGGTGATCTTGCAGTTGCGAGCGCACTTGCATCAAGCGTATACGACAAACCCGTCGCCAGCTCCGCGATCTTCCTCGGTGAAGTCGGCCTCGGTGGAGAAATACGGCCCGTGTCTCAAGCGGAGCGGCGCCTTGGCGAGGCCGCAAAGATGGGAATGACGACGGCATATATGGCGGAGCGGGGAGTTCCAAAGCGCGGGCAGCGCGGGATCGACGTCGTCGGCGTGCGCACCATCAACGACCTCTTTCGGCAACTGTTCCACGGGTAGATGAGGCCCGATCGCCGTCAGCCTGAGACACGTCCATGAAGCGCGATGGCCGTCAACTGTTCTCCGATTGAGATGAAGCGCGATGTCGGTGTGATCATCGTAGCTGCGGGGAGCGGGTCTCGCGCCGGGTCTAAAGAGCTCAAACAGTTTCGGTGGGTCGCCGGAAAACCCATGTTGCTCCACAGCGTGCAGACGTTCCAGGCGCGCTCTGACGTGGCCATGGTCGTCTGCGTCCTGCCCCGCGAGTACGTCGGAGACCCTCCGCCGTGGATATTCCAGAGTGAAGCCGACCGGCTGCTTCTTTCAGTTGGCGGCAGACACCGAAGCGAATCCGTTGCTAACGGACTCGAGGACATGCCAGCCGAATGTGAGATCGTCGTGATTCACGACGCAGCTCGCCCGCTGGTATCGGCTGAGACGGTGGCGAAAGTCATCGAAGAAGCGCGCAAGGGCAACGCCGCCGTCGCCGCCCTGCCGGTGAACGACACCCTCAAGCGCGTCGATTCCGACGGCAACGTCGTCATCACCGTCGACCGTTTTGGTCTATGGCGCGCCCAAACGCCCCAGGCCTTTCCGCGCAAAATGCTGGAGCGCGCGCATCGCGAGGCGCAAAAAGCGGATCGCATTGCTACCGATGATGCCGCGCTCTGCGAGCAGCTTGGCGAGTCGGTTGTCATCGTTCGTGGCAGCGAGCGCGCCGCAAAGATCACCGAGGAGAACGACTTCGCGTTGGTAGAGGCACTGAGTATCTTGCGCGAATGAAACCTCAGCCACTGGTCGTGCCGTTCTGGTCGCCAGAGGAAGTCGAGGCTGCTATCAATCCAACACTCGCGCACCTCGCCGCCGGAAAAGTGCTGGCCTATCCAACAGAGACGGTGTACGGATTTGGCGGCGCGGTGGACGAGAGATCAGTGCAGCAGCTGGTCACTCTCAAAGGACGCGCACCGGGAAAACCGTTTTTGCTGCTCGTCGCCAGAAGCGAGATGATCACCCGCCTCGGTCTCCATCTCACCGGATACGCTTCAACCCTCGCAGCGCGCTTCTGGCCTGGTCCTCTCACTCTGGTGCTGCCAGGCGGTGAGAAGCGGGTGCCCGATCGATTGCGCGGTCCCGAAGGCGGCGTGGCCGTTCGGTGGACGCCGCACCGCTCCCTGTCGCGCTTGATTCTCGCCCACGGAGATCCAATCACGTCGACAAGTGCCAATCGGCCGGGAGTACCGCCCGCAACTGCCGCCGACCAGATCGTAGCCCAGTGGAGCGACGCGATCACTCGCGGAACCCTTCGCGTTCTCGACGGGGGGCGACTCAATCCGTCGCAGCCGTCCACAGTAGTCGACTGCACGGGACGGCTGCCAAGAGTCATACGCCCAGGAGCAATTTCTGCGGGAAAGCTGCGCGAAAGCGTTCCCGACCTCGTCGGAGACGCCTGAGTGCCATGAACATTCTGTTCGTCTGCAGCGGCAACACGTGCCGAAGTGCGATGGCTGAAGCGCTGGCACGAAAGATCGCGGCCCGACGCGGGATCAAGGATCTGAACGTGTCGAGTGCCGGCACCAACGCCTGGGATAATGTTCCCGCAACCGATGAAGCGCTGCTTGTCGGCATGGAGCGCGACATCGACCTCACCGGTCACAGGTCGCGAAAGCTCACGTCGGCGATCGTTTCAGAGGCAGACCTGATCTTGGTCATGACTCCGGGTCATCTCGAGCAAGTGAAGCAGCTCGGAGGGCGCGGCAAAGTTCACGTCATCGACGAGTATGCTTCCGGCGCCGCGGACCGAGGAATAGACGACCCCTATGGCGGGGATTTGGAAGCGTACCGAGGCACCGCTGATATCCTGGAGCGAGAGCTCGAGAAGGTGTTCGACCGGCTTGCGAGCTGATTGCTCCCGAGGCACGCGTGACTGAATATCCCGGACGTCTCGTCCTTCTCGGCAACCCGGTAGCGCACTCGCTATCACCGACTTTCCAGAACGCCGCCCTCGCCTCAGCGAACATCCCGCTGAAGTACGAAGCGCTTGATGTTCAGGCGAAGTCACTCCCACACCTTGTGCGTGAGCTCAAGGCGATCAGTGCCGCGGGGAACGTCACGAGCCCCCACAAGCTGGCCGTTTACGGCGCTTGCCAACACCTGACCGAACTCGCTGCGCGAGTCGGGGCCGTCAACACGTTCTGGACAAAGGGCGGTGAGCTGCACGGCGACAACACCGATGTCCAGGGTTTTGACTCCGCCGCACGCGCTCTCTACGGCAACGATCCCAATGGCGCGGAAATTCTCGTTCTTGGTGCTGGCGGCGCGGCTGCAGCCGTACTCGCGGCAGTCGAACATTGGCATGGCGCCCGCGTCTCGGTTTTTAGCCGGCGCGCCGAACGAGCTTCCAGGCTCGCGGAAAAATTTCCCGATGTCGCGCGCGTCGAAAGGAACCTGAAGGACGCGGCTTCCCGGGCGACATTGGTGGTAAATGCAACGCCGATTGGTCAGAGCGACGATGAGCACCCCCTCGATCTCTCCATGGTTGCGCGACAGACAGCGGTTATGGACCTCGTGTACCGTCGCGAAGGAACGCCCTGGATCCGGGCTGCCCGTCAACGCGGTCACCGCGCTGCCGACGGGCTCGCGATGCTGCTCGAACAGGGGGCGCTCTCGTTTCAGAGATGGTTTGGCATCGAGCCCGACCGCGAGGCGATGAGACGATCGCTCATGTAGTTCCGGGCGGCGCGCCAGCGAGGCTTAGCATGTACCTCGGAGGCGCGCTCGATCTCGTTCTTCCCAGGGTTTGCGTCTCGTGTGAGCGAGTCCTCTCGTCTGCGGATCCAGGCATAGTGTGTGGTCTTTGCTGGTCTCGCTTGCCTCGACTTCCCGCGCCCCAATGCGATCGCTGCGGACACCCTCTCGTCTCCGAGCACTGCCGGTGGTGTGAGCTTCTCCCTCCCTTCGTTCGCGCAGTACGGTCTGTCTGTTGGATGCCGGTCGAACCCGCCTCCAACATCGTCCATGCGCTCAAGTACGGCGAATGGGCGAAAGTCGCCGCCGAAATGGCGGAGCGCATGGGTCGCCTCACGTGGCCAAGGGATGTGGTCGAAGAGCGGACCGCTCTCGTGCCGGTTCCACTTTCGTCAGCGCGGAAACGAGAGCGTGGCTATAATCAGAGTGCGTTGCTGGCGGAATTTCTCGCGCCGCGTTGGAGCATTCCGGTCTGGGAAGACGTCATCGTTCGGTCGCGCGAAACTCGCTCGCAAACGCAGTTGACAGCCGAAGAGCGGAAGGGAAACATCGCAGGCTCTTTCCGGATCGCGGAAAGTTCGCGGGTTGTGCTGCGAAATTCCCACGTCGTGATTGTCGACGATGTTGTGACGACTGCGGCTACGCTCAACGAATGCGCAAAGGTTCTCTACGATGCGGGAGCGCGCATCATCAGTTACGTGACATTTGGCCGGGCCCACGCGAGTGGCGACCGGATTTAACAGGAGCTTTAAAGGCATGGCGACAAGGGTAGGAATCAATGGCTTTGGTCGGATCGGCAGGCAGGTCCTGCGCGCCGCAAAGGAGCAGGGCGTTGCAGATCTCGATTTCGTTGCGGTCAACGATCTCACCGACACGCGCACACTCGCGCACCTCTTCAAGTACGATTCCGTTCACCGCACCTATGCCGGTGACGTCGAGGCGGCCAAGGACTGCATCGTGGTCGACGGGGACGAGATTCGCATACTCAGCCAGAAGGATCCGACCGCGCTGCCGTGGAAGGATCTGGGTGTCGACATCGTCCTCGAATCAACGGGTCGCTTCACCAATGCGCCTGACGCGCGAAAGCACATCGATGGCGGAGCAAAGAAAGTTCTCATCTCGGCCCCGGCCAAGGGTGAAGACATCACCATCGTGATGGGGGTTAACAGCGAGAAATACGATTCGTCCAAGCACACAATTGTCTCGAACGCTTCCTGCACGACGAACTGCTTGGTTCCAATGGTGAAGGTAATCCGGGATACGTTCGGCTTCCGACACGGATCGATGGTCACCATTCACAGCTATACCAACGACCAGCAGATCCTGGATCTCCCCCATAAGGACCTGCGACGCGCCCGGGCAGCAGCTCTATCAATGATTCCCACTACAACGGGCGCGGCCAAAGCGACCTCGCTCGTCATACCGGAAGTGAAAGGAAAGATCGACGGCAGCTCGATACGCGTCCCCACGCCCGACGTCTCTTTTACGGTGTTGACCGTAGAAGTGGAGAAAGGTGGAGCAACGATCGACGCCGTGAACGCCGCGTTTCGCAAAGCCGCGGAAGGACCGCTGCAAGGGATCATACGCTATTCGGAAGAGGAGCTCGTGTCGAGCGACTACATTGGCGATCCCGCTTCGTGCATACTCGACGCGAAGACCACCAACGTGATCGATGGCACTCTTGTCACCGTGCAGGGCTGGTACGACAACGAGTGGGGCTACGCCTCGCGCTGCGTCGACATGCTTCGCTTCATGGGGAGTCGACTCTAGATCGAGCGCGGAAAAATGAGAAAAAAAACGGTCCGGGACCTCCCCGACGACACTGTTCGGGGCAAACGCGCGCTCGTCCGGGTTGACTTCAACGTCCCGCTCGACGGTGAAGGCGTCATAACGGACGACACGCGAATTCGTGCGTCGCTGCCAACGCTGCAATTCCTCATGCAAAAGGGCGCGCGGCCCGTGGTGCTGTCCCACCTCGGACGCCCAAAGGGAAAGCCCGAGCAGAAATACTCGCTGCAACCCGTGGCCAAGCGCCTCGGGGAGCTGCTCGGATGTCAGTGCCTGTTCGTCGAAACGACAGACTCAGACGAAGCGGTGCACGCCAGCCACGATCTCCCGGAAGGGCAAGTGCTCCTCCTCGAGAACACTCGCTTTCTCGGCGGGGAAGAAAAGAATGATCCAAGGCTCGCTCGCGCGTTGGCCGAGCTGGGGGATTTTTTCGTCAACGATGCGTTCGGCGCGGCGCACCGCGCGCACGCCTCCACTGCCGGGGTTGCCGAGCATCTCCGGCCGGCCGTTGCCGGACTGCTGATGGAAAAAGAGCTGCGGTACCTTGGCGGCGCTCTCGACAGCCCCAAGCGCCCATTCGTGGCAATCCTGGGCGGCTCGAAGATATCCGGCAAGATCGATGTGATCGAGCAATTGCTTCCGAAGGTGGACGCGCTGCTCGTGGGCGGCGCGATGGCCTGCACCTTTTTCAAAGCGATGGGCCTCGAGACGGGAAAATCACTCGTTGAGCCCGATCGAGTAGAAATGGCAAAGGCGCTCCTCGCGCGCGCTGGAGCCAAGCTCACGCTCCCACATGATGCGACCGTTGCGCCGGCGCTCGAAAACAAAAACGCCGCCAATGCCGTATCGCGCAACGCCATCCCCAAAGACCAGGCGATGTACGACATCGGGCCCCAGACCATTGCGTCGTACACACGCGCGATTGCTGCGGCCAAGACGACCATCTGGAACGGTCCGATGGGCGTGTTCGAGACGCCACCGTTCGATGCCGGTACCCGCGCTATCGCCGCCGCACTGGCGAACGCCACCGGCAAAGGGGCAACGACAATAGTGGGGGGAGGCGACTCAGCGGCGGCGGTGACTGAGGCCGGATTGGAGACCAAGGTCAGTCACGTGTCTACAGGCGGAGGCGCTTCCCTGGAGTTTCTCGAGGGGAAGAAACTCCCCGGCGTCGAAGTGCTCGACGAGGCGACCTAGTGAAAAGGCCTGTCCTGGCGGGCAACTGGAAAATGAACAATGGTCCGTCGGCGGCACGCTCGTTCATGGAAACATTTCTTGCCGGGTATGAGGAAAGAAACGATCGCACAGTAATCATTTTCCCATCCGCAATAGCGCTCAGCACGGTGGTCAAAGCGGTGGAGAAACGCCGGGATGTCCTTGTAGGAATTCAGAATATTCATTGGGCGGAGAAGGGGGCCTTCACCGGCGAAATTTCCGCGTCGATGGCAAAAGATGCCGGCGCCGACGTTGTGCTAGTTGGACATTCCGAGCGGCGACACGTGTTCGGTGAGACCGACGCCCAGTGCGCGAAGAAATGCGGAGCCGCCGTACGAGTTGGCCTTCCCTTTATGCTTTGCGTCGGCGAAACGATCGAACAGCGTGAGGCGGGGGAAACCGAGGACGTCGTTACGCGGCAGCTCCGCGAAGGCCTTGCACAAACCCCCAAGCTGCTGTCGGCCAATTTCGCGCTCGCCTACGAGCCGGTATGGGCGATTGGAACCGGCCTCACCGCATCGGTTGGCGATGCGTCGGCAATACATACGCTGCTTCGCTCGGAGCTTTGCGATATGGTGGGCACCCGTGGCGACGATATCCCAATCCTCTACGGTGGAAGCGTGAACGCAACTAATGCCGCCAGCCTTCTCGCTGCGCAGGAGGTCGACGGCTTGTTGGTCGGCGGCGCTAGCGTCGAGGCGACATCGTGGCTCGCTATCGCTCAGACTTGACTCGGTTTTGCCTCCATTGGATATTCAATGGCTGGACTGAACTTTAATTCTATCAATGATTTACACGCTTCTACTCACTCTGCTCGTCATCGATTGTGTTATCGTCGTGCTCGCGATTCTTTTGCAGGCCGGAAAGGGCAGCGGACTCGCCGCCAGCTTCGGCGGCGCGAGCTCGTCGCCTGATGCGTTGATTGGAATTCGGCAGGCCGGAAACCTTCTCACCAAGATCAGCTGGTGGGGTGGCGGGCTTTTTCTCGGACTGTCTTTTGTCCTGCAGATAATGTCGACTCATACGTCGGCGCCGCGGTCGGTTCTGGAGAAAGGGCTGGGAACTCAACCCGCTAACGTCGCTCCGCCCCCGACATCTGCACCGGCGGTGCCGCTCGAGCCAGCTTCGGCGACTACTACATCGCCTGGTGCTGCCGCACCAACGACTACTAATCCTCCGACAACCGCGAAGCGCTAAGTTGACCGCAGCGCCAGGAAGCAGCACAGGGTTCCTCCTCCTTGAGGACGGAACCCTTTTTCGTGGCCGTATAGCCAACGCGTCTCACAGTGGGCTCCCCGCGGTCGCCGAAGTGGTTTTCACGACGAACATGACGGGTTATCAGGAGGTGTTCACCGACCCTTCGTACCAAGGTCAGATAGTTGTAATGACAGCGCCCCAAATCGGGAACTACGGAATCAACTCGGAAGATCCGGAATCCGCGTCGCCCCAGATAGCCGGTGTCGTGGTGCGCGAGCTCTCCGATTCGTACTCGAATTGGCGCGCCACGGGCGGACTAGGCGCTTGGTTGGCTGAGTCTCAAGTCCCAATTATTCAAGACGTTGATACGCGACGGCTCACCCGTCACTTGAGATCGGCGGGTGTAATGCGGGGTGTCATTGGCATCGGCGACGAACCCGACGACCTTAGCCGCACCGCTCTCCAGGCATGTCCATCAATGGAGGGTCTCGACCTCGCCTCCAGAGTGACGACGAGACAGTCCTATACTTGGGGCGACCCGCGTGCTCGCCACCACATCGTTGCCTACGACTACGGAATCAAGCGGAATATTCTGCGATTGTTTGGTGAGAACGATTGCCGCATTACCGTTGTGCCTGCTACCACTCCCGCCAACGCGACGTTGGAACTCGAGCCGGACGGAATCTTCCTTTCGAACGGCCCAGGAGATCCGGCAGCGATTTCGTATGCCCAGACGACCATACGGGATCTGACCAATACCGGGATACCCGTCTTCGGGATATGCCTAGGCCACCAGCTTCTCGGACTGACGTTCGGGGGATCGACAGCAAAAATGTCCTATGGACATAGGGGCGGGAATCATCCGGTGAAGGAGGTTGAAACCGGTCGTGTTCTGATCACTTCACAAAACCACGGCTTTGCGGTTGTGGGGGACGAGCGGTCGGTGCTCGCCGCCGCGGACCTGGAGGTGACCCACGTCAACCTCAACGATGGGACGATCGAAGGACTTCGTCACCGCGAGCTGCCCGTTTTCGGGGTCCAGTACCACCCCGAGGCGGCGCCCGGACCGCACGACGCCAGACCACTCTTTCAAGAGTTCCTAAGCGCCCTGAGGGGCGCGGTGAGGTAGCTGGGGCTCGCTTGACAGCCTATTAGTAAAGCAATACCTTGGAAGCACTTACGCTTAGTTAGCGCGCCTCATTTCCAGGATTTTCAATGACCAAAGCCGACCTCGTCGAGCGTGTCACGGCCCAGATCTCCCGCACCGCTGGGCCGATGATTTCCAAGAAGGATTGCGCTCGCGTCGTGGACGCTTTCCTCGAAGCGATCAAGGAATCGCTCCAGACCCAGGAGAATATCGAGGTTCGCGGGTTCGGAACATTCAAAATCCGCAATCGAAAGACCCGCATGGCGCGCAACCCCCGCACGGGTTCGCCGGTCGAGGTGTCAGCGCGCCCGGTGCCTGTGTTCAAACCTTCGAAGGAATTGCGAGCGCTGGTCGCCGGCGTCGACATGTCCCAGATGTCGGAAGCGTAAAGACTTAGCCACGCAGGCGGAGCCAAATGGCGACTGTGCAATTGTTTGCCTCCTACGCCGACATGTTCGGCGCCCGCAGTCTGGAAATTCCCTTGGACAAAACAACGACCGTACGAGAGCTCGTCGAGCGAATCCGCACGCTTCCGAACGCCGTGTCGCTGCCTGAATTTCCCGTGGTCGCAATCAACAGAACATTCGCAACGACTGATCAGCTTGTTCGTGTCGGTGACGAGATTGCTTTGATCCCGCCCGTGGCTGGCGGATGATTAGGTCCGCTATCGTCGATCGCGCCATCGACGTACCCGCGCTCGTCTCAGAGGTGTCAGGTTCGCGACACGGTGCGATTTCGATATTCATCGGAACCGTCCGCGACACCAACGACGGCCGGGACGTGAGCGCCATTGAGTACTCGGCGTATGAATCGATGGCGGAAATTGAAATGCAGCGAATTTGTACCGAGGCGGCGCGCCGTTTCGACGTCGAATCCATCGCGGCGGAGCATCGCGTTGGGTTGCTCGCAGTGGGAGACGCGAGCGTAGTGATCTGCGTGGCACACCAGCACCGAACTGCGGCGCAGGATTGCAGCCGCTACGTGATCGAGGAAATGAAGAAGCGAGTTCCGATCTGGAAGCTCGAGCATTACGCTGACGGCACCAGGGAATGGGTTGACCCAACGCGATCGCAGACATGGGTGAGCGCGTGAGCGCAGCGCTCCGCGATGGATTTGGCCGGAGCATCGAGTATCTGCGCATCTCGGTTACCGACAAGTGCAACTTTCGTTGCTTGTACTGCATGCCGAAGGAGGGTTTGCAGTGGCTGCCAAAGGCGGAAATACTGTCGTACGAGGAAATCGCCCGCATCGTCGCCGAGCTGGCGCCCCTGGGATTGCGACGGCTTCGCATTACCGGTGGCGAGCCGACCATCCGGCCCAATCTGGATGCTTTGATTCGCCTGCTCCGGTCGGTCCCGGAAATCGACGACATATCTCTTTCCACCAATGGTGTGAGACTCCCTGAGCTTGCCGCTTTGTTGAGGGATGCCGGGCTCGATCGGGTTAACATGAGCGCGGATTCCTTGCGACCGGAGCGCATCGCGGCGATCTCGAGACGATCCGCTGGTTTCGATCCGATCGCCGCCGCCAGCGCCGCAGAGCGAGTCGGATTGTCGCCAATCAAAATCAACGTGGTAGTGATGCGCGGCATCAACGACGATGAGATCGCAGATTTTGCGCGCCTCACATTAGATCATGAGTGGCACATTCGCTTTATCGAGCTCATGCCTGTAGGGGAGATGCGCGACGCAACGTGGTCTCGCGTCGTTCCAAGCGACGAAGTCCTGAGGCGCATCGAATCTTTGGGAGCCCTCGAGCCGACGGTGGGGCCAGCTCGCGGCAACGGGCCGGCGAAGTATTTCAAGTTGACCGGTGCCCGCGGCACGATTGGCTTGATAACTCCGATGTCCCACACCTACTGCGGCAGCTGCAACCGCGTACGGCTCACCGCGGACGGCCGTCTGCGCATGTGTCTGTTTGGGGACGAAGAGGTCAGTTTGCGTGATCCGTTGCGCGCCGGCGTGCCGCTGGAGCCGTTGTTTCGCAGCGCGCTTTCGATCAAGCCGAAAGAGCACCACCTCTTGCAGATGAGCGTCGGCGGCCTGCGTGCGCTGTCGCAAGTTGGCGGCTGACGACAATTGCTGGGTGTGATGAGTGCGCATAACTTTCGCGCATTGATTCATCACTGAAGAACGAGACAATGGTCAACAAGATAACGGTGGTTGGCGCGGGGAACGTCGGAGCGACGACCGCGCAGCGTATCGCCGAGAAAGAGCTTGCCCGCACGGTAGTGATGGTCGACGTAATGGAAGGAATTCCCCAGGGAAAGGGGCTCGACCAGTGGCAATCCGCGCCAATCGAAGGCTTTGATTCCCGCGTCGTCGGCAGCAACGGCTACGAAGAGAGCCGCGATTCCGACATCATAGTTATTACTGCGGGCATTGCGCGGAAACCTGGCATGTCGCGCGACGACTTGCTCAACACCAACGCCGGCATCGTAAAACAGGTCTCCGAGCAAGTGAAAGCGACTTCGCCCAACGCGATTCTTATCGTCGTGTCCAATCCGCTCGACGTGATGTCCTACGTGGCGATGAAGGTGACCGGCTTTCCTCGAGAGCGCGTTCTCGGAATGGCGGGTGTTCTCGATACTGCGCGCTATCGCGCGTTTCTGGCCGAAGCCCTCGACGTTTCGGTGCGGGACATCCAGGCGATGGTGCTCGGAGGCCACGGCGATACGATGGTGCCGCTCATCTCCTACACCTCGGTGAGCGGCATCCCCATAACTCAGCTGATGTCACAGACCAAGCTTGACGCCATCGTCGAGCGGACGCGCACTGGCGGGGCGGAAATCGTCAAGCATTTGAAGACAGGCTCGGCGTACTACGCTCCTTCGGCTGCCGCTGTTCAGATGTGCGAAGCGATCGTACGAGATCAGAAACGGATTCTCCCGTGCGCGGCGTGGCTAGACGGCGAGTATGGAATGTCCGGACTCTTCCTGGGAGTTCCCTGCAAGCTTGGCCGCCGTGGTCTCGAGAAGATCATCGAGGTGGATCTGACCAGAGAAGAACGTGACTCTCTGGCGAAGAGTGCCGATGCCGTGCGGGAGCCAATGGCCGCGGTAAAACTGTAAGCTGTCAATGGGCAGGCTGCGTCGATTCTACGCCTCCGCGGTGGGGAAAAAGGTTGTGATGGGGGTGACAGGATTGATCGGCGTCGGCTTCGTGATCCTGCACTCGCTCGGCAACCTTCTCGTCTTTCGCGGGCCCGACGCGATCAATTCGTATTCCAATTTTCTCAAAAGCACCGGTGAGCTGCTCTGGGCGCTCCGCGTTGTGCTTCTTCTGGCGGTGTTCTTTCACGTCACGGCGGCCGTACAACTAACGCGTCAGAGCCGGTCGGCTCGCCCACTGGGATACGCGAAGCGCGAGGTCCAGGTAGCAACGCTTGCGTCGCGAACGATGCGCTGGGGCGGTGCGCTGCTGCTCGTTTTCATAGTGCTTCACATCCTGCATTTTACGACGGGCACAATACGGCCCGCCGGCGTGTTCAGCCGCACGGATGTGTACGCGAACGTCGTCAGCAGCTTTCGTTTGTGGTGGGTCTCGCTGTTTTACGTCGTTTCGATGCTCGCGCTAGGCTTGCACTTGTTTCATGGCGCCTGGAGCTCGACGAGGAGCATCGGCGTGAGTCCGCCGTCGCCGCAGCCGCTTCATCGGCGTTTGTCGCTTGGTATTGCGCTCCTGGTGTGGGCCGCCTTTACGTCTGTTCCTCTTGCTGTCGTCGCCGGTTTCGTGCGATGACAATCCAGTTGGACGCGCAGATCCCGGGTGGGCCGTTGGCCCAAAAATGGGATCGGCACCGATTCGAGATGCGCCTGGTGAACCCAGCCAACAAACGCAGGCACACAATTCTTGTCGTTGGATCCGGCCTCGCGGGGGGCGCAGCCGCGGCCACCATGAGCGAGCTGGGCTACAACGTCAAATGCTTCTGCTTTCAGGACTCACCCCGACGTGCCCATAGCATCGCGGCGCAGGGCGGGATCAACGCCGCGAAGAATTACCAGAACGACAACGACAGCGTGTACCGCCTCTTTTACGATACGATAAAAGGCGGCGATTTCCGCTCACGCGAGGCAAACGTCTACCGCCTCGCCGAGCTGAGCGTGAACATCATCGATCAATGCGTGGCGCAGGGAGTTCCTTTCGCGCGCGAGTACGGTGGCCTCCTCGCGAACAGATCATTCGGCGGAGCGCAGGTGTCACGGACATTCTACGCGCGCGGCCAGACTGGCCAGCAACTGCTCCTTGGCGCATACCAGGCGCTGGAAAGACAGATAGCCCGCGGCGGAGTCACGATGTTTCCGCGCACCGAGATGCTCGACCTCGTCGTGATCGATGGAAGAGCGCGTGGAATCGTCACGCGAAATCTCGTCAACGGGGCGGTTGAATCGCACGTCGCTGATGCGGTGGTACTCGCCACCGGCGGGTACGGCAATGTCTTTTACCTCTCAACAAACGCTCAAGGTTCCAATGCGACAGCGATCTGGCGCGCCTACAAGCGAGGAGCCGCCTTCGCAAATCCGTGCTTCACCCAGATCCATCCCACCTGCATACCCGTGAGCGGTGAATATCAGTCGAAGCTTACGCTGATGAGTGAGTCACTGCGCAATGACGGCCGTGTCTGGGTGCCGAAAAAGCCTGGCGACAAACGCGACCCCCGCCAAATCCCCGAAGCAGAACGCGACTATTACCTGGAGCGCAAATACCCGAGTTTCGGAAACCTCGCGCCACGCGACATTGCCTCGAGAGCCGCGAAAGAAGTGTGCGACGAAGGCAGGGGAGTCGGCCAAACGGGACTGGGCGTGTACCTGGATTTCGCCGATGCCATCAAGAGACTCGGCGCGTCCGTCATCAGGGAGCGGTACGGCAACCTGTTCGAGATGTATCAGCGCATAACCGATGAGAACCCCTACGATGTACCGATGCGGATCTATCCGGCGGTGCATTACACGATGGGGGGACTCTGGGTCGACTACAATCTCATGTCAAGCGTGGAAGGCTTGCACGTAACAGGGGAAGCAAACTTTTCCGATCACGGAGCGAATCGTCTCGGAGCCAGTGCGTTGATGCAGGGGCTGGCCGACGGTTACTTCATCATCCCGAACACAATTGGTAATTATCTCGCTGACCAGCGGCCGTCAAAGGTCGACAGCGGCCACGCCGCGTTTCGTGATGCCGAGTCGGCAGTGGCTGACCGGACGCGAAGATTTTTGTCGATAGATGGCAAACGCACCGTGGCTTCGTTCCACCGAGAGCTGGGCAAGATCATGTGGGACTATTGCGGGATGACGCGCAACGAGCAGGGTCTGAAGCTCGCGCTGAAAAGAATTCCGGAGCTCCGCTCGGAATTCTGGCGCGACGTAAACGTGCCCGGCAGCGATGTCGAGCTCAATCAGGCGCTGGAAAAGGCGGGGCGAGTAGCGGACTTTCTGGAGCTGGCCGAGCTGATGTGCATCGATGCCCTGCATCGAACCGAGTCGTGCGGAGCCCATTTTCGGGAGGAGAGCCAGACTCCGGATGGAGAAGCACTGCGCGATGACGCCAACTTCTCCTACGTCGCGGCGTGGGAATACGCGGGCGAGGGAAGACCGCCGGTCCTCCACAAGGAGTTGCTGCTGTTCGAGAACGTCAAGCTTTCGCAGCGGAGCTACAAGTAATGAACCTTACACTGCACGTCTGGCGGCAGGCGGGGCCGGGCGCGCCCGGGAAAATGGTCCGCTACGAAGCGAAGGATGTCAGCCCCGACATGTCTTTTCTCGAGATGCTCGACGTAGTCAACGAAAGGTTGACCACTGCCGGTGAGGTGCCGATCGCATTCGATCACGATTGTCGTGAAGGAATTTGCGGATCATGCGGCCTCATGATAAACGGTGTGGCCCACGGCCCGATGAAAGGAACCGCTACTTGCCAGCTTCACATGCGGAGCTTCCAGGACGGAGAGACGATCTACGTGGAGCCCTGGCGTGCCCGGGCATTTCCAGTCATCAAGGACCTCGCCGTGGACCGATCGGCCTTCGACCGCATCATTCAATCCGGGGGCTTCATCACCGCCGCGACCGGCGGAGCGCAGGACGCGAATGCGATACTCATCTCCAAGCAGAACGTCGACAACGCAATGGATGCCGCCGCTTGCATTGCGTGCGGCGCATGCGTGGCCGCTTGTCCGAACGCTTCGGCCTCGCTCTTCACCGCCGCCAAGATCACGCACCTCGGATTGTTGCCCCAGGGACAGCCGGAACGGTACAGCCGGGCACTAAAAATGGTGGAGCAAATGGACCTGGAATCCTTCGGTGCCTGCACTCTTCACGGAGAGTGTCAGGAGGCCTGTCCGAAGGAGATAAGCATCGATTCGATTACGCGAATGAACCGCGACTTCATTCGCGCCCGCCTGGTAGGCACGCGCGCCTGAAGCTGGCCTGTTTGCTGCACTTTTTGACGCCGGTCAAACAGTGAGAGAAGCGTGGACAATTCGCCCTCAGAAAACAGCACAGTCTCCGCGGTCGACGACCCGAATGGGGAGGCGGCGCTCGGCGGAGCCGACGCCGTCAATGATACGCCGAGCATTGCGGCTCACGGCACGACGCCGGGCTCACCTTTCCGGGTAGTAACTCCAACGGAAGGCGCGCCAGGTAGCAATAAGCTCGTTTGGTTGGCGGTTATCGTTGCTGTCGGGCTTATTCTGGCCTACGCCGCCGGCATGCTTCGCTAATGCGTGTCTGGCGGCGGAACAACCTTTAGGGGAACCTCTATCAGCTCATCGGGAGGCAGATGATTCCTCTCGATCTCGCGGTGCAGGCGTTTCTTTTCGCTGTTTTTTTCTGCCTCATCGTGCTGTTCTCGGTCCTCGAACAAGCGATGGGCGGCGTGGTTGGGAATTTTCTGCTTTTGTAGGTCGGAGTTACCGTTGTCCGAGGTCCGGGCTACGTCGTTGCTGGCCGAGTGTAGTTGTTCAAGGAATTTGCTGTGAGTCTTCGAGCCGTGCTGCCCCTCGGCATGATCCTGCGGGCCTTTCTGTACGCCGTCGCGATTCTGCATCAGCCTGGCCTTCTCCCGATCGGGTTGGTCCTTACAACACTCGGCAAGCAAAGGGCCAGTTCATAACCGCGGCAGAGTTACGCCCTGCTGGCCCTGGTACTTTCCCTTCTTATCCTTGTACGAGACCTCGGGTTCCTCCTCGCCCTTGAAGAACAGGACCTGAGCAATCCCTTCGTTAGCATAGATCTTGGCGGGCAGCGGAGTCGTATTGGAAATTTCCAACGTCACGAACCCTTCCCATTCTGGTTCAAACGGCGTGACGTTGGTGATGATTCCGCAGCGCGCGTAGGTGGATTTGCCAACGGTTATCGTCACGACGTTACGGGGGATCCGGAAGTACTCGACCGAGCGCGCCAGCGCGAAAGAGTTCGGGGGAACGATGCAGACATCGCCCTCGAACTCGACGAAGGATTTCGGATCGAAGCTCTTGGGGTCTACTATGGAGTTGAGCACATTGGTGAAAATGCGGAACTCGGGCGCTACCCTCATGTCGTAACCGTACGAGCTTACTCCGTACGATATGACCCCTGACCTCACCTGACTGCTCTCGAAGGGCTCGATCATTCCGTGCTCTCTGGCCATCCGGGTGATCCAGCGGTCCGACTGTATTGACATTACCAGTTGATCGGTTGAGCGCCGGCACAACGTTGGTCGGCGACGATTTGCGCAGGGTGTTCGCAGCTTTTCGCCGTGAATGTACGATTTTCGCATCGTCATTGCCAATCAATCGCTGCGATGACTTTTAGGCGATGTTGCCTCCACACCGAGGCGTTGAATTACAACTTTCGCGTCGGTAAATTCCACAAAATCAAGTTAGTGAAATTTTTCACGAAGTCTGGAACTCCATGGCCCGCGCTTATTTTCCGGTCTTGATGCTGCTCGGTTTCGTGGTCGTCAACGCGCTTGCGATCATTGCGATTTCGGCGCTGACCATTCGGGCCCGGCCAACGCCGGTGAAGCAGCAAGCCTACGAATCCGGCGTCCCCGCACTTGGCGACGCGCGAGAAAGATTCTCCGTTCGATTTTATCTCATCGCCATTCTCTTCATCATCTTCGACATCGAGACCGTCTTCATGATTCCGTGGGCGGTCTACTACAAGCAGCTGTCGTGCTTCGTCCCCCTTGTGGCTGGCGCATGTCCGGTCGGCCACATCTCCATCTTCGGTCTCGGCGAGATGCTGGTTTTCATGTTGATCCTCCTCGTCGGCTTTGTCTACGTGTGGAAAAAGGGAGCGCTGCAATGGGATTGAGCGCGCCCGCTGACGGCTCCGCCGTTTCGTATCAGCCGCAGAACCAACAGGGGTGGGTGGCGACCCGCCTTGATTTTCTCGTCAACTGGGCGCGCGCGAATTCACTTTGGCCCATGCCGTTTGGCACGGCGTGCTGCGCGATCGAGTTCATGGCTACCGCGGCGAGCGACTTCGATCTCGCGCGCTTCGGTATGGAGAGAATGAGTTTTTCGCCGCGCCAGGCTGATGTGCTCATTTGTGCGGGGCGCGTTCCTTTCAAGCTGGCCCCCATCATCCGGCGGATCTGGCAGCAGATGCCGCAGCCCAAATGGTGCATCTCCATGGGAGCGTGCGCATCGACCGGAGGGATGTTCGATAACTATGCGGTGGTACAGGGCATCGATACGATCATTCCCGTTGACGTCTATGTTCCCGGGTGCCCGCCCCGCCCAGAAGGGCTGATTTACGGCATCCGAATGCTTCAGGAGAAGGTGAAAAATGAGCGGGCGGCGGACGCAGGTACTCGGGACGAGATGGAGCCGGATCCGAAAAGTCAGCTCTACATTCCGCCTTCCTTGATAGACGAGCTCGGGGAGCCCTTCGGAAATTCGGTGCACCAGACCAGATCCGCGCCGTGAGTCGATTCGAAATTGTTCAGACCGGAGCGCGTGCGTCCGACGGTCAGCCTGCCACGCTCAGGAACGTCCCATACAGGAGCGGGCCGCCAAATCCGTCGGCGAAAGCGATCCAGGAACGGTTTGCATCCGCGGTCGGGCGGGTCGAAGTGATCTGGGGCGAGACCGTCGTGTACATCGATCGAACATCGGTGAAGGAGGTCATGCGCTGGCTACACGACGACGACTCGCAGCGCTACGACTTCCTCAGCGATGTGACGGCCGTCGAATACCGCGACGCCGAAGTTCCTATGGAAGTCGTTTGGCACCTGCGATCACTTCCTTATCGGCGCTTCCTCCGCATCAAGTCGCTCTTACCCAAGGGTCAACCGCTCGAGATCGACAGCGTGTACGATATATATCGCGCGGCGGATTGGCTCGAGCGTGAGTGTTACGACATGTTCGGAATCCGCTTCCGCGGTCACCCAGATCTGCGCCGTCTACTGATGTGGGAGCAGTACAAGGAGGGGTATCCGCTGCGCAAGGATTTCCCGCTGCGCGGTCGTTTCAGTCGTTCCGAGCAATTGCGTCAGGCCTTGGCGCAGAATCCGGAGGCTCGCTACTCGATGGAGGAGCTATCCATCGCAGACGCCTTCGCCGAGCTGCCTGAAGACATGAAGACGCGTCTGGTCCAAGGGGAGAAGACAGGCGAGTAATGTCCAAACGCACAGTCGAGGTCGAGCTATCAACGTCTGGACTGGATGCGCAAGGCCGTCCACAGCGTATCCCACTCGTGACGAACGACGGCGGGACGGCGTTGGCGTTGGAGCCTCCGCCGAGCATGGAGCCGCAGCTCGAAGGCGAGCACATGCTCATCAACATCGGTCCACAGCATCCGGCCACGCATGGCGTGCTGCGTCTGGTGCTGGAACTGGATGGCGAGACGGTCGTTCGCTGCATTCCTCACATTGGCTACCTGCATTGCGGCTTTGAGAAGATCGGCGAGTACAGGCAGTACAATCAGATCATTCCGTGGACAGACCGCGAAGACTATCTGAATTCCATCGGCAACAACGTCGCCTTCGCGCTGGGTGCCGAGCGGTTGTTCGGAATAGAGATCACGGAACGCTGCAAGGTCCTCCGTGTCATCGCGTGTGAGCTCTCGCGCATCATGTCGCACCTCGTGTGGCTCGGAACGTTCTGTATCGACATCGGCGCCTTCACACCGTTTTTGTGGGCGTTTCAGCGACGCGAGGAGATCTATCGGCTCCTCGAAAAGTGGATCGGCGCACGCCTTACTACTTCTGCCACGAGAGTGGGCGGAATGGCCGCCGACCTTCCGAGCGGGTGGATGGATGGTCTGCGACAGTTTGTTCGAACGTTCCCTCACACCCTCGATGAGATCGATCGAGTTCTCACCAAGAACGCGATCTGGGTCGGCCGGACCGTCGGTCTTGGCGTAATGACGCCCGATGAGGCGGTCAACTGGGGTTTGTCGGGACCGATGGTGCGGGCATCAGGGGTCGACTACGATGTTCGAAAAGACTTCCCGTACCTTGATTACGAGACGTACGATTTCGAAGTACCTGTGGGTACGAACGGCGATGTGTACGATCGGTATCTCGTCCGCTTCGAGGAGCTGCGTCAATCGACGCGCATACTTCAACAAGCAGCGGATCGTTTGCCGGAGGGTCCCGTAAACATCGACGATCCACGCATCATTCTCCCGCCAAAATCGAAAGCGACAAGCGAGATGGAATCAATGATCCATCACTTCAAGAACGTGATGGAAGGTCCGCGACCGCCGGTGGGTGAATCGTACTTCGCGGTCGAGAGCCCGAAGGGTGAGAAGGGCTACTATATGGTATCGGACGGCACATCCAAGCCTGTGCGCTGGCGGATTCGTCCGCCGTCGTTCGTGAATCTCGCCGCCATTCCAAAAATGGTCGAGGGTCATCTGCTTTCCGATGTCATCGCGATCAACGCCAGCATCGACATCGTGATGGGAGAGATCGACCGTTGACTCCTGAGCTCGTCGGCGGCCTCGAGTCTCCTGACTATGCCTCCCACGACAAGGCGGGGCACGGTCCGCACGTCCCGATCTTCTCCCGTGGCGAAGTCCGCAAAGAGCTCGACGAGCTTCTTACGCACTATCCGACAAAAATGGCCGCACTGCTACCTGCTCTCTGGATCGTCCAGCGCGAGAGAGGATGGGTGAGTGACGAGGCGATGGCGGAAGTCGCGGAGCTCCTGGAGCTGACTCCTGCGTATGTCAAAGGTGTGGTCACCTTCTACACCATGTACCACCAGCATCCTGTCGGGAAATACTTCATCCAGGTGTGCACAACGTCTCCCTGCGGTATCTGCGGTGCCGAGGATGTGGTCAAAGCTTTTATCAAGCACACCAATAGTGGCGAGCTGGGGCTTACGTCCCCCGACGGCCGCTATACCGTTATCGAGGTTGAGTGCCTTGGTGCTTGTGGATTCGCCACTCCGGTGATGATCAACGAAGAGTTTATCGAGTCTGTGACGCCCGGCGCCGTGCCCGAAATTCTGGAGCGGCTCGCCTAGATGGGTTATCCAAATCATCCGCACCAGAGGGAGACTCCGGTTCTTTCGCGACACTTCGGAGAAGATGAGGCGCGGACCCTGGACGGCTGGAAGAAGCGCGGGGGATACCAGGCTTTGGAGAAGGCGCTCGCCATGGCGCCCGCCGATATCGTCAACGTGATCAAGGACTCCGGACTGCGGGGGCGGGGCGGCGCTGGCTTCCCGACCGGCATGAAGTGGTCGTTCATGAAGCCCGGAGACGGCAAGCCGCACTACCTCTGTTGCAATGCCGACGAGTCGGAACCTGGCACCTTCAAGGACCGCGAGTTAATGCGGTGGACGCCACACGCACTTGTTGAGGGTTGCGCGATCGCAGCCTATGCGATTGGCGCTGAGACGGCATACGTCTACATTCGCGGCGAATTCACCGAGCCGCTGTACTGGATGAATCAGGCGGTAAACGAAGCGTACGCCGCCGGGATTATTGGCAAGAACGCAATGGGCACGGGCAAGCGAATCGACGTCCACGTGCACAAGGGCGCCGGGGCGTACATCTGTGGCGAAGAAACCGCGCTGATGAATTCGCTGGAGGGTCGGCGGGGAAATCCGCGCATCAAGCCTCCGTTCCCGGCTGTGTCAGGCGTATTCGGAATGCCGACCACGATCAATAACGTCGAGACACTCATCGCCGCAGCACCGATTCTGATGAACGGCGCGGAATGGTACAAGAAAATGTCGCACTCGAGCCCGAAGAGTACCGGAACCAAGCTCTACTCGGTGTGCGGCAACGTGCTGCGCCCCGGGACCTACGAAGTGGAGATGGGATTTCCTTTCAAGGAATTTCTCTACGATCTGTGTGGCGGCCCGTTGCACGGCCGGAAATTCAAGGCGGTTATTCCCGGCGGCGTCTCCGTGCCGATTCAGAGCATGGAGGAAGCGGAAGCATCACTCATGGACTACGAAGGCTTCGTCGCGCAGGGCTCGATGCTGGGCTCCGGCGGCGTGATCGTCATCGATGACGCGCAGCCGATGGTAACCGTGATCGCGCGAATAGCTCGATTCTTCGCTCACGAGAGCTGCGCGCAATGCACCCAGTGTCGCGAAGGCACAGCCTGGACGACAAAGATTCTGGAACGCATTCGTGATGGCCAGGGGACGATGGAAGATCTGGACACTCTTCTCGACATCGCCGAGCAGATGACGGGAAAGACGATCTGCGTGTTGAGTGATTCGTGCGCGGTGCCGGTCGTTTCCGGGATAAAGAAATTCAGGAACGAGTTCGAAGCGCTGATACAGGGACGCCGCTTCCATCCTGTAGTTGCGGCGGTCGCCTGATGCCAGAGCAGAAGATGGTAAACCTGACTATTGAAGGGAGACCGGTTACCGTTCCGGACGGAACGACGATCCTCGAAGCAGCGAAGACTGCTGGAATCCTCATCCCGCACTACTGCTATCACCCGAGTCTTCCGGTGGCGGGCGTCTGCAGGATGTGTCTCGTGGAGGTTGAGAAAGCGCCCAAGCTTGCCCCCTCGTGCGCGACCACCGTTACCGAAGGCCAGGTCGTCCACGTGCACTCCGAGAAATCACTGGATGCCAGGAAGGGCGTGCTCGAGATGCTGCTCATAAACCATCCGCTTGATTGCCCCATTTGCGATCAGTCGGGCGAGTGCGAGCTGCAGGACTATACCTACCAGGAGGGTCGCGAGGACTCTCGATATCGAGAGCCAAAGCGCTTCAATCCCGCGGAAGATTTCGGCGGCGATGTCATGTACGTTCCGAACCGCTGCATTCTCTGCACCCGCTGCGTCCGTTTCATGGATGATGTGGCCCACGATCCAGCACTCAATGTCAGCGAGCGCGGTGACCGAGCGCTCATCGGCAAGTTCGAAGGCAAGGACCTGACACACCCATGGGCTGCCAACGTTGTTGATCTCTGTCCCGTTGGTGCACTCCTTTCCAAGGACTTCCTCAACAAGGCGCGCGCGTGGGAGCTCGATCGGACAGCCTCGGTTTGTCCCAACTGCACGCAGGGGTGCAACGTCATTATGGAGACGCGGGAAAACCAGATCGTGCGCATGCGGCCGCGCCCGAATGAGCACGTGAATGCGTTCTTCATGTGCGACTGGGGCCGGCTCAATTATCGCTGGATGAACGAAAAGAGTCGCGCCGAGCAGCCGATGGTGAAGACAAGTGCCGGGCTGAAGGTTACCAGCTGGGAGAACGCGATTACGGCGGCGGCGGCCCGACTCAAGGGGAAGAGTGTATTCGTGGCGGCGTCACCAATGTTGTCGAACGAAGCGCTTTTCCTGCTAACTCAGTTGATGGGCGCGGTTAAGGGAGCATTTCGTGTCGAGGAAGGATCGGAGGCTCCGCTTCCCGGCCTAAGGGATCTCGCCCTCCGCCGAGAGCGCGCAGCGAATGTCTATGGCGCGGAAGCTCTAGGTTTCCGAAAGACGCGCGACATTCTCGCCGGGCTAAAACAGGGAGACGTGCTGGTCGTCGCCGGGGAAAACATGGTCGGAGTGGATGCTTCGTCGATTGGTCGCGCCGCGGACGTCATCGTTATCAGCTCGGTCATTCCCGAAAACGTGAGCAACATCTCGATCGTGCTGCCGATTGCCAACTTCTCGGAGGAAGAAGGAACGGTCACGAACATACGCGGACGAGTGCAGAGATTCATGCAGGCTCGCCAGGCTCCGGGCGAGGCGCGTCCCAGCTGGCTAGTGCTGGGCGACTTACTCGGCGCACTGGGCAAACAATCCAGTTTCTTTTTGCCGTCTGAAGTCTTCGCCAGCCTGGCGTCGTCGAACAGGGCCTTCGCCGGCTTGAGCTACGACACACTTGGGTTCAAGGGACTGCCGTTGGCGAACGCTCCAGACACGGAGCCCGTGGCTCCCATTGCCATTGGGGCGGCGTGACTTCGTTTCTGGGAATGCACGCGTTGCTACAGGTAGCGACCACCAACCTGGCCCCGGTGGCGGGCGGGGCTTGGTTTCTGTTCACGGTGTTGAAGATGATCGTCATCTTCACGATCTACATGGTGGGCGTCGCGATGCTGACTCTCGCCGAACGAAAAATCTCTGCGTGGATCCAGGATCGTCACGGGCCCAATCGAGTGGGCAAAGGCTGGCTCCAGCCAGCCGCCGACGGTCTCAAGAATTTCATGAAGGAAGAGACCATGCCTGCGGGCGTGAACAAGCCGTTGTTCGTGCTCGCGCCAATCCTTTCCTTCATTCCGGCGTTGACTGCCTGGTCCGTCATTCCCTTCGGCGCGCCGTTCCCGACACGGTGGGGCAGGGTTGACCTTGTCGTTGCGGACTTACCAATCGGTTTCCTCTTCATCCTCGCTCTAACTTCACTCGCCGTCTACGGAATTGTCCTGGCAGGATGGTCGTCCAACAACAAATACGCGTTGCTCGGCGGTCTTCGATCGAGCGCCCAAATGGTTTCGTACGAGATCTCCCTGGGAATGTCGACCATTCCTGTCTTGTTGCTCGCCGGCAACGTGAGCCTGAGCACCATCATTAATCAGCAGGCGTGGGGTGGATGGAATGTGGTGAACCTCACGGTTGCGTTTTTCATTTTCATGGTCGCGGCGTTTGCCGAGACGAATCGGCTGCCGTTCGATCTGCCCGAAGCTGAATCGGAGCTGATCGCGGGTTATCACACAGAGTACAGCGCGATGAAGTTCTCGCTGTTCTTCATCGCAGAATACGCCAGCATGGTCACGGCGAGCGCGCTCATGGCGACGCTGTTCTTCGGAGGCTGGGACGTTCCGTTCACTTCGCACGACAACATCGGCCCCTATAGCGGATGGCTCTCGCTGCTGTCGATCGCCATTTTCCTGGGGAAGATTCTGTTTTTCCTGTTTTTCTTCATGTGGATTCGGTGGACACTCCCGCGTTTCCGCTACGACCAGCTGATGTCGCTGGGCTGGAAATTCATGCTTCCACTGGCCCTGGTGTACATCGTCTTGATCGCCGCCGTACTGCTCGGACTGAGCGCCGCCGGAATCCACGAAGGATTCATGTCGGCGACCATACTCGGATCTGTGAACGTCGCCCTGGTAATCATTCTATTCGCGATTCTCGACAGGGGCCGAATAATCAGCCCGGCTTATGGCAGGATGCATCCGCGAGAGCTAGAGCGGCTACGTAGACTCGACACCCGCCGGCCACTGACGATGCCGGAGACTGGAAGCTAATGCCCATCAAAGTGAAGGTCGTTGACCGGCCGGTGGAGGATGTCAGCTACATTCGCGCCACCCTCAAGGGTATGGCTCTCACAGTCAAGCATTTGTTCGACGTAAACGGACGGGTCACGACCCAGTATCCCGAGGAGAAATCCCCAATTTCCCCGCGCTGGCGCGGCACGCACCGGATGCTCACGACCGAAACGGGAAAGGCGAAATGTGTCGCCTGCGGGCTTTGCCCAACGGTTTGTCCGGCGAACTGCATCAAGCTCGTCCCGGGCGAAGACGAGCAGGGCAATCGGTATCCGCTCGTCTTCGAGATCGATGAATTCCGGTGCATTTTCTGCGGCTATTGCCAGGAGGTGTGTCCCGAGGAGGCGATCCACGTCGGGCGACACTACGAAAACTCGGAGTACAGCAGGGAAGGCTTCGTCTACGACCTCGAGCGGTTGATGGCTCAAACCCATCCGGTGTGCGAGATGTGGGATCCGGAAGATCCTAAAGGCGAGTGATGGAGCCGCACTATCCGCTGTTTTACGTTTTTCATTTCTATCTCTTCGGGGTAATCGCGCTGGCGTCGGCGATCGCGTTCGTCACTCGCAAGAGTCCCGTTGCGGCGGCGTTGTGGCTCGTCAACACAATGTTCAGCCTCGCCGCACTCTACGTGATGCTCGACGCCCAGTTCATCGGCATAATGCAGGTGATCGTGTACGCGGGTGCCATCATGGTTGTTTTTCTTTTCGTCGTGATGCTGCTCAATCTCGGGCATCCGTCGGAGCTCGCGGACGCGAGGGGAAAATGGTGGAAACTGGCAGCGGGAGTTGTCGGCCTCGGCTTGGTGAGCGAGGTCATGGCCATCCTCCGTTCTCGATTGCCTCAATCACTCATCGTGGCTCGCGACTTCAACGAGCAGCAACTTCAAAAGCTCAACGCCGTTGGAGTCATCGCGGAGCCTTTGTTCAATCAGTACCTGCTCGCCTTCGAGCTGACGAGCGTCCTGTTGTTGGTCGCCATCGCCGGCGCTGTCGTCCTCGCAAGGGGCAGGGAGGTCCGTGCTCGCTGAGTCACTGGCTCTCACCGCCGCGCTTTTTACGATCGGCGTGGTCGGTGTGCTGGTCCACCGTAACGCGATCATCATCTTCATGTGCGTCGAGCTGATGCTGACCGCGGTGAACCTGACTTTTGTTGCTTTCTCCCGATTTTACGGAGCGGCCGGTCAGGTTTTCGTGGTGTTCGTGATGACAGTGTCCGCGGCTGAAGCGGCCGTCGGCCTGGCGATAATCATCGCCATCTTCCGCCACCGCCAAACTATCAATCTGAAGAACATCAATCTGCTCAGGGGATGACACTTCTTCAGACAGTCGCCACTCAATCTCATCCGCTGTCCGGCACCGCGGCTGAGTTCGTTTGGCTGCTGCCGGTACTGCCGCTCGCCGGGTTCGTAATCAACGGACTTCTTTCCCTCAATAGCGCTCATTTCGGTCCCGGTGATCCAAACACCCCAGGCCATCATCCGCACTCCGAGGGAGCAGCCGAAGCCACGGCGATCTCACACGCCGAGGAATCAGGCGCTGTAGGCGACGATCACCACGCCGTTAAGCGACATCGTTGGGCGGGCGTCACGAGCTTCGTTGGCTCGGGGGTGCTCATCCTGTCGTTTGCGCTGGCGCTAGCGATCTGGCGCGCAATGACGGCGGTGCCCGTGGACGCGCCTTTCATACAGACGTATTTCAGCTGGATGCCGGTGGGTGATCTGCAGATCAATGCGGCAATCCAGCTCGATCAGCTGTCCATGCTCATGGTGCTCGTGGTCACAGGGGTCGGCGCACTGATCCACATCTTCAGCGTCGGCTACATGCGCGACGATCCCGGATACCCAAGATATTTCTCCTACCTGAATCTCTTCGTCTTCTTCATGCTCGTGCTGGTCCTCGGAGCCAACTATCCCGTGCTGTTCGTCGGGTGGGAAGGTGTCGGACTCTGCTCGTATCTCCTGATCGGCTTCTGGTTCTCCGACAAGGCGAACGCAGACGCTGGCAAGAAGGCGTTCATCGTGAATCGCATCGGAGACTTCGGGTTCCTGATTGCGATGTTCCTGCTCTTCGCCAACATCGGCGTTCTCGATTTCGTCGGTGTGAACGCCAAGGCACTCGAGCTTGGAGCCGGTAGCGCGCTCGTCACAACGATCTGTCTGTTCATGTTCCTCGGCTGCACGGGAAAGAGTGCGCAGATTCCGCTCTATGTCTGGCTGCCCGACGCGATGGCTGGCCCGACCCCGGTTTCGGCGTTGATCCATGCAGCGACAATGGTGACGGCCGGCGTTTACCTGATCGCGCGCAGTGCAGCGTTGTTTTCGCTCTCGCCGGTGGCCTCACTCACCGTTGCAGCCGTGGGAGCCTTGACGGCGATTTTCGCCGCTACGATCGGTCTGAAGCAGTGGGATATCAAGAAGGTCCTCGCTTATTCGACCATTTCGCAGCTCGGCTACATGTTCATCGGTGTCGGTGTAGGGGCATACGTCGCAGGGATGTTTCACCTCGTAACGCACGCGTTCTTCAAGGCGCTGCTGTTTCTTGGCTCGGGGTCTGTGATTCACGCGATGCATGCAGCGTATCACAGCACTCACAGCCAAGACGACGCCCAGGACATGCGCAACATGGGTGGGCTCCGGGCAAAGTTGCCGATCACCTGGATCCTGATGTGGATCGCTACGCTGGCGATCTCCGGTATTCCGCCGTTCTCCGGTTTCTTTTCGAAGGACGAAATCCTCGGATCGGTATTCCAGCGGGCGCAGGGCTCCGCGCTCGCGTCGGCCAGCTGGCTGGGAATTCCAGGTGGAACCCTCTTGTACGTCATCTACGGAATCGGTCTGACAGCCGCCCTTCTCACCGCGATCTACATGACGCGGATGATGCTGTACACTTTCCACGGCCCGAATCGCACCGGCGAAGCCGAACAAAAGCATTTGCGCGAAGCACCCTGGGTGATGACCGGCCCACTGGTGATTCTAGGGCTGCTCAGCGTTTTCGGTGGTTGGCTGAATCTGCCTGAAGTGGTTACTGACCTGGTTCCTCTCGGCCCTCGCGCGGTTCTTGCCCGGTGGCTCGAGCCCACGGTGGGCAGCGCCACGGCACGTCTCACTCAAGGCGCGACACGCGGATTGGTGTCTAACGAGGAAGTTTTGATCGGCGCCGCGGTTGCAATCGCAGTCGCTGGTATCATCTACGCGGTGGCGCGACTCAAGCCGCAGCGCCTCGTGCGGAAGCGCGATGCCGCAGCTGAGGAAGGCTTCGAAAGAGTCGTCGCGAACAAGTATTACGTCGACGAGGCCTACGATCGGGCGATTGTCAGCAAAGCCTACGCATTTTCCAGGACCATTCTCTGGAGAGTTGTAGACAACGGGATAATCGATGGACTACTGGTCAATGGCAGTGCCGGCCTTGCCCGTGGGTTCGGTTGGATTGGGTCTCGTCTGCAGACGGGGAATGTCGGTATCTACGCCTGGGTGCTGGTAGTCGGAGTGCTCGCCGTGCTGGGTGCGTTCACTCTACGCTGATCTCATGACATCTCTCCTTTCGTCGATCGATTACAACAGCTGGGTTCTGCCGGCGCTGCTCGCAATCCCCGTCGTCGGTGCAATGATCATTCTGCTGCTGCCCATTGGCCGCGCGCGTGAAGAGGGGCAGGCAGTGGAAACCCCGGCGGCAAGACAAGTCGCCTTCTGGATTTTTGTCGTCGAGTTTCTGGTGTCGCTCGGACTTTGGTGGTCCTTCAATGCGAGCGATCCCAACTGGCAGGCTCCGATCGATCTAGCCTGGATTCCAACCTGGGGAGTTCGGTTCACGCTGGGCGTCGATGGAATCGCGCTGATGATGGTGCTGCTCACCACGTTCATAATGCCTCTGACCGTGCTGGGAAGCTGGACGAGCGTTCGTACCAAGACGAGAAGCTACTACGCGCTCATGCTCATTCTCACGAGCGGCATGGTGGGGGTTTTTCTAGCCCGCGATCTGTTCCTGTTCTACGTCATGTGGGAGGTAATGCTCGTCCCGATGTATTTCATCATCGGGATCTGGGGCGGGGAGCGGCGGATTTACGCCAGCATCAAGTTCTTCATCTACACCATGCTCCCATCGCTGCTGATGCTGGTGGCGATCATATACATGGGGCTGCACGTAAGGACACCGACCGGGACACCGGATTTCAGCTACGACCACGTACTGGCGACCGCAACCATCCCGGCGCGCGTTGCGTTGTGGCTCTTCGCCGCATTTTTCTTCGCCTTCGCGGTGAAAGTCCCAATGTTCCCTTTCCATACCTGGCTGCCGGATGCGCACGTCGAGGCGCCTACGGCCGGCTCGGTGATTCTTGCGGGGATCATGCTGAAGATGGGCACGTTTGGCTTCCTGAGGTTTGGGTTGCCGCTATTTCCCGGTGCGGCAATGAATCCAACGATACGTATGGTCATTCTCGTGCTATCCGTGATCGGGATCATCTACGGAGCTCTCGTCGCGATGGTGCAGCCCGACTTCAAGAAGCTCGTGGCGTACTCGTCCGTGAGTCACCTTGGGTTCGTGATGCTCGGCATCTTCGCTCTCACTTTGCAGAGCGTACAGGGCGCACTGCTCGTGATGATCAACCACGGCATATCGACCGGCGCGCTGTTTCTTCTGATCGGAATCATCTATGAGCGCAAACACTCACGTCTGATCGACTCGTACGGTGGGATCGCCAGAGTCGTCCCGATGTTCGCGGCAGTGCTCACTTTCGTCTCCCTGAGCAGCATTGGGCTCCCCGGCACCAACGGCTTCGTCGGCGAATTCCTGGTCCTGATTGGGTCTTTCCGCACGCATCCGGTGCTAGCCATTATCTCCGCTACCGGAGTGATCTTCGCCGCGGTTTATCTGTTGTGGGCGCTACAGCGGATTTTGTTCAACCCTCTCGACAAAGCCGAGAACTCCCACATCCCGGATTTGAACCGCCGCGAGCTGGCGATGCTGACGCCGTTGCTGGCCGTGATAATCTGGTTGGGCTTCTACCCCGCTCCAGTTCTGCGACGGATGGAAACCGCTTCGCAACAGTTGATCAACAGGGTTGAAGGTCACTCTGAGATCGGCCGCTTCGGAGATGCGCGGTGAACAGCTTTGACCTGAATGTCCCGGCACAACTATCCGGCGCGCTCGGTCCGGATCTGTTGCTAATGGGCGGAGCCATGCTGCTTCTCCTTCGGTCAGCGTGGCGACCAGAGAGCGACGAGCATCAGAAAAACGTGGGCGTTCTGAGCATTGCCCTCTGCATCTTCACGATGGTCGCCGTCGGCTACTACGCGTATCGCGGTTACACCGCCAGCAACGGTGCTATCGCCGTCGACAACTTTCGCTGGGCTGCGGACGAGATCTTCCTGATTGCAACGGTCGGGACTATCGCGATGTCCTTGGACTACAACGCGCGAGAAGGGATCACCGCTGGCGAGTCGCACGTGCTGTTATTGCTCGCGACGTCGGGCATGATGATTCTCGCCGCGGCGCGGGATCTGATCATCGTTTTCCTCGGCATCGAGCTGATGTCGGTTGCGATCTACGTGCTTGTCGGCATCAACCGGCGGCGGGAGCGCTCGGCGGAGGGTGCCATCAAGTACTTCCTACTCGGCGCTTTTTCGACAGCCTTCCTCGTGTACGGCATCGCCCTGGTCTACGGCGCCACCGGAGCGACCAACTTCGTCGCGATCGGCTCGAATATCGAACAGCTCAATCTCGCTAAGAGCAGTCTGTTGCTCGTGGGAGTCGCGCTGCTTCTGGTAGGATTCGGTTTCAAGGTGGCCGCGGCTCCATTTCACATGTGGGCACCAGACGTCTACGAGGGTGCGCCCACGCCGATCACTGGATATATGGCGGCGGCGGTAAAGGCGGCTGCGTTCGCCGCGTTTTTCCGACTATGGCTGGAGGCGTTCCCAAGTCTTCTTACGACCTGGCACCAACCCGTTTGGTGGTTGGCGGCCATAACAATGATCGTCGGCAATCTCGTGGCGCTGGCGCAGCGCAATATCAAGCGCATCCTCGCCTACTCGAGCATCGCCCACGCGGGGTACATCCTTGTCGCTATGGTCGTGGGTACGGCCCTGGGGAGCTCGGCTTTCATGTTCTACCTCTTCGCTTATACGATGGCGACTCTCGGGGCCTTCGCGGTAATCGTCGCCCTCGGATCGCGGGGAGAGGATCGAATGGGTGTGGAGGAATACGCCGGGCTCTGGATAGTGAGGCCGGGTCTTGCCGCAGCGATGGCCGTCTTCATGCTCGCACTGCTCGGTTTCCCGATCTTCGGTGGTATCGGTTTCTTCGCCAAGTGGTACGTCCTGCAGGCAGCGCTGCAATCCCAGTTCCCCCAAACGCGACTCGCGGTCATTCTCGTTTTAACGAGTGTCGTGAGCGCCGGCTATTACCTCTACGTGGTGATGGTGATGTTCATGAAGCCTCGCGGTAAGGGAGCGGAGGAACCCGCTTTCACCAGTGGCTGGACCAAGACGGTCGTGTGGGGATCTGCCGCAGTGATTCTCATTTTCGGCCTGTTCCCCGATGCTATCGTCTCGTTTACTCGTCGCAGTGCCCCGATAATCGGCAGAGAGGCGCCACATACAACTGGTCCTGCGCCGGCCCTATCGCCAGCTGGTGTGGCGAACGTGCAGGCGATTCCGGTGTCGACCGAGCCATCTCTGACCGGGCGCTAGGGCCATGTCTCTGTCCCGCGAGATTTTTCGTGAGTACGACATTAGAGGAGTTGCCGGTAAGGATCTCACTGACGATGTGGCCACCGCAGTAGCAGGTGCTTACGCCGCGTTCCTAACCGAACGCGGTGCGAAGGGCGCGCTCGCCGTCGGGCGCGACAACAGACCAAGCGGGGAGAGCTTGCATCGCGCGCTTGTGAGTGGCCTGCTTGCGTGTGGTGTTGATGTGGTGGACATCGGCGTTGTCCCGACTCCGCTTGCGTACTGGTCGCAGCACAACCTCAAAGTCGTGGGCGGCATCCAGATTACCGGTTCGCACAACCCCCCGGAGTACAACGGGTTCAAGCTTGGCCTTGGGACGACTTCGATCTACGGCGCGGACATCCAGCACTTATACGACCTCGCCGTCGCCGGCAGGTTTCCGCGTGGTAAGGGAACGATTCGCCAGGAAGCGATCATCGACCGCTACATCGCGGACGTCACGGGTCGCGTCGGCAAGCTGTCGAGGGACGTCAAGGTGATTCTCGATTGCGGGAACGGCGCCGGCGCGCTCGTCGCCCCAGAGCTCTTCCCAAAACTGGGGATCAACCCGCGCTGCCTGTTTTGTGAGAGTGACGGAACCTTTCCCAATCATCACCCGGATCCCACGGTCGCGAAAAATCTCGAAGCCCTGATCGCGGCAGTGAAGAACGATCGCGCCGACCTGGGCATTGCGTTCGATGGTGATGCCGATCGTATTGGTGTCGTTGATGATACCGGCGCGATCATCTGGGGAGATTATCTGCTGATCGTTTACGCGCGCGATGTTTTGGCGCGGACCGGCAAAGGGCAGTCGATCGTATTCGACGTGAAGGCATCCCAGGCACTGACGGAAGCGGTGGAAAAAGCTGGCGGAGTGCCCGTGATGTGGAAGACGGGCCACTCGCTGATCGAGGAGAAAATGCACGAGACACACGCGCCGGTAGGCGGCGAGATGTCGGGCCACATGTTCTTCGCCGAGGGTTTTTACGGATTTGACGACGCGCTCTATGGCGCAGCGCGTCTACTCCACATCATCGCCGATTCGGGAAAGAGCGTCAGGCAGTTGTTGGCCGATGTGCCACGTTTCGTTTCAACCCCGGAGATTCGTGTCGACTGCCCCGACGACAAGAAGTTCGGCATTGTCGAGGAAGCCCAGAAGTACTTCTCGTCGAAGTACGATGTGATCACCGTCGACGGCGTCAGGGTTTTGTTCGGAGACGGCTGGGGACTCATTCGCGCGTCGAACACCCAGCCCGTTCTTGTAATGAGATTCGAGGCGAGGACCAAAGAGCAGCTCGACAAGATCCAGACCGAAATGCAGGGGTGGCTCCGCGCGAAGGGCGTGAAGGTCTGATCCGATGCAGCGCCGGCGTCTCCTCCTCGGGGTCGTCCTGGCGGCAGTGGTGCTCGTCGGCGGGCGATTGCTGTCGGCTGTGTACGCGGACTACACCTGGTACGGTGCGCTCGGCGCTCAGGCATTATGGAGCGAACGTGCGGGGGATCTGATCCTCCTGTACGGAATCGGTACCGTGCTCGCCGTTGTCATTGCCTTCGTCAACCTCTCGGTGCTCGGGCGCAGTATCGGCGCGCTCACACTGCCCCGGCGGCTCGGCAACGTCGAGTTCGGAGAAGCCGTACCCAGGAGATACATCGACCGTTTTGCGCTAATCTTGTCGGTCGCAATCGCCGCGATGGTGACGCCAGCCCTTCCTGGTTGGCCTTCCCTCGCTCTCGCAAAACTGGGTGTGAGTTTTCGCGAAAGTGATCCGTACTTTCACCACGATCTTGCCTTTTACACTACCTGGCTTCCGTTTGAGAAGTCCGTCTATACGTGGACGATGCTGCTTCTGGTTGGTGTCTCGGTCCTTGTGGTTTTCCTTTACTCTCTGACGCCGGGACTGAGGTGGGAGCGGGCCGGGTTGCGCATGAGCGCGCGTGTGCGACGCCACCTAAGTGTTCTGGCCGCACTCCTTTTACTCATCACAATGTGGAGCTATAGACTCGAGGCTTACGATCTTTTGATCGACGGCGGTTCAGTCAATGCCGGCTTTTCATACGTCGATCACCAATGGCTTCTCCCGGGCCTGCTCCTTCTCTCGATAGCGACCGCGGCCGCCTCGATCACGGTACTGCTAAGCGGTTGGGCCGGGCAGCTTCGCATCAGCTTTGTCGCGGTGACCAGCATTGTGGTTCTTTCGATAACCGTCCAGGAGCTCATTCCTTTACTGGTGAATCGACTGGCGCCTAGAGAAACGCAACTGCTTCGCGAAAGGGCATACGCGAGTACCCGTGCGGACTTCACGAGGCGCGCCTACGGACTTGCGACAACCGCAGCGGATCCTTCCGGGGGCGGCGTCCTGGCTCCGCCGCTGGACAGCATCGCGACGACCGCGCCCGGCGAACAGCTCCAACGCGAGGATTCGCTGATTTATCCGGGTGCGCGCGGGTTGGTAATTGTCGTCGAGCCACAGCTCGATATTGCCGGCCAGAGAGTGGGCGCGACGCTTTCCAAGGCAGCCTACGCGTGGGCATACCAGTCATTCAATCTCATTTCGGACTCGGTTCCGCGACGCGCTCGTCTGGTTACCGTGCGCGATGTGCGCGACAGAATCCGCGGTCTCGTGCCGGTGTTTGCGCAAGGCAGTATGGTCGAGCCAATGTTCCATGCCGATACGCTTTACTGGAAGCTGGAGCTTTATTCCGCATCTTCCGATTACCCTTTGAGCCATCATTTCGTTCTCGCCGGGGAAGACCGAAGTTATTTCAAGCACGCTGCGACCTCGCTGATCAACGCCAGAACTGCGCGAGTGATGATCGCACCCGACCCAACCCCCGATCCAATCGCGCAAGCATGGATGACAGCCTTCCCGAATTCATCAGACTACAGAGCGGCGGGGGTAGTTCGCGACCTGACCGCGCGTCCATGGCATCCGCTGTCTCTGACGTCAGGGACGGTGATGAGCGATTCAACCTTCCGCGGCGACGTCACGAGGCTTTATAACCGGATGCGTGCGGCGCTCGCGGCGTCGGACCTGAAGGCGTTCGGTATTGCCTATGACTCCCTCGGTGCGTTGATCTCCCCGCGCTCGAGATGAAAAACGCCGTGCCAACGGCGGTGATCGCGGTCGGCGGTAACGCGCTGTCGCCGCCTGGCGAAAGATCCACGATCGCCGATCAATTCCGGCATACTCGATCCAGTCTCGGCCCCATTGTCGACCTTGCCCTCGACGGCTGGCGTGTCGTGGTTGTACACGGCAATGGCCCGCAGGTCGGCGACGAGCTGGTGCGAAACGAAAAGGCTCGCGCTGAAGTAGCGCCGCTCCCCCTCGGGGTCCTCGTCGCGGGTACCGCGGGATGGATCGGGTACATGCTGCAACAGTCGCTCGAGAACGCTCTCCGTAAATCGGGCAGCTCGCGCGACGTCGTCACAATCCTCACCCAGGTTGAAGTCGCGGCGGACGATCCGGCGCTCAGGGATCCGAAGAAATTCATTGGACACGGTCTTTCGGTTGCGCGCGCTCGCGAGCTTAAGGCGCAGGGCCATCCGGTCAAGAAGGATGCAAAGGGACACTTCCGCCGGGTCGTCGGAAGTCCAAAACCGGTCGCGATCCACGAAATTGAGACGATACGGTCGCTGGTGGAGCGTGACACGGTCGTCATCGCCTGCGGCGGAGGGGGAATTCCGATATACCGCGACCCGACACTGGGTCTCGAAGGAGTGGACGCCGTCGTAGACAAGGATCTCGCCGCGTCTGTTCTTGCGGGAGAGCTCGGCGCCGAACTCTTTCTGGTTCTAACTGATGTCGACGCCGTCTACACCGGCTGGGGGACTGAAGAACAGCGCGCGATCACTTCAATGTCCGTCGCTGAGGTAGACACGCTCTCGCGCGAGGGAGCGTTCGGCGAAGGAAGTATGGCGCCTAAAGTCAAAGCTGCTGCTGATTATGTGCGTCGAACAGGGGGGCGTGCCATTATTACCGAGCTGAGCAAGGGACGTTCAGCGGTGCAGGGAACCGGCGGAACCCAAATCGTTCCCTGACACATCAATATCAAACCACCGCGTCTTCGCACGCGTTCGGAGCTAAGGTGAACATCCACGAGTACCAGGCAAAAGAAATCTTTCGGAGGGCGGGCATTCCCATTCCACCCGGTGAAATTGCCACCACCCCGGAAGAAGCAGAAAAGATTGCGCGCAAGTTTGGAACGACGGTGGTGGTAAAGGCACAGGTGCACGCCGGTGGCCGGGGGAAAGCGGGAGGAGTAAAGCTCGCGCGCTCGCCCGAAGATGCGAAGGCCATCGCCGCCCAGATCCTCAGGCTGAAGATCAAGGACCTTCCTGTGCAAACAGTCCTGGTAACGCCGGCGGCCGACATAGCCTCCGAAGCTTACGTTGGGATAATCGTCGACAGAGCCTCAAAGCGCGCTGTGTTTATGGTCAGTCCCGCGGGCGGGATCGACATCGAAGAAGTAGCCGCAAAGACACCGGAGAAGATCCTTCGTCATCCGGTCGACCCCCGCTATGGCCTTCAGGCCTACGAGGCGATGCAGCTTGCCTTTTTCTTGTACCCTGACGTCAAACAGGCCCGGCCGGCCGCGAAGATTCTGCAGCAGCTTTACAAGGCTTTTGCCGAGAGCGGCGCCTCACTCGCCGAGATAAATCCACTTGTTACGACCCCCACCGGCGAAGTCGTGGCGCTAGACGCCAAAATGGTTATCGACGACAACGAGCTGGACCGTCGGCCCGATATCGCCGCGTTGCGAGACGAATCCGCCGAAGCCCCATCCGAAGTGGACGCACGAAAAGCGAACCTCACTTTCATCAAGCTCGATGGAAACGTTGGCTGTGTCGTGAATGGAGCAGGACTCGCGATGGCTACCATGGATCTGGTGAAATACTACGGAGGAGATCCCGCCAACTTTCTTGACATCGGTGGCTCGTCGAATCCGGAGAAAGTGGTCAATGCACTTCGCATCATCACGAGCGACAGGAACGTCAAGGCGATTCTGTTCAACATTTTCGGAGGTATAACGCGCACCGACGATGTCGCCAACGGAATTGTTACAGCGATCAAACAAAATCCGCTCAAGGTCCCTCTCGTCATCAGGCTAACGGGCACCAACGAAGAGATCGCGCTCAAAATTCTCAAGGAAAACAAGCTGTCGGCGATGACCGACATGGACGAGGCAGTTAAGAAAGCGGTCGCCCTCGCGACGGGAGAGAAAGCCGCGTGAGCATTTTCATTGACAAGAGCACGCGCCTTCTGGTACAGGGAATAACCGGTCGCGACGGCTCCTTTCACGCGAAGCAGATGATGGAATACGGCACCCAGCTCGTCGGCGGAGTCACTCCCGGAAAAGGCGGACAGAAGTTCGAGGACAAGGTTCCGATCTTCAATACCGTACTTGAAGCCATGAAGAAAACCGGTGCCAACGCGACCGTCATCTACGTCCCGCCAATGTTTGCTGCCGACGCGATGATGGAAGCTGCTGATGCGGGGATACCCTTCATTGTCTGCATAACTGAAGGCGTACCGGTACTGGACATGACTCGTGTCTATCCATTTGTAAAGGAGAAAGGCGCGCGGTTGCTCGGCCCCAACTGTCCGGGGCTGATATCACCAGGGCAGTCGAAAGTGGGAATAATCCCCGGACGCATTTGCACAGCGGGACCCGTTGGTTTGGTTAGCCGGTCCGGCACGCTGACCTATGAAGTCGTCTATCAGATGACGCGGGCTAAGCTGGGACAAACCACTTGCGTCGGCATTGGTGGCGACCCGATCAATGGGACGAATTTCATCGATTGCCTGGATGCTTTCGAGAAGGATCCGGCGACGACGGCCATCGTGATGATCGGCGAAATTGGCGGCACCGACGAGCAGGACGCAGCGCGGTTTGTGAACCAGAAAATGTCGAAACCCGTTGTCGGTTTTATCGCAGGTCAGACCGCGCCGCCTGGCCGCCGGATGGGTCATGCCGGGGCGATTATCTCCGGCTCGGCGGGAACCGCCGCGGAAAAAATGCAGGCATTCGAGGAGAACGGAGTCGGCGTCGCAAAGCGTCCGATTGACGTTGTCGATCTACTCAAACGCGCAATGCGCTAGGAACGACCAATAATGGCGGGGAACAGAACACTCACCATCATAAAGCCGGACGCGTTCAACTCAGGGAAGGCGGGGCTTGTCATGGCGCATTTGGAAAAGGCCGGATTCAAAGTCGTCGCCGCTCGCGTGTTGCGGTTGACGGAATCGCAGGCAGCCGCCTTCTACGCAGTTCACCGAGACCGGCCCTTTTTTGCTCCTCTTACACGCTTCATGACCTCTGGTAAGTGCATGCCGATGGTGCTCGAGCGGCCGGACGCGGTCGCGGCACTCAGAAATACGATCGGTGCGACCGATCCCGCGGAAGCGGAAGCGGGAACGGTCAGAAAACTCTACGCGGAGTCAAAAGAGCGTAACGCGATTCACGCCTCCGATTCCGATGAAAATGCCGAAAGAGAAGCTCGCTTCTTCTTCCCGGAATCAGAGCTCGTCTAAGGTCGGAAATCATTCAGGCAACGCCCATCGCGCCACTGGAATAGGAGTCATAAACCCGCTAGGTTAAAGGGCTTATGCTGTCCTTTGACATACGCGGGCTTGAAACAAAGGCCGTCCACGTTGACGGCGCCCTCCAGCCCGATGATCCAATCTGGGAGGAAGGCGACGCCCGTCCAGACGAGCCCATTCGCGTAACCGGGCGCCTCTCCACCGCTGGCGAGGGAAGGTTCTACTTCAGCGGGCGGATTTCCGCCAGAGCAGTACTCGCGTGCAGGCTTTGTCTGGAGGACGTCGACGTGGAAGTGGACGAAGAGGTACACTTCCTCCTCGCCGAAACCGGCGCGGAGGAAGCCGAAGATCCCGACGTGTTTCTTTATGATCCGAACGTACGAATGCTGGATCTGCGCGCGGCGGTTCGGGAAACATGGCTTCTCACCGCGCCGGCCTACGTGCAGTGCAGCGATGGTTGCAAAGGACTCTGTGCAACGTGTGGAACGAATCTCAACGAAAATACGTGCAGCTGCACACCAACCATGACTGATTCGCGCTGGGACGCTCTGCTGAAAGCAAAGAGCGACGCGCGCTAGCCCGTCAACAAATTAAGGAACTGAAACAATGGCCGTCCCCAAGCGACGCACCTCCAAGCGAAAGAAGCGCGCTCGCAACACGCATAAAACCGCACCCGCGATCGTCATCCAAAAGTGTCCGCGCTGTCAGAGCATGAAGCGTCCGCATCATGTCTGCGAGGAGTGCGGCTACTACGCGGGCGAACAGCGAGTAGAGCCCAGGGAAGCATAGTTGGCGCGAATCGCGTTGGACGCTATGGGGGGAGATTTTGCTCCCAAAGCGACAATCGCCGGCGCGCTACTCGCCCTTCAGGAGCTCGACCGGTCTCACAGCGTTCAGCTGGTGGGACAAAGCTCCGTAATCAATTCCCAGTTGGATAGCCTCCTCTCCGGCGAGCTATCCCAGATTTCGAGTTCCCGGGATCGTGTTTCGATTGTCGAAGCGCCTGATGCCATCGAGATGTCGGAGAAGCCTACCGCCGCCCTGCGCAAGAAACCCAAGAGCTCGATGGTAGTCGGAACGAGGCTTCAGGTTGACGGAGAGTCGGACGCTTTCGTGTCGGCTGGAAACACCGGCGCGCAAATGGCCTCCTCGGCGATGCTGCTGAAGCTACAGCCCGGACTGACGCGACCAGCCATAGCGACGGTCTTTCCGACGGCTCGTAACCCCGTCATCGTTCTCGATTCCGGCGCGAACGTCGATTGCTCTACGAAAGAGCTGTTGCAGTTCGCATGGCTTGGCGCAGTTTACGCGGAATGCATTTTCGGACGTTCCAATCCGTCGATCGGTCTCCTCTCGATTGGTGAAGAGCCGGAGAAGGGAAACGCTGTAGTCAAGGAGGCAAACAGGTTGTTCCAGAAAGCCGGTTTCAACTTCCACGGAAATCTCGAAGGCCGCGATCTTCCAGCTGGAGCGAGCGACCGCGGCCCTTTCGACGTAGTCGTCTGCGATGGCTTCGTCGGAAATGTCGTGCTCAAGTTTTATGAGGCGGTTGCCCCGATGATCGTCCGGTTTCTGAGCGATCACCCCGGCATCAACCCGGAAGATGTTCGAACCGCGCTCAAGCCTTTCGACTCCAGTGAGTATGGCGGCGCGCCGCTGCTCGGCGTCCGTGGTGTCAGCATCATCTGCCACGGCAACTCCTCCCCGCGAGCAATCAAAAATGCGATCAAGGTTGCCGTCCGCGCAGTCGAGACACGCATGAATGATCAGATTGGCGATCGGCTTGGCGCCGCGACTCCAACTATCAGCTCCGCCTCGGAGTTGGCTTCGTGAGGAGACCGGTCGCGGCAATCGCCGGAACAGGTCGTGGACTTCCCGCCCACGTGATGACCAACCACGACTTCGCGTCCATCGGCATTGAGACGTCGCATGAGTGGATTTTCGAGCGGAGCGGCATTGTCGAGCGACGTCTCGCCAAGAACGGCGAGACGACTTGTTCCATGGCGTCAGAGGCGGGTCGTCAGGCCATGCATGCCGCGAATGTCCACCCTGGCGAAATCGACGTCATCGTGCTCAGCACGGCCACTCCCGATCGTCTTCTACCGTCGACCGCGGTAGACATCCAGGCGGAGCTCGGCGCGACCCGCGCCGCGGCGTTCGACATCGGAGCGGCGTGCGCGGGCTGGCTGTACGCCATGAGCACGGCCGAAGGTCTCATCATGTCCGGCACCGCCGAGACGGCCCTGGTCATCGGATCGGAAAAAATGAGCGCGATCGTCGATTGGAAGGACCGTTCGACATGCGTGTTGTTCGGGGATGGCGCCGGGGCCGCCGTCCTGAAGCGAACAAAGCACGGGAAAGGAATTCTTTCGGCTTACATGCGTAGCGATGGGAAGTTGGCTGACCTGCTGTACCGCCCCAACGGGGGCGCTACCACTCCAATGTCGGCAGCCATCCTCGAGGACAGATCGCACCTCGTAAGAATGGCGGGACGCGAAGTGTTCAAGCATGCTGTACGCTCGATGTCCGACGCCGCAGATCGGGCGCTCGACGGCGCCCGGCTAACGGGCTCCGATATCGACTTGCTGATTCCGCACCAGGCCAACGTGCGCATCATCGAAGCCACCGCGAAGCATTCAGGCATTCCGATGGAGAAGGTCTATGTCAACGTGGATAGGTATGGAAACACATCGTCCGCCTCCATCCCAATCGCTCTCGACGAAGCGATCGAGAGCGGGAAGGTCAAAGACGGATCCACGGTGATGCTTGTTGCTTTCGGTGCTGGCTTCACCTGGGCGTCTATGGTAATTCGCTTTTAGCGGTGGACATCGTCCTGCTCTTTCCTGGCCAGGGCTCCCAAAAGCCAGGAATGGGAAAGGATCTCGCTGATGCCTTTCCTATTGCTCGTGGAATTTTCGGCGAAGTGGACGCTGCCCTCGGCGTTGATTTGAGCCGACTTTGCTTCGACGGCCCTGCCGACGAGCTCACCGCGACCAAGAACGCGCAACCTGCATTGTTCGCTCACGGAGCGGCTGTCTGGGCGGTTGCGAAGGACACGTTGGGTCCGCACGTGCGCGCCGCGGCCGGACACTCTCTGGGTGAATTCACCGCGTACTACGCGGCCGATTCGGTGAGTGTAGGTGGAGCAGCACGCCTCGTCCGCCGGCGTGGAGAGCTCATGTTCGAAACAGGAACCGCGCGACCAGGAACGATGGCCGCCATTCTGGGAACCACCGATCCATCAATCGCGGAGTTATGCGAGAGAGCCACAAGAGAGGCCGCGTTGGTCGTTCCGGCGAACTACAACGCTGACGAACAAACAGTCGTGTCGGGCGAGCTTGCAGGTGTCGAGCGTGTCATGGAGCTGGCGAAGGCGGCGGGAGCAAAACGCGCGATCAAGCTTCCGGTGAGCGGAGCGTTTCACTCCCCTCTCATGGAACCGGCGGTTGTCGGGCTTACGAACGCGATCGCAACTTCGGCCTTCACCGATCCGGTATTTCCGGTCTTCTCGAACGTTACGGCCGAAGCCTCGACTACCGCGACCACTGCGAAAGATCTGCTGCTCAAGCAGCTGACTTCCCCGGTTCGCTGGTCAAGCGAGGTCAGAAATATCGCCGCCAGTTTCCCTGACGCCCTCTACGTGGAGATGGGTCCCGGCAACGTGCTCACCGGCTTGATGGGGCGGCTGGTGAAAGGAGCACGCACGTTCTCCTGCGGTACCGCGGCGGAAGCCGACAAACTTCTTCGGCTGGTCGCTTGATGCAGATCGACCTCGCCGGGAGAAATGCCCTCATAACGGGCAGCACCCGTGGTATCGGCCGTTCGATTGCGGAAACCTTCGCTGAATGCGGAGCCCGTGTCGCCGTCGTCGGGAGAGATCAATCACGCGCCGATGAGGCTGCACTCTCGATCGCAGCCAGCGCAAAGGGGTTCGCGTGCGACGTGGGAGACACAGCGGCCGTGACCAAACTCGTCACCGATGTGGAGGGAGCGTTCGGCTCGATCGATATCCTCGTCAACAACGCCGGAATCACGCGCGACAATCTCGTCATGCGTCTCAAGGATGAGGATTGGGATGCCGTCCAAAACGCAAACCTTCGTGGCGCCTTCGCCGCGATCAGGGCGGTATCGCGAGGAATGATGAAGCGACGCTCGGGTCGAATAATCAATGTCGCCAGCATCGTCGGCATCATTGGCAACAAGGGACAAGCGAACTACGCTGCCAGCAAGGCCGGTCTGATTGCGCTCACCAAATCGGTCGCAAAGGAGCTCGGCTCGCGAAACATCCTGGTCAATGCCGTTGCACCGGGTTTCATCGAGACCGAGATGACCGCTGCTATGACTCCTGACGCGCGTGAAGCCCTCGGCAAACAGATTGCACTTGAACGACTTGGCTCGCCGCGGGACGTGGCCGCTGCGGTTGCCTTTCTGGCTTCCGACCTGGCGTCCTACATCACGGGGCAGGTGTTCGTCGTAGATGGTGGAATGGTGATGTAACTTTTTATCAGATATTCGGTTAGCTATATTTCCCGCATCCACCGGCTCGCTCCGGAACACCCTACAAACACGAGGAAATCGATCCAATGGCCGACAATTCCAACAAGGTCAAAGACATCATCGAGAAGGAGCTCGGTGTAGAGCGCGAAAAGCTGACAAACGAAGCGAGCTTCATCGAGGACCTCGGCGCGGACAGTCTCGACATCGTCGAGCTGGTGATGGAGTTCGAGAAAGAGTTCAACATCGACATTCCCGATGAGGACGCCGAGAAGCTGCGCACAGTCGGTGACGCGCTGGGCTATCTGAACCAAAAGGTCGGAGCGTAATGAAGCGAAGAGTCGTCGTCACTGGCATGGGGACCATTACCCCGGTCGGGAACGATGTGGCGACGACTTGGAAGTCACTGATCGAAGGGAAGTCAGGCACTGCCCCGATCACCAAGTTCGACGCGTCCAAATTTCCCGTCAGATTCGCGGCAGAAGTAAAGGGGTTCAATCCGCTCGACTACATGGATCGGAAAGAAGCCAAACGCGCGGATCAATACACGCAGTACGCAATGGCCGGCGCGCGACAGGCGATGACTGACGCTGGCCTCGCCAGCGGCACCAACGGAATGGATCCCGATCGCATGGGCGTCATCATCGGGAGCGGCATCGGGGGTCTGAAAAGCTTCGAGGAACAACACGACGTCTATCGCGAGCGCGGCGTGGGGAAGATCTCCCCCTTCTTCATCCCGATGTTCATCGCGGACATCGCGGCTGGCATTGTCTCGATGCAGTGGAACGCAAAAGGCCCAAACTACGCTACCGTGTCAGCTTGTGCCACCAGTGCTCACGCGATAGGTGATGCGTTCCGCACCATCCAGTACGGCGATGCGGACATTATGATCACCGGTGGGGCGGAAGCGACCGTGACACCAATGGCGATTGGTGGATTCGCGAACATGAAGGCGCTCTCCGAGCGAAATGACAGCCCCGAAACTGCGTCAAGACCTTTCGACAAAACCCGCGATGGCTTCGTGATGGGCGAGGGCGCCGGAATCCTGATTCTCGAGGAACTCGAGCACGCGCTCAAGCGCGGGACCAGGATTTACGCCGAGATCGTGGGCTACGGCGCAACCGGCGATGCCTATCATCTCACCGCTCCCGCCCCCGATGGCGAGGGTGCACAGCGCGCGATGAAACGCGCCCTCAAGGACGCTGGTCTCGAGCCCGGTGACATCCAGTACATCAATGCACACGGGACTTCGACGCCGGCGAACGATTTCAACGAGACTCGGGCAATCCAGGCAGTGTTCGGGGAGGCGGCAAGGACTGTCAACGTCAGCTCCACGAAATCCATGACGGGTCACATGTTGGGTGCCGCGGGAGCTGTAGAAGCTGTGATCAGCGCGTTAGTAGTGGGGAATGGTATCATCCCGCCGACGATCAACTACGAGAATCCCGACCCTGATCTGGATCTGAATTACACGCCCAACAAATGCGTCGATCGCGATGTCACCGCGGTCCTCAGCAACAGCTTCGGCTTCGGTGGTCACAATACCACCCTCGCCATCAAACGCTTCGAGAGCTGATCCAATGAGCGAAGGCCTTTCGCTCGACCTGGCAAGACTTTCCGATCGACGACTTTACTCCGTCGGAGAGAAGGTCGCTTCGCACGGGCGGCTTTCCGCTGAAGACGCGCACCTTCTCTTCACCTCGCCCGATCTTCTCGGCGTCGGAATGCTCGCGGATTACGCAAACCGCCGCACACACGGCGATATCGTGACGTTTGCGGCCAACCAGCACATCAATCCGACCAACGTGTGCTACCTGCGAAAGACCTGTGTCTTCTGCTCATTTGCGAGGCTTCCCAAGGAAGAAGGAGCCTATCATTACTCGCTCGATGAGGTCTTCACCGAAGCCGAAGCGGCAGCGAACGGTCTGACCAAGGAGTTTCACATCGTCGGCGGCCTCGACATGAAGGCGGGACTCGCGTACTACAGCGAGATGTTCCGCGGTCTCAAGTCGCGCCATCCTCAAGTGCACATAAAGGCGCTCACGGCGGTCGAGATAGCGCACATTGCGCGGATCGAGAAGATGTCCATAGAAGACGTGCTGATCGCGCTTCGCGAGGCGGGATTGGACACGCTACCTGGCGGCGGCGCCGAAGTTTTTGGCCGTGGGGTCCGAATGGAAATCGCCGACAAGAAGCTGGCCGGCGAAGACTGGATAGACGTGCATCGCACCGCCCACCGACTTGGCATTCGCTCCAATTGCACGATGCTCTACGGCCACGTCGAAACGATCGAGGACCGCATCGAGCACCTCACCATGCTGCGCGACCTTCAGGACGAGTCCGGCGGATTCCTGGCCTACATCCCTCTTGCGTATCATCCGGATAACAACCAGCTCGGAATCGAGCTCGGTCGACAGGGAACAGCAACCACCGGATTTGACGACCTGCGCAATCTCGCGGTTGGCCGTTTGTTCCTCGACAACTTCGAGCACATCAAGACGCACTGGATCATGGTGACGCCCTTTTTGTCGCAGACCTCACTGGCCTTTGGCGTAAACGATCTGGAGGGAACGGTGGTGCGCGAAAAGATCTATCATGAAGCTGGCGCGCACACCGCTCAGGGCCTCGGCCTGGACGAGATCCTCGAGCTCATACGTGCCGCTGGACGAATCCCCGCCGAGCGTGATTCGTTTTATAAGATTCTGCGCGTGTTCGAGCGCGAGCCAAATGCGGTAGCAGCGTGATGAAGATCGGCCGCATACCCTACATCAATTGCTACCCGGTGTACGGCGCCATCGACCGGGGCCTGGTCCGCCTCGACGCTGAAATCGTCAGCGGAGTTCCGACTGAGCTGAATCGCAGAATGGCTTCCGCGCAGCTTGACATTAGCGTCGTATCTGCCGTCGAGTACGCCCGCGACGCGGATCGTTACCTGTTGCTTCCCGACCTCGCGATCTCCTGCGATGGGCCGGTGCGCAGCGTGATGTTGTTCTCAAAGCTTGCGGCCTCGGATCTGAACGGCAGAAAAGTCTTGGTTAGCAAGAGCTCGATGACCAGCGTCGCTCTGCTCGAATTGTTGTTCGAGAACGTGTGGCACGCCAAACCCAGATTTATTCCCGGCGACGCCGAAGTCAGCGACGTCGTGGTCGAAAAGTCGGATGATTGTGACGCCCGCCTTGTAATCGGCGACGCCGCACTCGTACTGGCGTCCAATCACCGCGACCGTTACCCGCATCTCTACGACCTGGGCGCAAGCTGGAAGGACTGGACCGGCCAGCCCTTCGTTTTTGCGGTGTGGGTTGCACAGCGAAGTGCCAACGTGAAAGAGGCCCTTCTCGCGCATGCGGGGCTGATTGCGTCGCGCAATTGGGGCTTGGAACATCTCCGTGACCTTGCCCTGCAGGCCCACGCCGCCACAGGTGTCTCCCTCGAGGTGTGCGAGGAGTACCTCTCCGGCCTCGATTATCGCCTTTCGTACCCGCACCTGGCCGGGCTCACTGAGTTCTATCGGCGACTGGTTGCGCGCGGGCGCATTCCCAATGGAACACTCACCTTTCTTCCCGCAGCATGAGCGAATCGCGCGATCTTCTCGATTTCTACACCAAAGCCTCGCTGCTCGAGCTCGGTGGGGCCGCAGATCGAGTCCGCGAACAAAAACACCCCGGTGATACGGTCACATACATCATCGACCGGAACATCAATTATACGAACGTCTGCGTCGCGGATTGTGGCTTTTGCGCTTTTGCGCGACGCCCAAAACACGGGGAAGGTTATACGCTCTCGTTCGAGCAGATCGGGGCGAAGATCGATGAGCTCAAGGCGCTCGGAGGAGTTCAGATTTTGATCCAGGGCGGGCACAACCCCTACATCCCGTTCGACTGGTATCTGGACTTGATGCGCTACATCAAGCGGAATCATCCTATCCACATACACGGGTTCAGCCCCAGCGAAATCGATTTCTTCTCCAAGCTTTTTCGCATGGATGCGATAGAAGTTATTCGAGAGCTCAGAAAGGCGGGTCTCGATTCGATTCCTGGCGGGGGCGGGGAGATCCTCGTGCAACGCGTACGGGATATGGTTGCACCCAAAAAGGCGGGCGCGGATCGCTGGCTCGAGATAATGGAGCTGGCGCACAAGGAGGGCATGAAAACCTCGGTTACAATGATGTACGGTCTCGGTGAGACGCTCGCCGAGCGGCTCGAGCACCTCCAGAGAGTGCGCGAGGTGCAGGCGCGTACAGGCGGCTTCACTGCCTTCATCTGCTGGCCGTTACAGCCGGAAAACACGCCCACCATGTCGCATCAGCCCAAGACCGGCGCCACCGAGTATCTGCGGACTGTCGCCTTCGCGCGCATCGTTCTCGACAACGTGCCAAATCTTCAGTCAAGCTGGGTGACGATGGGCATGAAGATCGGACAGATCGCACTGCGGTTTGGCTGCAATGACTTCGGGTCGTTGATGATCGAAGAAAACGTCGTTTCGGCAGCCAACACTACACACCGCACATCCACGGACGAGATGGAGCGGCTCATTCGCGATGCCGGCTTCATTCCTGCCCGACGCAAGCAGGACTATACGCTGATTGATCCGATCCCGGCGGCCCACGCGGATGCCGCGTGAGCCTCGCGGCGCGTCCCCACCTCCGGCCGATGGCGCGAACTATCGCGTCGGCGTAGGCTACGACTCCCACCGATTCGTTTCGGGCCGCCCACTAATCCTCGGCGGCATTTTAATACCTTCGGACGTTGGACTTCTCGGTCATTCGGATGCTGACGCGGTGTGTCACGCGCTGACTGATGCGATTCTCGGCGCCGCCGCGCTGGGGGACATCGGAGAAATGTTTCCCGACAGCGATCCTGCCAACAAGGGTCGCGACTCCATCGGAATGCTGGAGCTCGCCGTCAAAAAGGTCGCGGCGTCGGGATACGAAGTGGGGCAGGTGGATGTCAGCGTAATCGCCGAATCGCCGCGGCTGTCGCCCTACCGTGAGAAAATCCGCACCCGGGTTGCATCGGCGCTCGGTATCGAATCGGCGCAAGTGAGCGTCAAAGGGAAGTCCAACGAAGGCATGGGTTGGGTCGGCCGCAACGAGGGCCTGGCCTGCATTGCTGTCGCAACCCTGAAACGGAACCGGTAGCTCATGTTTCATTCCTTGGCCGGGTGGCTGGGTGATCTGCCGCTCGGATCCCTTTACGTAACTATCGGCATCCTCTCGGCGTTCGAGAATTTCTTCCCGCCTTTTCCGTCCGACGCCGTCATCGCGTTCGGCAGCTTTCTCGCTGACCGCGCACACGGATCGCCCTTTACGGTCTTTTTCCTGGGCTGGCTGGGCAACGTTGGCGGCGCAGTGGTCACATATACGTTGGGGCGCAGATTTGGCTCGAAGGCTTTCCTGCGCAAGCTTGAGAAGTACGCCGGCGCCGACGCAGAGGATCGAATCAAGCGTCTGCACAAGCGATACGGGTTCGGAGGCCTGTTCGTCAGCAGGTTTCTTCCCGGCGTACGCGCAATCGTCCCGCCGTTCGCCGGAGCGATGAAGCTCGGAGCCACCAAGGTGATTCTGGCCGTAGCAAGCGCGAGCGCGGTCTGGTTCGGGCTGATTACTTTTCTCGCGTTCCGCGCCGGCGACAACTGGGACACGGTGGAACGCTACCTTGTTCGCTCGGGCAAGGTTGCAGGCAGCATCGCGGTAGGGATCGTGATACTGGCGGTGGGAATCTGGCTGTGGAAGCGCAGCAAGCGCGGAAAGCGTGACTGACCTCGCATTGGACGACGCTTTCGCGCGTGCGTTCTACGTCGAGCGATTCGACGACTTTCTTGCTCTCGAGCAGGGCGCTTCCGTACAAACAAGCGCCGCCTACAAGCTCGATGTCGCTCGCTTCGTGACGTACGCGCGGGTAAAGGGTGCTTCTTCGCCGACTGACGTCGGCTCACGAACCCTTCGCGAGTACGTGTATCAGCTGAAGGATCTCGGGCTCGCTCCCGCGTCCATTCGCCGCAACATCTCAGCGGTCAGAACCTATTTCAAGTTCCTGCTTGGCGAAGGACATGTCGTCCGCGACCCAAGCGAACGGCTCGAAACACCGAAGCGCTGGCGCACCTTGCCCGAAGTGTTGACGGTCCAGGAAGTCGAAAAGCTGTTGGCTGCGCCCTCACTCGATGAGCCCCTGGCCTTCCGCGATCGCGCGATGCTCGAGGTCGCTTACGCTGCCGGCTTGCGGGTTTCCGAGTGGATCTCGCTTTCGGTACGAGACGTGATGTTGCAGGACCACCTGGTTCGAGTATTCGGCAAGGGAGCCAAGGAGCGGCTCGTCCCCATCGGGCGTCGCGCGATCGGCGCGATCGCGATCTACCTTCGTGAGCTGCGCCCGACCCTGGAAAAGGGTGAAGGCAAAGGAATCCTCTTTCTCAACTCACGGGGACAACCTCTGTCACGAATGGGAGCGTGGAAAATTCTTCGCAAGTATGTGGCTCAGGCCGGAATAACAAAACCGGTTTCACCGCACACTCTTCGTCATTCCTTCGCCACTCACCTCCTCGAGGGGGGCGCTGACCTGCGCGCCGTGCAAGAGATGCTCGGCCACGTGGATATTTCCACGACTCAGATCTATACCCACATCGACCGCGAATACCTCAGAAGCGTACACAAGCAGTTTCACCCTCGGACCTAAAATCTCGACCACCTCCAATGTTACTCGTGCTCGACAACTACGACTCGTTTACGTACAACCTGGTGCAGTACCTGGGCGAGCTCGGTGAGCGTCCGATCGTCAGACGAAACGACGAGATTTCGGTCGAAGACGTTGGCACAATGGGGGTGGATCGCATCGTCATTTCGCCGGGCCCCGGCACACCATCGCAGGCCGGAATTACTGTTGCGGCTATAAAGCGGTGGGGTCGTACGATTCCAGTGCTCGGCGTCTGCCTGGGGCACCAGGCAATTGGAGAAGCCTATGGCGGAAAGGTCGTGCGAGCACACAGACTCATGCACGGGAAGACGTCGCGCATCTCGCACGATTCCACAGGCCTTTTCGCCGGTGTTCCTGCCCCGTTGGAGGTAATGCGATATCATTCGCTGGTCATAGACCAGGAGTCACTACCGTCTGTACTCGAGGTAATCGCCTGGGCGTCGGATGAACAAACGGAGGTGCACGCGGTCAAACACCGTTCACATCCCGTGTGGGGCGTGCAGTTTCACCCGGAATCCATACTCACTCAGAATGGCAAGGAGATTCTGAGCAACTTTCTACGGCTCACCGAATGAAAGCGATCGCCATTGCGGCAATCCTGAGCGCATGCGTCACAGCCTCTCTTGGAGCGCAGGATACGAGCTCGGTGCCCGTCGACACTTCCTATGTCGAGTACCACGAGTCGCCAATCGGTCTGCCGCTGGGGATCGGATTGCGGGTTCCCAGCTATGACCGCGTCAACGGCGTGACATTGCCGTGGGGTCCCCGCCTCGATCTCGGTGAAGACAAGCTGCAGGTGGATGCTCTTGTTAGTTATCGATCGAATCTCGGCAAGTGGGATCCGTCGCTCGAGGGAACTGCCCATCCAGGACAAACGAACGAAATCAAGCTTTACGTCGGGCGAGGAACCTTCACGAACGATTCCTGGATTCGATCCGACCTGGTGAATTCTTTCGCCGCGCTCTTCGTGGGAAGTGATGCGCGAAACTATTATCGCGGCGATCGCGCGACACTGCGCGTTGGACATAGTCTTACAAAAGGGTCCTTGGAGGTTACTCCTTTCATCGGTGGAAACCTCGAGCGTGATTGGTCGACCGGTTCTCTGGCGCCCGTCAAAACACCGTGGAGTTTCTTCGGCCGCACTGGCGTGCTCCGAATGCGTCGACCCAATCCGACCATCAGCAAGGGAAGGATTAACTCGATGATCGGTGGCTCGGCCCTGGAATTTGTGCAGCAGGCGTTTGAAGCGAAGCTGGATGCAAGCGTCGAGCACGCATTCAAGGCGCCGTCCTTCTCGTGCTCATCAGCAGTTCCTCTTCCTGCCTGCACGAACGAACCTTTCACGCAGACCACTATCCACAGCACGGTGAAGTTTCCGACTTTTGGTACGCAGAAATTCGAGTTCCTGGGCCACGCGGTTCTTGCCGGGGGAGACCCTCTACCGCCGCAGCGCTTCGCGTATCTGGGAGGCGCGGGAACACTCGCGACGGTCAACCTTCTTGCGCTGGGCGGTGACAATCTGCTTTATGTGCAAGGCGACTACACTATTCCCATTAACATTATTCAGCTGCCATTCGTTGGTGGCCCCTTCGTGGCGTTGAGATACGCTGCGGGAAATGCAGGTGTCGGACGCATACCGCCGCTGATCCAAAATGTCGGCGTCGCCGTCGGCGTGGGACCGCTCCGCGTGGACTACGCCATCGACCCGGCGAGCAATCGAAATCCTCTCTCGCGACGTTCAGCCGTAACGTTCGGCGTCTCGCTCCCGCTCTAAGCAAAACGAAAAAAGTTTGCCCGGGTTGTGCGCGGTTCGTATATTACTGAGCGTGACTTTTGCATCGCGTCGCGTAAAAATGAGCGGGTGATGAGGACGCTGGTGGTCATTCCGGCGCGCCTGGGCGCGATACGCCTTCCCCGTAAGCCACTTCGACTCCTTTCCGGACTGCCCCTCATCGTCCGGGTTTGGCAAAGAATCTCTCAAATGAAGGTCGCAGACACCGTCGTCGTCGCAACTGACGATGAATCGGTGGCATCCACCGTTCGCGGGGCGGGTGCGGAGTGCGTGATGACCAGTGCTGAGCACAACTCGGGAACGGAGCGTGTGGCCGAAGTCGCGCGCGGGTCACGATTTCGTGCGTATGAGATCATCGTGAACGTTCAGGGTGATGAGCCTTTTATCGGAGAGGGAGCGGTTACGGGCGCCGCAAATATGGTCGCTTCCGGTCGATTTCCATTGGGCACTGCGGCCTCGCATGCCAGTAGTGAAATTTTGGAGACGCCAAGCCTGGTGAAAGTCGTGGTCGGAGACGACGGACGGGCGCTCTACTTCTCTCGCGCGCCGATCCCATACCTCCGTGAGCGCGCGGATGCGTCCAAGCGTGCTGAGCGCACGCTGCAGCACATCGGGGTTTACGCGTACTCGCGTGACGCTCTCGAGACCTGGGTATCGTTGCCCCCGCATCCTTTGGAAGAGATCGAACGGCTCGAGCAGCTTCGCCCATTGGCCGCGGGCTTGCCCATCGGGGTAGCAATCACTAGCGAGGCACCAGCAGCGGGAATTGATACAGAAGAAGACCTCGAGCGCGCGAATGCGCGCTGGGAATCTTTCATATCCGGACAGGGAAGGGTCTTAAATGCAAGGTAGCTCGACCCAACAGACGCGCTACATCTTCGTAACGGGCGGCGTAGTTTCTTCCCTCGGAAAGGGTATAGCCGCGGCATCCCTTGGACGCCTCCTCGTTGAGCGCGGAATGCGCGTGACGATCATGAAGTTCGACCCTTACCTCAACGTCGATCCGGGGACTATGTCTCCGTTTCAGCACGGGGAAGTATTCGTCACCGACGATGGGGCTGAGACTGACCTCGACCTGGGTCACTACGAGCGGTTCATCGATCGCTCGCTGGCACAGGCGAATAACATCACAACCGGTCGCATCTACCTTAGCGTGATTACCAAGGAGCGACGGGGGGAATACCTCGGCTCGACGGTGCAGGTCATCCCGCATGTGACCGATGAGATCAAGGCAGCGATGAAGCGACTCGCGCCCGAGAGCGACGTCGTGATCGTCGAAATCGGTGGAACGGTCGGTGACATCGAGTCACTGCCGTTCCTCGAGGCGATACGACAATTCCGACACGAGATTGGGCGTGAGAACGCGATCTTCATTCACCTCACGCTCGTACCGTTCATCGCCGCCGCGGGCGAAGTCAAAACAAAACCCACCCAGCATTCGGTTCGGGAGCTGATGGAGATTGGAATCCAGCCCGACATTCTCATCTGTCGGACCGAGCGCGCGCTCTCGGAAGAAGTAAAACGCAAAATCGCGCTTTTCTGTAACGTTGAATTCGGCGCCGTGATCGAGAGCAGGGATGTGCCGACCATCTACCAGATCCCTTTGCTTTTTCACGAGCAGGGACTCGACGAGCGCGTGATGCACAAGCTCGGTCTGCTGGGCCGCCGCGCCCCGGACCTCTCGAAGTGGCGTCAAATGGTCGAGCGGATAATGCATCCACACGGCAAAGTGCGCATCGCCGTTATCGGGAAATACACGGGCCTGGTGGACAGCTACAAGTCCGTGCAGGAAGCGTTGATTCACGGGGGAATCGCCAACGACGTCGGCGTGGAAGTTTCCTGGCTCGCCAGTGATCTCTTCTCCAGCAGAGAGAAGACCCGCGAGCTTCTGGCCGATTTCCACGGCGTACTCGTACCCGGCGGCTTCGGAGTCCGCGGGGTCGAGGGCATGCTGGAAGCAATCCGCTACGCTCGCGAATCGGGACTGCCGTTCTTCGGGATTTGTCTCGGCATGCAGACCGCGATCATCGAGTTCGCACGTAACGTCATGGGTCTCGCCGACAGTCACTCCAGCGAGTTTGCGCCGGAGTGCGGCAATGCGGTCATCTCACTAATGGAAGATCAACAACACATCACCGACATGGGTGGCACCATGCGTCTCGGCGCCTATCCCTGTCGGCTCGGTCAGGGCACTCAGGCCGCGACCATCTATGGGATGCCGCAAGTGAGTGAGCGACATCGGCACCGCTATGAGGTGAACAACAAGTACCGCGACCAGTTCGTCGAGCACGGACTGAATCTCAGCGGGATCTCGCCCGACGGCTCCCTTGTAGAAATAGTCGAGCTCCAGACACATCCGTGGTACATCGGGTGCCAGTTCCACCCCGAGCTTCAATCTCGCCCGACCCGACCCCACCCGCTTTTTGCCAGCTTCATAGCTGCGGCAGTGCAGGCGAAGGCGCCAACGCGGGGTAGCCGCAAGCGCGCGTCATCAGAAGCCGCGGAATAAGCGTGGCGGAATTCTTCCCGCCGGACAAGCTGTTCCTCATTGCGGGGCCTTGTGTGCTGGAAAACGACGATCTGAATCTTCGCATCGCCGAGTCGCTGGCACGATTAGCGGAGTCCATTCCGGGCGGAATTATTTTCAAAGCGAGCTTCGACAAAGCCAATCGTTCAAATCGTGATGCTGCGCGCGGACCAGGAATCGACGCGGGTCTCGCCGCGCTCGAACGCGTGCGCAAAGCAAGCGGGTTGCCGGTCCTTACCGATGTACACGCGCCTGATCAGTGCGAGGCGGCCGCCGGCGTCGTGGATGTCTTGCAGATCCCCGCTTTTTTGTGTCGACAGACGGACCTTCTCGAGGCTGCTGGCGCGACTGGCAAACCCGTGAACGTAAAGAAGGGCCAATGGCTACAACCCGAGGGGATGCGCGGCGCGGTGCAGAAAATCCGTGGCGCCGCCAACTCCAAGGGTCGGTCACGTGACATCGCTGTGACCGAGCGCGGGACGTTCTTTGGATACGGCGACCTGGTGGTTGACATGCGTTCCTTCACCCGCTTGCGCGACGCCTGCGACGCGCCTGTCGTTTTCGATGCCACCCACAGCGTGCAGAGACCGGGTCAGGGCCCGGAGGGTGCCAGCGGTGGGGCGAGAGAGTATGTGCCGGTTCTTGCTCTCTCCGCGATTGCAGCTGGCGCGCAGGGCCTGTTCCTCGAGACGCATCCAACTCCCGACTCCGCGCCCAGCGACGGACCCAACATGCTGCCTCTGTCGGAAATCGCTTCATTGATGGGTCGCGCCGTCGACATCTGGACTCGCGTCAATCAATGACGCACAAGGAGATCGTCGAGCGCGGTCGTCGTGTTCTGCGCATGGAAACCGAAGCCCTGGGCGAGGCCGAGCGACGCATCGGCGACGAGTTCGCGCGCGCGGTGGAGGCAATCGCGCGGTCGGAAGGCCGCGTCATCGTTTCCGGGGTCGGAAAGTCGGGTCTGGTGGGTCGCAAAATCGCGGCGACACTCACTTCGACGGGAACCCCTTCCACTTTTTTGCATCCGGCTGACAGCGTGCACGGCGACCTCGGGATCGTCGGTGAGTCCGACGTGGCCATCCTCATTTCAAAGAGTGGTGAGTCCGCCGAGGTTCTGGGGCTACTCGATCACTTGAAGCGATTGGGTGTATGCACCGTTGCATTGACGAGCAACGAAAACTCGACACTCGCGAGACATAGCGATGTTGCGCTCGACGCGTGGGTCAAAGAAGAAGCGTGTCCCCACGACCTGGCCCCTACGACGAGTACCACTGTCGCACTCGCGCTCGGCGATGCGCTTGCAATCGCATTGCTCGAGGAAAAGGGGTTCGACGCCGACGACTTTGCCCGTCTGCACCCGGGCGGCGCGATAGGTCGGCGTCTCCTTACGAGAGTGTCCGACGTGATGGTAACTGATAAGCTGCCGATTCTGGATGACTCCGCGACGATGCGGGAGGCGGTCGTTCAGTTGGCTGAAAGACGCGGAATCGCCATCGTCGCCGGAAAATCTGGAACCGTAAAGGGCGTAATCACAACCGGAGACTTGTCTCGGCTGATGGAGCACGAGGAAAATGTATTCCCGATCCGTGTGACAAAAGTTATGAACACTTCACCAAAGACCGCTCGCGCCGACGAATTGGGAAGTGCGGTTGTCTACCGTATGGAGACACACGGGATCGTTGCGATGCCTGTCGTGGACGAGAGCGAACAAATTGTGGGCGTCGTCCACCTCCACGATCTGATGCGCGCCGGCGTGGTGTAATGCGCATCATGACAGCTCTTGCGTTCGTCCTGGTGACCGGGGCGTGCAGCTCGAAAAAACAACCTCCCGTCGCCACCCACTCACCACTTGCCGATTCGGCCGATCAAGTGATGTACGGAGCGCGGTTCAACCTCACCGACAAGGGACTCGAGCGCGCACAGCTCGAAGCGGACACTGCCTATTTCTTCGAGGACAACACGCGCATCGAGCTGGAGAAGGTGCACACCACGTTCTATACGCCGACTGGTGCCAAGGACGCAGTGCTCACCTCTCAGCGTGGCACCTACAACAGCCGTAGCAGCAACATGGTGGCGCGCAGGAACGTCGTCGTCGTATCGGAGGATGGCAGACGCCTGACCACCGAGGAACTGACGTACAACCAGCAGGCTAACCAGATCTCGAGCGACAGCGCGTTCGTCATGACCGAACCAAATCGCCGCCTGGAAGGGGTCGGATTCCGCTCTGACCCGAACATGAAAAACATTACAATTCTGAAGGGCGCCAGCGGTGTTGCGAGGGGAATGACGACGCAGGCTCCCACCGCTCCGCCCAGCGGTGCTGCCGCTTCATCGACGAGGCGCTAGTCCATTGCGAGTTAGCGTTATCGCCGCCGCGTTAATCGCGTCCGCTCCGCTCGCCCGAGCCCAAAACATTCCACGGAGCTGCGACCTCGAATTCCCCAATCGACCAGGAACTCGCGCGCGGATCGTCCAGGACCAGACGGGTAAGCGAAACATTTACTCGGGTGGCGGCATCCTCGCGCACTGCATTGGCCAGGGCAATACGCTTATCGCGGACAGCGCCGAGTATTACGAGGCAGAGGGTCGCCTCTTTCTCGTCGGCAATGTTCACTATACCGAGCCGCGCGCCAACGTCACTTCGCGAACGATGACTTACTATCAGTTCGACGATCATTTGCACGCGGAAGGCGAGGTGTTCGCGGTAATGACGAACGGCAGCACGCTCAGCGGTCCAAGCGCCGATTACTATCGCAGTATTCCCCAGCGCCCGCTTACCAGGCTGGTGGCGCCCGGCCGGCCTACGGTTACTCTCGTGCAGAGGGATACTTCGGGACGGGGCCGTGCACCAGACACGGCGAAGGTCGTCGCAAACCAGATCGTAATGATCGGCGACAGCCTCGTCCACGCGTCGGGGAGAGTGCAGATCACCCGCCCTGATCTCATGGCCACTGGTGATTCCGCGTTCCTCGACAGCGGTCACGACTTCGCTCGCTTGATGCGCGAACCATCAGTGCAGGGGAAGAGCAATCGGCCCTTTACTCTCAACGGCGGCGTGATCGACGTCTATTCCCGCAATAGACAGGTGGAGCGCGTCGTGGCGACGCCGAACGGTCACGCACTGAGCCAGGATCTCGAGCTCGTCGCCGATTCGATTGATCTGCGGGTGCGAACCAACCAGCTGCAGCGCGCCATGGCGTGGGGCAAAACACGCGCGCACGCCCTTTCGCCCGATCGGGAGATAATCGCCGACTCCATCGACGCCATAATGCCGGGCCAAAGAGTGCGCGAGGTCCGGGCATTGCGTAAGGCGTACGCCGAAAGCAATCCTGATTCGGGTGTGGTCTCCACTCAGCGCGATTGGTTGAGCGGCGATACAATCGTGGCGCACTTCGATTCACTGACTGGAGCAGACACCTCGAGCAAGCCGCGCATACGACAGATCGTCGCGGAAGGCGACGCGCGATCATTCTATCAAATGAAAAATTCCAAAGGTCCGGCGGTGGAGCCCACTGTCAATTACGTAAGAGGCAAAACGATCGAGATCAGCTTCGAGGACCGGAAGGTGAGTACGGTCACCGTGGTCGACCAGGCCACCGGAATCCTCATCGAGCCTGCCGTATCCGCACCGTCAACCACGTCGCCCGCGGCCCCGCCACCCCGGAAGCCGCCGGTTCCCGTCCCCGTCAAACCGCCCGGGAAGGGAACATGAACCACCCAGAGCTCCCCGAAAGGGTGAGAGCTCTGATCGCGGGCGGATCCTCCAGTGAGAGTCTGGATGGATTCGCTCTCCACGCCATTGTGCGGGCGGCTGACGACAACGGCGAAGCGCGGGTACGCGATGTCGCTGCAAATTATCGGGACGATTACCTCCGTTTCGTAAGGGCAAAAGGCCAGGATGCTGAGCGCGAAGCTGCCCGCCTGGCTCAGGATGAAGTGCGTGCCTACCTCACCACTTCGAGCCTGCCCCGCCTTGCTGAGAGTGGCGTAATACTCCCGCTCGACGGCGATCTCGAGAGTGATCGGGCAGTTGTCCGTATTGCTCCTTCGCTGTGGACTGAGATCTCGCCGCACCGCTCGGAGTTCGCTGAGGCAATGCGCGAGACGGGCGAACATTCGCGTCTGGCTCTGTCGACCCCCGCCAAACCCGTGCTTGTGAGCGGAAGTGTTCTAGAGGCACAGGGTCTCACCAAGATTTATCGCGGTCGCAAGGTCGTGAACGATGTCGCCGTTCGGCTGCAACAAGGAGAGATCGTAGGTCTTCTCGGACCAAACGGGGCGGGGAAGACGACGACCTTCTACATGATCGTCGGCCTGATCCAGCCGCTTTCCGGGCGCATCTTTCTCGATGGAGAAGACATTACCAAGCTTCCGATGTATCAAAGAGCCCGGCGCGGGATCGGATACCTGTCGCAAGAGCCTTCCATCTTCCGAAAGCTCTCTGTCGAGGACAACATTCTCGCCATCCTGGAGACGCTTCCGCTTTCTTCCGCCCAGCGCTCTGAGAGACTCGAGAAGCTCCTCGACGAGCTGAGCATCAAGCGTCTGCGCAAGAGCAAGGCGTACGCACTCTCCGGAGGCGAGCGTCGGCGGCTCGAGATCACGCGCGCGCTCGTGACGGACCCCAAATTCATGATGCTCGACGAACCGTTCGCCGGTGTCGACCCGATCGCGGTCCACGACATACAAACAATCGTCGCCGGACTGCGTCACCGTGGCATCGGCGTGCTCATTAGCGATCACAATGTCGAGCAAACACTCGACATTGTGGACCGTGCATACATTATGTTCGATGGACAGGTAAAGGTCTCCGGAACAGTCCGGGACCTGGTTTTCGACGACACCGTAGCCAAAATCTATCTTGGTCCAACACTCACGGCGCGTCTGCGCGACCGGTTCTCGCTCTCACGAGGCGAGGTAGCGTCTTGAAGCCGGGCCTCAACCAATCAACCCAGCTCCGGCAGGAGCTGAAGATCAATCCTCGCCTCTATCAGGCGATGGATCTCCTCTACATGCCTCTGCTCGACCTCCAGCAGCACTTGAAGCAGGAGCTTCTCAACAACCCTTTCCTCGACCTCGTCGAGGCCGAAGAAGAAGAGGAGGAGGAGCAGGAGACCGAGGTCGAGCAGCAAACCCAGAACGAGGCCGAAGACGAGCGCACCGGCGAGATAGACTGGGAGGAGATTCTGCTCGACGGTTTTGACACTGCCGGCGGCCGGCGCGAGGAGCACGAGGAGCGCGAATACTTCGAGCCAGTCACTGTTGCCACCCGGGATTTGAGCGATCACCTGCGCGACCAGGTGAGCCTTCTCGAGCTGTCACCGCGGCAAATGCTCCTCGCCGACGAGTTCATTGGAAACATTAACGACGACGGCTATCTCGCGTGCGGAGTTGAGGATATCGTTCGTACTCTCAACGACGTGGTGACAAGGGCCGCGGAAGATTCCGGGCGCGATAGTGACGACCTGCCACTCTACACAGCCGAGGAAGGGCAGAAAATGCTGGCGACCATCCAGAGCCTCGACCCACCCGGAGTCGGCGCCCAGGATCTGCGCGACTGCCTGCTCCTCCAGCTCAAGGAAGCGGGTCTCGAGCAGTCCGTCCCGTATCGGCTGGTGCGCGATTGTTTTGAGGAGCTCATCAACCACCGCTGGAGTGAGATTTCCAAGCGATTCGGCATCAGCGCGACCGACGTCCAGAAAGCGGCCGATGAGATAGCGAAGCTGGATCCAAAGCCAGGCCTGCAGTACGGATCGCGCGACGACAACTACATCATCCCCGACCTCATCGTCGAAAAAATAGACGACCGCTATCACGTCTTCCTCAACGACGCCAACCTGCCTCGCCTGAAACTGAGTCGGGCTTACCAGGAAATCGCCCGTGACAAAAAGAAATTTGACGGGGAGAACAAGGAGTTCATCTCCAACAAGCTGAATTCGGCGAACTGGATGATTCAGGCGATCGAGCAGCGGCGGCAGACGATGCTCAAGGTCATGAACTACATCGTGGAGCGTCAGCGCGAATTCTTCGAGAAGGGAATTCAGCACCTCAAGCCCCTGACCCTTCGCGAAGTCGCCGAAGTGATCAACATGCACGAATCGACGGTAAGTCGAGTGACGAACGAGAAATTCGTCCAGACACCGCGTGGCGTACTGCCGCTCAAGTTTTTCTTCTCTTCGGGCCTGGCCACCTCCGACGGTGAGGACGTTTCGGCGCGCGGAATCAAAGCTCAATTGCAGAAGCTGGTGCAGGAGGAGGATCCCAAGCATCCACTCACCGACCAGGCAATAGTGAATATCCTCCGCGAGAGCGGTGTACAGATCGCCCGCCGTACCGTCGCCAAATACCGCGACCAGTTAGGAGTGCTCTCGGCGCGCATGCGGAAGCGCGTATGACTGCCGCATTCGAGAAGAGGGTGGTGATCGTCAATCAGGAGCAGATCATCTGCCGCTGACGACCAGGCCGGAAGTCAGCATCTTGGTCCCCGCGAAAGACGAGGCAGAGAACCTGCCATTGTTCATGCAGCAGGCGAGCGACGCCTTCGGATCGTCCGCCCACCGTTACGAGGTAATCGTTGTCGACGATGGATCAGTCGATGACTCATGGAACGTGCTCCAGCGACTCGCCGGGGAGTATTCGTTCTTGCGGCCCGTTCGCCACGGAGTCCGTCGTGGTATCGCGGATTCATTGCGCACGGGCTACCTGCACTCACGAGGAAGCATTCTCGTTTTTTATCCCGCCGATCTCCAGTACAAGCCGGAGGACATCCCGCGCCTCGTTGCGCCGATTCGTGAAGGTCGATCGGACATTGTAGCCGGGTACAAGGAAGGGAAGTACGAAAAGGCTTTCGTCTCCGGGATCTACAACGGCCTCAGCCGAGCACTGTTCAAAGTGACCGTGCGCGACCTAAACTCCGTCAAGGCGTACCGTCGAGAAGTGATGGACGCGATTCCAAACCGCCCCGACTGGCACCGATATATGGTGGTAATGGCCGCCGCGAATGGATTTTCGGTTTCCGAAGTAGCGGTACCTTTGTACGCCCGTCACGCCGGAATCTCCAAGTTTGGCATCGGTCGCATTCCTGTTGGGGCCCTCGATATGCTCGCCGTGTGGTTCGAGCTGCGGTTTGCGCGCAAGCCCCTTCTATTGTTCGGCATGATGGGCGCGGGTCTGTTTGTCATCGGGGTGCTGGTGGGAATAGTCGCTATCCTCTGGCGCGTAGTGGGAGGCGAGGGTTTTCGCCCACTCATAAATCTCGTTGAGACTTGTCTTACCGTCGGTAGCGTGTTCTTCGCGACCGGACTGATCGGCGAGCTGATCGCTGCGCAACGCTCCGAGCTCAGCCAGCTGCGCGCTCGCATCGAAGATTTGTCGCGCGAACAAGATGGCTCTCCGAACGGCTGACAAAGATGAACGTTCTGTTTCTCACCCATTCATTTCCGCGGAAAAAGGGCGACGCCGCTGGCTCGTTCCTTCTTCGACTCGCGGTTGCTCTCCGCGAAGAAGATGTGACGGTCAGTGTCGTTGCACCGGCCGGCGCTGGCCTAGCGGCCTCGGACGAAATCGACGGAATTCACGTCGACCGTTTTCGCTATGCCCCGCGCCGTTATGAAAAGCTCGCTTATACAGGGAACATGGCGCAGGATGTTGCCTCGTCGTGGACGGCGCGCCTTGCTCTCGTCGGTTTTCTCGGCGCCGACTTTGTCCACTCGGTACGCGCACGACGCGCTATCGAGCCTCAGGTCGTTCACGCTCACTGGTGGTTCCCCAATGGCGTCGTCGGTACGTGGGTCGGAAGTCTCTCCCACATTCCGCTGGTCACCACGCTTCACGGCACAGATGTCCGACTCGCTCGTACGGTTGGCGTCGCCCGGCCACTCTTTGGACATGTGCTGAAACACTCCGCCGCGGTAACCGCGGTTTCGCGGTGGTTGCAGCAGGAAGCGGAAGCACTGGTGCCCGGCGTGCGCTCCACAGTGGCGCCGATGCCCGTCGCGACCGAGCTTTTCTCCCCGGGAGATGGCGAAGGACGCCACGGACACCGAATCCTTTTCGTCGGACGCCTCAATGCGCAGAAAGGTGTCGAGCACTTGTTCCACGCCGCCGCCGCCATGCGCACGCCGGCTCCGCTCGACATCGTCGGAGAGGGCTCAGCACGAGCTGCTCTCGAGCAGCTTGCCGCCGAGTTGGGGATTGCCTCTCGCATTCGTTGGCATGGACAATTAGACCAGATGGAACTCCCGCGCCTGTACAGACAGGCAGCGGCGGTAGTGGTGCCCTCGGTCGATGAGGGTCTGGGTCTTGTCGCGGTCGAGGCGCTTCTGTGCGAGACCCCGGTGGTTGCTTTCGATTCAGGTGGATTGCGCGAGGTGATACAGCACGAGAAGACGGGCTTGTTGGTGAAGCCTGGCGATCGAGCCGCGCTGGCCGCCGCGCTCGACGGACTCCTTTCCCGGGACGGTGCCGGCGCCGATCTTGGCAGAGCAGGGAGGCTCTATGCATTGTCGACTTTCGCTCCCGAATCAGTCGCGCGGCGATACGCCGACATCTACCAGCAGGTAGTTCGTGAGCCGAACCCATCGCGCTCCGATCACCGGTAACATCAGGTCGGCATTCATTTGTCCGACGCAGTAACTCCTAACCCTGACCAAGAGCAGCGCGGAAACTCTCGACTCCGCGCCCTGCTTGGGTTGACAGCCACAACGACCCCTGCGCGGCGAAGCATGGTGTCACTGTTGGCGGCCACCGCGTTCGCGCAGGCGATAGCGCTGGTCGTTGCACCGTTTCTCACTCGGCTGACGGGGCCCGCGGCGTTCGGAGTATTCGGCGTTTACCTTGCGGCTCTCGGCGTACTCGGCGCCGTAACTTCGTGGCGATTTGGGCTGGCTGTCCCGCTCCCGGACAGTGATGAAGAAGCGATTGCTGTCCTTATCGCAGGAGTGTTTGGCTCGGTAGCCATGGCGCTCGTCACCGCCTTGCTGCTGTTCGTGTTTGGAGGATGGATCGCACGAGTGGTGCTCGACACCCCTGCGATAGCACCACTGCTTTGGCTGGTACCGGTCGGCATGCTCGGTGTCGGGCTGACCGATGTAGTCTCCGGCTGGTGTCTTCGTCACCGACAATTCGGCCCACTTGTGCGCAGTCGCATTTCCCGGTCGGTGGGTACGAGCGCCTGCCAGCTCGCGGGAGGTTTCATCGTTCGCGGATCACCCGTTGGGTTGGTCGGGGGCGATGTGCTCGGTCGCCTTTACAGCGTTTGGGAAATGGCGAGGACTATTGCCCGAGCCGAACGCGGACGGCAACTCGCGCCGTCGGTAACTATGGTTCGGAGCGCGTTTTCCCGCTATCGCGCATTCGCGCTCATCTCCACCCCATCAACATTCATCAATGCAGCTGGAGCCTGGGCACCGGTCATTCTGCTTACGGTGTGGTGGGGTCCCGTTGCCGGAGGCTTGTACACGCTAGGACAACGAGTGATCGGAGTCCCAATCGGACTTCTGGGAGATTCGGCTGGACAGGTTTATATCAGCGAGCTCGCCGCCCGCGCCAGAGGATCGGCGCCGGGAATGACAGGACTGTTCTCGAAAACAGCGAAAGGGCTGCTGATTATCGGCATTCCAGCGGGAGTTGCAATGCTCCTTCTGGCACCGATCGCGTTTCGAATCGTGTTCGGTCCCCAGTGGAACGAGGCGGGTCTTATGGTGCGATGGCAAGCGGTTGCGCTTATTTGCCAGCTTGTCGCCATCCCCCTCGCCCAAACTCTCAACCTGCTCGGATATCAGCGACAACAATTCGCGTGGGATGTGAGCAGGTTGTTCCTGACGGTTCTCGCATTCGTGTGGGCCCGATTCGCGGGCCTGACCGCGGTTGGCTCGGTTGCCGTATACAGCGTGGTGACGGCAGCTACGTATCTTGTTCTGATCGCCCTCGGTTGGCGCGCCGTTCAACAGACGGCAGCGTCGGGTAACCCACAGTTGCATACCGCGCTCGAGATCCCTCAATGAATTCCTTAGCGCGTCGACGCTTGGCGCATCCGGCTCTTCTCTTTGCGGTAGGCTGGGCCGCGCTCCTCGGAATTCTTTTCGCTCCACTCTTTGCGGGCGGAGTACTCGCCAATCCGATGAGTGATGCGAAAGACGGCTATGTCACGAGACACTTCGCGGCTGAAATCATTCGAAGGTGGGGCGAGATTCCGCGGTGGGACCCGTACATCTTCGGCGGGCTGCCATTTCTGGGCGCCATGCACGGTGATCAAGCCTACCCGATCTCAATTGCGTTGCGCGCGGTTTTTCCACCCGCGATGGGAATCGGCCTCGGAATAGTATTTCACCTGTGGCTCGCACCAGTCGGATTACTCGTGTTTCTGCGACGACTCCGACTCCCTTGGGGTGCCGCTAGTGTGGGGGCGACCGCATACGGAATTGGTGGCCCTCTCATCGGCCTTTTGTTCCCCGGGCACGACGGAAAGATCTATGTCCTCGGACTGCTACCGTGGGCGCTTACCGCTATACTCGAGGCTTCCCGCACCGCACGGCCGATTTTCTTCGCCGCCTGGGGACTGGTGCTGGGGCTGATGTTATTGTCACCGCATTTTCAGCTGGCGTACTACTCCAGCCTGCTGCTGATCGCGTTCCTCGTCCGGCAGCTGCTTACCGAGACCTCGCGCCCCTTTCGCTTTAAGGTCCTCGCGGGGATGGCGGTCGGAAGTCTAGCCGGAGTTTTTTTCGCGGGTGCGCAGCTCCTCCCATTCGTAGAGTACCTGCCGTTCAGCCCGCGCAGCGCCGCTGGCTCGTCCTCCACCGGATGGGAGCACGCGACAAGCTGGGCGATGCCCGCGCCGGAGTTGATTGGCGCAGTGTGGGGAGGCTTCAACGGTTGGCTTGGGACATATTGGGGAAGTAACCCATTCAAGCTGCATTCGGATTACGTTGGACTCCTCGTCGGAGTACTGGCCGTCGGTGCGCTCTGGCGTCGGCGATCCGATCCGATGCGAGGCAGAGCGCTGTTTTGGGCGGGAGTTGTTTTCTTCGGAACTCTCTGGGCTCTCGGCGCGCAGACTCCTTTCTACAGGCTGCCATACTCGCTGCTACCTCTCATCTCCAAGACGCGCGCTCCGAACATGATGTGGGGACCGGTCTCCCTGGCGCTGTCGGTATTGGCTGCGCTCGGCTTTCAGCGACTTCAGACAATGCCCGACGCAGACCGAATTCGTTGGGCGAAGCGCGCGGCAATTGGCACCGCGGCGGCGGCTATTCTTTTGGCCGCTATGAGCGGAAGTCTGATTCCAAACCTGGCCCCGGCCGAGCACCAGGACGCCGCGTTTGCGGCAGTGTCCGGCGCACAGTGGGGCATTCTCTTAGGTGCGTTGAGCGTCGTTGCATTCGCATTTGTCGCCTGGAAGGCGCCGCGCTGGATGGCCCCGGCTGCTGTCGCGCTCATTCTCTTGGACCTCAATATCCAGGATCATCGCTTCATCGTTATTGATCCACGCGGTGACTCCCTTTTTCAGGCCGATTCCGTAGTGCGAGCGATGGAGACCGACGCTGCTGGAGCTACACAGCCGTGGCGAGTCCTGCCGGCGGGAGCGTATCTCGACGACTATCTGATCGAACATCGCATTCGATCGGTGCTCGGTTATCACGGTAACCAGCTGCACAGATACGACGAGCTTCTCGGTGGACACAACGTCTACGCTCAACTCGGGAATCCGCAGCTGTGGCGTCTGCTCGCCGTCCGCTATATCCTCACGGATCGTCCGATCAGCGTGCCGGGATTGATTCCGGTTGCTTCCGCTGCACCTACCTGGCTCGGCGACACGGCGTGGGTGTGGCGAGTTCCGAGTCCAGCACCCTGGGCGCAAGTCGTCCCGGTCGCTATCCGTGCCAGCGATGAAGACATCCAGAAAGCAGTTCTGTCGCCTGGTTTCGATGCCGCCAGATTGGTGCTTGTCTCAAAGGACGCTCCTTTCGGAACTTCGACATTACCATCACAGATGCCCGCCCCCATCAATCCTGCCCCTCAAATCCGCGTCGCCGAAGGCCGGCCCGGTCAATATTCGTTGACGCTCAGCGGGCTCAGCGCCGATGGTGTGCTGTTTGTAAGTGAGAACTGGTTTCCCAACTGGCGCGCCATTGTGAATGGACGGCCGGCACCGGTAGCGCGCGCGAATGCAACTTTTCTCGCGGTTCCGGTGGCCGCCGGCACCACCCGTGTGGTGTTGACGCTCGAGGCCGTTGCCGACCGGCGCGGCCGCTACGCATCGCTAGCGGGCTTGGTGCTATTGATTGCGCTCGCTCTCGGCGATTTCTGGAGACGCAGAAGTTCCAGGCCCACCGAGATCGCCAGGGCAGCGTAGGCGAATGCTATCCACGAACCGGTGCGCAAGCTGTGGGCGGAGCATTTTGCTCTGATGGAAGTACGGGTCGTCCCATTCGAAGAGAAGTACCTGTCGGAAACGCTGGCAATGATGCGCAAATGGAGTCCCGACCATCCGGAGCTCGGTGAGCGGTCGCTTTATGACTGGCAACGCTGCAACCGCTACCTGGCACTCGCTGGCGATACAGTTGTCGGACAGATATGCCAGATCCCCCACGAGTTCCGCTACGCGGATGGTCGTCCTTCGGTGACGCTGGGATGGGGCATAACGCTGGTACTCGACATGTCGGATGATGCAACTCGCAAGGCAGCTGGACGCCAGTTGCTCAAGGCCTGTGAAGACGCGCCGGGTCTCAAGTATGCCGCCGTTGGCGTGGTGCCCAATATCGAGGGCGCCTATCTTCGCCGCGGGCACCAGCTCAAACGTGATGCGAGCAACTATTACGCGAGATTTTTCGAGCCGTCGAAAGCGCTCGCGTACTGGAACAAGTCAAGAGCTCTTGCTCCCGCTTTATCGCTGGCGAATCTGGTGATTAGTCCTCGGACGCGACCGCGGTTCGGAACGCTGGAGAAGATTTCGCGATTTCGCCCTGATTGGGACGCCCTCTGGGACCGCATCCTGAAAGATAGGTACCAGTTCTACGGAGCCCGTGACGCGGAATTCCTGAACTACAAACTGGCGCAGCCGCGCCGTGACTACCGCGTTTTTCTGCACCGCGATCGAAATGGCGGAATCGACGGCTACATCGTCTATCGGCGGGCACGACACAACGTCAAGGACATGGACCTGGTCAAGATTTGCGATTTCGTCGGAACTGACGATGCAATCAGGGACATGTTTGCAGAGGCGCTGCGCTTTTCCGAGGTCGATGTCGCGGGCACGTATGGTATCGTCGGCCTGAGCTCTGTGGTCGACGCGCCCCTATTTAGATCCGCTGGCATGTACGTCGCGCAACCGTATCCGGTTGTCGTTGCAGCTGGCGTCGAAGGACAAATTCGGGTCGACTTCTTCGACTCCGATCTCGATAACCTCTGGTAGCGCTTGCGTACCGTCTACATAGTCATTGGCTGCGATACGGATCCCGATCGCGCGAGTCTGCTCCCAGACGTTCCTTCGGACAGGCTCTCATGGAAAGGCATGACGAACGGAATTCCCCTGCTCAAAAACTCGCTCAGGACAATACGGGATGCGCGTGGAGGTGAGCCGGTCTTCACCTGGTTGCTCCGTGCCGACGAACAGATACGCGACATGCTTGGCGATTATGCCGCGGTAGCGCGCGAGCATGGCGGTTTCTTGCGGGAGCTCGAGCGGAGTGGAGACGAGCTTGGCTGGCACCCCCATTTCTGGCGGCGTGAGAAGGGAAGCGGCCGCTGGTTTCAGGAAGTGCAAGATCGACAGTGGCAAATCGAGATGCTTCACGAGGCGCACAAGGATCTCGCGGCTTGTTTGCCGGGCGGGGTGAAAAGCGTACGGATGGGTTGGGACTATCACAACAATCAGACATTCCAGACGCTCGAGGAGCTCGGAGTCGTAGTGGATTTCTCGGCGGTCCCCGGGCTCCGCACGTTTGTCGGAGCTCCGCCCACACGCGGCGAGAACTGTTTCGACTGGCACTCGAGCCCACGGATTCCGTTCAAGCCTTCCCGAGCGGATTACCGCCGGCCACCCAAGCCCGGGGCAGCGGCGTCGCGGCTGCTCGAGATCCCCACTTTCGTCTCAGTTTCGCGAGTGTGGAGTTTCATCAGCGGTGTTCAACTGGCGCGCAAGACACGGATTCTGCGCCTTCTCTGGGATTCAATCCGCAGACCGACTTATTGGATCAACATCACCGCCCGTCGTGAACTCTTTGCCCCGCTCGTGAGTCAAATGCGAAGGGCGCTGCTTGCCGCCGACACTCAGGAACCATTGGTATTCGCCACCTATTTTCATCCCGACGAGCTCTTGCCAAATCGCAGCCGACTCTATGACCTCGCGAGCGTTCGCACAAACCTCGAAGCACTCCTAGGAACCTGTGACAACGCCGGCGCGCGTGTCGAGTTTGTCCAGGCGCGGAAAATCCCAGCGCTACTGGCGGCCGCGATCTAGATGAGCAGAATGTCGCGGTTCTCGTGCGGTGGGATCGCAACGGGTGGCGGAATCGGTCTCCCCAGGACAGTTTTCTCTGCGGCCTCCGTTCCACGACTCACCGCGAGACGTTTTGGCTGACCGCGCTCTTGTCATTGTCCCGACCTACAACGAGAAGTTCAACATTGCGCGGCTGATTCCAGCCATCCTGGCCCAGGACTCGTCGCTGGAAATCCTGGTCGTCGACGATGCATCGCCCGACGGTACCGGCGCAGTGGTGGATGCGATCGCAGGAACAAATCCCCGTGTGCACGTGATGCACCGCGAGGCCAAGCTTGGGCTGGGGACTGCATACATCGCGGGCTTTCGTTGGGCGCTCGAGCGTAAGTACGATTACGTGTTCGAGATGGACGCGGACTTCTCGCACAATCCCGACCGCCTCCCGGAATTCCTTGCCACGATAAGGGACGCTGATCTCGTCCTCGGCTCACGCTACCAGGACGGTCACGTCAACGTGGTGAACTGGCCAATGAGCCGACTCTTCCTGAGCTACGCGGCGAATATTTACGCTAGAGGAATCACGGGCCTTCCAATCTTCGATGCCACCGGTGGTTTCAAGTGCTTTCGACGGAACGTACTCGAGTCAATCGATCTAAATTCCGTTAAGTCAAACGGTTACGCGTTCCAGATCGAGATGTCCTTTAGAGCGTGGAAGCGCGGATTTCGTCTCGTCGAAATCCCTATCATTTTCGTCGACCGCGCTGAAGGTGTGAGCAAGATGTCGAAGCGAATAGTTCGCGAGGCCGTCTGGATGGTCTGGCGTCTGCGCTGGTGGGGATTGACCGGGAGGATCTGATGTCGCTGCGCCTCGAAGGCCAGCCATTCTATAAAATGACGGGGTCGGGGAACGATTTCGTCGTTTTTGACGCAACTGCTAGCGATGTCTCGACGCTGGAGGACGAAGCCACTATCAGGGACCTCTCGGCTCGCGGCACCGGAATTGGAGCAGACGGGGTAGTTTTTCTAGAGAAGGCCGGCGAGAGCGACGTCAGAATGCGCTACTACAATAGCGACGGCTCCGAGGCGGCCTTGTGTGGGAACGCCAGCCTCTGCAGCATTCGCCTCGCAGTAGATCTAGGGTTGGCTCAGGCCGGCGGGTTTATCCTCCATACCGCCGCTGGTGCTCTCCGCGCGAGGATCCGCGACGGACTTCCGGAAGTGGATCTGGAGCCGGTAACCGAGCTCGAGCCGGACGCCCGGCGACTCGGCATTCCCAACGGCAAAGGGCAGTCGAGGGTGGGTTACGCCCGGGCTGGCGTTCCTCACCTCGTACTTGAGGTACCCGATCTTGAGAAAGCAGACGTGGTCGGCCAAGGCGCCCAACTGCGACGCCACCCGAACTTGTCCGACGGGGCCAACGTGAATTTTGTGAGCCGACGGGGTGACGGACGTTTGGCTTATCGCACCTTCGAACGTGGTGTCGAAGCCGAAACGCTGGCATGCGGAACTGGCGCTGTGGCGACCGCGATTGTGCTTTCCGCGTGGGGCGAGACGGGACCCGAAACCACCCTCTGGACCCGCTCCGGCCTTCCTCTGGTGGTAACGCTGCAACGCGACCACGACTCTTGGCTTCCATCCCTGAGGGGAGAGGGAAGGATCGTTTTCGAGGGCCGGATCCGGCAGCTGGCCTGACAGACTGTCGCGGGTCGGTTCGACTACTGGCCGTGAATCCCACATTCAAGTGATGCGTCAAGTCCTAAGGGCTAAGCGACAACATTGCAGAGGTTTGTAAATCGGGCAACCCACACCGGGATGACTTCTCCACAAATAAGCACTAGGTGTGGTTTACATAATCTATCTTATGCGCATATCCCGCCGGGGGCGGCGGGACGCGACGGCAATTGATTGCCTTTCGGATTTATCGGTGTCAAACTCGAACTAACTGGACGACGCCGGCCCCGATCAGAATGATCCCAAGGATCCGACTAATCACTGGACCCTGTGTGAACGTCTTCTCCAAAAGGACTATGATCGATAGAGCTGCCACCCACAGTAGGTTCATCACTCCGGCCGCGAACAACAGAGCCATGAGCAGCCAGCAACACCCCACGCAAAAGGCGCCATGAGTCAGGCCCATGACAACGGCGCCTTGCGGCCCCTCGCGCCAGGATTGGCTCAGAAACCCCAGTGGGGTCCGACATTGGCGGAGGCAGGCCTGCTTTAGCGGCAGCCACTGATACGTGCCGGCAGCAATCAGTACGAGCCCAGCCGCTAGAGGCCGTATGCGCATGTCCGCGGTCAGTCCGGCATGGACATCCAACTCCCACTGGACGAAAGCTGCAACCGCGGCGAATGCCCACCACAGCCCCAGATAGCCCAAGGCAAAAAAGCCGACCGGCGCGTATTCTGCCCCGCGAGCCGATCGGGCCCGGGCTATCCGCGAAAAAAGAAGAATCATCGGTGCAGCGGACGGCACCATCATGGCTACCATCATCACCGCCCACATTACGAATAGGAGCACGCCTTCCGGCCAGCCGTAGCTCCCTGGCGCGAGATTCTTCATTCCCGCCATCTGGGTGGGGGTCATTCCACCTGGCATCGGATGAAGCAGTGTCAGATAGATCCAGGCGCCAGTCGCCGCAATCGCGACAGCCAGGAGAGGAACTGCGTCGCTGCGTCGGGCCCGCAGCTCAACGAGCCCGCCAGCTACAGAATGTTCGCTTCTGTTATCCAACAACTGCGACCCTACAACGGGTCAGGCCTGGTTCGTCCAGTTAACCTCAGCGACCGCGGCATATTTCGCTTTATGATCAAAACTGAGGTCTCCGTAGGAGATTTTTGAGGCATCGGTAGTGACCACACTGCCGTCGTTCCAGAAGAAGCCGCCCTTCGGATAGACTATGTGAACCTCCTTGTCCGCGCCGGAGACGGGATCCTTGAGCGGCGTCGCCCGACACTCCAAAACACCCGGAATACTGAATGAGGAGCGTTGACCATCGAAGCTCATTTTGATGGGCTTCTGGATCGGACCTTCGAGACGGGTAACGGTAGCCGCGATCGCTTCCCAGGGCATACCTCCCTGCTGTCCCGTGCAGATCGTAGCGATAGCGCCTACTTGTTCATCAGTGGCTTTTTCGTCGATGAACAGAGCAACGTGGCCGTTGCCTTCGTGAATTGCGTTCGGATATTTCGCGGCCACCACGAACTTCACGCCTTTGAGATCGATCTTCCCGAACTTCCCGTTTCGCACCTCGTAGCCGATGAGAAATTCGCACTTTCCTTCATTCGGGAATCCACCGAACTGGCAATTGCATCCATGCGCGCAATTGCAGGCCTCCAGGCTCATCGCCTTCACTTTGAAACTCGTCCGCGCCGGCGCCTTCTGGGTTGCGGTTGCCATCTTTATCTCCTGTTAAAGATCCCGGGGACCATTCTATAGGCTCATTGCTTTCGCGGCCACTTCTCCGAGGCGAACGCGAGCTTCTGCGGCTTCCGGCCCGGTCTCGTCTTTGGCCAGCTCCGTCCATATCGCTTTCGCCTCGGTGTTCTTCCCCGCAGACATATAGTTGCGTGCAGCGGCGGATTGGTATTGAGCTTTTTCGGCGGGAAATGACGTAGCAGCGGCAGCGAGCTTGTACTGCTCGGCAGCCGCCACGAAGTTCCTGAGCTCTTCGTACCCATCGGCTTCGAGAACGTGTACACTTGGCTTGAAGTCCGCCGGCGCTTTGGACTCAGCCTTCTTCAGTGCGTCGATCCCTTCCTTGTATTTCTTTTGATCGTAGTAGGCCTGGGCCAGGGACAGTGATGCCTGGGTCCCTGCCCTGGTCCCATCGTAACGCGTCGCGACCTTTTGCAGGTCCGAAATCGCGAGTGGAAGATTTCCAGCGGCGGCTGCCTGGCGCGCCTGGAAGAACTGGGTCTCCGCTCGCTCGGCCTTGATCGCCTTTTGTCTCTGGAAGAACCAGAAAACGGCGATCGCCGCGAGGACCACCAAAACGCTCCAGGTAACTTGCGACCTGTGGAGCATGAGCCATTCATACATCGAGTCTTCATCGGCGCCGAGCCGACGCTTCGCGGGGCTGATTGGTGTGGTCATTATAGTCGTAGCAGTAATTTGCCGAGTGCCCCCGGGGTGACTCGAACACCCGGCCAACGGTTTAGGAAACCGCTGCTCTATCCACCTGAGCTACGGGGGCAGGAATCACCTCGCTGTTGGCAGCGCGGCTTGCTGGAAGTGGTGCTGAATCTACATGCGCGAAGTCTTGGCGAGTAGACCGCGGAGGTCGCACCGCCGTGACGCCTTAGGCCATCGTCTCTATTTGCACTGGCCTGCGGGCATTTGAATCGACTCGCCGGTCGCTACGGGTGTGCCAAAATTGGGGGATCCGTTCGCATTCCACCCGAATTTTTGCGTGCGGATAACGCGATTCCAGCCGGGAGAAGGATCAACCTTCGAGTGGTAAACGATCCAGTCTTCAGTTCCGTCGGGGGACTTGGTGTAGCTGCTGTGCCCTACCCCGTAGACCCCGGTCGTCCCACTGAACACCGGACCTGACTTTACGTAGCTCGCCGGGTTCAATGGATCCGCCGTCGGCGTCGTCAATTGAAGTTGCCCCAGCTGATAATCGGGAAGCCAGGAATCATTGGCCGAGTAGATGATGAATTCCTGTCCGCCATGCTCTAGAAACTCGGGGCCTTCCTCGAGTGGAAGTTCGGGTCCGCGCTCCCAGCTCGCATCGGGTGCAGCGATTTTCACCCTGTTAGTAGCGATCGTCAGCGGGTCCGACATTCGAGCGGTATAAAGATTTTGCTGCACACGGTCGGTCGTGGAATTGTTCTGATCCCATCCCGACCATACGGCGTACATTTGGCCATTGATGTCGCCGACCGTCAGGTCGATCGCCCAGACGTCGCCGGTTTGGGCTTGCACGTTGTCGCCAGTGTAGAGCATTCCCTTGTCGACGTACGCTCCCTGGGGATCGTCAGCAACCGACTGCAGGACCCCGGCGCGCTGTGATGTGAACGGCGCGTCCGACCCATCGGCATGGCGACGGCCGGCGGCGTAGTAGATGTACCAGAGTCCTCCGATGTGGTGGAGCTCGGGCGCCCAGACGTTGGTCTCATTCCAGCCCGTTGGCGGAGCGGTCCACACCTTGATCGCGTTCTGCTTCAGCGAAGTGAGAGATGTTGATTTGTAGACCCAGATGCCGTTGTCGCGCGACTCGCTGAGGTAGTAATAGCCTCCCTCGCGCACAACCCACGGATCGGCGCCAACGTCGATGGGATTGCGAAATGTGCAGGTGGCCGGCGGTACGCCACCGTCAATTACCGCCGCCCCATTCGAACAGCTGAGGAGAGAGAGAACGGCGGCCGCACGAAGGAAAGCTCTTATCTCAAGCATCTGCAGTACGCTTTGTTAAGACTGGACCAAACCGTGGTGCGGATCGGACGGGATGCGTATCCCGTCCGATCCAATTTTCTACCACCCCGGATTCTGCTTCACGTTCGGGTTCAAATCGATCTCGGCCTGGGGGATCGGCAGCAACTCGCTCTTGCCATCGACAAAGAACGAGAACTCCGCGTCATCCGGCAGAAGCGTTGCCTTTTTCAGCATTGCCTGCCGTTTGACATCAAGCCAGCGTGTCTGTTCCAAACCGAGCTCGAGCAAACGTTCCTTCAGGATTGCCGCACGCATCTGGGCCTGGGTAAGACCGGTCGCGAGCGGCGGTTGATTGACCGACGGGCGCGCGCGTACGCGGTTGACAAATACTGCCGCCGCTGCCGAGTTGCCGGGCGCTGCTTCGTTGGTCGCCTCGGCCTCCATAAGGAGAACGTCAGCGAACCTGATCACGCGATAGTTGATCGGGTTATCCCAGTTCTGGTCGCCGGGGACGTAGTACTCGCCCCACTTCTTCCAGTACAGCGCGCTGCTGGTTGCACCATAACGGCTCTGGAACGACTGGCCGTACACGTCGCCGCCCCCGACGGTGTCCGGTCTGTTCCAGAATATCGTCGCGTTCAGGCGAGGATCGTAAACCAGCCTGTTGCTGGGATTGGGGAAGAACTGATCGAAGTACCACTGGGTTGGAAGCCCATCGCAGAAGCCAGGGCCACAGGCACCGATCATCTTGGCGTAGTTCTGACCCCGCACCCCGCTCGACAACTGCGTCTCGTCGCCGAACTGTACCTCGAAGACCGATTCCTTGTTGTTCTCCTGGGCGTCGGTGAAGTTGTCTTTATAGTTCGGCATGAGATCGTACTGGGGCATGCCGATCACCTGTGCGAGTGTAGCCTGCGCAGCCGTCCATTTCCCTTGCTGCAGTTGCGCCTTGCCGAGCATCGCGAGTGCAGCGCCCCTTGTAGCGCGTCCGACATCAGATCCGGTATACGAAGGTGGCAATGCAGCTGCGGCCTCGGTCAGATCTTTCTCGATTTGAGCGTAGACGTCCGCAACTGTGGACGAAGGTGGAAAGTCTCCGGGATTCGGAGTCTTTATAACCAGCGGAATATTGCCGCCGTACAGGTTGACGAGATTGAAGTACAACAGCGCGCGGATGAACTGAGCTTCGCCGACAATTCTGCTCCGCAGCGTCGCATCCATATTGATTCCAGGGACACGATCTATGACCTGGTTCGCGCGGAAAATTGCCTGGTAGTGGTGCTGAAAAATCTCCCGGCTCGGCTCAAAATTGTAATCCGATTGCGTGAACTTGTTGAAGTTCGACAGGTCGGTCCACGGGCTAGTGCTATAGCCTTCGTCCGAGCGGATGTCGTAACCGAAGCCAAGCCACCGTCCGTAGGTTCCGTTATTCAGCAGCCCATTGTAGACGGCGTTTATGCCCTTGATGGCGTCCGCCGAAGTGAGCCAGAACTGGCCGGTATTCGGCTGATTAGGATTGGTGATGTCGAGGTCTTGCGTGCAGGCCGCCACGCCAAGACCTGCCGCAGCGACGAAGACTGCGACGCGAAGTGGTCGATTGTGCATTGAAAATCCTTTGAGTGTGCTAATGAGTGATTTCACCGGTCACATCCTCAGGTCTAGGCCGACGGAAATCGTCCGGACGTTCGGAAAAATTCGGCCGTCGTCGATTCCGCGAGCGAGTGGGTCGGAAAAACCGAGGATTTCGGGATCCCAGTTTGAATAGCTGGTGAAGGTGTGAAGGTTCTGGATATTCAGGTAAACGCGCGGACTCGAGTCGGATAACCCGGTCCGGGTTAGCATGGAGCTGGGGAGAGTATACCCCAGGACAACGTTTTGGATCTTCCAGTAGGAGCCATCCTCGATCCAGCGATCGGAATTGGGGCGGTCATTTGACGAACCGGCCGGACCGAACACGGCTCGCGGATTAGACGTCGGATTGGATGCCGTCCAGGGGACATACCCGGCGCGGTGGTTCTGCGGATCGTCGGTTCTGTCGGTCCAGAACTTCACCACGTTGAAGATCTTGGCGCCGTGGGATCCGTGCATGTTGAGCGCGAAATCCAGGGCGTTGAATCTTCCGTCGAAGAACAACCCACCGGTCCATTTCGGAATGCCGCTTCCCGCATTGTACCGGTCCTGATCGTTGAGAATGCCGTCGCCGTTGATATCGACGAAGCGAATATCCCCAGGTTGCGCGGTTGGCTGCACTTTGTGGGCAGTGACCTCGGCGGCGTTCTGGAAAATCCCGTCGGTCTTGAAGACGTAAAACTCACCGATGGGATTGCCGACAGCAGTTCGCGCCACGCCGAACGGACCAGCAAATATCGGCTGACCGCCGTTGCCGAGCGATAGAACGTTGTTCTTGATAGTCGTGAGGTTGAGCGTGCTATTCAGCCGGAACGCGGATCTATCGTAGTGGTGTGCGAGGTTGAATTCGAATCCGGTGTTTCGGACTGAACCCGCGTTCACCACCGGACTCCCCGACGCACCAAGGCTCCACGGAATGGGTGCGGCGACCAGCAATCCCTCAGATGTCGACGAATAGCGATCAGCGCTGAACGTTATCCTGTCGTCCATGAGTCCGAAATCGAACCCGAAGTTGGTTTCCTTGTTGCTTTGCCATTTGATGTTCGGATTCGCCAGCGACAACTGCGTCGCCCCCTGCACCAGCCCACCTCCGAAGAAGTAGTTCAGATTCTGCTGGACTGGAGCGCTGTACTGGTAGTCGCCGATATCCTGGTTGCCGAGGGTTCCAGTGCTCGCCCTGAACTTCAGGTAGTCCACTGCCCCGCTGAGCATTGGGATGCGCTTGTAAAAGCCCTCGTCACTCAGCACCCAACCGACGGACGCCGCTCCGAAGGTGCCGTACCGATTGCCCGGGCCAAACCGTGACGACCCATCGCGTCGAACGCTGCCGGTGAAGAGGTATCGATCCAGCAGGGTGTAGTTCGCGCGGACAAGCATCGCGTTGAGGCGACTCTGTGTCAGATTGCCTCGATTGTTCAATCCGCCCGTCGCGCCGGCATCGATCTGGGTCAACGTCTCGTCGGTGAAGCCCTGACGGTAAACGAAGAGTTCCTGGTCGTCCTGGCGCTGTGATGTGATTCCGGCGACCGCATTGAGCTTGTGCAGCCCAGCGCCAAACTGTTTATCGAACATGAGGAGGTTTTCGAATAGCAGAGATGTGAAATCTCCCGTCTGCTCGCCGAGCGTGGCGTAGGGGGGCGAGTCTCGATAACGAAGCGTCGCAATCCCGACGAAGTTACGGTTCAAGTTGTTCGCGTAATTCGCCCCGAGGTTGAACCGGTAGTGCAGGCTCTCGAGCAAACGCAGATCGGCGTAGGTGGTCCCGATCAACTGTGCGGATCTGTCAGTGTTGCTGCGAGCGATTTGCTGTCCGACAGGGTTGGTACCGAATGTCGGGTTTGCGTCGTTGCCATACCCAAATCCACCCGGATTCGCCGGATCGTAAACCGCAATGCCGGGAAGCATGCGGACAGCGTCAATGAGCGGGAACCCGTTGAGGTTGACGCGATGCGATTGGGACAGGGCCAGGTTCTCGCCAAGAGTCAGTCGTCCGCGGCGCGCCTCAGAATTGATCCGCAAACTCAGGCGCTTGAAACCGGTGTTAATGATCGCGCCTTTCTGTTCCAGGTAGCCGCCGCTCAACAGGTAGTCAGTGTTCGTCGAACCGCCGGACAACGTGAGGTTGTGATCCTGGATCGAGCCCGACTGAAAAACCGCGTCCTGCCAATCCGTGGTGATGGTGGGATTCACCGCGCCAGCGGGTGGAGCGGTATTTCCGTTCTGATACGCAGTGCGGGTAATATCCGCCCACTGCGTCGCATTCATCATGTCGATCCGCTTCGGAATCGTCTGGTATCCGAAATATGAGTGAACCTCCGTGTGAGCTTCACCGTTGTGCCCTCGCTTGGTGCGGATGACAATCACACCATTCGCGGCCTGTGCTCCATATTGTGCGGCCGCCGATGCGTCCTTCAGCACTTCGATCGACTCGACGTCGTCCGGATTCAGGTTTGGATTCTCGGTGAGATACATCCCGTCCACGACGTAGAGCGGTGACACGCTACCGCTGACGAAATTCTGCCCGCGAATGACCACACTGGCGGGTCGTCCCGGCTCTCCCGATGCCAATACCTGGAGCCCGGGTACTCGACCGCGCAACGCCTCTTCGAGCGTTGAGACTTTTTGATCGCGGATCTCTTCAGCCCTTACGCTCGCGACTGCATCTGATACGTCACGTCGCTGCTGGGTGGTGTACCCGACTACGACTTGGGTGGTCAGCGAGGTCGCGACCTGTACCATTCGGAAATCCGCCGACGCTGTCTGGTCGGCATTCACACTGACCTGCTGCGTGACAGGTGAGAACCCGATCCGCTGTGCGCGAATGGTGTAGGTCCCAGTTGGTGCGCGACCGATGGTGTAGCGTCCATCGGGTCCCGTAATCGCACCGATCCCGCGACCCGGGATCGAAACCTGGACGCCGGCGATCGGGGCACCGGCGTCGCTTGTAATCGTGCCAGTAATTGTTCCCGCTGTTCCTTGCCCCTGCCCGGAAATCGGGACAAGCAAGCTCCCGATGACCGCGCAAAGGAGCGCGAGCGGCGCGAAGAAGCTGCGAACGCTTCTCGCCAGGCGATTAGATAGTTTGGTCAAGATTACCTCCACGGTCATCGGGTTTTTGTTTTCCCGCCAGATGCGGCGGGGTGATATAGCATTCGAGCTGGGACCAGTTGACGCGGCACTCCCGGCCCTTCGATGTAGAGGTCGAGTGCCATCGGGCCGTAGGCCTGGAAGTAGCCGACGGTGATCGGGTGCAGGCCTGCTTGAAGTGCGATCTGCCCTACAGTTTCGGTGGTGGCGGGCGATTGACCGAGCGAAGCGAGTACGGTCTCGTCGCCGATCCACAGGCGAGTGCCGTCATCCGACATCGCAGTGAATGTGTACACTCCAGTACGCGGCACATCGATGTAGCCACTGTATTGGATTCCAAACATCTCGTTGGTGTCACGTGGCGCCAGCGTGATGCGGGGCGTCGTTCCTGTTTTCCGCGGATCGGGGCCGTTTCCGCGGTCGAGACGATCAACGCGATCACGCACCGGCCAGTTCATACGAAACGGAGACTCGTAGGTCGTGTCCTGGAAGAGCGCGTACTCGACACCGCGTGACAGGTTGCCTCTCGAGATTGTAGCGGGCGCGCGGCCTTGGACGAGGCGGAAGTCGGTTCGCGCTTCAGGAGCGCTCGTTGGCGCGCCACCGACGAAAGACTTCGCGCGCACAACGGTTGACGATCTCAGAGTAAAAGGCTTGCTATAACGCTTACTCGACGCGGTTGGCTCGGATCCGTCGGTCGTATACCTAATCTCGGTCGGGCTACCCTGACTAATCGAAACGTTTACCGCATTCGTAAACTGCGGGTACTCTGGCAGGATGTACGGTGCGAGTCCCCGATTCACCGCTGCAGCACGGGCGGTGTCGAACTTGAGAACGGCACGGTCGTAAGTCATGTAGCCGTTCAGTTCCACTTCGACATCTGTCAGCTGGGTGTAGACACCGGCGCTCATTCCATGGGTGTCCCGCAAATGCCACATGCGCTTCATCAGCAGGTCATATCGATCGCGCAGCTCGTTCTCGGTGTTGAACAGACCGGCGTAGCCCCATCCCTCACCGGCCCAGGTGTGGCCGGGAACCTTGTAACCGAGTCCTCCGAATTCGCCGACGACGGCGGCGCGATCGCGGGTGCCGAACATCGCTTGTGGTCCCTGATAGCGATGCACATCGACTATGTCCCCCGCTCCCGAGTGTTGCCATCCGCTCACGTCGTTCACGATGCGACTGTTGTCGAGCGACTTGATGATGCTCACGATGCGTGGCGTGTCGAATTGCCCCCACTTCTCGTTGAACGGAACCCACACCACGATTGAGGGCGAGTTGCGGCGATTCTCGATCATCGCCCGGAGCTCGCTCTCGAAGTGCTGCTGCGCTTCCTTGGTGTCGTTCCACCCGCTGGGCATGTCCTGCCAAATCGGAAGTCCGAGGACGTCCGCGTAGTAGTACCAGCGCGCAGGCTCGACCTTGATGTGCTTGCGCACCATCGTCAGCCCGAGGTCTTTCATCGTCTGGATGTCGGAGCGCAGTGCTTCATCGGTCGGCGCTGTATAAAGGCCGTCCGGCCACCATCCCTGATCCAGTGGGCCGAGCTCGAACACTGGTTTGCCATTGATGCCAATGCGGGTGAAGCCCCTGGCGTCGCGTACCAGCCCCACCTTTCGCATCCCGAAATAGCTGTTGACCGTATCGACGCTTCCGTTGCCACTGCGCAGCATTACGCGGAGCTGATAAAGAAATGGATCGTCGGGACTCCAAAGGTGAGCGCTCGGCACGGGAATCCGCAGCTCCTTGTCTATTGATCCCTTGGTGCGCCCAACCGGTGTGCCCCCAGCGAACGCTACCGCTTCGACCTCATCGTTGCCCGACGTACCACGCCCTCGAACCGTAATGCGGAGTGCTCCACCATCCACATCCGGCGTCAGCGCCAGCGATGAAATGCTCGCGGGAGGCACCGGCTCCAACCAAACAGTCTGCCAGATCCCGGTTACGGGCGTGTACCAGATTCCTTCGGGATTTGAAACCTGCTTACCGCGGGGTTGTCCGAATTTGTCGGTTGGATCGAAGACGGACACAACCAGCTCCTGAGGGCCAGAGGAGCGGAGCGCATCGGTTATGTCGAAAGTGAACGGATCGTAGCCACCGCTGTGAAACCCGACTTCCCTTCCGTTTACAAATACGCGCGCCTGCCAATCCACCGCGCCGAAATTGAGAAGCCATCTGTCGGCGCTGTTCGCCGCGGGCAAGTCGAAGGTTCGGCGGTAAACAACTCGCTCTGCGTGCTTGCCCACTCCCGAGAGGGACGACTCCATCGCAAACGGAACGAGAATTCTTTCGCTGAGACTGCGTCCGGAAGGAGGAAGCGCGAGAGAATCCGAAACAATTTCGAACTGCCAGATACCGTTGAGATTTTTCCAGCGCGGCCTCGTCATCTGCGGCCGCGGATACTCGGGAAGCACATTGTCCGGATTGACACGCGAGGCCCAACGCGTGAGGAGTCGTGGGTTAGCCGGTCGCCAGACGTACGGATTGGAAGCGGAGCCTTGCGATGGCGCAACGACGACAGGCGCGGGGGCCGGTGTCGTTACCGGCGCCGGTGGCGTCGAGCAGGCTATGGCAAAGACCGCTGCCGGCAACAGACGTAGCTGCAACGTCTTCTTCATCGGAAAAAGCGGGAACCTGATCCTAGACTCGGTGCCGCTGCCGCGTACGCTGGGATCGGAATCAGACCTGGTGCGCGCATGTCGAGGTCTGATCCGCTGACGCTGACCGGCATTTCCGCGGGCGGCGCTGTCGATCGGCGGATGACGATCGTCGCATCGAGATAGACCTTCTGGGGACTTACAGCTTCCTTCGACTCGATGTGCCGGATCAGCATCTGTGCTGCCAGATCTCCCATTTCGAATTTGGGAACCCGCACAGAGGTGAGCGGAACCGAGTGGGTCTCGCAGAACTTGATGTCGTCAAATCCAACAACGGAGACGTCGTCGGGACAGGACACACCGAGCTCCGCGAGCGCCTTGCACAGCCCCATCGCCACCAGGTCGTTGTAACACGTAACTGCGGTTGGCCTCTCGGCTTCGGATCGAGTTTCGAAAAATGCAACTCCCGCCCGATAGCCATCGTCGAAGTGTGCCCCTGCCGGGATAATGTCCTCGGGCGCAAAGACAAGGTTCGTGCTGCTGTACGCGCGGTGCACGCCGTCAACTCTTTCCTGACTGTGCGCAGAATAAGACGGACCGGCAAAATGCGCGACGCGACGATGACCGAGGCCGAAGAGATACTCAACCGCCTTCTGCGATGCGCTTACGTTTTCCAAATCGACCAGACTCGCGGAGACGCCCCGCACCTGCTCGAGAAAAACCAACGGGAAATTGCGCCGCTTCAGTTCAAAGAAGTGCGAGAGGTCGGCTTGTTCACCCAGGACCGGCGCCGCGATGAGGCCATCTACGTCTTTGTCTCTCAACCACTCGACAGCCCGGCGTTCAGCTTCGTAGCTCCCTTCACTGCTGACCACGAACACCATGTAGCCCTGAGTTTCAGCGTAAGCGCGAACGCCGGCCGTCACCTCGTCGTAATACGGGTTGTCGTACTCTTTGATCAAAAGCGCGATACTGCGATAGCGCCGTTGAGATTTCGATCCCGTATTCTGAGTAGGCCGATAGTTCAGCAGCTCGATTGCGCCCAGGACCCGGTCCCGCGTGTCTGCCTTTACGCCTTGGCCGTCGTTAAGCACAGCAGAGACGGTAGCCTTGGAGACTCCCGCGCTTCTGGCAACGTCAGTGATGGTGGGTCGCTTTCCGGCCATAGCCTACGGTTGCGGGTGAACGGACGCATCGAACCGTTCTGAACCAGTTCAGGCAGGTTCGGGCAGACGAGCATAGAACGCGAACCGTTTAGTGTCAAGAGTCCTTGCTTTTCCTTGACAAGGCTCGCTAGGCATTGCAGAGTGAACCCAAACTGAACCCTTCCGAACGCGTTCGACGTTTGCCACGAGCGGTAGCGTTGAGGCGTCTCCCGCACTGCGGTCTAACTTCTTCCCGGATCCCCAATGGATTGCCTCGCCCACGCCAGGAAAACGCGACCCTCGTTGTTTTTCGCCGTCACTGCTCTGCTTGTTGCGATCACGGCCTGCACGCGAAAGGATGCCGGGAGCGGGTACGTCGTCGGGTTTTCCCAGATGGAATCCAACAATCCCTGGCGTATTGCCCAGACGAAGAGTCTCCGCGATGAGGCAGCGAAAAGAGGCGTGACGCTCGTCGTAACGGACGCCCAGGGACAGACGTCGAAGCAGGTCTCCGACGTCGAGGATCTCATCGCGCGTCGAGTCAACGTGATTTTGCTCGCGCCCCGTGAGTTCCAGGGACTCGCCCCCGCCCTAGCGGCAGCGAAGCGAGCGAACATTCCAGTGATACTCGTCGACCGCGAGGCAGCCGGCAAGCCAGGCGAAGACTTCGTCACTTTCCTTGGATCCAACTTCCTCGAACAAGGACGTCGCGCCGGCGAATGGCTCGCCAAGGCAACCAACGGGAAAGCGCAGATCGTGGAGCTCACCCTGACTCCAGGCTCGTCAGTCGCTCGGGACCGCGCCGCGGGATTTCGCGAAGGCATAGCGAAGTATCCCGATATGAAGATCATCGCTTCGCAAACCGGGGATGCGTCTCGAGCGAAAGGACAGGCGGTGATGGAGAACCTGGTCCAGTCGCTGGGCAACAAGGTGACCGCGGTATACGCGCACAACGACGAGATGGCACTCGGTGCGATACAGGCACTCAAGGACGCAGGGAAGAAACCTGGCACGGATGTAATGGTTGTATCGATCGATGGCGAACGCGCAGGGCTGGAAGCGATTCAACGCGGAGAGCTGGGTGTGAGCGTAGAGAGTAATCCCCGCTTTGGTCCGCTGGCGTTTGAGACGATCGACAAGCTTAAGAAGAAGGAACCGATTCCGGCCAAGATTCTTCTCACTGATCGATTGTTCGACAAGACGAACGCTTCCCAGTACGTAGCGGACGCGTACTGACAAGCGTCCGCGTTCCGCCGATGCCTGGTGCCGAAATGGAGCAGACTTCCGCTCCTCTTCTGACGATGGAAGGAATAGTCAAGCGCTTCGCTGGGGTGACTGCGCTCGACCATGTGGAGTTCTCCTTGTCGCGCGGCGAGGTTCATGCCCTCGTTGGAGAGAACGGCGCGGGAAAATCGACGCTGGTAAAAATCATGACTGGAGCGTACTTCCGCGACGAAGGACGTATGCTTCTGGAGGGGCGGCCAGTCGATTTCTCAACTCCTGCCGCCGCGCAGGCGGACGGAGTCATTGCAGTTCACCAGGAAATCCATCTGCTGCCGCATCGCACTGTGGCAGAAAATGTATTTCTAGCCCGGGAGCCAAGGCGCTGGGGATTGATCGATTGGCCGGAACTTTTCGCTTCGACCGCTGCGCTTCTCAATGACCTAGGCCTAGAGATAGATCCGCGCGCTCAGCTCGGCACTCTTCGCACTGCGCAGCAACAAATGGTAGCGATCGCCCGCGGGGTCTCACTCGGTGCGAAGGTCCTCGTTCTCGACGAGCCAACGAGTTCGCTAGCCGAGCGTGAGGTCACCCTGCTTTATGGGCTGATCGAAAAGTTGAAGTCCCGGGGCACCGGGATCGTTTATATCAGCCACCGATTCGATGAGCTCTACGCGATCTGCGATAAGGTGACCGTTTTGCGCGACGGTAAGTACGTAGCGACGAAAAATCTCGGAGAAATCGAGCGCATTGATCTCATTTGCCTTATGCTCGGCAAATCGCGGGAAGCTCTGGCTATGGGCGCAACTGCTTTCACCGGCCTGAGCACGGAGTCTTCCACAGACGTTCCCCTCATCCGTGCGGAAGCACTACAGTGCGGAACGAAGCTTCGCGGTGTGTCCCTCGTAGTGAGAGAAGGCGAGGTAGTCGGCCTCGCCGGACTGCTCGGCTCCGGTCGTTCAGAAACCGCGCGCGCGATCTTCGGGGCGGATCCAATCGACGGCGGGAAGATCGAAGTGCGAGGTAAAACGGCGAACATTCGCTCTCCCAACGATGCCATCGCCGCTCACATTGCCTTCGTACCCGAGGATCGGAAAGCAGAGGGAATAATTCCGGAACTTTCCGTAAGAGAGAACCTCACTCTCGCCGCTTTGCCGGCACTAACGCGGATGGGCATGGTCGACAGGAAGAAGCAACAGGAAATCGTCGACCGTTTCATGAAGCGGTTCAAGATCAAGGCGGCGAATGCCGACCAGAAAATCCGGGAACTATCCGGAGGTAGTCAACAGAAGGTTCTACTCGCGCGATGGTTGTGCACGAGTCCTCAGCTCCTGATTGTCGACGAGCCCACGCGGGGAATCGATATCGGAGCGCGTGGCGAGATTCAGGCGCTCATTAACGAGCTGGCGCAGCAGGGGCTGGGGGTACTGATGATCTCATCGGATCTCGAAGAGCTGGTGGAAGGAAGCTCTCGCGTTGAGGTGCTGCGAGACGGCCGCGATGTGGCGGAGCTGCGGCGGCAAGACATCTCTCAGGATTCCATCATCCATGCAATGGCGAGCGGTAGCGCGGTGGAGACCGCGAAATGAGCGCGCCCCCGTTGGCCGTCGGAGTGCGGGCGATCAAAGTTCCGCGCTGGCTGGCGCCCGGCTCGACATCGGGGGCGATCATCGCACTCATCGTGCTCGTCCTGTTGAATGTTTTTTTTACGCCAAACTTCGCAACGACCAGCAACTTCTGGAACGTCCTTCTTCAGGCGTCTGAAGTAGTACTCGTGGCGGTGGGTATGACACTGGTCATCGCCACCGGCGGCATCGATTTGTCGGTGGGATCGGTGATGGCGATTGCAGGATCCGTTGCGGCAGTGCAGCTGGGCCTTGGAATGGCCCCGGCGATCGCTTTGGCTTTGCTGGCTGGCCTGCTCGTCGGATTTCTAAACGGCGCGCTTATTACGCGCGACCGAATTCAACCTATCGTGGTGACTCTCGCCACGCTCATAGCGGGCCGGGGCCTTGCCCAGGTGATCAGCAATGACGGTCAGCTCGTGTCGATCACTAATCCCAGCTTCGAGGTCCTGGGACGCAGTCACATCGGAGCGGTCCCGACTCCAGTGATACTAGCTCTTGTCGTGGTCGTCGCTGCCGCCTTTGCCCTGCACTCACTCCCCTTCGGTCGGTACGTCCTCGCTGCGGGCGGAAATCCGGCCGCAGCCAGACTCGCGGGCGTTCCGGTTCGGCGGACACTGGTTACGGTCTACGCCTTATCGGGCTTGCTCGCGGGAATTGCCGGGCTAATCGAGGTATCGAGACTCGGAGCGTCTGATGCCGCGAAGGTCGGCGTCAACATCGAGCTCGATGCGATTGCCGCCGTGGTTGTTGGTGGAACCGCCCTCAGCGGCGGGCGGGCAACGATTCTTGGTACCGTTGTCGGCGCGCTCATCATGCAGGTGATCGCTACCAGCTTCAACATGCTCCTCGTGCCTTACGCGTGGTCGCTCGCCCTCAAGGCGGCAATTATCGTCTTTGCCGTCTACCTTCAGCGGGCAAGGCGCGTCTAAAAATGACGACAATCCTCATTCCTTCGCAGTCGTCGGCGCGTACACGGTTGCTTTCGATCCTCCAGCACCAGGGCGCACTCATCGCTCTCATCGTGGCCTCCATATTCGGATTTGCCCGGTATGCTTCCTTTTTGACCGCGGAAAACCTGCTCAATATCGTTCGTCAAAACAGCATGGTCGGTTTGGTCGCGCTTGGGATGACCTTCGTAATTCTTACCGGCGGAATCGACCTTTCCGTGGGCGCCGTCCTGGCGGTCGCGGGAGTCGCCGCGGTGTATTCGGCCAAATTTGGTACCTTGGCCGCCGTGTTAGCGGGTGTCGGTGTGGCGGCAGCCATTGGGTTCCTGAATGGGCTTCTCATCGCAAAAGCGCGCATTCAACCTTTCATAACTACGCTTGCGATGATGATTGCCGCGCGTGGTCTGGCGCTCGCCGTCACGCGCGAGAACTCAATTCCTCTTACGGCCAATGACAGTGGTCTGGAATGGCTTGGACGCGGCGAGATGGGGCCGATCCCCGTACCGGTCGCATTAATAATCCTGGCGTTTGGTCTCGCGTGGCTCGCCCTTCGTTATACCCGATTCGGGAGGCACGTGTACGCCGTTGGTGACAGTCTCGAGGCCGCACGGTTGTTAGGGCTGAAAGTCGATCGAGTCCTCGTTCTTACATACGCGATTAGCGGCGCGTTTGCAGGGCTCGCCGGGGTACTGCTTGCGGCGCGTCTCGGCGCGGCGCAGCCGGTTGCGGGCACTGGCTGGGAGCTCGATGCGATCGCGGCGGTCGTCGTCGGAGGGACGGTGCTGACCGGCGGTCAGGGCGGTGCCGGACTCACACTTACCGGCGTGTTGCTGCTCGGCGTCATACTGAACTTGTTGAATCTCGAAGGTACCATCAGCCCGTGGTGGCAATGGGTCATTCGCGGCGCCTTCCTTCTCGCGGTGGTGGTGGTGCAGGGGCGGATGCAACGCAGCGCCGCGCACACCTGAACTGACAATTTGCTTCTCGCTCCCGGCACTGTGGGTAGATGAATCCCGAGCACGCGCGGGCTTTTTTTCGCAAGGTTTACGGTAGCGAGCCAGACGTCGTAGGCTCAGCGCCGGGACGAGTGAACGTCATTGGCGAGCATACGGATTACAACGGTGGTCAGGTCCTTCCGATCGCCATCGACAGACGAACGTACGTCGCCGTCCGGGCAAAGCCAGACTCGAGCACGAGCTGCATCGCCTCCGAGCACGAAGCCAGTCGGGGCGCTTTCGACATGCGCTCGATTTCGCGATCTGGAAGCTGGTGGGATTACGTAACCGGAGTATGCGCCGGATTTGTCGGCGCTGGTAGTTGCCTTCCCCAGATTGACGCGGCCGTGATAAGCGATGTTCCCGCCGGGTCAGGCCTCAGCTCTTCTGCGGCGCTCGAGCTGGCGACATCGCTCGCCGTTGCAGCTCTGATCGGAGATGGTCGTACGCTCAAGGATCTTGCCTTGCTTTCGTGGCGTGTCGAAAATGAATTCGTTGGCGTCGCTTGCGGCGTCATGGATCAATTCGCGTCTGCCTTGTGCGACCGCGATTCCGCTCTTCATTTGTGGTGTGACACACTGGAGACGGAGCAAGTTCCCCTCACCGAATCGCTGCTGATATTTGATACCGCGATCCCCAGGTCACTCCGTTCGTCGCAATTCAATCAGCGGCGGGCCGAGTGTGAACAAGCGCTGTCGCTACTGCGAAAAACGAATCCTTCCCTTCCCAACCTGGCGAGCGCCGATCCGGGCGAGGTCAGGAAGGCCCGCTTGCCTGAGACGCTTGAAGCCCGGGCGCTTCACGTTACGGAAGAGACGCGCCGCGTTACCGCGGTCGTAAGTGGATTGAAAGATCGTGGACTCGTTGATGGTGCGCTCCTCTACGCCTCGCACGAATCGCTGCGAACGAAGTACGACTGTTCCAGTCCAGAACTGGATTGGTTCGTCGACCAGGCGCGCGCAACTCCGGGAGTCACCGGCGCGCGTCTCACCGGAGCTGGTTGGGGGGGCTGCGCTATTGCAGTCGGGAAATACGATGCCCTGGCAGCGGCAACGGAGGCGCTTTGCGCCAACTACGAGGCGCGATTTCATCGTAAGCCGCGCACGTGGCTCACTCGCGCCGGGGAGGGAGCTCGCTTGGAAGTGCCCGCGTGAGCCCGCTCCAAAAAGCACTCATCCCCTGCGGCGGCAGGGGGACCCGCATGGCGATGCTTACCAGGGGCGCGGCGAAGGAGCTTTTACCCATCGGCGGCGTACCGCAGGTTCTTCGAGTGATGCAGGAGTGCGCGGCCAGCGGCGTCCAGGATGTGCTCATCGTTTCGGCACCGGGGAAGGAAGATCTCGACGCGGTGGTGAGAGCGGCCGCTGGAACACGCGGAATGCCCGCGACCGCCCAAGTGTTGATCCAGCGAGACGCTCGCGGCCTCGCTGATGCAATACGGATCGGCCGCCAGTTCGCTGGCAATGACGTGTTCGGCGTTGCGCTCCCTGACAACCTCTTTCTGGGAGAGACTCCTGCTCTCGCGCAACTGTATCAAGTACACCAGAAGACCGCCAAGAACGTAGTCGCGATCGTCGAGCTGAACGCTGCCAACAAGGATCGCTACGGCCCAACCGCGATCTATCCTGGTGTGTTGGATGGCGATGAGTTTCTGATCGAGCGCATTCCCGACAAGGGTCCGCGTGAAAAAACTTTTGATCTGGAGGGCGCACAGACGGCTTTCACGGGCGTAGGTCGATACATCTTTCTTCCCGAAGTGTTCGCGGCGATCGATGCGGTTGAATCACAGCTTAGCTCCGGCAAAGAACTGGATGACATTCCGGTGATGCAGCGACTGCTCAAAGGAGGAAAGCTCACGGGCTGTCGAATACGCGGCGATTTTCTGGATATCGGCCTTCCATCGGGTTATCAGGAAGCCGACGAGCGCTTTCGGTCGGGAGTCGCTATGACGCGTTGATTCAGCTCGTCACCGCGTTATGTCGAATGACGTGGTCACAGAATCGGGCGGGATTGGTGGGAGCTCGATCACTGTCGCAACCTTCGCTCCTGCCGGACCCTTCGTCACCGCGCTCTTGAAGGCCTGAAGCGGCGCCGGTTCGCCGAACGCGGCAATCTCCACATTACCGTCAGACTTGTTCTTCACCCACCCGGTCAGACGAAACTCGCGCGCTTTCTCGCGCACGTACCAGCGGAATCCAACGCCCTGCACCCTTCCACGAATTTCCAGGTGGATGCTGTGCATCGTTCGTTAGCGGCGTACCCCCAGCAGGGCGGCTAGCGTCGCGGCGATCGCGGCGGGATCCGTAATAAGGTCTGCGGGCTGAACTGCGAGCTCGCCGTGGCGGATGCGGTTTGCGATGTGATCGAGCGCGTTGGCAATCGCCTCCGCGGTACTCTCGCGGACGTCTCGAGCGGGAGAAGGTTTCGATTCCCAATCAGTCTCGGACCAGGATTCCAAAGCCTCCGAGCTGTTGCCTTCGCCGAGCGCGGCGGCGCCACTCCAGTCGTATCGTTGCCAGTCGGTCTCGACCCAACCAGGATCGCTGTCCGGCTGACCCCATGAACGTTGATCCGCCGCTGCCCCGTAAACGTTGGGGAGCTCGTACGGTCTCCCTTCGAGTCCGCTTTGTTCGATCGGACGCTCGTCGGTCGGTGCGAATGATCCAACCTCCGGGAGCTCGTCGAGGAAATGCTCCAGGGGAGGTAGCCGATCCTCTTCTACAGGTTCTCCGGGGTAATCGAAACCGGCCGGAACCAGCGTCTGTGAGCCGACTTCCTCTGGTAACTGGGCGGGCAAGAGAAATTCCTCGATCGCGGGCATATCGCCCTCAGTGTCTCGCGCCGAGCCGGTAGAGTATGGCTGTAGGGCAGACTCAGGCTGATTTTGCACTGCGCCGTGAAGGAAGGGACGGGGCAGACGGAAGGGTTCTCGATTTCGCGCGGAGCGCGAAGATTCAAGCGCGGTGTTTGGAACGAACGGAGGTTGCGGCGATTGCGACACTACTCACTCTCCCAGCTGTACTTCCCCACCAGAGGAACGAAGCGCACTGGCGCGATCTCCGTCTGTTCCAACTTGTCCCCGCTACGGGTGAACATGTATAGGGTTTGCTCCTCAATGTCACCCAGCGGAATAAGAATACGGCCTCCTTCAGTCAACTGCTCGTGATAAGTCTGTGGGACCTCGGGCGCGCCGGCGCCCACGAGTATCGCGTCGTAAGGAGCGTACTGGCGCCACCCGAGTGTCCCATCCCCGAGCAAAAAAGAAATGTTGCGCGCTCCGATCTGACGAATCGTGTCCCGCGCCGTATCGAGTAAGGCCGGAATTCGTTCGATCGAGAACACCTGCGCCGCGAGCTTCGACAGGAGCGCCGTTTGATATCCGGAGCCGGTACCGATCTCGAGAACCTTTTCGTCGCCCTTCAATTTTAGAAGCTCGAGATAGCGCGCGTGAATGGAGGGCTGCGAAATCGTCTGCCCATTGCCGATCGGAAGAGCCGAATCTTCGTAAGCGCGATGTCGGACGCCTGTCGGCACAAAGAGATGGCGCGGTGTTTCATCAATGGCGTGGAGAACGGCGAGATCGCTAATGCCCTGCTCGTGCAATTGCTCGACCAGTCTGCGTCTAGGACCTCGGAACTCCGGCTCTAGGGGCGCTGCCACCACTTTTCCGCGGAAGCGAGCATGGCATGGTGAGTGAGATCGAGGTGTAAAGGAGTAACCGAAATAAAACCCTCCTGTATAGCGCGGAAATCCGAGGTCTCTTCTCCCGACCAGGCGATGGAGCCGCCTCCGATCCAGTAAATTTGTCGACCCCACGGATCCTGCATCGGCTTGAGTGAATCAGAGTAAACTCGCTTCCCGAGCCTCGTCAGACGCACTCCTTTTATGTCGCCGCCCTTCAATGGCGGGAGGTTGATGTTCAGAAGAGTGCTCTCGGGGAAAGCACGGAGCGTCAAAACATGCTTGAGGAGATGGCGCAGCGGCTCGATCTGATCCCGGAGCATACTGACGTCGGCCCGCAAATCTCCCCCGGCAAAAGAAATCGCCACGGAGGGTATCCCCAACGACAACCCCTCCATGGCAGCCGCCACCGTGCCCGAATACAGGACATCCTCACCCATGTTCTGTCCGTGATTTATCCCGCTGAGGACAAAGTCGGGACGCTCGGCCATGAGCGCTTCGACGGCAAGCATCACGCAATCCGTCGGTGTCCCGTCAACCTGAAACCGCCTTTCTCCCCGCTCTATCGGGCGAATCGGATGGTGCAGTGTGAGGGAGTGGCTGGTGGCGCTTTGCTCGCGATCAGGCGCAACCACCGTGATTTCGCCGAGGGGCTCCGCCGCTTCGACGAGGCAGGCTAATCCCTGTGCAAGAATCCCGTCATCGTTCGTGCAGAGAAGTCTCAACGTCGAAATATCCCAGCGCGGTGTCGCCACAGCACCTTGATAACGAGCCAGGCATCGCGGAATTCCCGGAAATAGCTCGGTGACCCGTAGATGGTCGAGATAGGAACGTTGACGGTCGTAAAGCCGGCGCGCGCAGCGCGAATGATAAAATCGGTCTCAAACTCGTAGCGATCGCCTATAGCGTGTACCTCGCGCAGCACTTCCGCCTTCATGGCGCGGTATCCAGACTGACTGTCACGGACCCTGCCGCCAGACACCGCTCTTGTTGCCGCTGACGAGATCATGTTCGCAATCCGGCGGTGCTTGGGAACCGCCTTGCCCGAAAGATCCCTGGTGCCGATCACAATATCAGCGCGGTCGAGCGCCCCGACGATTGTCGGGGCAAAGGCGGCATCGTGCTGTCCGTCCGAATCGATCGTGAGTACGGCGGCTGCGCCTCGCTTCAGCGCGGCAGCGAAGCCAGCTCTCAGGGCCGCGCCTTTCCCGCGATTCTGGTCGAACTCGATCGTCTCGTCGCAGACAGTCTTTAGCAACTGTCTCGATCCATCCGTGGAACCATCGTCGACGCCTATGATGTGAGCCTTCGGAAGATTCCGCCGCACGTCCTTCACAACTTTTGCCAGAGTCGGCTCGGAGTTATAGGCGGGCACAATGACGACCAATGGCTCGATCAACTTTCAACTCCTCCCTCGTCCGTCACTTCGGGTTGTCCATCGAGAATTGCGAGGATGGAGCGGAGTCCGCTCTCCATCGATTCGACGGCCTGCGAATCCAATGCCGCCCGGGCCACGGACCTCAGCTCTCCGCTCTTACGGTAGTCGTCGATTTTCTGCCTGGCACCGTCGATAGTGTACTTCTCCGCGTACAGCAGCTGTTTGACCAGCATCACCAGCTCGATCTCTTTCCGTTGATAAACCCTGTTTCCGGATCGGTTTTTCGCCGGATGAAGAAACTTGAATTGGCTTTCCCAGTAACGGAGCACGTGCGGCTTAAGATCGGTCAACGTACACACGTCTCCAATCGAGAAAAATTCCTGCACCGGTTCCTTGGCTTTCATTCGTCCACCTCCGCTCGCAGCTCTCTGCTCATGAGGGCTCTGATCGCGCCATGCACAGGCTGACCCTCGAACAAAACTCGATTCACCGTCTCGACTATTGGCATCTCGACTCCTTTACGTCGGGCAAGCTCGCGCGCGCTCTGCGCGGTGAGCACACCTTCGGCGACTGTCTCCGTATCGTTGAGAATGTCTTCCAGCTTGCGACCTTTGCCCAGCTCGAGACCGACCGCTCTGTTTCTGCTGAGTGAGCCGGTGCAGGTAAGCACCAGATCGCCGAGTCCGGCGAGCCCGGCAAACGTGGCCTGATCGGCTCCGAGTGCAACGCCGAGACGTGTCATCTCGGCAAGTCCGCGCGTAATCAACGCCGCCCGCGCATTGAAGCCGAGTCCCAATCCTTCGGCAATGCCCGTCGCGACGGCCATGACATTTTTCAGTGCTCCGCCGAGCTCTACTCCTCTGACATCGGAATGAGTGTAGGCGCGGAAGTAGGGTGAGCTGAACGTCCGCTGAGTCAGTTCAGCAGCCTCGGCATCGCGCGAAGCCACAACCACGGCGGTGGGTTGGCAAGCCGCTACTTCCTTTGCGAAGCTTGGACCCGAGAGCGCCACGACGGTCGCTCTTGGAAGCTCTTCCTCCACGACGTCGGTCATCAAGCACAAGCTGCCCTTTTCGAGTCCCTTGCTCGCCACTACAACCGGGATCGCGTGGGTGAGGGAGCCGCGAGCGGCTTTTACCATGGGTCTCAGCACGTGAGAGGGCGTCGCCAGTGCGACCAGCTCCGCGTCTCGAATGGATTCATTCACATCGCCCGTGGCGCGCAACTTCGGCGAAAGAGTATGGCCGCGTAGAAAGCGAACGTTCTCCCGTTTTTCGTTGATAGACGCAACGACGTCGGGCTCGTACGCCCATAGAGTGACGTCATGCCCGTTCCGTGACAGCAGGTCCGCGAGCGCCGTTCCCCAGGCGCCGGCGCCAACCACACCGCAGCGCATCAGGCTGCGTGCTCCTTCTTGACGAAGCGATGCTCTTCGCCACGACGAAGGCGTCCGATATTCGCTCGGTGCGTCCAGAATACGAACAGCGCGATGACCACGCTGGCTATGAAGATCGGCGACGACGGGTCCCGGGACCACGCCAGAATCGCAATCGGTAGAGATGCAGCGGCGAGCAGCGACGCGAGGCTCACGTAACGGGTAAAGTAAAAAACCGCGATCCAGACGATCTGAGTGATCAACACCGGCACGATCGCGAGTGCCAGAAACACACCGCTCGCGGTAGCGACGCCTTTGCCACCTCCCTTGCCGAGGAGGAAGATGGGTTTCACATGCCCGAGTATCGCGGCCGCACCATACGCGAGGGCCCAGAGGCCAGGCCGCAGCGTCTCCGTGTACATCGGAAGAAAGTACACGGGGAGAAAACCCTTCAGCAGATCGGCGAGAAAGACCGCCGCTCCGATTGGCGTTCCAAGGACTCTGACTACGTTAGTGGCGCCAAGATTCCCCGAACCGTGCTGCCGCAGGTCAACGCCACGAAGTTTGCCAGCCAAATACGCGGAAGGAACGGAGCCGGCAAGGTAAGAGAGGAGTACGCCGAGTAGCGGCGTCATTCAGGCAGATTTGCGACGCATGATTATCCGGAGAGGATTTCCTCGAAAACCCCATGCCTCGCGAAATCCATTGTGCAGATAACGAACGTAATGCTCCTGAACGAGATCCGGATTGTTTCCGAACACCGCAATGACCGGCGGGGCAGTCTCGACTTGAGTCGCGTAATTGAGTTTTACCTCTCTGCCAGCGGCCTGCGGCGGCTGGCGTCGACCCACGATCTCCTCGAGCGTGTTATTCACCTGTGACGTGCTGATCCGCTTATGACGCTCTGCATCGACCTCGAGCAGCAGTTCCAGGATGCGAGTAATGCGCTGGCCGCTGAGAGCCGATGTGAAGACAAACGGCACGAACTTGAGGAAAGGAGCTTTTTCCTGCGCTTCCTTCTCGAACGTCGCCGCAGTGTTATTCTCTTTCGCCTTGAGGTCCCATTTGTTGACCACGACAATGAGCCCGCGTCCACTCTCCCACGCAAGCGCTGCGATCTTGAGATCCTGGTTGTGCAGTCCCTCCACGGCGTCGAGCACGAGGACGCAAATGTCGGAGCGCTCGATTGCCCGCCGGGTACGGAGCGAGGAGTAGAACTCGATGCCGTCGTCCACCTTTGACTGACGGCGCAGCCCAGCGGTATCGACAAAGATCACATCCCGCCCGTGGAATGACAGCGGAGTGTCGATAGCGTCCCGAGTGGTGCCGGCTTCGTCGTTAACTACCAAACGGTCCTCGCCGAGAAGTCGGTTAATGATGGACGACTTTCCGACGTTGGGCCTGCCCACGACAGCAACACGCAACGCGTCGGGAACTTCAGCGGCAGCGACAGGAATCCGTTCCACCAGAGCGTCGAGCATGTCGCCGGAATTCTTTCCGTTCGCGGCGGAGACCGGAATCGGATCACCCGCACCGAGCTCATAGAACTCGTAGAAATCCGTTGACTCAGGATCGTCAACCTTGTTCGCGACGAGCAGCCACGGCTTCTCAGCGTCCCGCAAGATGTCGACAACACGTGAGTCACTTGGATGCAGACCGGCTTTGGCGTCGACCACAAGCATCAATAGGTCCGACTCTTCTATTGCCTGGAGAACCTGTCGCTTGATCTCGACATCCATGGGAATGCGAGGGTCCTCCGTCAGCCCGCCCGTGTCGACGAGCCAGAACTGGCGGCCATTCCACTCCGCCCGCGCAAAATGGCGATCCCGGGTTGTACCGGCCTCATCGCTCACGATCGCGCTGTTTTCACCGACAATCCGGTTGAACAGCGCGGACTTGCCCACGTTGGGGCGACCGACGAGCGCGATGACCGGGAGATTCATGCCGGCACTCTGCTGGTTTCCGCCTCGAGGACATCGACGAAATCGTAAGAGGGAAAAACAGGGATTGAGAGCGCGTCCTGAACTTGCTGCAGTGTGTAGTCGTCAAGAAACACTCTGTCTTCGTTAATCGTTTCTGCCGGGATCAGTGCGAAATCCAGATCGGTGCGGTCTTCAAGTGCGCTTAGGATATCTCTCCCCACCAGCAGGCCGGCGGTAGTGATAGTCGGGCCAAAAAGCGAATTCTCGGTCGCGATAAGCTCGAACTCAGCGCCGCTCGCCCGCGCGAGGTCATCCAGCAGAGGTCTCATCAGCGGTGCCATTGCCAAGCCTGTAACTACTCCAATTTTCAGGCTATCCACGGGCGACAGTCTTTTGAGGCCAGCCTTTACGCGCATGCGTAGCGCTGTCACCGATCCGACACCGTTCTCGATCTGGGCGAATTCACCGTAGTGTTCGGGCGCGGGCAGCTCACGTTGCGCGAGCAGGTACAGCTCGTCGGATCCGAAGACCCAGGTATCGCCCCGTTCTATAACCGCTCGTTCGCCCCACCGCTCGACCTGGTCGAGAATTCGCCCCGCTGTATCCCGGTCCAATCCCTTGCCAGTGTAAAGGTGCGAAAACTGAGTGAGTCCTACCGGGACTACTGCCGTCGAGTGAACGGCGTCGCCCATGGTCCATAGGTCAGTAAGCGATTCTTCGAGAACTCCTTCATCATTGAGTCCGGGAACGATCACCATCTGACAGTGGAATTGAATTCCCCCGGCAGCGAGCCGAGCGAGCTGGGCTTTGATGTCCGGAACCCGAGGATTGTTGAGCAGGACCTTCCGCACATCGTGATTGGTGGCGTGGACGGATACATACAACGGGGACAGTCGATACTCCAAAATGCGTGCGATGTCGCGCTCTTTCACGTTGGAAAGGGTCGCGAAATTTCCGTAGGCGAAGGAGAGACGATAATCGTCATCCCGGATGTACAACGGCTTGCGCAGACCGGGAGGCAGGCCCTCGATGAAACAGAATTCGCAGCGATTTGCACAACGGCGCACCGACGGCGGTTTTAGCGACAGTCCGAGCGGTTCGCCGTCCAGCCGTTCGAGCTCGTAGATCACTTCTTCACCGTTGGGCTGGCGGGCCTCGATGACGAGCTCTTCATCGGCGGTCAAAAACTCCCAGTCGAGGAAGTCCGCCAGCGGTCGCCCGTTCACGGTCAGGAGCTCCGTTCCCGGCTCGATGCCAAGCGTCTCAGCGATGCTTTCGCGCTCGACTCCGGAGACCGTGACCATAGTTCAAGTAATTTAGAGATATGGCGGCCGAAAGCAAGGAACTACCAGACTTTAGGTACACTCTGCCTCTCCTGCCGGCCGTTCAATGGAGGCTAGACGGAAGCGGTCGCGGCAAGGGACTCGAGCAGCTTCCGTGCGCGCTCGACGTTGAAGCCCGGCAGTTTGGAGATCGCCTCTTCTCCGGCGTCCCTAACTCCCTGGACGCTGCCGAAATGTTGTAAAAGCTGCCTCCTCTTTACAGGTCCGATGCCGGGCACTTTGAGGAGCTCGGACGTGACGGTTCGCATCGTCCTGCGCTTCCGGTTGTAGGTGACTGCAAAACGATGGGCTTCGTCCCGTGCCTGTTGAAGCAACCGCAACCCGGGAGACCGGCGGGAAAGTTTGAGTGGTTCCTCCCGACCCCACATGAACACTTCTTCTTCTCTTTTGGCGAGACTGATGAGCGGACGATCAGCCAACTGAATTTGACTAAGGGCAGCGTGTGCGGCCGACAGCTGGCCCTTGCCGCCGTCGACCACGATCAGGTCCGGCAAAGGCTTTCCATCGTTGGCTCTTCGCTCGAAATAGCGCCGCACAACTTCGTGCATCGACGCGAAATCGTCTGAGCCTTCAACGGTCTTCACCCTGAACTTGCGATATTCCCCGCGCTTTGGGCGGCCATTCTCGAACCAGATGCACGACCCGACTGTGTCGGTGCCTTGGGTTGTGGAGATATCGAAACAGACGAGGGACCGCGGAAGACGCTGCAGTCCGAGCTCTCTTCCGAGCTCGTAAACCGGGTCCCCGGCCCGCTCTTCCGCTTCCATCGATGAGAGCTTCAGCTCTTCGAGTAGATGGCGGGCATTCTGCTCGGCGAGCGCAATCAAGTCGCGTCTCGGGCCTCGCTGTGGAATCTGGATGCGGGTGTCGGGCAGCGATTGCTCGAGCAGCTCTCGATCGGGAAAGTCGAACGGGAGCAGCAGTTGCCGGGCACGCTCCTGCATCCCGACGTAGGTTCCCGCCAGGAAGACGCTCAAGA
>JBHEME010000003.1:0-17915 GCA_046262755.1 Gemmatimonadaceae bacterium | reverse complement strand
CGTCCGACAGGTTTTCGAGAAATCGCTGCTCGCGTGAGAGCAGCTTCCCGCTCCTGATCCGAAGGAGTGTGATGCATGCATCATCTCCATCGCGTGCATATCCGATCGCGTCACGATCTCCGCCCTCGACCTCGAGAACGACGGTTGGTTCCTCCATGTTCTCCAGGTGATGAAGGACATCGCGGAGCTCGGCCGCTCGCTCGAAGTCCAGTTGTTCCGCTGCAAGCTCCATTCGCTCCGTCACGCGCTTCACGACTTCTTCAGGCCTCCCGGACAGGAACAGCACGACCTCGTCTATCATGGACCGATAGTCGTGCTGTGATTGCGCCAGAATGCACGGGGCTTTGCACCGCTTGATGTAGTAATCGAGACAAGGGCGTTCCGGCATCTGCGCCGGCATATCGTAATTACAGCTCCGAACCGTGAAGATCCTCTTCACGACATTCAGAGCGCGGCGCATGGCAGCCACATCGGTGTACGGACCAAAATACTTCGCACCGTCGTCCTCTAGCCGACGTGTCACGTACACCCGCGGGAACGGCTCCTGAACGGTGACTTTGATGTACGGATATGACTTATCGTCCCGCAACGCGATGTTGAACCGCGGACGGTACTCCTTGATGAGATTCGCTTCCAGAATAAGGGCATGTGCCTCAGTCGGAACGACGATGGTGTCGAGATCAGCAATGAGGGAAACCATGTGACTCGTCCTCACGCCCTTTAGATCGTCGTTTGCGAAGTAGCTTCGCACACGCGAGCGCAAGCGCTTCGCTTTGCCAACGTAAAGGGTGCTCCCATCGCTGCCTTTCCAGAGATAGACGCCTGGTCCATCGGGAAGGTGAGGAAGCTTTGCGGCTACTGCGTCGGGAACGGGGAGCATGTGTAATTATACCATGCGCCGAAGAGCGAGTTCACCGCGTTCGACGCGCGAGTCGCAACAGTCTCTTTCCTCTGTCTATGACGTTGGCTGCTTCGGGAATACCCAAGCCCGCTGTGATCAACAGATACGTCAATCCGTACGCGGCCAGAAGAATGAAAGCCAGGAGTTTGGACTGCACGACCGTCTCGTGCGCCGACAATAACGGGCCGCCCCGATCGACGAACAGCTTGTATGCCCAGGGGACTATTGCCGCCACCGTTGCAGCTATCCACAGCCTTATCATGCGCGCTGGTACCAGACGTGTCTGCCCGACTCGTTTGTCCATCTCACGCCTGAGCAGATAAAATTCGACCCACCCCGCCAGGCCCGCCGACGCAGTCAGTCCCGCTGCCCCGAGTCGGCGATCGATGCCAAGCACGTCGGGTAACACGAGCGCGAACAGGTAGCCGAGCACCGTCGTAAGAACGACGCGCACCACCGCATAACGCAGCGGTGTCCGTGTATCTCGCATCGCGTAGAAAGTCGACGAGTACAGGCGGCCCATCGTCGAGGCGAGGAGCCCAACCGTGGAGCCGATGAGAATCTCCCAGACCCAAATGGTGTTTCCACGTTGGAAGCGTCCGCTCTCGTAAAGCAAATGGACAATGAGGTCTCCGAGGGCGAAAAGCGCTACGACGCTGGGAACGATGAAGTACGCAATGCGGTCCAATCCATCCCTCAAGCGTCCGCGAAGGTACGCGCCAATTTCCGCGGACGTACCAACAGCTCGTGACATTCCCGGCAATTCGGCCGCCGAGATAGCCATACCGAAAAGGCTGATGGGAAGTACATAAATCGCTTGCGCGTAGGTAAACGAAGACACTGCTCCGTTGCCCAAATAGCTTGCGAGCCACGCGTCGACGTACGCGCTCAGCTGTACGACCCCCCGACCCACGAATGCCGGAACGAAGTTCCGAAACACGTTCCTGACGCTGGCCGCGGCGGCAGTTAATCGCGGACGTACCCCTTTGGCAAGCGCGACCACTTGCGGGAGCTGAACACCAAATTGAAGCGCGCTGCCGACCACCGACGCGATCGCGAGATAGATCGCCAGCTGAACCTGCGTGCGCCCGCTGTGGAATAGAACCAGCGATGCGACCATCGCGAGATTCCATAGGACCGGCGCCGTGTACGACATGAAAAACCGGCGATGGCTGTTCAGAATTCCCAGGCACCACGCAGAGAAAACCAGGAGACCGGCACCCGGAAAAAGAATCCGTGTGAGCCGGACCGTGAGCTCTCGTTTCTCCCCGGTGAACCCGTTTGCAATTACCGCAACCAGCCACGGAGCCGTGAGAACGCCCAGCAGCACGATGACGGATGCCACGAGCGCCAGCATGCCAGCCACCGCTCCGGCCAGGCGCGTCGCCTCTTTCTCGTCGCCTCGACCCAGCAGACCGGCGTATTCGGGGATGAACGACGCGGACAATACGCCCTCCCCGAATAGATTCTGCAGCATGTTGGGGATGCGGAAAGCTGCGTTGAAAGCATCCGCCGCCACGTCGGCGCCGAGGTAGCGCGCCATCATTGTCTGTCGAATCAAACCGGCCAGCCGACTGAGCAGAATCCCCGCGCCAACGAGCACGGCAGCCCCCCGAGATCGCTCGAAAGCACGACCGGCCGTCCGTGGAACAGCGCGTCGCTCAATTGGAGGTGTGGCTTCAGTTACTTCATCGGCCTCCGGCGGAAGGAATTCCGGAAGCCCGCGCGATTTCGGCGCTTCGCCAGCGTCCGCGGTCAACTCCGAGCTCCGGCAGGAACGGGTTCGCTGACTGCCGACTTCGCGCCACCGCCAATTACCTTTTTCGCGTGAAGCTGTGCCTCCGCTAGCATATCATCGCGAAGGCCGGGACCGTAGCGGGCCAGCAGGGATATGAAATTGAGCGCTCGCTCCTGTGGTTTGCCCAACGGGTAAAGGGAACCGCGCGCGATTGCTATCTCTCTCATTAAATCCGCGTGCTCTTTCTTGGCCGCGGCAATCAGGCGGCGCTCGAATCGATCGAGCCTTCGCATGAGGTTTGCGCGAAGGCCTCCCGTTACGGCTGGTGAAACTGGAGCGCTCTCCTGCACCACTGCGTCGCTCAGAGCGTCGAGGCGCTCGTCGAGAAACGAGCGCGTCTCGCTCAGTTCTTCGAGAACTCTCGGCGGGAGATGCGCGCGAGCGACCCGCGTCTCCACTGCGTGGGGATCGCGAAAATCCTCAGGCAACAGGTAGAGCTTCTCGAGAATTTTTTCGACATGGGGCTCGACGATGGTACAGGACCACCTCGGCATTATGGCCGGACGCCTGATATCAAGGGCATCGGCTATCGGTCCGATCTGCGCAAAATACGCGATCTCTGCAGGCCCCCCGATGTATGTTGCCGTCGGCAGGATCGACCTCTCCACCACCGGCCTGAGCAAGACGTTGGGACCCATCTCTTCCGAAAGGCTCTGCTTTGCCGCGGCCTTGATTGGGATGCGTTTTCGGCTTCCTGCGGTGGGATTGAACACGAGTGACAGTCCCGGCACGTCCTGAACCTGGGGAGTGAACCCGGCTTCTTCCAATTCCGCGTTCCGTTGTGAGATGCTCTGGGCGATGTCCGACGCAAGCTCGAGGGCGCGTGTCAGAACTGGACGCGCGGCAGCGCGAGTGGCTGAGTGCGATGCATCTATTACCGCGATTCCAAGAGGCGCGAAGAGTCCGCGCAGCAGAGAAACGAACGCGGACCCAATCGTTGCGTCCACTGCATAGGAGCGCTCCAGGAGATCGAGCGGAGTGCGATCGACCGTCGATCCCGTCGAGTTCACCAAAGCTTCGAGTTCGGCCGTGACATCTCCAAGCCGCATTCCAGACATGGCACGGCCAAGCGCCTCGATGTGATCGATTCGAAGAAGCTGCGCGCCGTCGCCGGTGGTGATGATCGTGCTACTCGCTTCCTTGAAGTCTGTATCGTCAGTTGCAGCCCAAAAGACGGGCGCAACAGGCACACCGGTGAGCTCCTCGAGCGCGTTGGCAAAGGCAAGAGCGCTCAACGCTTTTGACAGAGTATAAACGGGACCGCCGAACAACCCCGGCTGCTGGCCAGTCGTGACCACTACCCCTCGGCCGTTGGCGGACGCGTCCAGACGTTGCTTGGCGAGTCCGGATGCATCGAATGCCGGTGCCAGACGCGCCAGCCAGCCGGGGTCTGTGTCACCGCGCACGGAATCAACGCGGCGTCGCCAGGAGTCAGCGTCACTGGGGAGAGCCTCGTACCAGCCGCGTGGCGCGGCGCCGCTGATCGCGGCGAGCGCCAGAGGAGTTCCGGACAGTGCCTGAGTAAGCACGCGCGGATTCATTTGCGGGCCGCGAACAAAATTGTCCGCGGCGAATCCTCGGTCCATTCCCCGCCGCCGTAGTCGCCGACCACACGCGATACTTCGAAGCCTGTCGATTCGAGCAGTCCTTTCAGATCGCGCGGCGAAAAGAGTCTCACTCGCTCTACGTATTCTCGCCCCTGCTCTCTCAAGCGAATGGTTTTTTCCACGAATCGCTCGTCAGCGGTGATCATGCGATGCTGTTCGATCGTGACGCCGTTCTCGACCCTCTCGTCATACGGGACCAAATCCGACTTTACCTGTTTGGCATTGAGAAAATCAATCACCAGTGTGCCACCTCGCTGCATTGAAGCGCAGACACAGGCCAGCACCCGCGCGTGCTCGCTGTCGTCCTCGAAATATCCGAAGCTGGTGAACAGGTTGACGACCAGATCGAAAGTGTCTCCCGCGAAAGGCAGCTCCCGCATGTCGGCCCGAACGTACGGCGCGTCGGGGGACTCCTTTCGGGCCACGCGCAACAATGCGGCAGAGAGGTCGAGTCCGACGGTCCACCATAGCTCGCACAGACCCTTTGAATGTCTCCCGGCGCCGCAAGCCAAATCCAGAACGGTGTGCACGTTTCTGCCCTGCACATACTCCGCGATGAGCGCGATGGCACGCTCCGCTTCACGCTCGTCGCGATGCTGATAAATCCGAAGGTAGTCCTCGCCAAACCATTCCTCAAACCAGTCAGCTTCCTGAGCGCGCGGGGCGGCTGCGGGACGTATTGACGCGTCCGCCATTACTTGTGGTACGGCTCGCCACGAACGATGGTCCCCGCCCGATAGATCTGCTCGGTCAAAACCAGGCGTGCGATCTCGTGAGGAAGCGTCCATGGCGCCAGAGCAAGCCGCATGCTCGATTTCCTCGTGACACTCTGGGCAAGACCGAAGGCGCCACCGATTAGAAAGGCCAGATCCCTGTCCTGCTCGCGAGCGTTTTGCAGCATTTCTGCAAACTCCGTGGAACGGAGCGCTTTTCCCCCGACCTCGCAGGCAACCATTTGGGCACGTTCGGGAACTGTCTCCTCGAGGCGTTCCGCCTCGCGCTCCTGAACACGCGCGAGGGGGATTCCGGTTGCGCGCTCTTCTTTCACCTCATGAACGTCGAGCGGCCAGTACCGCGCCGCCCGTTTTTCGTAGTCGCGGATCGCTTCGCCGAGCGCGGCGTTTCGCGCCTTGCCCACGACGGCGACGACAAGCCGCATCTACGCGTAAATGCCGCGAAGCCTGTGAACGCTGGCGACCCTGCTGATGGATAGCATGTAGGCCGCTGTGCGCATGTTCACGCGGCGCTGTCGCGAGAGATCGAGTACGTCGTGAAAGCTGCGACGCATGATGGTTTCCAGCCGCTCATTGACGAGGTCTTCCGGCCAGAAATAACCGCCGCGGTCCTGCACCCACTCGAAGTAGGACACAGTGACCCCCCCGGCGTTGGCCAGAATGTCGGGGATAACGAAAACGCCGTTTTCGTCGAGGATGGAATCAGCCGCCGCCGTCGTCGGGCCGTTGGCCCCCTCACAGATGATGCGCGCCTTGATATCGCCGGCGTTTCGGGTCGTGATCACATTCTCCAGCGCAGCCGGCAGCAGTACGTCGACATCGAGCGTAAGCAGATCGGCACCCGAGATCGATTCCCCCTTCTCGAATCCCGAGAGTGAACGGTGCTTCTTGACGTGAGCAATCGCGGCGTCGATGTCGATCCCTTTTGGGTTGTATAACGACAACGATCGATCGCCAATCCCCACGATCTTGCAGCCCTCGCGCGCGAGGAGCTCGGCGGCAACGGAACCAACATTGCCAAACCCCTGGATAGCGACAGTCGTACCCTTGATTGGCATTCCAAGGTGTTGAAGAGCCTCTTTGGTAACGATCATGCAGCCGCGCCCGGTCGCCTCACGTCGTCCCAGTGAACCTCCGAGCTCCACCGGCTTTCCGGTAACCACCGCGGTGGTCGTGTGTCCGACGTGCATTGAGTAGGTGTCCATCACCCACGCCATCACCCGTTCGTTCGTGTTGACGTCGGGCGCGGGCACGTCGGAATCGGGGCCGAGTATGTTGATTATTCCCGACGTGTAGCGGCGAGTGAGTTTCTCCAGCTCCGCGGCACTCATCGCCAGTGGATCGCACTTTACGCCGCCCTTAGCGCCACCGAAAGGGATGTTCACCACGGCGCATTTCCAGGTCATCCACGCCGCGAGCGCTTTTACCTCCTCGAGCGTGACGGCCATATCGAATCGAATTCCGCCCTTGGCCGGCCCGCGCGACGTGTTGTAAAGAACACGATAGCCCTCGTAGACGTTTACTTCGCCGTTGTCCAGCATCACGGGGATCGACACGATGATCTGTTTTTCCGCCTGGCGAAGCACCTTGTACATTCCGGGTTCCAGGTCGAGCAGTTCAGCGGCCTTGTCGAAGCGCGACATCATCGCTTCGAACGGATTTTCCTCATCGAGAAATCGATCCTTGTCGGGACGAACGAGTTTGTGTGCCGGGATGCGATAGTCTGTCGCCATGATCCAGTGTTGGCGTTGGTCGAAGAGCTGAGCTTACGGGAAGCGAGACCCTAGATCGTCCAGGAGATGGTCGATGTGGTCCTTGCCGTCCTCGATTTTCAAGCGCTGTGAAACATACCATAACGACCCCGCTTCGGCAGGCCACAGCGATTCGAGTTTTACGGCGTCCTTGAGAGTGCAAACCACAAAATCCGAGTCGGCTGATTGCGACGCCAAATCGGTAGCATCGTCGCGGGTAAATGGGTAATGATCTGGGTAACTGTGTGGCCTGACCACAGCGCCCAGCTCTGTGAGCTGCTTGAAGAAAACTTCCGGTTGAGCGATTGCGGCAATCGCGGTGAGATCCGCTTCGCGCACGGCTTGCAAGGGCATTGCTTGACCGGTGGCGGTGCTGCGCAGCTCGCTCGGCATTAGGTGCACAACTGCAATGGGAACTTGCGGAGCGGCACGAGCGACAGCGCGTCGCACGTTATCGACCGTATCTGCCTCGGCGACTTTTCGCGTGACAAGAACCAGGCTCGCGCGACGCGCCGCGCTCAAAGGCTCGCGCCACGGCCCGGCGGGGAGAAGTCTGACGCTTCCCGTCCACGCATCCGCGTTCAAGAGCAGTATGTCTGCGCTCCTGCCCGCACCTCGATGCTGGAAAGCGTCGTCGAGCACAACGACGTTGGCACCATTCGCGATCGCCTCCCGAACCCCACGCGGGCGCACCGCTGCGGTGATTACGGCGACATCAGCATTCAACCTCCGATGCACGATCGTCTCGTCACCTCCATAGCCGCGAAGGACAATTGCTGCCTTCATCCCGCGATCGGTTAACTGTCGCGCGAGCCAGGCGGAGACTGGGGTCTTCCCCGTTCCGCCGACCGTAAGATTTCCGACGCTGACAACAGGCACCGCGAATTCTTCAGCGCTGAGTATGCCGCGATCGTACAATGCGCCTCGCGTTGCCATGGCGGTGCGATACGCGATCTCGAGCGGTGAAAGAAGCGCGCGCGCCGCTCGATGGCGGAATCCGCGCCCGCTCCAGATTCCCTCCGCGATCTTATGAAATTCAGCCACCCGCGCGGCTCACTGCTTCATTGAGGAGCATTTCAAATCGGTGTCCCTCGGCCGCTGCGGAACGCGCGTCGGTACCCAGCACGCGTGCGGGCTCACCGTAGGCGACAGTCAATCTGGTGAATGGTTTTGGGATCAGGAAACGATCCCAGCTGCGCAGGTGCCAGGCACGCCGGGCCGACACTCCCACTGGAAGAACGAAGGTGTCGGCACGCTGCGCCGCCACTAACGCACCCGGGGCAAAAGTCGACGCCGGACCAAGCGGTCCATCCGGAGTGATCGCAACCTCCTTCCCGTCCTTCAGAACTCGTACGAGCGAGATCAAGGCACGATCAGCACCACGCGTGGTCGAGCCACGGATCAAACTATAGCCGAGCGACGACGCCGCGCGCGCGACGAGCTCGCCATCGCGATGCTCGCTAATCAGCACCGCCACTCCCTCGCCACGGTGGTGCCAGAGAAGCGGGAGAAGCTGACCATGCCAGAGCGCAAAAATGAATCCGCGTTTGGCGGCCCGCGCGTTTGCCAGGACTTCAGGATTCACCACACGGATTCGCCAGGTGCGTGCAAGCAGGTGAAGAAACGCCGTTCCAAGAAAGACAACCGCGCGGGATTTTAGTGGAAGAGGCTCGGATGCTTCGTTCACTGTGGAGCGCTCAGCAGATCGCTGGCCATGCGTGCTACTCGGTCCGCCGCCCCTGGAGAGCCAAGCTTGGCGCGTACCTCTGACAAACCCGCCAGCACGCTCTCGCGTTCCGGGCTACCCGGGTCCAGCAACCCTCCCAACGCCAGCGCCATTTGCTCGGGGACAATTGCGTCCTGAATGAATTCGCGGGCGACTTGCCGGCCCGCTACTACGTTGACGAGCCCTATGTGCCGAACCTTCACCAACCGCTTCGCCAGCGCGAAAGAGATCTTCCCCGTCCGGTAGGCAACTACCAGAGGACAATCGGCGATTGCTGCTTCGAGAGTCGTCGTTCCACTCTTGCAGAGCGCCGCGTCAGCGGCCCGCAAAACGCTGAGCGACGCAGAATGCACAAGCCTCAATGGACAGCGCTCGGAGTCGAGCGCCACCGTTGGAGCAACGCTTACTACGACTTCCAGACCGGGCGTCTTCTGCCGAAGGATTTTCGCGGTCGCCACGAAGTCATTGAGGTGGCGATCTATCTCTTGTTGCCGGCTACCCGGAAATAACGCCAGCACGGGCGTGTTCTGGGACAGTTCCAGCGCTTCGCGCGCCTCCTGCTTCGTGGGCATTTGAACGGCGCGATCGAGCAGTGGATGTCCCACGAACGTCGCATCGATGCCGTAGCCGCGCAGCAGCGATTCCTCGAAGGGAAGAATTACCGCTGCCTTGGTGACATACTGAGCGAGCTTGGGGAGCCGATCCGCTCCCCACGCCCACACCTGCGGAGTCACGTAGTAAAGCACCGGCACACCCGCGCTTTTTGCCGCGGCGGCCACCTTCATGTTGAACCCCGGATAATCGATGAGAACCAGCAGCTGGATCTCTCCGCGATCCAACATTCTTCGCAGCTTGTGCAGGAGTTGGAAATGGCGGGGAAGATGTTTTACCACCTCCAGAAACCCCATTATCCCGAGCTCATCGTCACGATGTATGAGCTCGACCCCTTGTTCTGCGAGGCGCGGTCCACCGACAGCGGCGAGGCTCAACTCCGGCCGGATTCGCCGTAGTGCGGCGACCACCCCAGCTGCGTGCAAGTCGCCGGAAGCCTCTCCGGCGACGAACAGCACCTTACGCATGGTGGTGCGCGAGGCCGACGAGTGATGGAAGGCTGCGCTCTATTTCCGCTACGATTCTCAGCGCGACGCCGAGCGCGAGCCTACCTTCCTCTCCAGTCACCACTATTGGACCTTTGCCCGCGAGCGCGGCGGCAAAGCTCTCCAGCTCGAGCTTCAGCGGCTCACCCTCCGGTGCATCGAGGGAAATCCGATCGACGAAGGCGGTGATGTCCAGCGGGGCGTCGCGGGCGGCGGCAGGATCGATGTCCGAGCGGAGTCGGAAGAACTCGCCCTTCCCGCCGGCGAGGTCGAGCGAGAGATAACCGCTTTGCTGGAAGATGCGGATTTTTCTCTTTCGCTCCCGCGAGATGCGGCTCGATGTAATGTTGGCGACCGCCCCCGAGGTAAACGTCACACGGGCATTGGCGATGTCGAGCATCGGCGTAAGAACGGGGACCCCGACCGCGGCGATCGCCTTGGCCTCAGAGCCAACCAGAGTCAGAAGCAAATCGATATCGTGGATCATCAAATCGAGCACGACGGCGACATCAGAACCGCGCGGACTGAAAGGCGCCAGTCGCTCACTATCGATGAAGCGTGGATTGTGCACGTGTGGCAGTGCCGCGCGCACCGCGCGATTGAAGCGCTCGATGTGACCGATCTGTACCATCACGCCATTCTTGCGGGCAAGCTCGAGGAGAGCGTCGGCTTCCTCGAGGCTGGTCGTGATAGGTTTCTCGATAAAGACGTGCTTGCCCCGCGCGATCGCCTCGCTCGCTACCGCAAAATGCGCGGACGTCGGGACCACGATTATCACCGCGTCCGAGGCGGTCAAAACATCCTCGAGCGAGCGGTGGGACTTGACCGCTAGCTCCGTCTCCACCTGGGTCGTGCGATCTCTCCGGGTCTCGAAAAAGCCGCTGAAGTCGATACCCGGGAGATCGCGCAGAATTCGTATGTGGTGGAACCCGAGACTGCCCGCGCCGACGACGCCGACGCGTGGAGTGTCACTCAAATCACCACTCCGCGCTCGCTTGCCTCGACGAACCGTATCAGCTCTTTCACTTCGGGCAGCGGGTCGAGCTCGGTCTGCGCCCGTTCGATCGCCTGGGTGACATTCAAGTCCGACCTGAAGAACAGGCGGTACGCTCGCTTCAGCTCGCGGATAGTGGCATCGTCCATTCCGCTACGCTGCAAACCGATTGTGTTCAGACCGTAAAGCTTCACTGGATTCCCGACCGCTTTGAGAAAAGGCGGGATGTCCTTCGAGACGCGGGAGCATCCCCCGATGAAGCTGTGCCTCCCGATACGCGCGAACTGGTGCACGGCGCAAAGTCCGGAGATGATCGCGCGGTCCTCGATCGTAACGTGACCAGCGAGCTGCACCACGTTGGAAAGAATAACGTTGTTTCCAAGCTGGCAGTCGTGTCCCAGGTGCACGTATGACATCAGCAGGCAGTTCTTGCCTACCGTGGTCTTGAAGGAGTGAGCCGTGCCGCGATTGACGGTGGTATACTCTCGGATGACAGTGCCGTCGCCGATTTCCACGGTCGTCTCCTCTCCAGCGAACTTGAGGTCCTGCGGCAGACCTCCGAGTATTGTGCCCACCCCGACCTTGACGTTGCTTCCGAGCGTAACGTTCCGTTCGAGAGTGGCCCGTGGTGAGATCACGCAGCCGGCGCCGATCGTGCAGCTTTCACCGACTATCGCGAACGCGCCGATCTCCACATCCGCTCCGATCTCGGCGTCAGACGACACTAGCGCCGTGGGGTGAATCCGCGCGGCGCTCACCGGTCGCGCACCATTGCCGCCATATCGGCCTCGGCGACCACCTCGCCGTCGACTTTCCCTACGCCCCTCATCTTGCAAACCGTGCCGCGAAGCTGAACGATCTCGAGCTCGAATCGAATCTGATCACCCGGCTTGACCGGTCGGCGGAACTTGACGTTATCGAGAGACATGAAATAGACGACCTTGCTCTCGGGATCCTCGACCGACCCCATCAGCAGCATTCCTCCGACCTGAGCCATCGCCTCGATGATGAGCACGCCGGGCATGATCGGATGACCGGGGAAATGTCCCTGAAAAAACGGCTCGTTGATGGTGACATTCTTCAGCCCAACGATCCGCTTTTTTTCCTCGATCTCCAGGATCCGGTCCACCAACAGGAATGGATACCTGTGGGGCAGGACCTTCATGATGTCTTCTATCGTATACATCCCCTTCTCCTTTCTTCCGGCTTTGACCAGCTCGCGTACCAGTGTAACGGTTCCGCGGTGACTTGGCTTGAGCGCGACGATGCGCGCGTGAACGCGCGCGCCCGCCAGCGCGAGATCTCCAACGCAGTCCATCGCCTTGTGCCGCACGAATTCGTCGTCCCAGCGGAGTGCGCCGCTGAGAATACTATCGTCGTCGAGTACGATCGCGTTCTCGAGCGACGCCCCCTTTATCAACCCCTTTTCGCGCAGAGCGTCAACCTCGTGCACGAATCCAAAGGTGCGCGCTCTCGACAGCTCGCTGCTGAAACACTCTTCATTGATGATGAACCGGCGCGATTGTCGCCCGATGCGGGGATGCTGAAATTCGATCGTTACATCCAGTTCCAGACGATCAGCGGGATAGGCTTCGTAGACCGAGGCCCCGTCGATTATCCGGATCACCTCGGTTAAAGGCAGAACGTCCGGTTCTCCCGGTAGCGTAGCAACCCCTCCAGAAGTGAGCGCCGCCACGAAGGGTGCGGCGCTTCCATCGAGTATAGGCGGCTCAGGACCATCCATGTCTATCGTCAGATCGTCAATGCCCAAACCGCTGACGGCCGCGAGTACGTGCTCGACGGTGTGGACCGCATGGTCCCCCTTCCCGAGTTGGGTGCGCCTCTCGCTGGCGCCCACCTCGCTAACGTGTGCTCGAATGCGCGGTGTGCCCTCACAATCAACTCGACGGAAGACTATCCCCTGCCCCGATTTTGCCGGTTGAAACGTGATCCGACACGGAACGCCCAGATGCAACCCTATCCCTTCCAACATTGCCGGACGGGCGAGCGTCTTCCTACTCACTTGCTCTCTGAGGATTCCAGTAATTTCTCGAGCCGTCGCATCATTCCGGCCAATTTAAACAATGCCGCTGATGCACGTAGAGAGTCGCGATGCGGGCGCGCTGGATACCCCGACCACGTTTCTCCCGCGGGAATGTCACCGAAAACACCAGCCTGCGCCGCGAGCCTGGCCCCTGCCCCAATCGAGAGGTGACCGCTTATTCCGGCTTGTCCCGCCAGTATTGCACCGTCACCTATGACAACGGATCCGGCCACTCCTACCTGCGCCATCACCAAACATTTCTCGCCGATTCGAACGTTGTGGGCGATGTGAACCAGGTTGTCGATCTTTGTGCCGGCACCGATCACAGTGTCATCGATGCTGCCGCGATCGATGGTAGTGTTGGCACCGATCTCGACGTCGTCGCCGATCACACAGCGCCCGACGTGTGGAATCTTGTTGTGGGTGCCGTCGCGGTAGACATACCCGAACCCATCGCACCCGATGCGAGCACCCGAATGGATCATCACTCGTCTGCCGAGCGTCGCTCCCGCGTACAGCGTGACTCCAGGCCACAGTCGGGTCCCTTCGCCGATTTGCACGTTATCGCCGATGTAGCACCCTGGACCGACCGCGACATCGTTTCCCAAATTCGCACCCGCTCCGATGGTGACGTAGTCGCCCACTGCCACTCTGTCGCCGAGCCTGACGCCTCTTCCTATGCGTGCCGTTGGCGCGATGCCCGGTGAGGAACGTGAGGCAGGGTAGAGACGAGGAAGGACTGCGATCAGCTTCTCGAGTGGCTGCGTCACCACGATCCTCGCCCGCGGCGCACCCGGCGCGTCGCGGAACTCGGGATCAATGAGGACGATGCCCGCCCGCGACGTCGCCAGCATCGGCGCGTACTTCCCGCTCGAAACTATGCTAAGGTGGTGACCCTCGGCGCGATCAAGGGGAGCAACTCCATCAATCGTCGCGCCGGCGTCACCAATGAGTTCTCCCGCTACCAGTCCCGCAATAGCCGCAGCGGTGATAGTGCTAGCACCATCACCGCTGTCGGTACTTCCGGTAGTCACGGGGCCAATCACTTCTTCGGCCGAGTCACTCCCGCTGGTTGAGGCGTGGGTCCGCTGGCTGGCGTGGCGGGCGGAATCCCCTGCGACTTGAGACGCGACAGGACCTTATCGGTGAGGTCGAGTCGCTTGTCCGCCGCGACAACGATGCTCGATTGGGCGCCGACGTCCAGGATCATCGAGTAGCCATCCTCACTGCGAATCGATTCGATGACGCTCTGCACTCGTTCCATGATCGGTTTTACAAGCTGCGCCTGGCGCACCTGCATCGTCGAGTCGAGGCCGCGAGCGCGACCCTGATACTCGATTTCCCTCTGCCCGATCGATGTGCGTCGCGCTTCGCGCGTAGTGCTATCGAGCTTCGGCGCGTCCCGGTCAAAAGCAGCCATCAGAGTCTTCAGCGAGTCGTCCATTCGCTGGATCTGCTGCCGGTAGACGCCGACCTCCTTGTCGAACTGCGCCTCGGCCTCCGCACGCCCCGGCGCTTGCTGCAGCAAAAGAGCTGAATTGATGTAGCCGATCTTGACGGGTGGTGCACTCTGCGCTGCCGCTATGCCGACAAAGATCAGCGAAGTTACCAGTGCGATCGAACCCGCACGAAATAGCACTCGCATTATTGCTCCGGTGTTAGAAGAACTGTCCCAGTTTGAAGTGGAGCTTCCAGCTAGGTGCTGGGCGCCCCTGCGCGTCCACTTTGTCAAAGCCATACCCGATATCGACCCCCAAGGGTCCCAATGGACTCAAAGTGCTGGCCCCGAATCCGGCGCTCCTGAAGAGTCGCGTCGGGTCGAACTCGCGCGGCTTGTTCCAAACATTGCCGCCTTCGAAGAAAGTGTTCAAGTAGATGGACTGGTTCAGCCTCAGTCCGAACTCCGCGGTACCGACGAAAAAGGCGTTGCCAAAGGAGGCTCTACTCGCTTGGGTCTGGTCGCCGCGCGGGTCGAACCCATTGGGCGTAACGGAGAACTCGTCATAGCCACGAAGCTGTTCCCCGTACTGAGTACCTCCCAGCGCGAACGCCTGCGTCGAGAAGAACGGGCCTGGGTTGCCGAACAAAGCGCCGGCACGGGCAGACAGCCCGACGATGAACATCATCGGTTCGGAGCCGAGGATGCTTCCGCCGATATGACCAACCGGCGCGTATGACCGTAGCTCCGTCGTGTAGCGCTGGAACGCCGCGCTGCCGCCGAGGGGTCCGCCATTGAACTGCGCATTGAACGATTGCATCCCGCCGTCAGCGGGAAACGGCAATCCAGTGCGTGTGTCGTGCTGGGCGGTGAAACCCAGGGTCGACCGGAAGCAATTCTTGCACGCGAGCGCCACCGTGCTCAGGAAGCCATCGTTGGTGTAGTTGACCTTTTCACCGCCGTACGAGACGAACAGCCTCGTATAAAGAGAGTTGGGGACTGGAAAGCCAAGCTGGACCTGACCGCCCGTCCTGATGATTCCGCCCAGGTCGGCAATGTTGTAGCGTGAGCGGCTGTGGTAGGCGGTAAAAGTACCCGAGATGCGCGACTGACGAATATTCGGATCGGTGTATGTGCCGTTGAAATCGTTTATGTAGCGCCCGAACTGCCATTGAATCTGCGCGCGCTTGCACCGCCCGAGCAGGTTAGGCTGATCGAGCCCGATGAAACCACCGAGGCCCGTGCCCTGGCCCATCGATGCACCGAAGTTGACGTTGCCCGTCCGCTTCTCCTTCACGTTGAAGACGATGTCGACGTCGCCCTGATCTCCACTTGGCTTTGTCTCGGGCGCCGGCATCGGCGTTTCGAAGAAGTTCAGATTGCCAATGTTCTGGTAGCTGCGAATCAGGTAGTTGCGGTTGAACACCTGGCCGGGCGCCAGCACTATCTGCTCCCTGATGCACGACTCGTGTGTGTAGTCGTTCCCGGCTATCTCGATCCGGTTTATGATGGCCGGCGACCGTTCGTCGATCTCCCACCTCAGGTTGACTCGCCGCACCGAATCGGTGCTTGGCACTCGCTCGGCGACGGGGCGGATTTGCGCGTAAATGTAGCCTTCGTCGTTATACGCCTCGCTGAGCTTTTGCTGCGCGTCGTCCCAACGACCCTGGTCGAACGTATTCGGCGGATTTATATGGCTCCGCCGGATCAGACTTGTAGCCTTCTGAGCGATAGTTGCCTGCTGATTCTTTCCGAACGGATAGAACAGACCGATCTGCTCCGTCGAAAACCGTCGGTTTCCGATGACCTCGAAGCTGCCGACCGTGTAGCGTGGGCCTTCGCTCACTGTGATATCGATCAGGCCTTTGCCCTTCGTCCGATCGACGATGAGCGTGTCCCTGAGCACTCTGAAGTCTATGAACCCCCGGGAGCCATAGAGCTCCGGAATTCGCTCCGCCAGATCTTCAGCGTATTTCGCGTCGTCAAACTCGCCATTGCGGGTCCAAAGAAATCCTTCCGGCTTGGTTTCCATCGCCGCGACAATGTCTTCGTCAGAAACGTTCTTGTTGCCGTTGATCCGGATTCCTGAAACCGCCAGCCGTCGTCCTTCATCAATGCGAAATGTGATGGACAGCTTCCCGTCGACGAGTGTCGATTCCGGTACTATGCGGGCGAGATAATAGCCCTTGCTCTCATAAAGAGAGTCTGTGCTCTCAATGGCAGTCGAAATCTTGCCGGGATCAACGGGCGCGCCGGTGGCGAAAGCGAGCTTCTCCTTGACGTCTTTGGGAGAGAGCTTATCGACTCCAATGACCTGATAGCTGGTAAGGATAGGCCGTTCACGAACCTGTATGACCAACCCGGCCTTTGCCGTGGTCGGCGACACACGGCAAATAATCTGCACGTCGTCAAACTGCGCGGTGGCGTAAATAGCCTTGATGCCCGACTGGATGTCGTGGACGTTGAGCTGCGTTCCGGCTGTGAGTCCGCTGGTGGAGCGGATGGCCGCGCTGTCGACGCGAGAATTGCCCGCAACGGTGATCGATTCCGGTATCGCACACGCTCCCGGCGCAGCCTCTTGCGCAGACAGAGAAACCGCGCTTATAGCTGCGACAAAGAGCGTGGATGAAGCAATTTTTCGCATCACACAAATATACACTAATAGGTTTATTTCAGGTCCTCGCGGCGGCGAGTTTCCCTATTAGACAACGGGGCTGCGAGAGAGTTGCTTCCTCTCCCGCAGCCCCGTTTGTGCGACGCCTTTTCGCTTAGGCCTTGGCGCTTCCGCTCAGAACCCTGAACTCGAGCTTCTCGCCGTCGGGCGCCAGGTCAACCTCGATCTCGTCGCCCTTCGCGAACTCGGCAAGGAGGATCTTCTCTGAGAGTGGATCCTCGATGTACTTCTGAATTGCGCGCTTTAGCGGACGCGCGCCGAACTTCTCGTCGTAACCGTGCTTGACCAGGAAGGCGGAGCCGGCTTCAGTGAGCTTGAGCGTGAGCTCTTCGTCACCGAGACGCTTCTGCACATCCTTGAGAAGGATCCCCACGATCTCGCCGATATTTTCCTGCGAGAGCGGGTGGAAGACGATCACGTCGTCGAGTCTGTTGAGGAATTCGGGATTGAAGACGTGCTGCATCTCTTCCTTAACCTTCTCGGCAATGCGGTCGAAATTCGACTTCATGTCGGGGGCGTGGAAGCCGAGGCCACGACCCTTGGTGATATCGCGAGCCCCGACGTTGGACGTCATGATCACGACGGTGTTCTTGAAGTCGATCACGCGGCCATAGTTGTCGGTCAGGTGTCCTTCGTCGAGGACCTGGAGCAGGATGTTGAACACATCCGGGTGCGCTTTCTCGATCTCGTCGAGCAGAACTACGCTGTACGGCTTGCGACGCACCGCTTTGGTGAGCGTGCCCGAGTCCTCGTAACCGACGTAGCCCGGAGGGGCTCCGATCAGCCGGGACACGGAGAACTTCTCCATGTACTCGCTCATGTCGACGCGGATCAACGCGCCCGGATCAGCGAACAGGAACTTGGCGAGCGAGCGTGCAACCTCAGTCTTCCCCACGCCGGTCGGGCCGGAGAAGATGAATGAACCGATCGGCCGATTTGGATCCTTCAAGCCAGCGCGGCTGCGGCGGATCGAGCGCGCGAGCGCTTTGATTGCCTCTTCCTGCGCGACCACCGACGCGTGCAGCTCCTCTTCCATGCGCAGCAGTCTGGCCGTCTCCGCTTCCTGCAGACGCATTACGGGGATTCCGGTCCAGCGGCTGACGATGAAGGACACCGCGTCTTCGCCCAGCACGGGGCGGTGCGACTGACGG
>JBHEME010000002.1:155464-195479 GCA_046262755.1 Gemmatimonadaceae bacterium | reverse complement strand
ATTTCGGCGCGCAGGCAGGTCTGCAATTCTCGCCTGACCTCCGCTCGATGTTCGGCGGTGGGACGATGGGAAGCGGCCCTACGATGTGGGCCCCGTACGTCTGGTGGGATCAGCTCGACGCCCCCCTTCCGGGAACGGTAGAACTTGGTGGCTTCGCTCAGTGGAGCTGGTTCGATAACAACGCCGGCGTGGTGGGCGCTGTCCCGAAGGACGGTCTCGGATACGGTGGACGTCTTGGCGTGTTCCTCTCCGATCCGCGTTGGGAACTCGAGGGTGATGGCTACTACTCGCCGCAGGACAACGACTCTCCCGTAACCGCGCCGTTTACCGCCGCCAGCCGGCCGACCAGCGTCAACGCTCACGCATTCGCGACGCGGTTGAACTACAACTTCCCGATCGGGAACCTGATGGGACGCCAGAGCCAGTTCATCATCGGCGTCGGCGGAACCCGCACGAGCTACAAGTTCAAGGGCGGGAGAATTGACAATACCTACACCTATAATTACGGCGTCAGCGGTCTGGCTGGTCTCCGTCTTGGTATTGCCAACCGCACCGCGCTGCGTTTTGACGGCGTCATCGACTATATGCCGAACCACAAGCCCAGTGCGAACATGAACATTCATGCTCGCGGTGGTTTGAGCTTCCTGATTGGTGGTGCGCGTCCGGAGGTTATGTGCACGTACGCCGGCCTCGAGAGCATTCCTGCTTCGAGCCCGAACTGCGTCGCTCCGCCGCCGCCGCCGCCGCCACCGCCGCCGCCGGCAACCTGCCAGTACAACCCGAACATCTTGGCGACGGATCCGGCTTGCGTACCGCCACCGGCAGTCGTGGCAATCGATACGACCGCGATCACCGCTCCGATCTACTTCGACTTCGACAAGTCGACGATCAGATCAGATGCGGCTGCCACACTCGATCGCAAGATCCCGTGGCTGCAGGCTAACCCGGGTATGAGGATCCGTATCGAGGGTAACGCAGACGAGCGTGGCTCTGACGAGTACAACCTGGCCCTCGGCCAGCGCCGTGCGGCTTCAGCCAAGCGGTACCTCGTTGACCACGGCATTGCGGCAGATCGCTTCGACCTCGTGAGCTATGGCGAGGAGCGCCCGGTTTGCACCGAGCACAACGAAGCTTGCTGGCAGCAGAACCGTCGCGATGACTTCCGTATCGTGACGATCGGTGGACCGAACATTGTCGCCCCACCGATGGAGTAAAGCACCTTCTCTTAGCGGACCTCGAAAGAGGCCCGCCTGAGACAAAAGGCGGAGTGTCCCGAAAGGGCCTCCGCCTTTTTGCTTTCCGCACCAGACCAATCGTGATGCGGCGCGCGGAATATTGGTCCTGCGTAATGCGAGCGAGAAGGGTACGCTGCGCGATGCTCGCCTCGGTTCGCTCAGCCGCTCTCGTAGGGATCGACGCCTACGACGTGACTGTGGAGGTAGACGCGGCGCCGGGGCTCCCTCAATGGACGATCGTTGGACTGGCGGCGAGCGCGGTAAAGGAAAGTCGTGAGCGAGTAGGTGCGGCTCTCAACAACTCCGGATTCGACGTCCCGCCGCGACGAATCACCATCAACCTCGCCCCTGCGGATGTCAGAAAGGATGGGACCGGATTCGACCTGCCCATTGCGATGGGAATCCTGATTGCTACTGGTCAGCTAGAATCAGCTGCTGCGAACGGCAGAATGTTCGTGGGAGAGCTGGGATTGGACGGCGGGCTCAGAACCATTCGTGGCGCGTTGTCCGTCGCGCGTCATGCTCTGCGCGCCAGCATGTCAACCCTTGTGCTGCCCTCCGCAAACGTGGGAGAGGCATCGCGCGTAAGTGCGCTCGACCTGTCGGCCCCCGCCTGCCTTCGCGACCTGGTGCGCGATCTCCGGCAGGGGCGTCTTCATTCCGCCCGCGTGACCAACGGGACGAGGCCGATTGAAAATGACACAACCGACTTCGCGGAAGTAATTGGGCAGCAAAGCGCGAAGCGGGCTCTGGAAGTCGCGGCGGCAGGTGGACACAACGTGCTGCTGGTCGGCCCACCCGGCGCGGGGAAAACAATGCTCGCGCGAAGAATGCCCACCATCCTTCCCGCTCTCAGCGAAGACGAAGCGCTCGAAGTAATTGCGATCCATTCCGTCGCGGGTGTACTCGACCTCGATGGGGTCAGTAGAGGAACTCGGCCGTTTCGGGCGCCGCACCACACTATCTCGAGCGCGGGTCTGATCGGAGGCGGACCGGTACCCCGTCCGGGAGAAGTGAGCCTTGCGCACAACGGTGTTCTCTTTCTCGACGAGATGCTCGAGTTTCCGCGACACGTCCTCGATGGGCTGCGGCAGCCGATGGAAGACGCAAAAGTAGTCATTGCGCGTGCGGCCCAGGCTGTGTCATATCCTGCTCGGTTTACACTGATCGGCGCGTCAAATCCTTGTCCATGCGGCAAAGCAGGAGACCCAGGCGGGTCGTGCAACTGTGCGCCGGGTGACGTGGAGAGATACGCTGCGCGAATCTCCGGGCCATTGGCTGATCGAATCGACATGCATGTAACTGTAGGCGCGGTCGCCCTGCGCGAGCTCAGTGGCTCCAGCACAGGCGATCGATCCTCTAGCATTCGCACCAGGGTCGAGCGCGCCAGGACGCGTCAGCGGATACGGTACACCAGGATACATGGAGTTTTGTGCAACGCGTATGCAGGTGGACGTTGGCTCGACGCTAATACGCCGTTGAAGGCGGACGCGCGTACACTTCTCCAAACCGCGGCGGAGCGGCTCGAGCTCTCGGCGCGTGGCTACCATCGCGTTCTGAAAGTGGCCCGTACGATCGCCGACCTGGACGACTCCGTTCAAATAGCGATGACTCACATCGCCGAGGCCCTCCGTTACCGGCCGGTGAGCGCAACGCGCAACGCGGCCGTCGCCATCTCGCTCTAACAGCGCACGTCGTCCGCGAGGCGCGGCCCTTGCTCGAAAATCCGTGGCCCCGTTGCTGAGCTCGCGAGCAGCGGAAAATCCCGCTGCACTCTCCCTCAACGATCAAAACAATGAAAGGTTGCTTTCGCGGACTGCTTCTTATCATCGTCTTGGCTCTTATTGCAGGTGTGTGGTATTTCTACGCTCGCGTCGAACGCCCGAGTGTCGCTACCACCACCGGATCTCCGTCGCTTACGCCGGTGGCGAAGGAATGGGAGCCACTCAGCGCGGCGGACGCCGAGCGGGGACGCGTCGCTGTGCAGTCGCTGGGGCGACAATCGGGACCCGTATTCGCAAACCTCACCGCAGCTGAAGCCGCCTCCTACATTTTCATGGTCGTGGCTAAGCAGCTGCCTCCGTCCGCCAAAAACGCGGAGGCGTCTATCAAAGGCGATCGCCTCTATGTCCGCTCCGAAGTCGAGCTCAAGGATTTCGGAGGCGCGAGTGCACTGGGTCCACTCGGAATGGTGCTGGGCGAGCGGGACAGCGTCCGGCTTGGCGGAACGATCAACATGCTCAAGCCCGGACTCGCCGAGTTCCTCGTTCAGGAGTTGAAAATCGGACGAATCGAGATGCCCTCGGGAATCATCCCTCGGTTGCTCAGCCGGATCAAGCGAAAACCCGTGGAAGGGGTCTCCCAGAACAGTTTACCCATGGTCATGCCGGCGTACATTTCAGACGTGCGAATCGCCAACGGCAGGATCACTCTGTACAAGAGTGTTAAGTGAGCCGACGAATCCTGGTCATCGACGATGAGCAGGGAATTCGCGCCGCGCTTGGCCAGCTCCTCGAGTACGAAGGGTACGAGGTACGCGCCCTTTCCAGCGCCACTGAAGGAATAGCCGAGTACCAGAAATGGCGGCCCCACCTCGTCTTTCTCGACGTAAAAATGGCGGGGATGGACGGGATGGAGGCGCTCAAGAAAATCCGGGAACTCGACCCCAATGCGACCGTGGTGATGATCAGTGGTCACGCGACAATCCGCACCGCCGTAGAAGCAACACAACTGGGCGCCTATGAGATACTCGAGAAGCCGCTCGATACCGATCGCATCCTGGTCATGCTCCGGAACGCGCTCTCGCATCTGACCCTTCAGGAGGAGAATGCTCGGCTTCGTCAATCGATCGAGTCGCCGTACGAGATCGTCGGCAAGACACCAGTCATGCGCGCGCTCATGGAAAAGATCGAAAAAGTCGCCGCCACTCCGGCGCGCGTTCTGATCACGGGTGAGAACGGAACGGGGAAGGAGCTGGTTGCCCGCGCACTACACCGGCTGTCGCCGCGGGCAAACAAGCCGTTCGTCGAGGTGAACTGCGCGGCAATTCCGGGCGAGCTGATCGAAAGCGAGCTGTTCGGACACATGAAGGGATCTTTTACCGGAGCGGTGTCCGACCGGGCAGGGAAATTCGAGCAGGCGAACAAGGGAACGCTTTTCCTCGATGAGATTGGCGACATGAGTCTGGCCGCACAGGCAAAAGTGCTGCGGGTTCTTCAGGACAATGTCATCTCCCGAATCGGCGGCGCGAAACCGATCTCAGTCGATGTCCGGGTGATTGCCGCAACGAACAAAACTCTGGAGTCAGAGATCGCTGCGGGAAGGTTTCGCGAAGACCTCTATTATCGACTCAATGTCGTTCCCATCCACGTCCCGCCGATTCGCGACCGGAGGGAGGACATTCCGGTACTTGCCCAGTATTTCGTCGCCACTCTGTCCGCTCGCGAAGGAATTGCGCCGCACACTCTGAGCGGTGACGCTCTCGAGCGACTCACCACTCTGGACTGGCCGGGGAACGTGCGCGAGCTGCGCAACACCGTCGAGCGGCTCCTGATTCTTGCCCCGAACACGGAAATAACCGCCCGTGACATCGATCGGCTCGCTGGACAACGGGCCCTGGACGACGCGGGACTCGCCAGCCTCACACAATGCAGGACTTTCGAGGAGTTCAAGGACGCGGCGGAGCGTGCTTTCCTGCTCAACAAGCTACGCGAGTTCGACTGGAACGTGTCGGAAACCGCGCGGGCGGTGGAAATGCCAAGGTCGAACCTGTACAAGAAGATCGAGCGGTACTCTCTCGCCCGCGAGCACGCTTGATCTCGATGCGCGCGGCCCTCCACTAATCAGTTGAAATGAAAAAGTTCAGCAATTTCATCGGCGGTAAATGGATCGAGCCGGAATCGGGTGAATACTTCGACAACCGAAACCCGGCCGATCGGAGTGACATCATCGGAAAGTTTCCGTTGTCTGACAGACGAGACGTCGAGATCGCGGTGAAAAGCGCGCAGCGGGGATTTGACAGATGGCGTCGCACCCCCGCGCCCGCCCGCGGCGATGTGCTCCGCGTTGTTGGCGACATCATGACCAGGCGGAAAGAGGAAATCGCCGACGCCATGACGCGCGAGATGGGGAAGCCGCTCACTGAAACGCGCGGTGATGTTCAGGAGGGCATAGACACGGCCTATTATGCCGCCAGCGAAGGTCGCCGACTGTTCGGCAAAACTGTGCCGAGCGAGCTGCGGAATAAATGGGCGATGAGCTACCGGCGGCCCATCGGAATCGCGGGTCTGATCTGTCCATTCAATTTTCCCATGGCGATTCCAACCTGGAAAATGTTTCCGGCTCTGGTGTGCGGCAATGCTGTGATTTTCAAGCCAGCTGAAGACGTGCCTCATACTGGAACGCTCCTCGTCGAGATCCTTCTCGAGGCCGGCCTACCACCCGATGTCATACAGCTCGTTCACGGTCGCGGAGAACAAGTGGGCGCCGCCATTGTGGAGCATCCGTCGATTCCTCTCATTTCCTTCACGGGCTCTACGGAAACCGGACGCATCGTGGGGGAAATCTGCGGCCGTATGCACAAGCGACTGTCTCTCGAGATGGGAGGGAAAAACGCACAAATCGTGATGGATGACGCGGATCTCGATCTGGCCCTGGAAGGAGCGCTTTGGGGCGCCTTCGGAACCACCGGGCAACGTTGTACCGCTACCAGTCGTCTTATCGTGCAGAAGAAGGTACACGACAAGTTTGTCGGGATGCTCGAAGACCGCGCCAAGGCGCTCAAGCTTGGAGATGGACGGAAGAAAGGGACCGATGTAGGTCCGCTCATCAACGAGGACTCCCTGCGAAAAGTCGAGACTTATGTCGACATCGGTGAATCCGAAGGAGCAAAGCTGGTGTGTGGAGGAGAACGGCCGCAGAAACTTTCGAAAGGCAATTTCTTCCAGCCCACGATCTTCACCAACGTAAAGGCAGGAAGCCGCCTCGAGCAGGAGGAAATCTTCGGCCCGGTCTTGTCAGTGATTCGAGTTAAAGATGCGGACGAAGCTTTCGCGGTGAACAACGACGTCAAGTACGGCCTGTCGTCGTCGATCTATACCAGTGACGTGAATACTGCATTTCGTGCGCTCACCGAGCTGGACAATGGAATAACGTACGTGAACGCGCCGACTATCGGCGCCGAGGCGCACCTTCCATTCGGCGGAGTGAAGCAGACAGGGAACGGGCACCGAGAAGGTGGATGGGAAGTTTATGAATTCTACTCCGAGACCAAAGTCGGGTACGCCGACTTCTCGGGGACGCTGCAGCGGGCCCAGATCGACACTTATCTGGGAACGCCGGACTAACTGGGAAGGTATAGACGGGCCATGGACGTATCCGAAGACAGACGCGCGCACGCGCTCAACCTCGCGAACAAGAGACGCAGCAGCGGGAAACTCGCTTTCTTTGCCCACTGGGCGAGGATCATGGTGGTATCGCTCGCGCTCTTCGTTGTCATTCGTGCGTTCGGAGTCGAAGCGTTCAAGATCGCCAGCGGCAGCATGGAGCACACGCTTTTCGAGGGCGACTTTCTCCTCATCAACAAGCTGGTGTACGGTGCGGGGATCCCCGGCAGCGGCCGCAAGCTGCCAGCGTTGCACGCACCGAGACGCGGCGATGTCATTGTATTTACTTACCCTGTCGATCCGACACTGAATTACGTCAAGCGCATCGTCGGTATCCCGGGCGACACGCTGGAAATGCGTGACGCGACATTGATCCGTAACGGAAAGCAGGTGAACGAGAACTACATCCAGCGCACACCGGAGGAGGCGGACCAGCCTGACGATGATTTCCGGTGGCAGAAGGCGTATCTCGTCGGCAACGCTTCGATCGACAACTATCATCCTTCACGTAACAACTGGGGTCCGCTGGTCGTCCCTCCACATGACTACTTCGTCCTCGGAGACAATCGCGACAACTCGTCGGACTCGAGGTACTGGGGCTTCGTTGCAGACTCACTTGTGCGCGGCCAGCCGCTGGTGGTCTATTATAGCTACAAGCCCGACACCGGAGACCGCCTCGATTGGCTGACTCGCTTACGGTGGAAGCGCTTCGGGGAGATCGTTCACTAGAACGCTCCCGATTTCTGAAGAGGATGATGCTATCGCTATGAAGGTGTCGTCGAATCGGAAATCCACGGTCGACGAAGGATCGCTCGATCAGTACCTGCGGGACATCAGCGTCTTTCCCCTCATCAGTCGCGAGATGGAAGTGGAGCTCGCGAAGCGCATTCGACAGGACGACCAGGAAGCTCTGGACACTCTCGTCAGATCGAACCTGAGGTTCGTCGTCTCCGTCGCCAAGAAGTATCAGAATCAGGGGGTCTCGCTCTCCGATCTGATCAACGAGGGCAACCTCGGTCTCATTCGCGCCGCGCACAAGTTCGACGAGACAAAGGGCATCAAGTTCATCTCGTACGCGGTGTGGTGGATTCGCCAGTCCATCCTTCAGGCACTGGCGGAGCAGTCGCGAATTGTCCGCGTTCCCTTGAACCGCGCCGGTACTCTTCACCGCATCGGGAAGCGCGCGAGCTCGCTACTACAGGAGCTTGGTCGGGCTCCTACCAACCTCGAAATCTCCGAGGGAATGGATATCAGCGAGGACGAAGTCGCGAAGACGATGATGATTTCCCAGGTGCACCTCTCGCTGGATGCGCCCATGACTCCAGGCGAGGATAATCGACTGCTCGATTATCTGCCCGATAACATGAACCCGACACCGGACGAGATCACGTTCGAAAAGGCGCTGTCGGAAGCGATCGAGGAATCATTGTCTTCGCTCAAGGAGCGTGAGTCGAAGATTTTGCGCCTGTACTTTGGCCTCGACGGATCGGACCCGATGACGCTCGAGGACATTGGCACACTGCTCCAGATCACGCGCGAACGGGTGCGCCAGATCAAGGAAAAAGCCCTCCTCAAGCTGCGCCACAATTCGCGGCGAAGATCCCTGGAGTCTTTCCTCGGCTAGCGTCATCGACGCACCTCGCTGACTGCTTGAACAACCTCGTTACAACTGATGGTACTAAAACGGTATCTCACTCCGAGCGATCTATTGGCGGCGGAGACCTGGAAATTGCTGGACTGGTTTCGGACGATTGGCGCCGATGAATTCACGATCGATTGCCTGGGTCCTGGCGGGAGCGCGAGACCGCCAGTATGGCAAGCGTTCGAAGCAGCCACGCGGGATTTCTCTAGAGGCAAGCAGACGCGTGAGCGGATGAGTGGACCGACTGCCGACGATCTCACACGGACCACAGACCTGTGGGCGCTGAACGAAGTAACCGTTGACGTTCTGAAATGCGTGCTTCCGGGGGGATTGTTTGACTACGATCCCCGGGAACATGGGTGGTTCGAGGATCCGGTTTTCTATCGTGATGGCATCCTCACGCTTGGCGTCTTGTCCCATGAGGCATTCGCGGTATTGCGAATCACAGACAAGGAGCTGGCGCAACTGTCCTTGGCGGGTGTTCGCACCCACGAGTCCCTGCCGAGAGCCGGTTAGGGGGCGGCAGTCAATCACCGCTGAAGTCATACGTTTGACTACACCCGGCGATAGCTCGGGCATGAGGGCGGCGATAACGAGGCTAAGTAGAGGCAAACAGATCGTTTACAATCTCTTGCCGGTCAGCCGGTGTCTAATTCCGAAGCCAGGCACAAGAACGATCTGAAACCTCCGGCCCAGCGACTCGTATTGGCAGGATATGAAGCGCGGAATCCAAATCGCCAACCGACAGCCAACGCCCACTCTGCCTAGAGAGATGGTACTATGAAGCACACCCTGATCACGTTACTTGCACTGGGCCTCGTCGCCGTTTCATCGACCGCGGCCCAAAACCCGGGCCAGCCGCCGCGCGTGATGGCACCGCCTCCGGCCGGAAACGGCGAAGTCCAAGGCACCGTGCTCGACGCGCCGAGCAACACGCCCATTCCACGTGCGACCATCGCGGTACGAAGCAAGAAGGACTCGACACTCGTCGCTGGCGCAATCGCCACCAGTGATGGGCGTTTCCGCATCCAGGGCTTGCGGCAAGGTACGTACTACCTTCGGATCACGTCGATTGGTTATGGACCGCGCATTCAGGAATTCACGATCGCAGACGCCGCTCCTGCTGTTGATGTCGGTAACATCACATTGTCTCATGTGGCCATCGCTCTCCAGGAAGTGGAAGTCACTGGACAGCGGTCTCAGGTGACGATCGAGCCCGATCGGAACGCCTATCGAGCAAAGGAAGTTGCTCCCACCGCGACGAATGCCAGCGAAGTGCTAGATGCCGTGCCGTCGGTTCAGGTCGATGGAGACGGCAAGGTCAGTCTTCGCGGCAACGAAAACGTCGCGATCCAGATCAACGGACGTCCCTCTCCCATCACCGGTGCACAACTCGCGGGATACCTCAAGGGCATTCCGGCGAACATAGTCGAGCGAATCGAAGTCATTCCGAATCCGTCGGCCAAGTACGACCCCGAGGGAATGGCCGGCATCATCAACATCGTGCTCAAGGCGAACACCGATCTCGGAGTCAGTGGAGGTCTGAATGCAAGTGCGGCCAACACCGGACGTTACAACTCGTCTGGAAACCTGGGATACCAGCACGGCGCTTTGACGACCTTCAGCAACCTCGGCTTCAACTCGGACGACCGTGGGATCTTCGGGATCAATGATCGGGAGCGGTACGACGCCCAGAGCAGCCTGCTCTCCGTTACCGACCAGGATCTGCTCGAACGTAATCGCAACGTCGGGGTGAACTTCGGCACTACGGTCGATTACAAGCTGACGCCGCGAGATGTGCTTTCCAACGCGATCACCATCAATAGACGCGCATCCGCGGACGATCAGGCAAGCGCCTACACGGAGTTGAGCTCGTCGCGCGCGATGGTGGATTCGTACGACCGCCTTCGCGGCACGAAAACCACCGGCTTGATGCTGGACTACGACGTCTCACTCAAGCGCACCTTCGAGCCTCGGAAGCACGAGCTTTCTTCCGAGCTGCGGTTCAATCGCGCGCATGATACGGACAACACGGATTTCTGGAAGGTGCCGAACGGAAGTACGTCGCGGAACGAGCTGGAGAATGATCATTCGGATGGCGTCACCAAGACGTTCACCGGCCAGGTAGACTACACTCGCACCCTCAAGGCTCGCACCAAGCTCGAGACAGGCTACAAGGGCAATGCCCGGTGGCTGGATCGTGATTTCATCGTGATGAAGGATCCTCTCGGCGATGGCAACTGGGCGCTGAGCAATTTGAGTAACGCCTTCCAGTTCGACGAAAACGTCGAGGCTGCGTATGCGGTTCTGAGTCAGGGGCTCGGCAAGTTCGACCTGCAGGGTGGACTTCGCGGGGAGTACGCGAGCAGAAATTTTTCACTCTCGTCGACGAACTACCCGTATCACTACACGAGTCTCTTCCCGAGTGGCGTACTGCTGTACAACCTGAGTGACGCGACTCAAATGAAGGCGAGCTATTCGCGCCGCATCCGCCGGCCGGGATCGCAGGAGCTCAACCCGTTCCCGCAGTTCTTCGATATCCAGAATGTCTTCATTGGTAATCCAAACCTTAGCCCGGAGTACACGGACGCCATCGAGCTAGGACTTACTCGCACCGGGGCGCTGGGCTCGCTGCAGCTGTCGCCGTTCTATCGGCGGACGACAGATGTAATTCGCGTGGACATCAATACGGCGGATACGGTCGATGGACGCGAGGTCACTTCAGTGAGCTTCAAGAATCTCGCTACCAGTACTTCGTGGGGCAGCGACCTGAACGCATCGCTCAAACTCGGTCCGCGCTTCAATGGGTTCGGAAGCTTCAACGTTTTCAAAGTTGTCACCGACGGCGGTTCCAGCTCGGTGGTCGGCTCTGATGCGGTGAGCTGGTCGGCCCGTCTCAACGGAACGACCCAGCTGAATCCGACGCTTACGCTTCAGGCGAGCTACTTCTACCGCGCGCCCATGAAGATCGAGAAAGGCAAATTCTCGGGAGTGCAATTCACCAGCATTTCGTTCAAGCAGAAGGTGCACGGAGATGCTGCGGCGGTCACGCTTCGCTTCTCGGATCCGTTCAACACCAACGCCTTCCGCATCCGCGCTGGCGACGACAACGTCACCCAGATCACGGCGAGAAATTTCGGAGTGCGTTCGACCTGGATCGGGTTCCAGTACAACTTTGGTCAGACCCCCAAGATTCGTCAGGTGCGTCCGGAAGACACCCCGTCGGCACCAGCTTTCCCTTAAGCCCGCGTCCAACTGTTTCGAACCCACGCGGCTTTCTGAGTGTCGTTAGCTCTCAAAGTCGCGTGGGTTCTCTGTTTGTTGCTGTTGCTGGTCACCGGAGCTATCGGCATCTACAACGGTGTTACTGAGTGGGGAGAGGGAAAGAGGCTTCTGCAGCACTCGGTAACTGTCGGAGTATTTCTTTACGGTGTGTTCGGACTTTCCGCTGCCGCCGGCCTCTTCCGCCGCGAGCGCTGGGCGTTGTGGAGTACGATCGTGTGGGGCCTGATGATATCGTACGTTCCTCCCGCGGCAATCATCGCCTACGCCGGTGGTCGACCGGCGATTGGCTCGGCGATCGCCACCGGCGCAGGATGCGCCGTCATCGCGCTGGGTGTCATCTGGACGGTTCACAAGTCGACTGAGCGGAGTTCCACGGTCGGCGGTTAGATTTCCCGCATGGCCCAACAAGCTTCGTTCGACGTCACTACCGGCGTTGACCTCCAGGAGGTCGACAACGCCGTGAACCAGGCGCAAAAGGAGATTTCCCAACGCTACGACTTCAAGGGATCTCCAGCGACGATCGAGTTGAATCGGACCGACGGGAAAATCGCACTCACGGCCGAGAACGACTACAAGATGCAGGCGCTCTGGGATGTGCTGCAGTCGAAGCTCATTAGACGCAGCGTGCCCATCAAGAATATGGATCCGGGGGAGATCAAACCCGCCGGAGGGGATACGGTGAGGCGGGAAATCGCGCTCAAAATGGCCCTCGATGGAGACACAGCCAAGAAAGTTGCGGCCGCGATCAAGGAAGCAAAGCTCAGGAAGGTTCAGGCTGCCATTCAGGGCGACCAGGTTCGGGTCACTTCACCATCGCGCGATGATCTGCAGGAAGCGATCACACTTCTGCGCGGGAAGGACTTTGGAGTCGAGCTCAAGTTCGGCAATTACCGGTGAGCGTGACGGTCGCAATGCAAATCTTGGCGAATTGACAAAGTGAAGGTCGGCATTGTAACGCTCGGTTGCGACAAAAACACAGTCGACAGCGAACGATATCTCGCCCAGCTCTCGGATCACTCCGCTCAATACACCTCTGATCTCGCGGAGGCTGAGTTGATCATCGTCAACACTTGCGGGTTCATAGACGCCGCGAAAAAGGAGTCGATAGACGCCCTGATTGAAGCCGCGCAATTCAAGTCGTCCGGGCGTTGTCAGGCGGTAGTGGGTGTTGGTTGCATGATCGAGCGGCACAAGGAGGAGCTGGCGGCGGCACTTCCGGAAGTCGACTTATTTCTCGGCGCCTCGGAAATGGAGCGCCTGGTGCCTGAGCTTGGCGCCCGGGGATTGTTGGATCAAACTGAAGCCCTTCATCCGGGGGTCAGAGTCTACACCGGCGATCTGCCCCATGTGCGATATCTGAAGATCAGTGAAGGATGCGATCACGGTTGCGCGTTTTGCGCGATTCCGTTGATGCGCGGCAAGCACCGCTCATTCTCCCTCGAAGAAATAGTGAGGGAAGCGCAAATACTGGAAGCGCAGGGAGCCCGTGAGGTCAATCTCGTAGCACAGGACCTCGCGCATTTTGGGCGCGACTTTCGTGATGGCCGCCGGCTTCCGGAGCTGCTCGAGGCATTGGTGCGAGAGACGGCGATCCCGTGGATCCGCATGCTTTACCTCTACTCGAGCGGAATCAGCGATCGCCTACTCGAAGTCGTGGGACGTAATTCGCGGATTCTACCTTATCTCGACATGCCGATTCAACACGGATCGGACGAAGTGCTCGCACAGATGAGGCGGCCGGAGCGCAAGCAGACGATCCGCGACCGCGTTCGCAAATTTCGCGATGCCGTTCCGGACGTAGCCATTAGGACGACCTGCATCGTGGGCTTTCCTGGTGAAACCGAGGCGCAGTTCGAGGAGCTCCTCACCTTTCTCGAGGAGATCCAGTTTGAGCGAGTGGGTGCGTTCACGTATTCTCCGCAGGAAGGAACCCGCGCCGCTCTGTATTCGGACGATGTTCCCGAAGCTGCGAAACGGGAGCGTCTGGAGCGTCTTACCGAGCTGCAGCGCGCAATTACACGCGATCGCTACCAGACGCGAGTTGGCCGCCGGGTAGCGGCATTGGTCGATCGCGCGGACTTCGACACTCGTACTTCCCAGGCGCGTCTTCCGTGGCAGGCCGATGATATAGATGGGGTTACAAAAATAGACGAAGCCTTGGCACCCGGCACGATTGCCGAGGTCGCTGTCGAGGAAGTAGTCGACGACTATGACTTTCAGGCGTCGGTGATACGGATTGCTCTTCCCGCCGGGATTCCGGAACGTCGCCGCCTAACGAGAGAGCTTCCCATCACGCAGACGACGATCGGAAGCTTCGGCCGCTAGGTGCGGGCCCTGCCTCGCTAGCCAGGAATCCATGCGATCAGCGGAAATCATGGAGCGTGCGCGTGATCTTTTCCCAGGGGGGGTAAACTCACCTGTGCGCGCGTTTCGCGCAGTTGGGGGAGATCCGATCGTCGCCGAGCGTGGAGAGGGCGCTCGTATATGGGACGTCGATGGAAACGAATACATCGATTTCGTTTTGTCCTGGGGCCCGCTCGTGCTCGGACACGCGTCGCCGATTGTGCTCGATGCTCTCGATCGGGCGATGCAAGGCGGGACGAGCTTCGGCATGCCGACTGAGCTCGAGGTGCAGCTTGGGGAGCTGATTCGAAAGCTGATGCCCCACATAGAGATGATGCGATTCGTCTCCAGTGGCACCGAAGCGACTATGGCGGCCGCGCGTCTGGCGAGGGCATTTACTGGCCGCGACTGGATCCTCAAGTTCGAGGGCTGTTATCACGGACATGCCGATTCTTTTCTCGTTCGCGCGGGTTCGGGGGTCGCTACGCTCGGGCTTCCCGACTCCCCGGGTGTACCGGCCGCCCTTGCAGCGCTCACTCTGACCGCGCCGTTCAATGATCTCGACAGGGCGACGAGCCTGATTCGCGAAAATGCGGGCAAGGTTGCCGCGATTATTGTCGAGCCTGTGGTCGGCAACTCGGGGTTCATTTCTCCGGATCAGGGGTTCCTACAGGGGTTACGTGCGTTAGCGGATGAGTCTGGCGCCCTCCTGATCTTCGACGAAGTTATGACTGGGTTCAGGATCGCGCTCGGTGGCGCTCGCGAGCGTTTCGGTGTGACAGCTGATCTCACGACTCTTGGAAAAGTTATCGGGGGCGGGCTCCCGACGGCCGTCTATGGCGGTCGCCGCGACGTAATGGAACGCATCGCTCCCAGCGGGCCGGTTTATCAGGCTGGCACGCTGTCCGGAAATCCGCTTGCAATGGCGGCTGGCCTGGCTACTCTGACGGCGTTGTCCCCATCGCTTCAGTCCAGGTTGGAGAGTCGAACCACGGCGTTGGTCGAAGGTTTGCAAAAGATTGCTGAGGATCTGCGCGTGCCGATGACGGCTGAGTGCGCCGGTTCCATGTGGGGATTCTTTTTTTCGTCGGGAAGAGTGCGCAACTTTTCCGATGCAAAAGCATCAGACGTCGAGCTCTTCCGGAAATTCTTCCACGCCGCGCTTAAGCGGGGGGTGTATCTGGCGCCATCACCGTATGAAGCGTGTTTCATGTCAGCAGCCCACGGCGACGAAGAGATTGCTACTGCATTGAACCGCTTAAGGGAGGCACTTGAGCATGCGATCGCTTAGGCGCATCACCGCAGCGAGCGCTCGAAACTGGTTGGCCGGCGGTGCGGCAATAGGGATCGCCGCGTGCATGTCCGTGTCGTCACCCGGGGCAGGCACTGGCGGCAACGTGCCAGTCGTCAGTGGCGGTTACAAGAAGGGTTCTGAGCAACTGGTCCGGATTGCCCTCGTGACGAGTGGACCCGAGGGACGCGTGTCGGGAACGGGTCAATGGAATCTCCTGGAAGGCCCAGCCGAGACGCCTTCGGGTTCTCATGATCCGAACACAGAGTGGACGATTTCAGCCGTCGCCAGCCGCCTGGTTCCCGCCCCGGCGGGAGGCACTCCTGGAAATGCGGTGGACAGAATTGCAGTAAGAAGTGCGGAGGCGGGTTTCGTCACGTGGAATGGAAAGCGCTTTCGGGGCGACCTCGTGATCACGGCAACCGACTCCGGATTGCTCGTGGTCAACGTTCTGTCGATGGATTCATACCTGCGCGGAGTGGTGCCGCTGGAGATCGGGAATCGGACCTCCGCGGAGATGGCGGCGGTGCAGGCACAGGCCGTTGCCGCTCGCACGTACGCCTACAAACACCTCAACGGCTCGCGCGCCTTCGACATGTACTCGACGGTGCAGGACCAGGTGTACGGCGGGGTCGACGCGGAGAAACCGTTGTCGGACAGCGCAATCGCGACGACCGCAGACATCGTCGTGCTGTATGGTGGGCAACCCATTAGCACACCCTACCACTCGACTTGCGGCGGGAGCACAGCCGCCGTAACCGAAGTCTGGTACGACCAGAAAGATGAACCGTATCTTCGACCCGTCAGCGACAAAATTCCGGGCAGTGACAAGTTCTACTGCGATCCTTCGCCGCGATTCAGCTGGACGCAAAACTTCGATGCTGCCGGCTTACGCGCGGTGATGGAGAAATACCTTGCGACATATACCCAGGCTCCAAAGGGGGGCGTAGGTAGGGTTCGCGATGTACGAGAACAGGGAAGAACGCAGTCGGGTCGGCTTGCGGCTCTTACAGTGGAAACCGATAGCGGCAGTTACACGCTGCGCGGCAACGACATCCGCTTCGTGCTGCGAGACCCGAAAGGGACGATTCTCAACAGCACTTTCATCGACGTCGTAGCCACTAAGGACGGACGGGAGGTTTCCGCTCTTACGGTGAACGGTCGTGGTTATGGTCATGGCATTGGGATGTGCCAGTGGGGTGCCATCGGACGCGCCAGAGCAGGCCAGAGCTTCCGCACAATACTGGAGACCTATTACCCGGGGACGACGATTGGCCGAATCGCCGGCTAGCGCCAGAGATAGCAAGGAAACCAGAGCGATCAAGAACACTGTCCGCCTCGGTTTGGTCGGAGCAGGCGCGATTGCGCAGCTCGCGCACCTGCCGGTCCTCTCGAAGATCAAGGGTGCGCAACTAATTGCTCTTTGCGACAACGACGGACCGAAGGCCAGTTCGCTTGCTGAGCGACTGAAGATTCCGGATGTGTTCACCGATTTCGAGGATCTGCTGGAGCTCGACCAGGTAGATGCGGTTGTCATTGCCACGCCGAATCACCTGCACGAGCCGCATGTGCTGCGGGCGCTGAAGTCCAAAGTCGACGTGCTCTGCGAGCGGCCGCTGTCACTCACGTCGCGCGGGGTTGAACGTATCCTCGCGGCTGCCAAGCAGGCGGGTCGCAAAGTCGTGGTGGGAAACAACCACCGCTTCCGCAGCGATGTCCAGCAGCTTTACCGGTTCCTTCAGGGTGGAGAGCTGGGCCGGCTGATTGGTGTGCGGTCAGGCCAGTACCAATTCACGAGCACTCGAACGGGTTGGCGGTTCAGAAAACCAGAGGCGGGTGGCGGCGCATTCTTCGAGCACGGATATCCCTTGGTCGATCTAGCGTTCTGGTTAGCCGATTTCCCCGAGCCCCTTCGCGTCAGCGCGCAAATGGACCGCGGACGCGGGTCCAGTACGGTCGAGGACTCAATGCTGGTTCATGTAGAATGCGCCGGAGGAATAAGCTTCAGCTTCGACGTTTCATGGGCGTACGTTGGGCAAGAGGAGCGCTGGTGGTTCGAGGTTCTCACCGGACGCGGCAGTGCCCGCCTTGCCCCGCTGCGAGTAGTAAAGATGCTGAACGGCAAACCGACCGACGTCTCCCCGAGTGGCGCCGCGGCTCGGGAAAGCGTATTCCTCCAGTCGTACCGCGCCGAGCTGGCTCACTTCATCGCAGTCGTCAATGAAGAGACGCCGTACGAGCCGCCCGAGGATCAGCTAGTCGTAATGAAAGTGATGGAAGCGATCTATAAGGCCGCGGAAGAGGGCAAGGAAGTCCGCCTGTAGTGCGTCAGCCGAAAGACAGTCCATAGTATCGCGAGATTCACCGGCAGCGCCAAAGCAATGATCTCACCGTTACGCTGATCAAAAAGCGGAATTCCCTGAGCGACAAACCCCAACAAAGAAATTGCGGCGACGAAGCCGCTCAACTTTCTCGCCTTGGTTATTCCCCGCGCTCCGTATAGCGCCAAGGGAACGAGGACCGCGAGCCCGAGTGACAGCGGACTTAAGTGCAGAAGATTCTCGTTGCGCCCCATGAAGTAGTGCTTTGTGAACAGCCACGCGATGAGCAGGGCGGTACCGGCCAGACCCGCGATCAAACTCCAGAGTGTTGCAATCGCGGTCGCTCCAAAGAACGCGACGCGATGACCACCTTCGGCGCTGCGCACAAGGAGAATGAGGAGGCCCGCTACTACTATTCCAGCGCCCACGTACCATAAGATGCGATTCGGGGCGGAAGACGGCTCTGGCGACCGACCTGCCGTGAACAGCGCCGTCTCCGACCGCACAAGCGGGATTCGAGTGCCGGCGCTGTCAGTTATTCGCACCGTCCGCAGGTCGTTCGCCATCCTGACCGGGAGAAACATTTCCTGCCAGATGGAGAGCGGCTTGTCCGCGGGGTGGCCAAGGGCAAACGTGATCCCGGTGTAGAGCGCGATGTCGCCCTGCATCAATCGCTGCGTGTGAGATCGATACGTTCCGGAAGTCATGCGTGACACCGTTGCGGTCTGGAGCTGTCCGCCAACGGCATGATCCAGCGCGTCTCGGAGTCTGGTCGAACAGTTGTCCCTGTAGTAGTCGTACCGGTAGAACTTGTTCTGCGGTAAGGCGTTCCACTCGAGGAACTGCTTGAGAGTCAGCCGTTGCGCGGGTGTGAGGTTCAGCTCCTGCGCGAGCACCGACCTGTTGCGTGCCTGGTAGGCCTGCAACATGTCGTTGAATCCGATCGGCTCCATCCAATAACGCGTGTCGCCGGTCAGGAATCGTTGCAGGAAGTGCGGTTGATTGAAATCGAACATTCCCCAGTTATAGGTGATGTCCGTTCCGTGAGTGCGGTCCTTTACCCAGATCGCGTTATGACCGAATAGTTCCCAGACTTCATCGCCCTGGCCGATGGTCATCAGATAGATGGTAAGGTCGGAGCCGGGCTCCCCGTTGCCGTTTACACTGGAAAGTGGAAGTTGGGGTGTAAACGGAGCGACCTGCGCGGCAGCCACGCGAGGGATCGAGACCGCAACAGCCAACAAAAAAAATCTGCGCAGGATTTGCATGAGAGTAAGATGCGAAAAGGCTCACCCCGAGGTGAGCCTTCTGCGTGGTGGACCGAGGTCTGCGAGGTCCGTTCGCTTAACGGCTTTGCCCTGCCATCTGCTCGTTGTCTCTCTCGCGCTGGCTCGTTGTGCTGGAATTGCGTCCTTTGCTCGAGCTCGAAGATTGGCTGGACACCTGCTTCTGTTCGCCGCTATTTACCGAAGACTGCTTACTGCGGCTGTTGACACCGATCTGGATGCGCTTTGGCTGCGGGAGCGCCGCTTTGGGAATTGTTAGCGACAGAAGGCCGTTATCGAAGTCGGCTTTTATCTGGTCTTCATCTATTCCCTGGGGCAGCTGGAAGGTCCGCATGAAAGAGCCGTAGGTGCGCTCCACGACGTGATACCGACTTTCCTCGCCCTCCTTCCGCTCGCTGCGCTTCTCACCGCGAATCGTGAGCACGCCGTTTTCGGCGGTTATCTCAACATCCTCCGGCTTGAGGCCTGGAAGCTCCAACTCAACTCGGATGTCCCCTTCGGTCTCCTTGATGTCGACGGCGGGCGTCCAGCTATTGCCGTCGCGCGCGAAAGTGTCCTCGAACAGCCGGTCGATTTCGCGGCGGAGGCCGAAAATCGGGGAAGTCATCGTCGTTCTGTAAAGCATTTTCGTCTCCTTGGTTGGGGTGATTTTCTGGTGCTGCGAGGGTGGAGAAGGCAACCGACGTACCACTTTGGTCTGGTCATTTTGACGGAGCAGTTTGTCAGATTGAACGAAAGGTCGGTCAAAACTGCACATAGTCCAACGCTGGCTGGGCAGTTCCCAACGGGCAGCAGGGAGCAGCGCAGTTGATTTGTGGGGCGCTCGTAACTTGTTTAACGAGTCAGTCTTAGCTATACTTGAAAGCTGTTTACGAATCACACGAGAGACTCCAATGAAGCCCGATATCCATCCAGTTTACGCGACCGCTACCGTGCGGTGCGCCTGCGGCAATACATACCAGACCCGCTCCACCCAGGCGGAGATCCATACCGACATCTGCGCCAACTGCCACCCTTTCTTCACGGGCAAGCAGAAGCTCGTCGATACAGCGGGACGCGTCGAGCGCTTCCGTCAGAAGTACGGCAAGCAAGCCGCTGGCTCTAGCAGCGAAAGCTGAGTCTCCGCGACCGGCTCAGAGACGCCGTCGAGCGAGCTTCTGAGGTAGAGCGGGAGCTCTCCGATCCGAAGACCGTAAGGGACCAGCAGCGCATGGCTGCGCTCGGGAGAGAACACCGACATCTCCAGCCGCTGGTCGAAATGGCCAACCGGCTCCAGAGGTATGAGCAGGAGCTCGCCGAAACCGGGGAGCTAATCGAGTCCGATGACCCGGAGATGTCGCAGGAGGCGAAAGCAGAGGCGGCGCGTCTCCAGCAATCAATCGACGGGCTGGTCGAGCAGGTAAAGCCGGCACTTGTTCCCCACGATCCACTCGACGACCGGCCTGCAATCGTCGAGATACGAGGCGGCACCGGGGGCGACGAAGCGGCCATCTTCGCCGCCGACCTGTACCGCATGTACACTCGCTTTGCCGAGGGTCGACGGTGGCGGATCGAGATTATATCGCAATCCGAAGGCACCCTCGGCGGAATGAAGGAAGCGATCTTCAAGGTGAAGGGCGACGGAGCATTTGGGGCGATGCGCTGGGAATCAGGAGTGCATCGGGTGCAGCGCGTTCCGGTAACGGAGAGCCAGGGGCGAATTCATACCTCCGCGGCGACCGTTGCCGTCCTACCGGAAGCGGAGGAGATCGATCTCAAGATCGAGGACAAGGATCTTCGCATTGACGTGTTTCGATCATCGGGCCCCGGCGGGCAGAGCGTAAACACTACGGATTCCGCGGTGCGGATCACCCACATCCCGAGTGGAATCGTCGTCAGTCAGCAGGACCAGAAGTCCCAGCTACAGAACAAGCTCAAGGCGATGGAAGTGCTGCGCGCGCGATTGCTCGATGCAAAGATCGCGGAACAGGAGGCGCAGCGAGCACGGATGAGAAAGACGCAGGTCGGTACGGGCGATCGCTCGGCGAAGATCCGCACCTACAACTATCCCCAGAACCGCGTCACGGACCATCGCATCAATTTGACTCTTCACGAGCTGACAAAGGTCCTCGATGGCGACATCGAGCCTTTCATCGAAGCGTTGAAGGTCGCCGATGTCGAGGAGAAGCTCGGTGAGTGACTCCCGCTCGGGGTCCCTGACCCTACCGCACGGAGATATATGCCTCGGAGAGCTGATGGCGGCGTGCAGCGATCTACTCGAGTCCCGCGGCGTTAACGATGGCCAGCGGGAGTCCCGCGATATCGTTGCAGCGCTTCTCGACGTGCCGCGATTCTGGCCGACGGCCAACCTGGGAACGTCGGCTAGTCGCGAGCTCGAGCAGACGGTTTTACGCGCCGCCGAACGTCGCGCCGCCGGCGCGCCGTTCGCCTACGCCGTCGGACGCGCGTCTTTCCGACACCTGACGCTGGACGTGGACGAGCGCGTACTGATTCCCAGAGTCGAAACCGAAGTCATCGTCGAACGAATACTGGAGCGGTGCGGACGCGGGACCCGTACCATCGCTGACGTTGGCACGGGCTCAGGCGCGATTGCTCTCTCCCTCGCGTTCGAGGGCGAGTTCGCCGCGGTAATCGGGACGGATATCTCGCTTGACGCCATAGTTGTTGCCAAACAAAACGCGAACTCCCTGGCGAGGGCCCTCAAGTCGCCGGTGGAGTTTCGGCACGGCGCGCTGCTTGCCCCTGTCGCGGAACTGCAACTTGATGCAATCGTGTGCAACCCGCCGTACATATCGTTCGCGGAGGCGATTGAGCTGCCACCCGAAGTTCGTAATTGGGAGCCGTCAATATCGCTTTTTTGTCGGGAGGAGGGATTGCAAGTCACCAGGGACCTCGTTCGTGGCGCTCCAGCGCTTATTCGCTCGGGAGGACTGCTCGCACTGGAGATCGACACGCGTCGGGCCGGAACGGTGGCCGAGTTTATTGCGGCAGACGGGCGATACGAGGGAATAGAAGTCCTGCTCGATCTCACCGGGCGCGAGCGTTTTGTCTTCGCGCGTCGCGTGTGAGCCGATGAAGCACTAAAGGAGAGGCGATGTTGGAAGAAAAAGCAAAGGAGTTGGGTAGACTTATCGGGCAAAGTCCGGAATACCAGGCGCTCAAGCGATCGAGCGAGGCGCTCAACGAAGATAAAGAAGCAGTCGCGCTTCTCCAACATATGGAGAAGCTGCGCGGCGAGGCGCAGCAGTTAATTCAGCGCGGCGAGAATCCGACGCCCGAGATGGAGCAGCAGCTTGACACGATGCTCGAAAAGATTCAGACGCAGCCGGCGTATCAGCGGGCGGTATCTTCGCAGGAGAACTTCGACAAGATCATGCTTCGCGTAAATCAGTGGATCATGGACGGGATGAAGAAGGGGTCCGCCAGCCCGATCATTACGCTGTCCTGAATGGCGCGCGGCTCGCTCATTGTGTTCGAGGGCGCCGAGGGCGCCGGCAAGACCACTCAGATTCGCTTGCTGGCAGAGCGGCTGGCGACCTTCGGGATTCCAGCCGTTGCTGTGCGTGAGCCAGGCGGAACACCCGTGGGCGACGACATAAGAGAGATTCTTCTCCATCCGGAGCGTGAAATAACGGACGCCACAGAGGCACTCCTCTTCATGGCCTCCCGTGCCGAGCTGATTGCCCGCGAGATACGCCCTTCACTCGAGAAGGGGCAGTCAGTTCTACTCGATCGTTTCTTTCTGTCTACCTATGCGTACCAGATCGTGGGGCGCGGCTTGCCGGAGCCTGATGTGCGTGCGGCGAACAGGCTGGCGACCCGGGGCCTCGTTCCCGATCTAACGGTGCTTCTCGATATTTCCGCCGCGGAGGGGATGGGGCGCGCGGACGCGAGAGGCGCACGCGACAGGATGGAAAAATCGGGTAGGGAATTTCACGAACGTGTCGGCAACGCCTTCAGACAATTTGCCGATCAATCTTGGCAGCACTCCCATCCCGAGTGCGGACCGATCAAGTTGATAGACGGTACAGGAGACGAGAAGGCGGTCTTCGCGCGAGTTATCGAGACGCTCGTGGACGCATTCCCGAAACAATTCCGCGCGATGAAGAGTTGAGACGCATGAAAATCAAGTTTCCGAGCGCTTCCGCTCGTTCACGAACTATCATCGTGCTGGGAACATTTCTTGGCGCTCTCGTTACTGGCGGGTGGTTGCTCGAGCGCGGAGCGCGAACCGGAACCTTCACCGCTTACGAGGGCGCTCAACTCTTCGAAAACGTCTTTCGCCACGTGCAAAACGATTACGTAGATCCGGTCGCTGATTCGACGCTTTACCGAAAGTCCGTGGACGGGATGCTCTATGAGCTGCGCGATCCGTACTCGACATTTCTGCCGCCGGACCGCTTTGCCAGGCTGACCGAGACCACGACCGGGAATTACGCCGGCTTGGGAATCGAAGTAGACCTTCGTGATGGATGGCTGGTCGTCGTCGCTCCCATGCCCGGTGGCCCGGCCGAGCACGCCGGACTGCAGCCTGGTGACCGCATTATCGAGATAATGGGGAAGCCCACCAAGGGGTGGACGAATGAGGAAGCATCAAAGGCTCTTCGCGGCAAACCTGGGACTCTAGTGTCTCTGAAGATCGAGCGTCCGGGGATTACCGAACCCCTCGAGCTGACAATTCAACGCTCGACCATTCATCAAAGTGCGGTGCGCCGAGCTTCGATTCTTGGCGAGGGCGTCGGCTACATCGATCTGAAAGCGTTCAGCGATTCCACGGCCAAGGAGCTCAATGGGGCAATTTCGGGTCTTGTTGCAAAGGGAATGAAAACGCTGGTGCTGGATCTTCGCACGAACCCAGGTGGATTGTTGACGCAAGGGGTGGGTGTCTCCGACCTCTTTCTCAATCCAGGGCAGAGAATCGTGAGCATGCGCGGTCGCTTGCCCGAAGCCAATCGCGACTACACGGATACCGCGAAGCAACGCTGGTCGCAGCTGCCGTTAATGGTTCTGGTCGACGGCCGAAGTGCCAGTGCAGCCGAGATAGTTGCGGGAGCACTTCAGGACCACGATCGCGCGGTCATCATCGGCACGACGACTTACGGTAAGGGAAGTGCCCAGAGCGTGATCTCGTTCGGGTCGGAAGGCGGACTCAAGATCACGACGGCGCGCTGGTTCACTCCCGTTGGTCGCTCAATCACGAAGCGACAGGCGACTGACGACGATACGGACGACCCAATTCCAACGCAGCGGGAACGGTTCCGTACCGATGCGGGGCGCGTCGTCTACGGCGAAGGAGGCATCAGTCCCGACGTCGTCGCCGGCGACAGCCTCACTCCCCCTGCCGAGCAGAACTTCATCCGGGCCATGGGCACCAGGGCGCGGTATTTCCGAGACGCTTTGACGGACTACGCCTTATACCTGAAAGGGACGCATGCAATTACGACCCCGGAATTTGTGGTAGTGCCCTCGATGCGCGAAGAGATCTGGCAGAGGATGAAGGCGCGCGGTATCGACATTCCTCGCGCCGTGTTCGATGACGCGGAGGGTCTGGTCACGCGTGCTCTGACTTTTGAAATCGCTCGATACGTTTTTGGCAGCGAGGTTGAATTTCGTCGACGGGCTGCTGTGGACATGGCGCTGCAGCGCGCTCTCGAGCTGGCGCGTGGGGCGCGCACGGAACAAGACCTTCTGAGAAAGGCAACCGCGCTCGCCCTGCCTACCGACAGCGTCGAGGACCAGTGAGCGAAAGAGTATTCATCATCGGCCCCGGCCACGTCGGGCGCGGGCTCTTCCGCGCCTTTCGTGCATCAGGGGTCGAAATTGTCGGCTTGCACGGGAAGCGACCGTCAGGCGTCGCAACCTCAAGCGGCTCGTTGCCCGCCGAGCTCGGTCGTGCCAACGTCGTCATACTCTGCGTCCGAGACGCGCAGCTCGACGAAGCTATCGAAGAGGTTGCTGTTGCCGCCAAGGACCAGCGGCTAGCGAGGGGAAGCGTCGTCCTCCATACCTCCGCGATCGTGGAACCAGGTGGAGAAAGAGCTCTAGGCCAATCTGGGTTTCCAACCGGAACGTTTCATCCACTCGTTCCCTTTTCCGATCCGGAAATCTCGGCGGAACTACTACGTCACGGTTGGATCGGAATTGACGGCGACGTAGCGGCGCGAAACGCGTCACGGCGACTCGCGGGACACCTGGGAGCCCGGACGCTGGACATTCCCGCCGGAAAGAAAGCCGCGTACCACGCAGCGGCCGTGATCGCGTCCAACTTCCCGGTAGTCCTTGCTTCGATTGCCGGCCGGCTGCTTCACGATCTCGGGGTTCCGGAAGCGAGCTCATACCAAGCAGTCGAGAGCTTGATGGCAGGAGCGACGGAAAACATGAAACAAGCAACACCTGACGATGCACTCACTGGGCCGATCGTGCGGGGCGACCTCGACACGGTGAGCAAGCACATTCGCGCTTTGCGCGATCACCCGGCAGCTCTGGAGGTTTATCGGGCGATGTCCATCGCGGCGCTGGAGATTTCGCGTCGGCGCGGGGCCGATGCGACAACACTTGCCGCGGTGGGTGGGTTGCTCAGGTCCGCTGGACGCTAGTAGGCCGCGCCGGCAAGCGCGCTCTGATCGACAATTCTCGCGCCCCTGGGGACGACGAAGCGGAATGAAGCGCGATCGACCTTCGGGTTCGCGGTGAAGCTAGTGATCACGACGCGACGCGTGAGTCCCGTAGAGCTCTCGATCTCGAACTGCCGGATCGAGTAATCCGCATCATCGATCCAAACCTTTCCGCGCGTGAAGGCCGAGTTCTGGCGCTTGGGTACGAGTGTCAACGCATGGGTGGCGCGCCCCGCGATCGTGCCCGTCCCCGCGTCGCCGATGGTGTATCGCGTACGGGGTGAATCGAGGAACTGATCCGCGGGATCGACTGATCCTGCATTGCCGTTGTTGTATGGAACTCGAATCACCTGACCCGGAGCGCTGCTCGGCAGATATACCCAGAGTGTCGTCCCGTCGGCTGCGACGCGGTCGCCGTTATTGAACGAGATGTTCAACAGATTGGGCTTGCGGCGAAGGATCGAGCCCGTCGTCGTCTGCGTAGTGCCGGTAAGTGGGTTGGTGAGAGTCTGACGGAAATCGGCGCGCATGCTGGTGAGACGCGCATAAGCTGAGACGGCGCGGTCGATGATTGCCTGCGGACTCTGCGCAGGAACCTCGATTGGAAGCGCGACGAGCGTGAGGCTCGAGAGATAGAGGGCTGCTTTCATTGTTAAGGGTACACCACGACAGGCTAAGCCGTTCCGGACTTTGTGGCTGGAACACTTCGGCCAATCGCTGCGGCTACCGCGCGCAGTTCACCCACCAGCTGCGTGAATTGATCCGGATAGAGTGACTGTGCGCCGTCCGACAGTGCGCGATCGGGCTCGGGGTGAACTTCAATCATCACACCGTCCGCGCCCGCGGCGATCGCTGCCCGCGCCATCGGTATCACCTTGTCACGTAATCCGGTGCCATGACTGGGATCGGCGATAATCGGAAGGTGCGAGAGGCGGTGTACGATCGGTATCGCCGTCAGGTCGAGCATGTTCCGCGCGGCCGGATCGAAGCTGCGCACCCCCCGCTCGCAAAGGATAACGTTCTGATTGCCCTCTGCGAGGATGTATTCTGCGCTCAGCAATAGGTCGTTAATCGTCGCTGCCATTCCCCGTTTGAGCAGCACGGGCATCTTCATTTTGCCGACCGTCTTGAGCAGCGAGTAGTTCTGCATGTTGCGAGCACCGATCTGGATGCAGTCGGCGACTTCCGCCACCAGTTGCGCGCCCTCCGAGTCCATCGCTTCGGTGACGATGGGCAGACCGGTTTCCTTCTTGGCGCGGGCGAGGAGTCCGAGGGCCTGCTTGCCCATCCCCTGGAATGAGTAAGGCGAGCTGCGCGGCTTGAAGGCGCCACCGCGCAGCGCAGTGCCGCCGGCCGCCTTAACGATCCGGGCAGCGGAGAGAATCTGCTCTTCGCTCTCGACTGAGCATGGTCCACCGATGACGACTACGCTGTCTCCTCCGACAGTAACGCCTGGCGCGAGTGACACCACGGTGTTGTCGGCTCTCCATTCCCGCGAAACCTGTTTGTAGGGCTGAGTGACGTGAATGATCTGTGCGACACCAGGGAGTGCCTCGAGGCGCGACGCATCTACACGGCCGTCGTTCCCGACGAGTCCGACGGCTGTACGCTGGGCGCCGGGCATCGGCCGGGCTTCGTAACCCATCTCCTGAATGATGCTTACCACGCGGTCGACGTCCTTCGCCGACGCGTCGTGCTGCATGACGACTAGCATCTACGCGATGAGTGGCGCCGTGTCTGCTTCGGCAGGCTCGTCGTGCAGCTGTGGCACGTGCGCGGGATGGTCGGGGGTGATCGTTTCATCCACCGTTCTGCCGCGCATCCGGACGCTGACCAGCGAAGAGACCCCCGGCTCCTGCATCGTCACGCCGTAAACGGCATCAGCGGCTTCAGTCGTCGTCCGCGGATTGTGCGTGATGACAATGAACTGCGTCTTGTTCTTGAAACGATTGAGCATACGCACGAAGTGGCCAATGTTCTGATCGTCGAGGGGAGCATCGACTTCATCGAGCAGACAGAATGGGCTCGGCTTCGTGAGAAAGATTCCGAACAAAAGTGACAGAGCGACCAACGCCTTCTCGCCGCTCGACAACAGGTGGATGCGCTGGGTGCGTTTGCCACGTGGGGAAGCGTGGATCTCGATATCGCCTTCGAGAGGACTCTCCGGGTTTTCCAGGCGTATATCGCATTCTCCTCCCCCGAACAGCGTCATGAAGATGTTGCGAAAATTCTCTCGGACCTGAACGAAAGTCTGGAGAAAAAGCTGTCGCGCTGTGGTGTCGATTTCGCGAATCGCTTGTTGAAGGGATGTCTTGGCTGCGTTGAGATCGTCCCGCTGAGCGGTGAGAAACTCCAGTCGTTTCGTTTCCTCTTCGTGTTCTTCGATCGCCAATGGGTTCACGGGACCGAGAGCTTCCAGCTGCTCCCTGACCACCGCTGCTTCCGAGCGAAGTGTGTCGTCGTCGAGCTCCAGTGTTTCCGCGCCCGCGAGTAGTTCGTCTACAGGCTTTTTCCACTCCGCCTCCAGCCGCTCGCGAATTGCCGCGCGGCGACCGGAGAGCTCGGTGTAGCGCAACTCCGCCGAGTGCAACTCCTCGCCCAGAGCGAAAGAGTGTCGGCGCATCTCGGTGAGACTGTGCTCGTCGATTGAAAGGCGTTCATCGATCGCCCTGAGTCCCTCCTCTGAGTCGCTCAGGTTGCGCTCCGTATCATCGAGGGTTGCCTCCCTTGCGTCGAGGTCGCTCTGCCATTGCGCGAGCTGCTCGGTAAGATGTGAATCAGCACTCGACAGGGTGCTGAGCTCGAGCTGAAGGGACTCGAGCCGACCGGTAGCAAACGCAAACTCTTCGCTCAGATGTCGTTGGCGGTCGGACGTAACCTCGAGTTGTGCTTGCGCCTGCGCTCTCCGCACCTGCCCGGCCGTTCGCTGCTCGCGGGCATCGTCCTGCGCGCGTTCGGCTGACGTCAACAGCTCGCGGGCAGCGGCCACGGCGGATTCCTGTTCAGCGATTCTCGTTTGGATGTCCTCTGCCTCGGCGGTGAGCGCCTTCAGGCGGGCAACAGCTGTCCCCTCCCGATCGATGAGACGCTCCATCAGTGTTCGTGCCTCCGCGGCTTCCCGCGCTAGACGCTGGTGTTGTCTGTCGAGCGTCGCCGCGCGGTCAGCCGACTCCCGATTTGCGCGAACAGCCTGCACGGCCGCCTCCTGGGCGACCAATGCAGCGCGTTCAGCCGAAGCGAGTGCGGCGCGCTCCGACTCGACAGAGAGCACTGCGTTATGTCTGGCGGTTGCGCTATTGCTCACCGACGATTTCAGCTCGATTATCTCGGCGCGTCGACGCAGCGGCCCGGGGCCTGACTCACTGGCTGGAAGCCAGACTGCTCCGCGGGCGTCTACGAAGGCAGTCCCGCTTTCCATCGACGTAACGCTCCCGAGGAGGTTACGTACCCAAGCGCTCGCTGGCGACGAAGACTCCACCAAACGAGCGAGACCTGCCACTCCGCCGGAAGTCTCGAGCGCCTCCGCGGGCGCATCGACGGGAAGAAGGAGCAAGGGACCCGGAGCAGCGGATGCGTGCCAGGAGCGAATGGCCTCAGCGACACTCCGGTCTCTCACCAACACCGCATTGACCGTCGCGCCGAGGAATCGTTCGACAAGCGAAGCGGAATTTGCGTCGGCGCTGATGAAGTCACTCAACGGGCCAAGCACGGCGCCTTCGCCGAAAATGTCGCGTTCTTTCAGGAGCCGCGCGGCAGCAGGAGCCAGACCAACCCGCTCTCTTTCCAGAGCTTCCAGCGCATTGAGCTTTGCAGTGAGCGCGGTATGAAGCTCCTCGGCACGAAGCATCTCGGCACGGGCGGCGCTGTCCCTTTCCCGAGCCTGCTGCAGGATTTGCGCGGCATCGTCAGCAGCGGTGGTAGTTTCGGTAAGGCGAGTCGAGGCGATTGCTGACTCATCTTCTGCGGCGGCCAGATCGCGGCGCGCTGCCTCCGCCGCATCGAATAACTGGCTTTGTTCCGCGTCCAGCGCAGCCCTTCGCGTGGCGAGCTCGTCGCGCTCGCGATCGCTGCTTTGATACTCCAGCTCCGCGCGGTGCAGCTGCTCGCGCAACTCCCGCAGCGAGCGCTCGCTGGTCTCGAGATTTGACCGCGCTGCCACGAGCGCGACTCGGGCTTCTTCTTCGCGCCGCGTCTGGATCGAAAGAGCCACTTCTGCTTCCCGCAAGGAGGCTTCGAGTTGAGCGAACTCAGCCGATGCGCGCTCGAGCTCGGTACTCACGCGGCCGGCCACCATGTCGCCTTCACGCCTCTCGTCCTCAGCGCGTTCGCGTCTGGACATGGCGTTGCGCAGGCGTTCCTCTGCGACTGCAATTTCGCCTCGAAGCTGCTGGGTGCTCTCCCGCTGATTTCCTACAAGGCGTGCAAGCTCGGCGCGTTTGGCTTCGGCGGCAGTGCGTTCGTGCAACAGCGACTCGCGCGCCGCTTCCGCCTCACGCAACCGCGCTTCCTCCAGCGGAACTTGTGCGCGGAGCTCCCCCACTCGGCTCTCGAGACGTGCGAGCTCCCCCCGCCACGCCGCCATTTCTCGCGAAGCGTGCGCGACCTCCAGCGTAAAGCGACGTGCCATAAGCTCGGAATGTCTCTCTGCCCGCTTGCGCTGACGCGCCAACGACCGGACCTGACTCTGCACCTCGCCGATCAGGTCGTCTATGCGGGACAGGTCGGCCGTTGTTTCTTCCAGGCGCCGTTCGGCGGTGCGCTTGCGGTCGCGATATAATCCGATACCAGCCGCTTCTTCGAACAGCTCTCGACGCTCGTCGGGTCGATCGGACAACAATGCGTCCACCATTTTCGCTTCGATGACGACGCCGGAGTCCGCGCCGAGCCCGGTTCCGCGCACCATATCGTGGATGTCGCGCAAACGGCAGGGAGCGTTATTCAGGAAGTAGTCGCTTTCACCGGAGCGGCTGAGTCTGCGGGTGATGACCACTTCGCGGAAGGGAATGTCGAGCGCGCCGTCCTCGTTCTCAAAATGAAGCGAAACTTCCGCCAGGTTAACCGGGCGTCGGGCCGATGAGCCCTGGAAGATGACCTCCTCCATTTTCGCTCCACGCAGAGCACGCGCTCGCTGCTCGCCAAGAACCCACCGGACCGCGTCCGAAACGTTGGATTTCCCGCAGCCGTTGGGTCCAACGATCGCCGTCACTCCCGGCTCGAAAAGCATGTCCGTTTGATCGGCGAACGACTTGAACCCGTGGATTTCCAGCTTGGTAAGACGCACTAAGGCGCTCTCCCTGTACGATAGACCAACACGGGATTCATTCCCGCGCCGCGCAAATTCCTGGTGAGCTCACGCGACTGATCCATGTGCTCAAACGCGCCGGCGTACAGCCGCGCTCCGCCGTCATCCTGAATCAACGAGTAAACCGGCAATCCACGCGCGGTGTACTTCGCTACCGCGGCTCGCACAGCTTCGTCGATTCCGCCCTGAGTCGGGACGCTATCGACGAGCAAAGCCAGCGGAGCTTTCAGCACCGTGTCAGCGTGGAGCCCCGAATTTCTGAGCGCGAGCAGCAACGAGTCAGCCTGAGATCTCCGCGAGTACGCTCCGGCAATCACCCTGTACCATATCAATCGCTCCGGGCCGATTGGAACTGGCGTCACCGTCATCGATGGAATCGCGCTGTTTCTGCGCAGGAGAAAGTTAGCACCTTCCGCGGTGTTTGCGACAACTACGAGCACTCCAAAAGCCGCGGCGATGGATGAGTCAATGGGGTTTGCCGGCGGAGTGATGTGCACAGTGTCGACTGCTGGAATGGGAGGTGCGACGACAGGCTTCGCTACCGGTGCCTTTACGATCGGGCGGGGCGGCGCCGGAGTCTGCTGCGCGAATCGATCGCCGATAAAAAAGAAACCCAGCCCGACCACTGCCAGCAGCGCGACCAGACCAAGCGCCGGATAGAGCCAACGGCCTCCTGGCCCCGCGGCAGCCTCCGCGGCTCTCGAGAGGAGGGGCAGCCTCAGGGTGGGCGTCGGCGCGCCGATCCGTGCGAGGATCAAGGCAGCGGGTGCCGCGGCAATCTCGGTGTCTTTGACGACCACCGCACCATCGAGTTGCTCTATCAGCTCGCCGAGCCCCGGTGAGTCACTCTTCGCGACGAGAAGGAGAAGAGTGCCGAGTTCGGCAAACCCCGCCGCGAGACGCTGCCACCGGGGGCTGCGAAAAATCTCTTCGCCCAGCATGGGATCGGTCCCACTCGCCATCACGAACAGGCTCTCGTTACCGTGCACCTGGCGCTCGATCTTGCTCATCGAGACACCATAGAGAAAGCTGTCGGTGATTCCGTGCGGGTCCTCGTCCTCGATCAGAGAGCGTAACGGCGGAGTGTCACCGACCAGATCTCCGATAACGACCCGCCGGTGCTCGGACTCCGCGCGCGCGATTCCAATTGCTACGTGCGCGGCCGCAATTGGCTCACTCGAGGTGACTACGAGCGTCGAGTAACTACCGAGCGTTGTTGCGATCTGCCGCCCAGCGTCTTCCCAAGCTACTGGGCGTCCGCCGGCGACACGGAACGTCAAGGGGAACCCTCGTAGATCCAGTATTCGCGGCGGGAAGCTCGCCCGACTCGGTCCGCTTCCTCGCGTGTTGGATAGGGGCCCATCACAACCCGGAAAATGGCCGAACCGGCCGTCGTCGTTGCTACCACGTGTGCTGCACTGCCGTTGACGATAATTGCACTTGCAAGCTGCTGCGCTTTGTCCTCGGTTAACAGCGCCGCGAACGACACGGTGAATCCAGTCGGCGGTTTGGCAGGCGGAATAACAACGGGCTGCGTCGGTCTAGTCGAGTCGGTCGGCGCCGCCGGCGAGGGGAGTGTGGATGGAGTGGTGCTGGCGTTCGTAGAATCGACGGGGACGCTGTCTCCGGGGAAAGTCACGGGTTGGTCGAGGCCGCGAGCTCGTGGGCGGAAACCGTCCCAGGCAAAGAAATACCAGAAGTCTTTGGCCCCGTTTGCGATTGTGGACTTGAGCTGAAGTTTTTCGGCGTCGACCAGGGTGACATCCTTGGAGCCGAGTAGCGCGAGAGCTCCGTCAGGCGTGACAGTGGGCAGGTCCGCTTTCCAATCAGTGCTAACCGCGCCGACCAAACGGTTCGTACCAATCGCGATGACCCATGCGGAATCATTCGCTGGAAAACGCGCTAACAAGTAGCGGCCGAGCGGATCCATCCTCAAATCTGCCGGAACCTTTGGCAGCGCGATCGTAGCTTTAACCTGTTCGGTATATCGGTCGACCACGACAATCGCACTATCTGCAGCAGTGGCAACGTACAGTCGGTCGCCGCTCGGCGTCGGTGCGAGCGCCTTGATTCGACTTTCGAGTATTACGGGACTCACGGCCGAAAAATCCTTTACCTTCAAACCGACCAAACCGCTATCGGCGGTGAAGTAAACCCTGTCGCCAAGCTGGGTGCGCACGCCGCGACCTGAGAGCGGAAGTACCGCGCTGTCCTGCGCTACAGCGTCCGGCGGGCGGACTTTCCAGACAAGGGTTTGTGCGCCCTTGTTCGCGGCGACGATGAGATCCCCATTGGGCTCGGCGAGTACCGTACGAGCAGGCACTGAAGGCTGGAACTTCCAGTCCCCAGCGGTCGGATTGAGCCTGAGTACCTCGCCTTTGCGAGTGATGCCGTAGATATCGGTTCCGTTGGCGGAGGAGAGCGACGTCAGTTTGGTCCGCGTTGCCGTGGTGACGTCCGTCTCCCTCAGGTCGATACGGCCTGGCAGCCCTTTCGTGTCGACGAAAGCGATTGTTCCTGCGTCGGGGTCAAATGCGAGTACGTTGCTGAGCGCCGGAGTCTCATCGAGCGTCCAGATCGCGGAATCGAGCTTCGCGTAGGAGTAGACCCGCCCCAGACCACCCGCTCGTGGTACCCGAAGCAGGAGGTCATCGGGCCCGCGGGCTTCGAATGTAGAAGAAGCGCTGTCCGGCGCCGCCCGGTCGTTAGTACAGGCTGTACCGAGCAGCGCCAGCAGCAGGAGCCGGCGCAACGGTTAGTAGCTCGCTCCCAACGAAAAAGTCCAGTTCGGTTTGCGTTGACCGATGAGCGGTCGCGCATAGTCCCAGCGCAGGATCGCGAGATTGAACAAGTTCACGCGAAGTCCGGCACCATAGCTGGCAAGTGGATACCGGTTCAGACTCGGGTCGTTGCCGATGGGCGCGCTACCCAAATGCGGCTTCTGGCCTTTGCTCCAGGCCAATCCCGCGTCGTAGAAAAACAATCCGTCAACCGGTGGCAGCCCGAAGCTGCTTCCTATATCAAAGCGCCGGATCACAGGGAAGCGAAGCTCGGCATTGAAGACCGCGACTCTGCTTCCCGCGAGCTGCGCATTATTGCACGTCGAGGTTTGGCCGATTACTGAGGTGCAGTCGACAAAGCTGAAATTCGCTCGGTCATACCCGCGGATGAAATCCGGGCGTCCAATGTACTTGGGAAAGAAGCCCTCGTCGCGGCCCACGGAAACGGAGCTGAGAAAACGTGTCGCGATGGTAAGCGTGTTGAAAATGATCGGATCATACCGGCGATAGTCGACGAGGAAATCCGAGAAATTGAGCTTGCCCAGACTCTGTGACGCCTGGAAGCGCATACGTCTGCCGATAACAGGTCCCGTGGTACCGAATAAAGTGTTGTCGGATACAAACGCAGTCGACGGTGTTACGTAATTGATCGTCGGGAAGGACTGCTGCTTGTCGAACTGGACCTCACCGCACGAGAATCCGAAACAATCCTGTGAAACACGGACGATGCTCTCGCCAATGCTATTCAGCTGAAGGCCTGTCTCGAACCGGCTAAAGCGATTGAAAGGGTACTGGCCAACTAAAAACACGTTCCTGACGACGTAGCGCAGATAGTCCGACTGACACGTTTGGATGTTGTTGGCTGGGTTGACCCCACAACCGCCCGTGAGCGGAACGTAGACCGGGTCCTGTGAAACCCCCGTCGTGTACTGTAGGCGATGGCTCAGGTTTGCGTAGCCCAGAAAGACGCTGGCATCAGTGAGCTTTCCGTAAACGTTGGCCGAGACAGCCAGCTGATGATTCCCGAGGAGATCACTGAAGACGAACGCAGTCCCGCCGGAAAAGTTCCCGTAGTTCGGCGTGTACCCGACCGACGGATCGGCTATGTAATCCGGGTGGAACGACACGTGATAGCCGTATTCCTTGAAACGAGTCGTATCCGGGAGCGCAAAGTCGGGATCTGCGTTGAGCGACGCGATACTGGATGCATCCGTCTCGGTGACCTGTCCGGCGGGAAGCACGGATGACTCTCGAGATCCCGTGGCTGCGCGATACGTAGAAGTCGGCTCACCTGTGCGCGGTCTCAGCGTAACGGAATCGAGACTCGTTTTGAGCTGCGGCTCGGGAAGAATGCTCGCCACCAGGCTCGTCGTCGGCCGGAAGGCGGTTCGCTTGAGCGCGCGCGGGTTGTCGATTGTCCAGACGGTGTAATCGCCCTTCTCATAATTCGTGTAGGCGATTCTGTCCGCACCCCTCGCCCAGCTGATCGCCGGACTGTATTCGGTAATCGCGGAAACGCCGCCGAGAACGTTCGTCAGCTGATAGTGTTGCTGATCCGCGAAGTCGAAGAGGAAAATATTAGGGATTCCGGTGCGGTCCGAAACGAAGGCCACCTGGCGGCCGTCGGGCGACCAGGCCGGATTCAGATTCAATCCTCCCTGATTCGGCAGCACGTCAATTGCGCCAGTTTGGATATTGAGCACAGCGATGCGCCATTTCGCGAACTTCAGATTTGCGAGATTGCTTTCAGGGCCGCGGTCACTCGCGAACGCAATGCGTGTCCCGTCGGGTGACCATGCGGGCTGAAGGTCGCCGTACATGTCGTTCGTAAGCTGGCGCAGATTCTTCCCATCGGCATCAATGATGTACAGGTCCGTAATGCCGCCGTGTGTGCCGCTGAACGCGATTTGCCTGTCGTCGGGCGACCACGTTGGACTCCAGATCGCGTCGATTGGCAAATCGAGACGTTTTTTGACGGATGCACTTGCTACATCCATGAGGTAAAGGACGTCCTTGCCCTCACGTTGCGCGGTGAATGCGAGCGTGCGGCCGTCATTGGAGAAGGCGCTCTGGGAATAAAGAAGCCTGAGCTCCTCGAAATTTGGATTGAGAGTGCTCTCCACAAGGCGCTTGATGCGCTTGCCCGTACGAGCATCGGCGAGCCACAAATCGATGAACAACTCGCCGCGTTTCTCGTTGCCGTTGGACAGAAAAGCGATCCGATTGCCGTCCGTCGATAGAGACGGCGCGAGGAATATCTGTCCGCCGCTACGCTTTTCGGTCAGGAGTGGCTGCGAGAAGCTGCGCGGCCGATCAAGAACCGCGGCCTGGGGCAGGTATTTAGCGTTAATGGCTTCACGCCAATCGTCACTCAGCTCGTGAAGCGTGAGTCCGAGCTGGCGCTGGAATGCCCGGGCAATGCCAAGAGTGGTCGAGTTCTGGAGTATCTCGCCAATGGCGGCGTCGCCCCACCGCTCGCCGACGTATTCCCACAGCGACTCACCGTAGCGGTAGGGGAAGTACTTGTCGGGACGCTCGGTCATCTGTTCGATCGTGGGAATGTTGCCGTTCACGGCGGCGTCGCGGAGCCATGACGCCGTCAACGGATGGACAGGCCCGATCGAGAGATATTCGGCCATCCCTTCCATGAACCAGAGGGGCGGATCGATCTGATTGAGAGTCTGAAGATTCGCCCCGGCCTTGCCGCGCGCGAAAATGTCGTATTGGAACTCGTGGGTCATCTCGTGGGCGAGAACGTGCTCGAAGCTGCCGAGGTCTCCTGTCAACGGAAGTATGAGCCGGTGACGAGATGCTTCCGTAACACCACCAACGCCTTCGCCGAGGTCGCCGGTGACGTTGTTCTGGCCAAACTCGGACCTGGATGAGAAGAGGATGATCGGCTTCTTCTCGCGGAACTGGTGGTCGAGAACGCGCGAGAGTCTCGCGTACGACCTCTCGGCCATCCGGGCCGCCTGCATGGCAGCCGCGCGTTCTTCCGGATAGTAGTGGACGAGAAAATGCTCGGTCTCGATCACTCTCCAGTTGAAGTGCTTGTACTGCACCTGGTTCATTCCGAAATACTGTTGTGCGTCGAGGCGAGTGGCGCACAGGAAAACTGCCGCTATGGCGAGAATCCTTGCCGCTTTCATCTGTGTTACTCCGGTGGCTCCAGCGCAACGGATTCGGCGTCACTCCAGAGTCTTTCTATCTGGTAGAACGCGCGCAGCGTCGGATGGAAGATGTGGACTACAAAATCGAAGAAGTCGAGCAGCACCCAGCGGCCCTGTTGCAACCCTTCAGTGTGGTGCACGGTCAATCCCACTTTCTTCATCTCCGAAATCACATGCTCGCCGATTGATCTCACGTGGGTGTCGGAGGTTCCGCTCGCGATGACGAAGTAGTCCGTCATGTCGGTGACGCCGGCCAGATTGAGGAGGACGACATCGTTGGCTTTCATGTCCAGACAAAGCTGGGCGGCGCGCTGTACTCTTTGCGCGCCTTCGCGGGCGGTAACTGAAGGGAGGGATGTAGCCATGCGGTTCAGTGAAGGTTAAAAAGCGATGGCACATACCGCCGCTTTCTGATATGTAGCTTATCTGGCGTCGGAATGTTCCGTGACCGGTTCAACAAGCATTTCGCACGCCAATGATTGTACGCAAAAAGACCCGGCGATGCTGGTGAAGCACAGCCAGGTCTTGGTTGGTGCAATGCGGCTATTGCTTGATGACCCAGACCTTTATTTCCGGGTGAACATCCGCGTGAAGCCGGATCGGAACACGGTAGACCCCGAGCGCTCGAATCGGTTCGTGGAGGTCGATCTGGCGCTTCTCGATGGCAAACCCCTGAGCTTCCAGCTGGTGAGCGATATCGGAGGAAGTCACTGAGCCGAAGAGCTTCCCCTCGTCGCCAACCCGCGCCGAAAAAGTGAGCGATACTTGCTCCAACTTCGTCGCCTGGTCCGACGCCGAGGTACGTCGCTGTTCCTCGGCCTGCTCGAGCCGCTGGCGTTCCTGCTCGATGCGCTTGCGATTGCCCGGAGTCGCCTCGTAGGCAAAGCCGCGCGGCAACAGGTAATTGCGCGCGTAGCCCGCCGAAACCTTCACGATATCGCCGGGGTGACCGAGCTTCTCGACAGCTTGTCTGAGAATGACTTCCATTGGTGAAATTCCTTTCAGTGGTCGTTATTAACGGGTAATTCTATCACAAAACAGCAGCGAACCGGAGGTCAGCTCGCACGCGCGCGGCGTCTCAGGTCGAGCCAGGTGTCGCCTAGTCCAACGCCAATTGCCAGGGCGCCGAGGAGTGGCAGTCCGAGCGGGATGAGCGCGAATATCACGATGAAAAGCAGAGCGCGCCGAGACATCCAGGCCATCACACCAAAGCCTCGCAAAAGATAGAGCGCGCCAAAGAACAACAGCAGGTTGAGACCAGCCGTCTTTCCTTCCTCAAATGCCGGCAGCAGAACTATCGTCGCTCCGACCGCGAGTCCCCAAACGAGTTGGTCGTTGAAGCGGAATTCTTTGAGCGGACTGAGCGGAGGCCCGATACGCACTGGCGAGAGCTTGTGGTAGAGACCCCAACCGAGTGCGAGCACCCCAATCGACTGCAGGGCCAACAACGCGGGTAGCAATGCCGCTGAATGTTTGGGAACCGCGCGTAGCTGTGATTCGGTTTCCTCCGTGACCTCGTCCATCGCCGGTAATCTCGCCGTGATGGAGCGCCATTCATCTGTCTGGGAGACTTCCGCGAGCCGGGCTATCGACTCTCCGCTTCGTCGCGTGAACTCTTGTCCGGCAGCGTGCTCTACTCTCGCAATCCCACCAGGCGATGACAACGCAATCGCAAATCCCGTTGCCGCGGCAAGGCCTACCGCGGCCAGGGCCCTGACGAAGAAAGCGGTGGAGATGCTCCACAGGCTGACGATACCAAAACTGGCCGCGAGCAGAAGCGTCCATCCACGGGCCATCTTGTCGTAGGGCGCACCCGGCGGACCGGCACTCTGCAGAAGCATCCACGCTGCCAGCGCCAACCAGACCACGGCCAGCGCGCCTCGTCCGCCCAGTCTCCAGCCAACGATCGAGCAGACCGCCATCACTGGAATGAAAAGCAGTAACGTCTGCTCGATGGGAACGATGGACCGGACGATCGGAATGGCCGGCAGAAAAAGAAAGCCGGCTAGCGCCCAACCCAACTGCCGCCACGATCCTCTGTGATTTCGCTCAACCGTGGCGGAGCCGCTCATTAGGCTTGATGACCGCGGATGTACGGTATCAGAGCAAGGAAGCGCGCCCGCTTGATTGCCGTCGATAGCTGCCGCTGATGCCGCGCGCACGATCCGCTCAAACGCGAAGGAAGGATCTTTCCCTGGTCGGTGATGAAGCGGCCGAGGGTACGGTCATCCTTGTAGTCGATCCAGCGAACGCGGCTCTCGCAGAACGGACAGCTTTTTTGGGGTCTTCTCATGGATCAATCCTCGTCGTCGTCATCGTCATCGCGGCGTGTTGCCGCGGCCAGGTCTTCCTCGGACTGCGGAGGTGCACCGACTTCGTGCTCGTGCAGCGTGATGAGGTAGCGGATGACGCCTTCGTCCAGCCTGAGCGCGCGCTCGTACTCGGGCAGGGTAGTGGGTTCAGTTTCAAACTTCGAAACGACGTAGTAGCCGTTTTCGCGGGGGCCGATCGAGTACGCTAGTTGTCGCCTGCCCCAATGCGTGACTTCGGGCTGCTGCTTGGCGGCGAGCATCCCGTGGAAGCGGCTGATCTTGTCGTTGATGGCGGCGTCTTCGAGGGTAGAGTCGAAGATGTAAACCGCCTCGTAGGTGCGAGGCACTTGGCAATCCTCCTTGTGGTCGTAAACCGCCTCCCAACTGGTTGCCGAAGTGGGAGGAAGGTGTGAAGGCCGACTCGGCCGTTGTGAGAGGCGAAAGCTAGTAGCCTCAAGGGCTTGAATCAACTCCTGTCACGCGCGCTTGCCGTCCGCTAGCTGCTGCTGGCCGGTGGATTGCGGTTTTTAGCGCCGGATGGCTTACAGGGTCCGAAGGACCCAGGTCATGTTCATTTTGCGCCCATTCCGGAGGATTCATGCGTAGAACAGTAGGAATAACCGCTGGCGTTGTTTCGGCGATCGCTCTCGTGCTGGTGGCCGCGAGCTGTGGCGACTCGACTTCATCCAAAGCCGCCATTTACACCGCTACCCTCGCGGGTGCGAACGAACGACCACAGGTGACTTCGGCTGGAACGGGAACGGTGACGTTTGTCGATCTCGGCAGCGAGATCGATTACACGCTCCAGTTCGATGGCTTAACTAACGTGACCATGTCGCACATTCACGGCCCCGCCGATGTGAATACCTCAACCGGCGTTATCTACAACCTCTTTATACCCAATACCGCGACTGGAGCAGCACGATCGATAACCGTGACAGGAGAATTAACGAACGCACAGAATCAGAACGTGTCGCTGGATTCGCTTCGCACTTTGTTCAACAATGGCAAGGCGTACGTGAACGTCCACACGTCGGCGAACCCCAGTGG
>JBHEME010000002.1:142907-155364 GCA_046262755.1 Gemmatimonadaceae bacterium | reverse complement strand
GAAATCCGCGGGCAGGTAGCTCGTAGCAATTAAGGCGAGCTCACACGTTGAATCGAAAGAGGAGTACGTCACCGTCCTGAACGACGTACTCCTTTCCTTCTGACCTCACCGCGCCTTTCTCGCGCGCGCCTTTCCAGCCTTCATTCCCGATGAAGGAATCGTAGGACACGGTTTCGGCGCGAATGAAGCCGCGCTCGAAATCGGTGTGTATCACCGCAGCAGCTTTTGGCGCGGTGTCGCCGCGATGGATCGTCCACGCTCTCACTTCCTGCTCACCGGCGGTGAAATAGGTCTCGAGACCGAGAAGCTTGTAGCCCGCGCGTATGAGCCGGTCGAGACCGGCTGATTCGAGTCCCAGCGAAGATAGAAAGTCTGCGCGATCCTCCGCAGGTAACTCAGCCAGCTCGGCTTCGATCTTGGCAGAGAAGGGAACTACTTCGGCCTGCTCGCCGCTTTTGCGGACGGCGTCCCGCAAAGCCTTGAGATGCGGCCCTTCGTGGCCGGAAAGCTCGGAGTCGCTTACGTTCGCGGCGTACAGCACCGGCTTGACAGTCATGAGGGTGAGCGGCGCCAGAACTGCTTTTTCCGCCGCGGTGAGGCGCGCTTCCCATAACCCTTTGCCTTCCTTTAGACATTCGTAAGCTTTCTCGAGCACTGGCAACTCGGCCACCGCTTCCTTGTCGCCGGTGCGTGCCGAGCGACGGGTCTTGTCGAGTCGTTTATCCAGCGACGACAGGTCGGCCAGCGCCAGCTCGAACTCGATGACCTCGCGGTCACGAACAGGATCGACGGCGCCCATGACGTGCGTTACGTCGGGGTCCTCGAAGCAGCGCACCACGTGGACGATGGCGTCCGTCTCGCGGATGTTCGACAGGAATTTGTTGCCAAGCCCTTCGCCTTCGGCTGCTCCCTTCACGAGACCAGCGATGTCGACGAACTGGACGACAGCGGGCACAGTGCGCTTTGGCTGAACGACTCTCGTAAGTTCGTTCAACCGCCGATCGGGAACCTCAACCATCCCAACGTTTGGCTCGACGGTACAGAACGGATAGTTCGCGGCTTCCGCCTTGGCGGCGGTGAGCGCGTTGAACAGCGTCGATTTCCCGACGTTCGGGAGCCCGACGATCCCTAGTTTTAGCATGGAGAGAAGGTAACTGGAGACTGAGCTCGTACCGTACTGCAACCGAACGGGCTGGAGTTGTCAGCGATAAAAGTTGTCAGGGGGCAGGTCACGACGTCGGGACGCGCGAGGCAGCGGAGAAAGCAAAAGCAGTTGCTTGTGCGCTAATGGGGATTTGAAACGTCCCGACGTTGTGAACTGGTACCTGGAATCTCACGCGCCGAAAACTCTAGCCCGTTCAGTTTGCAGTTCACTCCTCGGAATCCGGAACGCGATTATGAAGGTTCATCGCCTTCTCAACTCCCTCACGTAGCCATGTCTCCACTGTTCCAGTGAGCGCGGGTACAAGAGCAAGAACATCCTCGCGCTCGTCCCGTGCGAAGGGCGATAAGACGAAATCAGCGAGGTCCTTGTAAATCCCTTTTCGCTCCTCGCTTGGGCCAACTCCGATGCGAAGCCGTGCGTATTCCCGACTGTCGAGTGCCTCCTCGACACTCTTTAGTCCGTTATGACCGCCCGCGCTTCCGCGGGCCCGCAAACGAAAACGCCCGACGGGAATCTGGACCTCGTCGACAACTACCAGCAGATCCTTCGCCGCGCTCCAGAATGGTCGACGCACGTAGTTCTTTAGCGCTCGTCCGCTCAAATTCATGTACGTCTGCGGCTTTACGAGCCGCACCTTTACTCCACGCACGCTGCCGTTGGCGACGTGGGACTCGCCATCCTTCTTCCAGCCGTCAAAACGCCAAACGTCGGCGAGGTGGTCGATCAACCACCAGCCGACGTTGTGACGTGTCGCGGCGTACTCGCGGCCCGGGTTCCCGAGACCGAGTATGACCTTCAAGAGTTACCCAATATCCAAAGCCAGCATATGTGCGAAAAACACTGGCGCCGGTGCTACTTCTTTGTGGACTCGCCGCCGGTGCCCTCACCCTCTTCCTCTTCCTTGCCTCTGCCAATGACTTCCGGTTCGGCCGCTGCTCCGGCCTCACCCTCGACAGCTTCGGGTGCAGCGGCGGCTTCCTCGATTACCGCGCGCGGCGCCGCGAGAACCGCCACCGATGTCTCCGCATCGTCCTGTACATCCACTCCGGCCGGGAGCGGGATGTCGCTGACGTGCAGTGAATCGCCGATCCTCATGTTCGTAACGTCGATTTCGAAGCGATCAGGAATGTTCGACGGATCAACTTCGATCTCAAGCTCACGCAACGTCTGATCGAGGACTCCGCCGTCAAGGCGCACCCCTTCCGGAATGCCGCTGAGAACGATCGGAATGTTCACAATGACCTTCTCGCCGGCGACGAGCTCCTGGAAATCCACGTGGAGAATCTGGCGCTTGAATGGATGGCGCTGGATTTCGCGGATCAACGTCTTGGATGTCTTGCCACCGACCGAGACCTCTATCACGGTGCTCTCGGCCTGAATGTGCTCGAGCATCTTGTCGAGGTCGCGGGCGTTGAGGGTGAGCGCCTGCGGCTGGCGCGCGTGGCCATAAATGATGGCGGGAATCTGCCCCCTCATGCGCAACTGGCGAGCGCCGCCCTTTCCGGAAGCCTCTCGACTCTGTGCGCTAAGACTTACTGTTGCCATTTCTATTCTTCCTCGCCGGCGTGTCGCCTTTGTCGAACGCCCAGCCTAAGATGTCCCCAACCAAACCCGGTACTTCCACAAAGCTCAACTCAAACTGCGCGAACGCGCCGAACAAACCTTACTGCTCGAAGAGCGAGCTGACTGACTGCTCGCTATGAATGTAGCGGATCGCCTTCGACAACAGCTCGCCGACCGACAATACACACAGCGTCGAAAACCTCTTCTCCGGCGGAATCATGACGGTGTCAGTCACTGTCACTTCCGTGATCGGAGCGTTCGACAACCGCTCCACTGCCGGCCCCGACAGGAGTGCATGCGTCGCGCAAACGTAAATATCGCGGGCACCCAGATCCTTTAGAGCCTTTGCCGCTTCGGATACCGTACCAGCAGTGTCGATCATGTCGTCCGCCAGCATGCAGTCCTTCCCTTCCACTTCACCGACTACGTTCACGACTTCCGACACATTCGCCTTTGGACGCCGCTTGTCGATAATCGCCAGGGATCCATTCAATCTTTTTGCGAAACCCCTCGCCATTTTCGCGGAGCCTACATCCGGTGCTACGACCACGAGCTCGTGGAGATTCTTTTTTCTGTAATGCGAAACGAAAACCGGCGCCGCGTAGAGGTGATCCACTGGAACGTCGAAGAAGCCCTGCAACTGGTGCTGGTGAAAATCCAAGCCCAAAACCCTATTAGCGCCGGCCGCCGTGATCATATTCGCCAGCAGCTTGGCGCCAATTGCTACTCTTGGCTGGTCTTTGCGATCCTGCCTCGAGTAGCCGTAATACGGCATCACGCACGTTATTCTCGCCGCTGACGCCCTGCGTGCCGCATCTATCAGAAGCAAAAGCTCCATGATGTTGTCGGCGGGCGGATTCGTCGGCTGGACGATGAAAACGTCGTTGCCTCTGACGTTCTCATCGATGCGCACGAAGATCTCGCCATCGGCGAAGCGGTTGACCGTCGTCTTGCAGAACGGAACATCCAGCGTCCGCGCGATCTCGGCGCACAGATCCGGGTTACCGGGCCCGGCGATGAGCTTGAAGCCGTGAGCGGGTACGGATAATCCGTCCATGCAGCCTTACAAGTTAGGTGGGCAAAGGGCCTAGATCAATTGCCCCTGGTGGATTCGAACCACCATTACCGGATCCAAAGACCGATGTCCTGCCATTGGACGAAGGGGCAGCGGGAAGCGAAAGCTAGTCCAGAACCTCCACAGGGACAACGCTCGTCGCTGTGCGCGTCGTGATGATCTTTGCCCCGCGCGAGAGGCCCGCGAGTGCAGGCCCCGAGGTGCGCATGGTGCTCTCTTCAATGATGAACACCGTCGATCCGGACCCGGTCATTCGAACGAACAGCGCGCCGCGTCCGCCGCGTGCCTCGAAGAGACCCGACAGCCCGTGTTGCTGAAACCGGTCGCGAACAACGTTTTCGAAATCGTTCACCGAGTTTTTCGCCGCGTCCTGCCACGATTTGAACATCTCGGTCGTGAATTCGGGTGGTCTGTGGTTTCCGCCTCGCATTCTGTCCAGCGTTGAATAGGCTTCAGCTGTAGAAACCGCGAAGGGCGGAACCACGAGGTGAACGTCGCGTGGGGGCAGCGGTGGGAGCTCAGTCATCTGCTCGCCACGTCCCCATGCCAGGGCCATGGGATAGTCGCTGGCGAGAAACGGGACGTCGGATCCGACTTTTCCAGCGAGCTCCAGAAGCTGGGATGTTGGGAGGGGGTTCGCCGAGAGCTCGTTGAGAATTCTAAGCACTGCGGCGGCGTCGGCGCTGCCGCCGCCGAGGCCGCCGCCGATCGGGATGTGCTTGTCGATCTCCACCTCGAATCCTCCCGGCCAGCCCGTTTCGTCGGAGAAGAGCGCTGCGGCGCGATAGGCAAGATTTTCCGCCTGCGGATGATCGGGCATTGCGGCGCACCGGACGGTACGCGCCTTTTCCCGGATATGCAGCCGCACTTCATCTCCGAAATCCACCCGCAGAAAAACGGTTTCGATCGAGTGGTAGCCGTCTGGCTGTTTGCCGAGAACTCTCAGCGCCAAGTTGATTTTCGCCTGCGCGAGCGTTCGTCCTGCCTTTGACACTACCGCGCGACCTCGCCGGGCGGATGCAGGTCTTGCAATCGCACGCCGAGCCTTACGAAATAGTAGGCGCCGATGAGCGTGATCGGGATGAATGAAAAGAGGTGATACCCGATCGCCCAGGTGGCCGCGTCTTGCTGACTCACGCCATAAAGCGCGAGTCCCTGCACCGACATGTACTCGAATATTCCGAAGAATCCAGGCAGGGCGGGTACTGCTGTTCCGAGGGCTATGAACGCCTGAAGAAACAGGGCCGCGGAGAATGGAGCGGTGATTCCAACCGCCTTGAAGGTGAACCAGAAGCCAAGACCGTTCAGAAGCCAGTGTGCAACACTCCAGGCGAACACGGCCGCAAACCGACCCGGTCGACGCAGAACACTCAGGCCGTTTATAAAAGTTTCCAGCACCCGGCGTCCGCGCTCTTCAACCGAGGGAGACACGCGTCGGGCAAAAAGCTCGAACAGCCGCAATAACTGCGACGGAAAAAACACGAGAGCGTACAGACCAGCGAGGAGCAGGAGCACGACGGAGCCAGCGCCGATCCCGAACGATCCGAGCGATCGACCCGCCAGTGTCCCGTTGCGGGAAAGTGTCGGATCGAAGATTGCCGTCGCCGCGAGGAGGAGGAGAATCAGCGCATCGAACAACCGATCGACTGCAAGAGAAGCAAGCGATGTAGCGAATGACACTGAAGTTTCCCGTGTCAGCGCGTACGCACGAGCGACCTCGCCCGCGCGGGCTGGAAGCACGTTGTTAACCATCATCCCGATCGCCGTGGCTCGCCACAACTGTCCTAGCGCGACTCTCTGAGTTACGGGCTCGAGGATTGTCCGCCAACGGCGAGCCCGTAAGGGAAAAATTGCGGTCGCGCAGAAGATGCCGGCGCCGAAGAGAAGCGGATCGGCGTTCGAAAGACTTGCTGCAATTTGGGAAGGGGAGACTCCGCGGAGAGTCCAGTAAATCAGCGCGATACTGAGGACTGCGCCCAGCGCGGCCCGCCATCGCGCTTTCAAGACCTACTCAGCCGTCGCCAGCTCGACGAGATCGACGAGCTCGTCCACGAGCGCGCGTGTGGGTGCGGTACCGCTCTTTCTCAGAGCACGTCGGATTTCAGCTGCTCTCTCTATTGCGCGTTGCCCCTTGTACACGAGCTCCTGTATCGGTACCAGCTCGCCGGTTGGCGCGTGAGGACCGGACTGTCTTGTCTCGAGCGATCGCATGGTGGCGAGACTCGAGTGCAGAACGTCTCGCAGCTCCTGTCCCCGCGGGGGACTCGGGCGAGATGGTGTCGTTTGGCGCGCCGCGGTTGCTTCGCTGGGCGCCGTCGCTTCGCGCGCCGGCGTCGGCACACGTTTTACTTCGGGCGACAGCGCGCCCGGCTGCACTCCGCCCTGCTCGCGCAACTGCTGTTCGTAATGCGTCTTGGCAGTCGGTGCGACGTAGACGATGTGCTGTCCGTCGTCGTTGAAGAATAGCTGCGATATCGGCACGATGATCTCAGTCCTGGGTTCATCAGACATTGGTGCGTAGCGCGCCAAACGCTGCAGGCTCTCTTCCACCTTCCGGTCCTGTTCACGCCCCCATTCGCGGACTGAGCGCACAAGGAGCTTGAGATCTTCAACTGCTCCGACCAGCGAGCGCTGCAGCTCCGGCTCCCACGAGATTGCGCCCTGCACAACTCCGGTTGCGATGCGTTCTACCGTGGTTGCGAGTTGCTGGACGCCATTCGCCTTTGCCATCGTGGCGCTGCCGCGGAGACCGCGGGCGGCCGCGGCGAAGTGCGAGGCATCCGACGCCTGCATACTCTGACCGGTGACGAGCGTTTCGAGGCGCGTGAGGTATTCACTCGCTTCGAGCGTAAAAAAATCGAGCAACCGTCCCGGTGATGTCATGTATTCGATGTCCCTGGTGTCGCTTGAAAGCTCATCCGTCCGGCTCGCATAGTCAAAGGCGCCGTTCCATTATGACGACCGAGCGGAGCGGATAGCTTCGCGCATCTCCGAAACCGCTCGCTCGATGCCGACGAAGACGGAGCGGCTGATGATGGAATGACCGATGTTGAGCTCCTCAACCTCGGGTATCGCGGCGACGAGCGCGACGTTGGACAGCGTGAGTCCGTGACCAACATGAATTGCCAGGCCCAGATCCGCGCCGCGTCGCGCTGCATCCCGCAACGCTTCTATCGTCTGGGGGGATTTCGGTGCGTGCGCGAAGGTGCCGGTGTGCAGCTCTACAGCAGGCACACCCAGCTTCTTCGACTGCTCGATCGCAGCGCGCGTGGGATCGATGAAAAGACTCACGCGTATCCCGGCGTCCATTAAGGCTCCAACGGCGTTTTTGATGCGGGCCGGATCTGAGGCGATATCCAATCCTCCCTCAGTGGTTACTTCTTCACGGCGCTCCGGAACCAGCGTGACCTGCTCCGGTTTGATACGACGCGCCAGCTCCAGCATCTCGGCCACGCACGCCATCTCGAAATTGAAGTAGGTTCGTACCGTTTCTTTGAGCCGCACGATGTCGTTGTCCTGGATGTGCCGTCGATCCTCGCGCAGATGAGCTGTGATTCCATTGGCTCCGGCCTTCTCACACGCTGACGCCGCCTCCACGGGATCGGGCTCGAGCCCGCGACGAGCCTGCCGCAGCGTCGCGACGTGATCGATATTGATGTACAGCCGTTGTTGCTTTGCGCGCATTGTCACAGTCCCTGAGTCGCAGCTCCCTACACAGCGGAGAATTCTATCGTGTCGTCGAAATTGATTGCGGGTCTATTTCTTCTTACCGCGTGCGCAAGCGCGAATCAGAGCGCGGGTCCGAGCGGGCAGCTCACCGGCGGTGCGGCGCCGCAGGTCGCGGTCGAGGAGTTCCTCAGAGCCGTGAAGGCCAAGGATCTTCAGGCCATGGGCGCCGTGTTTGGGACCAGCAACGGGCCCGCGCGTGAAACGATGGACCGCACTGAGCTGGAGAAGCGCGAGATCATTCTGGCGTGCTATTTCAATCACGACCGTTATCGGGTGCTCGGCGAAGAAGCGGGCAAGACGGACCACCGCAATGTGCGGGTCGAGCTGCGAAAAGGCGACTTCGTTCGCCAGACGACGTTCTACGTAATCCGCGGACCTGGCAAGCGCTGGTACGTGGACAACATGGACATCGCGGCTGTGCGCGACTTCTGTGGCAATCCGGGGACGGCGCGAGCTCAGTGATCTGACAGCTCGATGAGCACCCCGCCGGTGGAGCGCGGGTGCAGGAACGCTATTCGTTTTCCTTCCGCGCCAACCCTTGGCGTCTCATCGATCAGCTGAATCCCGGCAGAGCGGCACCGATCAAGAGTCGCATCGAGATCGTCGACCGAAAAGCAGATGTGATGAACTCCCGGCCCACGCTTGGCGACGTACCGAGCGATTGGTGAACCTTCTTCGCGGGACTCCAGCAGCTCGACCAGTGAGTCACCGGCGTCGAATCCCGCGATTGCTGCTCCATCAGAGTCCTCCAGCGGGACCTGACGCATTCCCAGCACGTCGCGAAAGAAGGGAACGCTGTCACCTAGCGCCTCTACGGCGATGCCAACGTGCGATACTCGCGTTCCGCGTGGGGTTGATGGGGTCATTAAATTGTATGGACAGGGGTTCAGTCCCCGCAGAATACTAACCGACGCAGCGCCGCAGGATACCCCGCGGTTTGGAGACTTACAAATGTCGAACGCTCTGGAAGTAACCGACTCCGATTTCGAGACGCAGATCGAGCAGCACAAGGGGCTCGCTGTGGTCGACTTCTGGGCGACTTGGTGTGCCCCGTGTCGCATGGTTGCGCCCGTGCTCGATCAGCTTGCGATCGAGTATCAGGGCAAGGCCAAGGTCGCAAAGGTCGATGTCGATACCAACATCAAGACGTCAACGAAATTCAACGTGCGCTCGATCCCGGCGATCCTTTTCTTCAAGGATGGGAAGCTCGTCGACCAGGTCATTGGATTCGTAGGGAAGCCCGCATTGGCCGAGAAGTTCGAGAAGTACGCGGCCTAGGCAGCGTCCCAGCTGTCCGGCGGAACTGTGATCTCCGCTCGGAGGGGCGATGGAGGCGGCGCGCTCTATTTGGTGAGCACGCCCATCGGAAACCTGGGCGACATGTCCTACCGCGCGGTCGAGGTACTTTCCTCGGCCGCGCTCATCATTGCGGAGGATACGCGTCACTCTCGCCGCCTCCTGGACCACTACAAGATCACGACACCCCTTAGCTCGTATCACGCTCACAATGAGGCAAAGGAGACCCCGCGGCTGGTGGCGAGGCTATGCACGGGAGATTCAATCGCTCTGATTTCCGATGCGGGCACGCCATTGGTTTCGGATCCAGGCTCGCGATTGGTGGCAGCGGCCCTCGAGGCGCAGATACGCGTAGTTCCGATCCCGGGCGCGTCTTCGGTGATGGCTGCGCTTGTGGCATCCGGGATGGCAGTCGATCGGTTCACGTTCTTCGGTTTTCTTCCACGGAAAGGCAGAGAGCGCGCCGAGACGATAAAAGAAATCGTTGCCTCGAGAGCCACCGTGGTGCTATTCGAAGCCGGTAACCGTGTGGCGGGCACGCTGGACGCACTGACCGCGGCGGGAGCAGGAGAAAGACCCGTGTGCCTCGCCCGTGAGATCACCAAACAATTCGAGGAATTCAAAAGAAACAGCGTAGAGGAGCTCGCGCGCGTATACGCTGATGTGGATCCGAAAGGTGAAGTCGTGCTGGTGATTGGCGGCGCGCCGCCAGAGAGCGTCGGGGAGGATGAGCTGGACGTCGCTGCGAAAAGACTTCGCTCCGAAGGACGCTCATCGCGCGAAGTAATGGACCACCTCGTCGCGTCAATGGGAGCTCCGCGAAATCTGGCTTACAAGCTCGCGCACGAGAGTGAGTGATGAACAAGGCAACGCGTGGCTCCCACACGGTGACCCACTGAATGCGGGAAAGTCGGAGTCGTCCGGGCAAGATTGTGTGTGTCGGTCGCAATTACCGGGAGCACGCGAAGGAGCTGGGCAACGAGGTCCCGAAGGAGCCACTCATTTTTCTCAAACCCCCGTCCAGCGTGGTATGGGAAGGCGAGGCTATTCTGCTGCCAGTTATGTCCGAGAAAGTCGAGCACGAAGGCGAGATCGGCGTGGTCGTTGGGAAGACGCTAACCCGTGTCGGAGAGCGGGACGTATTGCGCGGAATCAGGGCGGTGGTGGCCGTCAATGACGTCACCGCGCGTGACCTTCAGAAGAGCGACGGACAATGGACTAGAGCGAAGGGATTCGATACCTTTTGCCCTCTGGGAGAGGAGTCGTCAGAGCTTCCGGACCTCGAGAGTCTGAGCGTCGTCACGCGTGTGAACGGCGTCGAAAGGCAGCGGGGAAAAAGCAGCGAGATGGTCTTCTCGATCCCGTCCCTGCTCGCCTACATCTCGCAAATAATGACGTTGGAGCCAGGCGATCTCGTAGCCACAGGAACTCCGTCGGGAGTTGGACCGCTGGTGGCAGGAGATTTTGTCGAGGTTGAAATTCCTGGCGTGAGCCGCGTGAGCAACCCCGTCCAAGGGAGTGTATAGTGCCGCCTTACACGGACCGTCTACTAAGTCTGCCCGAGTACCCTCTGGCCAAAATCCCGGAACAGAAGCGCGAGCTCATTGCGCGCGGGATGGACGTGATCGACCTCGGCGCCGGCGATGCTGACCTCTCGCCACCGCCTGCGGTGCTAGATCGGATCTCTGAGGCGGTAAGAGTTCCTACGATGAGTCGTTACGGATTCGCGCTCGGCCTGGTCGAGTATCGTGACGCTGTCGCGAGATTCATGAAGCGGCGGTTCGGGCAAGATTTCCATCCTATCAAGGAAATCGTCCCACTTATCGGGTCCAAGGAAGGAATTTCACACCTGGCCTTCGCCTACCTGGCGAAGGGTGATTACTCGATCGTGCCCGAGCCGGGTTATAACTCCTATCTGGGCGGAACGCTGCTGGCCGAGGGAACGCCCTATAAGTACCAGCTACGTCCTGAAAACGGATTTCTGATCGATCTGAACACCATTCCGGCTGAAGTGCTCAAGAAAACAAAGCTTCTTTACCTGAACTACCCAAACAATCCGACGTCAGCCATCGCCCCGGTCGAATACCTTGAAGAGATCGTTCGCCGTTGCAAGGAACTGGATATACTGCTGGTGTATGACAATGCCTACTCGGAGCTCGCGTATGACGGTTACGTCCCGCCGAGCATCTTCGAGATCAAGGGCGCGCGCGATGTGGCAATCGAGTTTCACTCGATGTCCAAGACGTACAACATGACGGGCTGGCGTTGTGGCTGGGCGTGCGGGAAGCAGGAGTTCGTCGGAGCAGTCGCGAAGGTCAAGTCGTTCATCGATACCGGGACATTCATGGCAATTCAGGCAGCCGCGGCGACAGCTCTCGACAAATGCGCGGATTGGATTCCGACCAACGTGGCGGAGTTCCAGCGCCGGCGTGATGCGGCGGTCGACGCCTTCTGCGAAGCCGGATTTCCCTGTGTGAGACCCCAGGCTACGATGTATCTCTGGTGTCCTCTTCCGAAGAGTATTCCCAGCGCTCTCTTTGGCGAGCGACTTCTCCAGGACGAGGGAGTAGTTGTGCTACCGGGCTCACTGTTCGGCCCGGGAGGGGAGGGATTCTTCCGAGTCTCGTTCATCACTTCCCCTGAGCGCTTGCGTGAGGCTGCCGCGCGTGCGGGGCGGGTGTTGAAGCGGCTGACCGCGCAGTCCGGAGACGAAAGCCGCTCGGGCCGGCGTCAGGAAGAGCGTTCAGGAATGGCTCGCGCCTGATGATCTTCCGGCGTGTGGTCCCGAATCGTGCCGAGACGAAGAAGAGGCCATCGGCATCGTTCCTCGTTTCCGTTGGCGTTCACGCGGTGGTGGCGCTCGCACTGATGCGAATGCTCATCCTTCATGGGGACTTTGAGCGCAGCCGGAATCGCGAAGCTGTGCCTGTGGAGCGAATCGGGTTCCTGGCACTGCCCCGCGCGGGCGCGAAGGCGCCGGTGCCCGGACGAGCGGGTGGCGATGGCCGACCGACAAAATCTCGTGAGATCCACGTTACTCCGCCGAAATCCATACCAACACTTCTGCCAGCGCCTACGACCGCTCCGATCAAACCCGGCGTGGAAGAAGGCACGGGCCCCGTCGTTGGCACGGGCGGGCCCGCGCGCGGGATCCGTCCTGCGTATACCGATCCGCGCGTCTGGGCGCCGCCGGGCAAGATTGTCACGGCGCCCAAGACTGTCGCGGAGACAATCGACAGCATGATCGCGGAGGCAATCGCGCCCTACAACGATTCCGCGGCTGCTGCCGCTCAGCGCCGCGATCCGACCGATTGGACAACTGAAAAGGGCGGACACAAGTGGGGAATCGACAGACACGCCATTCGCCTGGGGCCGGTTTCCATTCCTACCGCGCTGTTGGCGCTGCTGCCGCTGAACATCCAGGGCAATCCGCAGACGATGGAGCGCGACCGCGCCTACAACGCGATGCATCGCGACATCGCCTGGCACGCGCAGCAGGGGGTCAATGAGGCCGATTTCATGAAGGCTGTGCGGAGCATTCGCGAGCGCAAGGAGCGCGAGCGGGCGGCCGCTCTCGCAGCTCCAGCGTCTGCGTCCAAGGATCCGTCGAGCGAGAAGCCGCGCGAGTA
>JBHEME010000002.1:0-142807 GCA_046262755.1 Gemmatimonadaceae bacterium | reverse complement strand
AGCCCGCAATCGCGGGTTTTTTTTGTGGCGGTTCTAGAGCGTCGCGCGTGGTCGGCAGAGGGTGTCCTCTTCGGCGGCGACTCGCTTACACGCTGCGAGCCTCGCGCGAGGGCGGATTGGAGACTCTGCACCGTTTGAGTAGCGCGAGTCTCTTGCTACGCGAGAACGCCGCTTGCGAGGACACCCTCCGCCTCCCTGATCGAGATCTAGAACTGCACATCACCCCGGGATTGGGCGCGCTGTTGGTCTCGAAGGGAGCCGGCCGCGAGGCCGCGACGAACATTTCTCGCCGGCTATCTTTGACGCCCGATCACGGCAGACGGGGAAGTCGGGAGAGTGGCGGCGCAGGCGGCGTTCTCGCGTAGCAAGAGACTCGCGTGTGTAAGCCACGAAGACATCTGCCCGACAACGCGCGAGGCTCGATGCGTGTAAGCGAGTCGCCGCCGAAGCCGCCACCCTCCCGACTGACCGGCGCAGCGGTCCACAGGCCAAGATCATCAGCCACCGAGAGCTGGACAAAGGAGCGGCCGCGGCCGGTGGAAAAATCGGGTATTGCTATTTTTCTAGCATGTGCTAGAATTATAGCAGTTGACGGTCATAGCTCGTTACTCCTTCTCGAATTTCGCATGGCACCCGACGACGAATCAGCAGGTTTGAGCCGCAGGGAGCGACAGATTATGGATTTCCTCTTTCGGCGCGGCCACGCGTCAGTCGGCGAGGTCCTCGAGGGCATCCCCGATCCGCCCGGATATTCGGCGGTTCGCGCTACCCTTCGGACTCTCGAGCAAAAGGGACGCGTCACGCACGAGGAGGAGGGAAGGGCCTACATCTATAAGCCAACGGTGAGACGCGACGCGGCGCGACGTTCAGCACTGACGCACGTACTCAAGACTTTCTTCGACAACTCCGCCGAGCAAGCGGTGGCGGCGCTCCTAGAGCTAAGGGGGCCCAAGCTCTCCGGTGCGGAGTTGGATCGTGTGGCGAAGCTTGTTGACCAGGCAAAGAAGGAGGGACGGTGATGCTGACCCAGGTTTTTAATCAATCCACCGTCCAATCGGTCCTCCCGACGCTGGTGGATGCTGCGCTCAAAGGTGCGGTCCTGGTTGCAATCGCCGCCCTCGCGACATACGTGTTGCGCGACCGTTCAGCGGCATCTCGCCACGCCATTTGGACAGCCGCGATCGTCGGGCATCTAACGATTCCAATCCTCGCCCTGCTGATGCCGGCGTGGACGGTACCGGTGGTCCCTGCCGCGCCGTGGATGACGCCTCCGGTTGCATCCACCGCTCCCCGCACAACTGCCGGCGCATCACAAGATAAAACCTCTCCGATATCTCAAACTGACAACGCGACCGGGTCGTCGCCGGTTACACAGGCCAAGCCGCTGGCACGCGCGACGACCCCGACAACGACGGAAGGATCAGGCAAGCCGCGGGCTTTCCGGCTCATGAGCGCGGCAGGTGGCGTCGCGAATTTTGCACGGTCGGCGAGTCTCGTTTCGATCTTGGCAACCATCTGGTTTTTGGGCGCACTCTTCGTTTTGCTTCGCCTGGCAATCGGAACGTGGCGCGTCGGCCAGCTCGCGCGGGACGGCGCGAGAGTCGAGGATGGCGTATGGCTTTCCCTTACCCAGCGTCTCGCCAACAGGCTCGGCGTGACGCGTCCGCTCACGCTACTTCGCGGTGAGCGGCTCGCTGTCCCAGTGACGTGGGGCATTGTTTACCCGGCCGTATTGCTTCCGCAGGACGCGGACACCTGGTCCGAGGAAAGAAGGCGGTTCGTTCTCGTTCACGAGATGGCGCACGTGAAACGCTTCGATGCGCTTACTCAGCTTCTGGCGCAGATCTCTATCGCACTCTTCTGGTTCGATCCGCTGGTCTGGGTCGCCGCGCATCGCATCCGCGTCGAGCGCGAACACGCGTGCGACGACTACGTGCTTCGGGATGGAACCACTCCTTCGCTCTACGCCGGTGAGCTGCTCGAGATGGTCCGCTCGATCGGCACACCCAGCCACGATCGCGCCGCGCCGGCATTCGCCGCGCTGGCGATGGCTCGTCGCTCCGAGTTCGAGGGACGCATGCTTTCCATTCTCGATCCAAGAATAGACAGACACACGTTAAATCGTCGGAGCACTCTCATGACCGCGGTAATCGTCGCACTTCTTACGTTCCCACTCGCTGCGCTGCGTCCCTTCGAGCGGCAACCAGCGGCGATAAAAGACGAATTCCCGGATTCGTTCAAGGTGTCGATCAGCGAACCGCCGCCAGTCTCGCAACAGTCGCTCGGTGGGATCATGGGCGGTGATACCGCTCTACGCCCGCTCGCGGGCGCCGCACTAGCGTCCGGCGCTGCTGCGAACGCGAGTGTCTCGCAGCCGTCTTCGACCGTGAAGCAAACCATGCCGTCCGTCGTAACGCTGCAGTCTCCGTGGTCGTGCGAGACGAGCTACTGGGCGAGCCGCAAAGGCGAGCAAATCAGCGTTCATACTGATAGTAATACCCAACTCGTACAGTACGTTTCGAGTACGCCGGGGCGCTGCGCCGAAGCAGCGGTAGTTGGCGTGATCAAATTCTCGGATGATGAAACGCGCATAGCCCAGCTTGCGCCGGGCGGCTTCGCGCGATTTCGTGAGCGCACGTCAGCAGGCGATCACGCGGTTTCGGTCACCCCGCTTGGAGACGGATCACTCAGTTATTCCGCGATCATAGACGGGAAGTCTGTTCCGTTCCAGGGCGAGATACAGGCATGGCTAGCCCAGTTTCTTCCGCAGTTTCTGCGGGAGGCGGGGCTCAACGTGCCGGAGCGTGTCGCTCGCATTCGATCCAAGAGCGGAGTCTCTGGCGTTCTGCGCGAGATTCGCGCAATCCACAGCAGCAGCGCGAAGCGCGCTCACTACGAGGAGCTTCTCAAAGGACCACTGACTGCCAGCGAAGCCGAGATGGTTACTACACAGGCAGCGATGGACCTGACTGGCAGCTCGAGTGATCTGAGCGCGGTGCTTCAACAGCTTCCCCGGAGCTCGATGCGGAGTCCTCAGACCCGACAGGCCGTCGCGATGGCACTTTCGCGCATCCAGTCCAGCGGGGATAGGGCAAATACCCTCGAGATCCTGGCGCCTAACGCGGACCCGGAGATGCTTCTTATGCTCGCCAGCGCGGCGGAAGCACTGCCTTCAAGCGGCGACAAGGCAAACTTTCTGACCACTACGGCTTCCGAGTATCTCTCGCCCGGTTCAGAGTCGTTGCGGAATGCGTTCTTCAAGACGACCTCGACGCTCCAGTCGAGCGGCGACATGGCGAACGTGCTCATCTCGGCGATGCCTTACGGGCACGCTTCGCCGCCGATCGCTTTACAGATCGTCGAAACGAGCAAGAACCTCGTTTCCAGCGGCGATGCGGCGAACGTTTTGATCTCGCTGATATCACAGCGGGTCGTCCAGCCGAACAATGCGCGTGGAATTCAGGCGGTCATAGAGAGAACGCTGACGATGGCGTCGAGCGGCGATCGGGCGAACGTGCTTGTCAGCCTTGCATCGAATGGCATGCTGGCGACGCAGCAACTGCGCGACGCTTACACGAGTGCTGCGATGGCGCTGCCCTCGGAAGGCGACCGTGCGAACGCATTAGCAGCAGCAGCCCGGCGCTAAAGCTTTTGCCGGCCGCGGCGGTCGCGGCCGGCACATTTTTCCAGCGAATGACGCCGGGGGATGCCGGCGTGACGAGAGGACTCATGTTCAGAAGGAAAGTCGGTCTTAGATTCTTTAGTGCTAGAAAAGCAGCACTTGTGTGGGCTCTTACATTCGGTCTGGCAGTGCGTCCGAGCGATGCGCAGACGGCGCCGACACAGGCGCCTGCACCCACGAGCACTCCATCGTTGCGCGCCGTCGCTGCGCCCGCGGAGCGCCCTCCGGTCATCGACGGTCGTGATGACGACGCCATCTGGCAGACAGCGACGCCGATCACCGGCTTTCGCGTCTTCGATCCCAAGGAAGACGGCGAGCCGAGTTTTCCGACGGAGGCAAGAGTCGCGTACGACGCTGAAAATCTCTACGTGTTCACCCGGATGTTCGATCCGCACCCGGATAGCATCGTCGCCTTGCTCTCGCGACGCGATGTCAAGACACAGAGCGAGCAGATCAAAATCATGATCGACTCCTACCACGATCGGCGAACGGGCTATGAATTCGCAGTGAACCCGGTTGGGGTGAAGCGGGACTATTACACCTACGACGATTCTCAGGAAGACATCAGCTGGGATGCTGTCTGGGACGTTGCCACGCGGATCGACTCATTGGGCTGGACCGCCGAATTTCAAATTCCTCTCAGCCAGATCCGTTATCCCAAGGCGTCGGAGCATACCTTCGGCGTGATGTTCATGCGCGACATAGTTCGCACAAGCGAAAGGGATAGTTGGCCAGTGTATCACCGCTCGAAGCGTGGCATCGCTTCGCAGTTCGGCGAGCTCAGCGGACTGGTTGGATTGGGCTCACCGCATCGACTCGAGATCGCGCCCTACGTCGTGACAAAAAATCAGAGCGTGCCGCAGGTAAATGGATTCGGGCGCACGCAAAAACAGTCTATGGGCGGTGATCTCAAGTACGGTCTGACATCGAACCTCACGCTGGACGCCACCGTCAACCCGGACTTCGGTCAGGTGGAAGCGGATCCTGCCCAGCTGAATCTTACCGCCTTCGAAACTTTTCTCGCCGAGCAAAGGCCGTTCTTTCTCGAGGGGACCGGCATCTTCAGCTTCGCCGGCGATGCTTCTCGACTCTTTTATACCCGGCGAATCGGTCGGTCACCGCAGCTTTCCGGATTGGTGAGTGATCCGGCGGCCGACATTCCCGCGGCAACACCCATTCTCGGCGCTGCCAAGCTGAGTGGCCGACTCGCCCAAGGTACATCGCTCGGGACTCTTTTCGCGGTTACAGGACGCGAGATGGTCGGCCCTGTGATGATCGAGCCGCAGACCGAGTACGGAGTTGTTCGCGTCGCGCAGGATTTCAGAAACGGTGAATCCGGCATCGGTACGATTTTCACCGTCGTAAATCGGCAGCTCAATGGTGCGGCGGCGCTAAGGCTACGCCGACAGGCGCTCACCGGTGGTGTCGACGTGCGTCACCGGTTCGCCAGCGGCCGATACAGCCTTGCAGGCGCCTTTTCAACGAGCGTCGTTCGTGGCTCCGCAGCAGCGATCGACAGGACGCAACGCAACGCCGTCCACTACTACAATCGTCCTGACGCGGGTTTGCCGTACGACCCGACACGGACATCCCTCTCTGGTAACGATCTTTCCCTGAAGGCCGATAAAGTCGCCGGCACTTTCCGCTACGGCACTTCGTACGAGCGCTTGTCTCCCGGCTTCGAGACCAACGACCTCGGGTTTTTATCGCAGGCCGACCAGCAGATCGCGAGCGCATACGTCAGTCTCCAGAGTTCGACACCCCGCGCATTCTGGCGCAACGCCGATGGAAGTCTCACTCAATGGAACGCTTTCACGGCCAACGGACTACCGACCACGAACTTCACCGAGCTCGATGTGTTCTTCGAGTTCAAGAACCGAATGACTTTTTCCATGGCGCTGTGGAGTGATAACGTGACGCCGGCCTATTGCGATCGTTGTGCGCGTGGCGGTCCGGCAGTGCGCGCGTCACAGGACGCCAGCATGCTGATAAATCTCGGCGCTGATCCGCGGCGAAGAGTGGTTCCGACCTTCGCGGCGATCTACACCGTCGCCGACGAGGGAAACTCCACGCTCTGGCGTGTGCGTCCCTACGTCACCGTTCGTGCGCGCAGTAACCTGAGTTGGGAACTAGGGACGCGCTACCAGCGCAACCGAAGCGACACACAGCCGTTCCAGACCCTTGGGGTTATCGGAAATGACACAACGCACTATTTGTTCGCGCACCTGGACCAGGAGCTCCTCAGCTTTACGAGCAGACTGAACTACACGGCCACCACTACCACGTCCCTCCAGCTGTACGCCGAACCTTTTATCACGACGGGCCGCTATTTCCGGTTGCGCGAGCTCGCCTCACCGCGGGCGGCGCGCTACGAAGACAGGTACCGTCCCTTCGATGCGCCAACCGACGGCGCGAGCTTCAACATCAAGCAATTGCGCACGAGTGCCGTCGCGCGGTGGGAATATCGTCCGGGATCCACGGTCTTTCTGGTGTGGACGCAGGGACGCGATCAGGACGATAGAAATCCGGGGACGTTTTTGCCGACGCGAGATTTACGTGATCTCTTCGCGGCGCGACCGGACAATACTTTCCTCATCAAGGCGTCTTATTGGCTCAACTTCTAGGAGAACTGCGCAAAGCCTACAGTGTTGCCACCCGGCTCGCGCACGTAAATCTCGGTGCTTCCATAAAAAGTTTGGTGCCGAGGTTTCACGACCGGTACGCCGGCAACCGCTTGCTCCACCTGGTCGAGATTGTCGACGGTGATGAACAACGTTACGGAATGTCCGGTGAGATCGTTGGCCGCACCTGGTTCTTCATCCAGAACGCTTGCTCTTGTTTGGTACATGATCTCGATGCCGGCCCGCTGGACGCTCGCGAAGACGAGCTTTCCGTCCGGGCCAGGCACCTTGTTGGTAAGACTGAAGCCAAGCCTGCCGGTCCAGAACTCCACGCAGGGCTCCACCGCATCAACGATGAGAACCGGCGTTAGCTGTTTCAGACTTGGCGCGAGACCAGTATCAGTTGTTGTTGCAGTCATGGATGCACCTCAGTTATTGTGGCTCGACTCGAGCTTCCGCGAATAGGCGCGCCCGCGCGGCAGCGCCTCGCACAGTGCGTCAAGAAAAAAAGGCCGGCCTCACGGCCGGCCTTTTGTCCTCTCGGTTTTACGCCGGGAGCGAATTCCCGCCCTGATTGGCATCAAACCCCGCACGGAACACGCCGCAGACCACGCCCAAAACGCTGAAGTCCGAGCCCGATTGGATTGGGATCTCCCTTTCCTGAGAGTTCGCCGGCTCCAAAACCACCGAGCCACCACGCCTGGTGTATGTCTTTACCGTCGCTTCGTCGCCGATTCGTGCCGCGATGACATCCTGATCACGGGCTTCCTGAGCCGGATTCACCATGACGTAATCGCCGTCATTGATACATTTCCCGACCATGCTGTCGCCTTTGACCTTGAGGAAAAAAACCTCGTCGGATGGCACAAAGCGACGGTCGATCGTGATGAACCCCTGGCGGTGCTCGGGAACCAGCGCCGGTTCACCGGCGTGGATCTTTCCGTAATAGGGCACGGGCTGCGTATGGAACGCCGCACCGAACCCAAGGAGATTCACACCGCGGGATCTCGCGGGATCTCTCTCGATATATCCTTTTTTTGCCAACGATTGCAGTAAATCTGAGACTGTTTTCGTCGACTTGATTTTGAACTGCTTTCCGATATCCCGAATGCTCGGCTGATACGTGTTCTCGGCGGTGAAGTCGAGAAGGTAGTGGTATACCGAGCTTTCGAGTTTTGTTAACTGCTCGGCCATTGGAGTATCCTTGGAAAGGGCGAGGCCGGCGTCGGTCCGGCAAGCTCGCGTCACGCGTTAATCTGTGTACGAAACCGTACCTGGTCAACAGTTTCGTGGATCGTTGACAGTTGGTTACCCCGCCAGCCTCAAAATCGCCTGGCCCACTCTCTTTAGCGATAGCTCGCGACCCATTTGCACGAGCATCTCAAAAATTCCCGGACTGACCGTTAACCCCGTCAAGGCCACACGAAGGGGCTGGAAAACCCTTCCGGCCGAAATTCCGCGGGTGTCCGCCAGAGAACGAAGTGCTGCTTCCAGGGATTCGCTATCCCACCTGTCGACTTTGTCCAAAGCATCCCGCGCTGCTTCCAATAATTGCCTCGCCTCGGCGGAATTCTTCCAGTTCTTCGCTACCGCGGCCGGATCGTACTCGATCTCATCCAGGAAATAAGGCCCGGCCTGCCGCACGATGTCGTCGATGGTACGCGATCGAACCCGCAGAAGATCGAGCAGCCGCATGTACCATTCGTGCCGCTCCACTAACTCCTCCTCAGTGGCGAGGCGCGCGGTAACGATTGCAGGCGTGACGCGAGGTTCGAGCTCTTCGAGAGAAATCATGGAAAGATGCTGCCCATTCATCCACTCGAGTTTTTTCGGGTCGAAGATCGCCGCTTTCCGCTGCAGTCCGTCCACGCTGAAAAGCTCGATCATCTCGTCCATCGTCATCAGCTCGCGATCCCCGCCCGGTGACCAACCGAGCAGAGCCAGAAAATTCACCATCGCACTCGGCAGAAGCCCATAATGCTGGTAATCACCCACGGCTGTAGCTCCGTGTCGCTTGCTGAGCTTTTTGCCATCGAGCCCATGGATCATTGGCAGGTGCGCGAACACGGGCAGGGGAGCGCCGAGCGCGCGATACAGGTGGATCTGCTTAGGCGTGTTGGAGATGTGGTCGTCGCCCCTCATCACTACCGTAATGCCCATAGCGATGTCGTCTGAGACAACCGCGAGATTGTAGATAGGCGTGGCGTCGGAACGGAGGATGACGAAGTCTTCGATGTCCTTATTTGGAAATGCGATTCGCTCGTGCACGAGATCATCCCATTCAGTCGTTCCTTCGGGCACACGGAATCGAATAACGTACGGCACGCCCGCAGCTACGCGGCGGTCCACCTCGGAGAGAGGAAGCCTATCGCAGCGGCGATCGTACTTGAAAGCCTCCTTTCTCGCGTCAGCCTCGCGGCGCCGCTCATCCAGCTCGGCGGGAGTGCAAAAGCAACGGTACGCACTCCCGTTTTCGAGAAGTTTTCTCGCATCCGCCTGGTGACGCGGGAGGTTCGCGCCCTGGTAGACGACGCCGTCGTCCCAGTTCAGCCCCAGCCACTCCATCCCTTCGAAGATTGCGCGGGTACTTTCGTCGGTGCTGCGCGCCTTGTCGGTGTCCTCGATGCGGAGCAGGAACTCTCCCGCATACTTCCGCGCGTACAGCCAGTTGTATAGCGCCGTCCGTGCCCCGCCGACGTGCAGGTATCCCGTCGGAGAGGGTGCGAAGCGCAGGCGGGGCGTGGCGGATTTGGTCATGTCGTGAACTTGGAATGAAAAGCGGGTCCCACACACCGGTGCGCGGACCCGCCGAGCGGAGAGAGAGGGATTCGAACCCTCGATACGCGTTTCCACGTATGCCGGTTTAGCAAACCGGTGCCTTCAGCCTCTCGGCCATCTCTCCGGGAGCGTCGCAAGTTATTCTTGCGCGGAGAGATCATCAACCCGTGCCTTCGGTTGAAAGTTAGCGCAAGGGCACCACTCACAACGGCCCTGCTACCCGCTGCCCGCGCGTCGCTGCCTGCTATCCGCTGCAACCAGACTAGACAACCCTTCTAACATAACCACACCACGAACTGTCTCTCGGTAGTAAGCGCGAAGCGGGCAAGTTGAAGCGGGCAGCGGGCAGCAGCGCAGTTTTTCCCAACCAATACGAGATGTCACAGGGTACGCTTTTTCGCATTGAGCCTCTGGCTGGCGACGCGTTAGCTTGGAGACTCAACTCCGTTCTGGGGGATAGATGCACATCCGAAGGTTCTCGCTCGTGCTCGCGGCCGTAGCGCTTCTCGTCGGGTCTCGGAGCGACGCGCAAATTCAATCAGCCGCCGCGCCGGTGGCCGTAACGCGCGCCGATGCCGCACCTTCCGCAACGCGCCCGGGCCGCGATCCCAACCAGCCCATCGACGAAGAGTACACGCGAAAAATTCGGGAGTATACAACCGAACCGTTTTTTCTTTCGGCTCTGGTCGATTATCTACCCGCTTCTACCGCGGTACCGACTCCCAAGGCAGTTCTCGGCGACATCGCAGGAGCTCGCAACAATCTGCCGTACTCCAAGGAGGTCTACGCGTACATGAGGCTGCTCGCGAAGACGAGTCCTCGGGTGCGGGTGTACTCGATCGGCCGAACCGAGGAAGGCCGTGAAATGATCGCAGTTGCGGTCGCGTCCGAGTCCCTTTTCGCCAACCTCGAACAAAACAAGGCGAACCTGGCGAGACTCGCAGATCCACGAAGCATCAACATGGACGATGCTGTCGCGGCCGGCATCGTGGCCGAGACGACCCCGGTTTACTACATCACGGGCACCATTCACTCACCCGAGTCCGGTGCGCCCACAGCGCTCATGGAGCTCGCCTACCGACTGGCCGTCGATGAAAGTCCCTACATCAGGAACATCAGGGACCACCTGATCACGCTGATCACTCCCATTGTGGAGGTGGATGGACGCGACCGCGAGGTGGACCTGTTCCACTGGCACATGGCGCATCCGGGACAGACGGCGCCGCCTCTCTTGTACTGGGGGCATTACGTCGCGCACGACAACAATCGCGACGCAATGGCATTGACGCTCAAGCTGTCTCAGAACGTTCTGGATACGTATCTCAATTGGAAGGCACAGGTCCTCCACGATCTGCACGAATCCGTTCCATTTCTCTACGACAACACGGTCGGCGACGGACCCTACAACGCCTGGCTGGACCCGCTGCTCACGAACGAATGGCAGATGCTCGGATGGAACAACGTTCAGGAGATGACGCGGCTCGGAATGCCTGGTGTGTTCACCCACGGCGACTTTGATACGTGGTCTCCGGGTTACTTGATGTTTCTCGCCGCGACCCACAACGGGATCAGCAGACTCTACGAAACGTTCGGAAACGGCGGGACCGCGGAGACGGTCGATCGTACTTTGACGCCCAATGAGATATCTCGAACCTGGTACAGACAGAATCCGCCACTAGGCCGAGTGAAGTGGTCGCTGCGTAACAACAACAATTATCAAGAGACGGGGTTGCTCGTTTCGCTCAGCTACTTCGCGAACAATCGGCAGCAGTTCCTCGAAAACTTCTACGAAAAAAGCAAGCGGTCTATCCTGAAGGCGCGCACCGAGGGTCCTGCTGCATACGTGTTTCCGAGCGACGAACGGAGACCCGGAGCGCAAGCAGAGCTACTGAGAATTCTTCAAAAACAGCACGTGGAAATCTCGCGTGCGACCACTCCGTTCACGGTGCAAGTGGTGATTCCAAGAACTCGACCGACGGCGAATCGTCCTGCGGCGCCACCGTCGCGCTCTTCTGATTCGGTGCGCGCTCCCAACGTCGTACGCACCGACAGCGTGCGTCCAGCCGATTCGGTCAAACCGGCAAACGCTCCGCCGCCCATCGACCCTTACGATACTTTACCGCTGTCGATTCAACGCACCGAGGCCCGCAGCTTTCCAGCGGGAAGTTACATCGTTCGGATGGACCAGCCCTATTCGCGGATTGCGGATGCCCTGCTGGATTATCAGTACTGGAGCCCGGACGATCCACAGCGCACCCCTTACGACGACACGGGATGGACGTTCCCTGAAAATTTCGGCGTGCGCAGCTATCGGATCACCGATTCCAAGGTGCTTGCTGTCCCGATGGAAAATGTGACCACTCAGATCACCGCTCCGGGGGGCATCAGTGGTAGCGGTCCCGTTTACGCCATTGACGGAAACGCGGAAAACGGGTTGGCAACGCTCCGATATCGTTTGAGACAAAGCGACATTCAGATCGCCGAGCAGCAATTCGACGCAGCGGGAAAAAAGTTCGGACGCGGTACGTTCATACTCCGCGGCGTAAACCCCGCCGATCTGGAAAAAGCCTCCAAAGATCTCGGCCTCAATGTCTACGCTCTAACCGCCCTGCCGTCGGTGGCGATGCATCCCGCGCGCGCGGCGAGGGTAGCGATCATGCACACCTGGCTGAGCACTCAAACCGAGGGCTGGTGGCGTCAGGCGTTCGATTTCAACCACATCCCGTATGAGTACATCAGCGTGCAGGATGCGGCGAACGACGCAGATCTGCGCGCGAAATTCGACGTTATTCTGTTTCCGCCGGGCGGTGGCAGCCCGTCGTCGATCGTGGCGGGGCTCCCGATGTGGCGCAACCCGATGCCGTGGAAGAAAACAGAGCTGACGCCGAACATGGGGACATTGGACGAGACGGACGACATCCGGCCCGGTCTCGGCACAAAGGGCATCGAAAATCTCAATAGGTTTGCAGCGGACGGGGGAGTGCTTGTTATGGTGGACAATACGGCCGACCTCTCGATCACTTACGGATTCGCGCGCGGAGTTTCGTTCAACCAGCCACCGAGACTCCACGTCGTGGGAAGTCTGCTGCGAGTCAAAATCGTCGACGATGCCAGCCCGATTGCTTATGGGATTCGGGACAGCTTAGCCGTGTATAGCGATGCAGGTAAGAGCTTCAGCGTTACTAGCGTTTTGGGGACCCGTGGAGGACGGTGGCCAGATTCTTCGACTGCGCGGCCAACGGGACGCGGAAGGGCGGAGGATATTGATGTCCCTCAGGGCAGGGGCATCGTCGATCCGCGTTTCGATCTGCCTCAGCGCAGGCCCGTCCAGCCCTGGCAGGCAGCGCCTGTCTCAGACGAGCAGTTCCGTAACCCGGTCAACGTCATTCCGCCTGCGCTCAGACCTCGAGTGGTACTGAGATTCGGCGACCAGCGCGAGCTCCTCGCCTCAGGCCTCCTCGACGGAACTGATGTGGCGCAGAGACCAGTGGTCGTCGACGTTCCGCTTGGAAAAGGCCATGTGGTTCTGTTCGGCAACAATCCCATGTATCGCGGTGAGACCGTCGGCAGCTACGCTCTCGTCTTCAACACCCTCCTCAACTTCGATCGACTCGACGTGGGCCGGAAGCTGGACGCACGATGAAAGGTTTTCGACAGTCTTTTTCGAGTGAAAAGTTTGTGAGAATCAAGGGCGAAATCCCGTGTTTTTGGCACCTACCCTGCAATGCATCAAAAATGAAGACTCAGACCCTGGCGCAAACAAGGGACGGAGGAACTGACGGTGAGTTATCGAACGTTTCTCGACACTACAGGCCGGCGATGGGAAGTGTGGATGGTCACGCCCTCCGCGGCGGAGAGACGAAAGGTCGACCGGCGGATTTCCTCGGCGGGGTCTTCTGCCTTCACGGGGGCTGCTGAAAGACGACATACCCCGGACCGCCGCCAATATCCGTTTCGACGAAGTGCCGCCGTCGCAACGGAGTACAGCGGGGGATGGCTCTGTTTCGAGAGCGAGGGCGAGAAGCGACGGCTCGCCCCGGTACCGCCCGGTTGGGACGAAGCGGGACCCGACAGGCTCTCGACATGGCTGCAGGCAGCGAAGCGCGTCTTGAAGTGTGGGCTTTGAGTTACAAAGCCTTGCGTTGTGCAGCCCGATCTCCGCTATAGATTGAGCACTGCGGTCTATTCACCGACCTCTGTCCAAGCAACGGCAATACGGGAAACGACACATGCGCCCAGTGCTTCGAGAACGCGATGCGATGATCTGCCGATCGTGCCAAAACGAGGAGAGAGCGTCCGAAGGCTATCCATGCGCGAACTGCGGAACGTTCATCTGCCTGATCTGCACGTTTCGCGGAGTTCTCTACTGCCGTAAATGCGTAGAAGCGGGCTTCGCAGTCGAGACCAAGCAGAGCGCCTGATCCGGAAAGGTTCACCACAGCTGAACGTCGCCGCCCATCTGCCAAGCTTCCACACACAATTAGAATGCTGAAAATATCGAGACATTTCGTCACGCTACTTGTCATTGCGCCGCTGCTTCTCCGCGCGCAAGAGAAGCAGCGCTTTTCTTCACTTGAGGACGCGCTCCGAGCGGGAGCGATTCTGGCGGGAAGGCAGGGTCCCCGCGATGTGAACTGGATCGAAGGTGGTAAGCGTTTTTCGTACACCGGGACGGATGCTCGTACCGGCGTGGCGTCGATCCGGGGGTACGATCCGGCCACTGGAAGAGACACCCTTCTCTTCACCCTCACCGGGCTCACGTTCCCGGGAACCAGTGACGCGTTCTCATACGATTCATTCGAGTGGGCGGCCGACTCGAAGCATCTGGTTTTTCAATCCAACTTTCAGCCGATCTTTCGGCGCTCCGGCATTGCCGATTTCTATATCTATTCGCTTGCGGACCGAAGCCTAAAGCTGGCGACGAAAGGGGCTCAAACCGCGGAGCTCTCTCCGAATGGTGCACTGTTGGGATTCGAGCGTGGCGGTGATATGTACGTGACCGATCTCTCCTCTAACCAGGAGAAGCGTTTGACTCGAGACGCATCGGAACACGTCTTCAACGGACATTTCGACTGGGCATATGAAGAAGAGTTCGGACTCCCGCAGGCCTGGAACTGGTCGCCCGACAGTCGCTACATCGCGTACTGGCAAACCAATGATGCCGCGGAGCCGGAGATTCAGCTCTCCGACTACTCCGGAGCGCATCAACAGTGGGAGACGCTGCGCATCCCCCAGCCCGGCGATTCCAATGCGACCGTACGGATAGGCGTAGTGAACGTCGGGACGGGCACGAACACCTGGCTAGACACGGGTGAGAAGGGAGAGTTCTACATCCCCAGAATTTATTGGACGAGCCGCGCTGACACGCTTGCGGTGATGACGCTGAACCGTGCCCAAAATGTGATGAAGCTGTTCTTCTTCGATGTCAGGACCGGTGGAAGGCGGCAGGTGATGACTGAGACGTCGAAGACCTGGATAGATATCTTCGATTTCTATGCGCGGGTGAACGACATGATGTCCTTTCCCGCAAACTCGCACGAGTTCTTCTGGCTATCCGACCGCGACGGCTTTCAGCATCTGTATCGCTACGACTATTCGGGTAAGCTGGTCAATCAGGTGACACGCGGAAATTGGAGCGCGACCAGAATCGAAGGCACAGATCCGTCGAGGCACACGGTTTACTATACCTCTACGGAAGCGTCGCCACTGCAGCGACAGCTCTATTCCATCCAGTTCGACGGGTCCGGCAAACGACGCATTACCAGCGTGCCCGGTACCCATGAAATCGACATGTCACCGAACGGTTCGTACTTCATTGATACCTATTCCGGTGTTCATCAACCCGTGCAGGTCGAGCTCTGGAGCACCTCAGGGCAGAAGCTACGAACCATGGAGGATAACGCGGGCGTGACGCGGTGGTTGGGAACGCACGTCTACTCACCCGCCGAGCTTTTTTCGTTTACGGCTTCCGACGGTACCCGGATCGACGGCAACATGATCAAGCCATCTCCCTTCGATCCGAACAAACGCTACCCGGTGGTCTTCACGATCTACGGAGGGCCGGGGTCGCAGGATGTCTACGACCGCTTCAGTGACGATGGGTGGAAGCAGTGGCTAGCGCAGGAGGGTTACATCGTCGTCGACATCAACAATCGCGCGAATAACAACTACGGCAGCGCATTCATGAAAGTCGTTTACAAGCAGTTGGGAAAGTACGAATCCGGGGATTTCGCCGACGCGGCGCGCTATCTGAACCAGCAGACGTACGTCGATTCGAAAAGAGTGGCGATAACAGGAAGCAGCTACGGTGGGTACGCCACACTGTACACCATGGAGATGTACCCGGAACTGTTCCCGGTGGGCGTAGCGGGAGCCCCGGTTACTGACTGGCGGCTTTACGACTCCATCTACACCGAACATTACATGGGTCTACTCGGCGACAATTTGAAGGGCTACATCGAGAGCTCTCCGATCGAGAACGCGTCGAAGATGCGCGGCAACTTATTGCTCATCCACGCGATGATGGACGACAACGTCCATCCCCAAAACACCATGCAGTTCCTTACTGCTCTGACCAACGCTGGGCGTGATGCGGAGCTGCGCATTTACCCGCCAGGCAGGCATCGGCCCTCGTACAACGCAGCAAGCGCGTTGCTAATCAAGCAAGTCACTGACCGTTTCCTTGCGCGGTATCTCAAGGCACCAAACCCACCGACACTCCAGCCAGCGCGATAAAAAAAACGCCGACCGCTTCGAAGCGGTCGGCGTTTCGAGAAAGAACTTTACTTGCGGGCGTCTTTACGCAGATCGCGGGCGTCGCGACGACTGTCGCGGCGGTCCTGACGCAGATCGCGCTTGTCAGCCTTCAGCTCGCGACGGTCCGATCTGGCCTCGGCCTTGTCGCCAGACTTCACGTCGGATTTGATCTCCTGACGGTCCGCGCGGAGCTCCTTTCGATCCGAACGAACGGCGTGACGATCACTGCGAACTTCCTTGCAGTCCTGCGTGGCCTGCGGATGATTCTTGCACCACGCAATCATGTTCGCGCGCGTCGGATGTCCGACGACTTTCGCGGATTGGGCTGATGCGGTCGAACCAGCCGTCAGCAGCAGTGCGGCCGCAAGGGCCGCAAGCTTTGCTCTAGACATGTATTCTCTCCTTCCTCTCCCGAGGCTTGTTATTACTCTGGTGCGATACGCACCGTTCGCCTGAGAGACGCGCAAGCCGTGGTGATGTTAACGCGTCAGGAGAGCTGGTAGACTTCCGGCATCCATTCGGGTTAGCAAAAGGTCACAGGATTCGGGCCGACTGTTTAGTCAGCCCGAATTGGTGCCGTATTCCGGGCTTCGCCATCGGCTCGCGGGGTGTCGGAGGTGCCACGAACGGAGTTAACGACGTCCTGTACCATCCCATCGATACGGGTGTGGAAGGCTTCAGTAACGCCCGCGATCAGCGCCGCCACGACTCCGTCCAGCGCTCCCCCGAGCTTGGTTCCGGTGTCTTTGGTTGCGCTAGTGGTGACCTTAGCTGCTTTTACGTCGACCCGCGACGCGCTTAATGCGATTCCTGTCCCGAATGCAACGGCGAGCGACGCCCATGGGTTGTTCTTGACCTTCTGCGCGACGTCGACTTTTCGCTCGAGCTCTTCGATGGCGCCGGACATCCGCGCGCGTGTCTGCTCGATATCAGCGCGAACCTCTGTTGTGGTTTCAGCCATTCTTGTTTCTCCGTAAGGTCGCCAAAGTTTGCTCGGGTTTGATATTTCCAGGCGATAGCAAAGCGGTGCCGCGCTTCAACAGGTAGTAGCCGACTCCGCCCAGAACTGCAGTAAGGATGAAAGCAGCGATCCAGTAGTGCCCGCGGAAGAGAGCGTCCCCCATCAGCAGCACAATTCCAAAAACGAGCATCTGTATTGTCAGGAGACCCAGCATTGCCGCGCCGACGGCAAAGCCGGTTCCTTTGCCGATGTCGCGAGCGATCTGCGCAAACTCGATGCGCGCCAGCTGAACTTCCTGACGCGCGAGATGCGCTCCATCCTCCGCGACTTCGCGCAGCAACTGGCCCACGCCGCGATTTGTCGTCGTGCCGGGAAGCATTTTCATGGCTAGCGCCTCAGCGCTTTCCCGATCAGATATCCCGCGCCCAGTGCGACGAGCAGAGTGCGGGCAGGATGTTCCTTGACCTGCTTCTCGACACCGTCCCTGATCTTCCCCAGGTCAGCGTCCCGAAGCCAGTCCGCGCTGGATTGCATGCCGGTAGCGATTGAATCAGTGACTGCCGCGATGCTCGAGTCTTCGGCGACGGCTGCTCCAGCGCTGCCCGTCGTCTCCACAATGGAAGTGCGACGTTGCCGCAAAGCTTCAGCACCAGCCTGAAGTCCGTCGGCCAGCAGAGATGGAAGATTGGACGCTTTACCTTTGACGGATGATGCGACGCTCTTGACGCGATTGGTAACGCCACCTTTTGAGCTCTCCTCCGCTATCGATCCGCTGGTGCTCCCGGTGCTACCCGAGTTCGTACTGGATGTCGAATTGAATTCCGTCTCGAAGCTTGTTTGTCCTCCACCTGCGTTCGAGCCGAAGCCTTCGCTCTCGTTTCTTTCCATAAGCCTGCCCCCGAATGGTTGTTGAACCGCGATGAAGCGGTGATGAGCATCTTATCTGCAGGAGGCGAGCCGTTCGAACGCCGATCGGGCGGTACTGAATCTCGCAGTCAGGAGGAAGCCAGTTGGCGGATCCTCTCCACGTCTGCCGATCGCTTTCGTAGTGCCCGCTGACTCTGCTCTACGGTCGCCAGCTCAAATCGAATTGAGTCGCCGGGCGCGCATTGAGCGATGATTGGGAGGTCGGCTTCGGATACCACCGCGATTTTGGGATATCCTCCGATAGTCGGCGCGTCGGCCATGAGGACGATCGGGTTTCCGTCGCCGGGGATCTGTATCGCTCCGGCACATCCCGGTTCGGATGGTAGGCTGCGACCCGTATTCGGCACCGGATGGCCGTCCAACCGGTAGCCCGTTCGGTCGGACGACGCGGAGATCCTATACTCTGCGCCGAGAAGAGTATCCCAGGCCTCCCTGTCGAATAGATCCGCTTGGGGGCCGCGAATAATGTGGACCACACCTACTCGGTATCGGGGCAAGAGGTCGGGCGGAAGTCGAAGCTTTTTTGTGCGCCCTCCGGAAATCTCTTGCAGGCATACCAGCCTGTCCCCCTTTCTGAGTGACCGTCCCTCGTGACCTCCAAACTTTCCGGGCAAATACGTCGCACGGCTGCCGAGAAGGACCGGAACGTCGATGCCACCGGCAACGGCGACATAGAGAAACCGTCCGGGGGCAATCGCGCCGACTTCAAGAACGTCCCCGCTTACTGCCTCTGTTGCTGTCCACGGCTCTACGGTTCGTCCAGCGAGTTTTGCATTCGCCGTCGCCCCTGACAACGCGAAAGCACACCCAGTCTCGAACCGAAGAGAACCTCCTCCCAAGGCCCATTCGAGGGCTGCAGCACGGATGGCGTTGCCGACGAGTGCATTGCCCGCGCGGAGGGCAAACGTGTCCATCGCTCCGCCCCTAGGTACGCCCACGTGCCTCGAATGCGGTCGTCCATCGTCCTGAACGGTGAGGTAGGGGGGCGCTTGCGTGACGCTGATCACAGAACCGACTCGAACCGGACCCGATCACCAGGCTGGAGAAGAGACGGTGGTTCCCGCACCGGATCGAACATCCTTGTCCCCGTTCGTCCGATGATGTGCCAGCCGCCGGGAGTATCCAGTGGATAAACCGCGGTTTGACTACCCGCGATAGCCACGCTACCCGCTGCCACTCGAGCCCGCGGATGTTCCCGGCGTGCCAAGTGAAGTGAAGCATCCAGCTCACTCAAGTAGCCAAACCCCGGCACGAAGCCGAGAAGGTCGACCGTGTACGCTCGCCCTGCGTGGCGCGCGATCACCTCGTCGCGGGAGAGTCCGGTCTTATCCGCAACCGAATCAAGGTCGACTCCGTCGTAGACGACCGGAATGCGGTGCTCTCGCGCCTGCATTGGGCCGATGGGCGTCGTGGGCCCGCGTGCACATGCGCTGAGGAGGACTTTCGCCATGGCATCATACGAGACTCGAAGGGCGTCGTAATACACGCTGATCGCCAGGTACGATGGAACTATGTCCTCAACATTCGGAATGTCTTGCGATCGAAGTTGCGCAGCGATGCCATGAATGCTGCGCAGGAGATCGGCATTGCGCTCGCTTCCGAACGTAATCGTGACGGCTAGATCACCCAACGGGTGCGCTCGTGGAGTAGCGAACGTCAAGCGGCAAACGGTTTGACTGTGATGCCTGCAGCTTCGAGCCGAGACCTCAGTGTCCTCAGCATCAGGATTGCATCGGGGTTGTCTCCGTGAACGCAGAGCGACTGCGCATATATGTTGAGCTGATCCCCGTTGTCAGCTACGAGAGTGTTTTCACGAACGAGTCTCAAGGCTCTCGCCACGGCGTCGTCGACGCTGACTAACACCGCGCCTTTTTCGCTGCGCGGTACCAGCGTCCCGTCCCGAAGGTAGGCTCTGTCGGCGAACGCTTCGCTGGCGAAACGCAGGTCATGTCGCGCTGCCGCATCGCGCATCCTGCTGTTTGCAAGACCGAGTAGCGTGAGCGCGGGATCGACCTGGTGGATCGCCTTTGCGATCGCATTTGCAGCACCTACGTCGGTGGCTGCGCGGTTGTACATCGCTCCATGCGGTTTGACGTAGAAAAGACGCGCGCCTTCCTCTACACAAACCTCTTTGAGGAAGTGAAGCTGTGACGTGACGTGAAAAGTTATTTCTCTGGGTGAAAGGTTCAGCTCCCGGCGACCGAACCCTGGGATGTCCGGGTAGGATGGATGCGCGCCGATCGATACACCACGTTCCTGTGCGGCTCGCACCGTATCCCTCATGGTCGTGGCGTCGCCCGCATGGAACCCGCACGCGATGTTCGCGGATGATACGAGGTCGAGGAGCGCCTGATCCGCCGCGAGCCGGGACTTTCCAAACCCCTCGCCGAGGTCCGCGTTGAGGTCTACGCTCGCGGCCAACCCTGTCAGGGCAATCTCTGGTTATTTCTTGTGCTTCTTGTCGTCGTTGATCGGTTTTGCTTCGACGATTTCCCAGGCTTCTTCGTCGTCCTCGAATCCGCCGCGCCCCAGCTTTGGCAAAAGTTTTTCGCGGATCACAACCGGACTGAGCCAGTAGGTGTAGCCATCGTCGGCCTCGACGGGGAGCCAGGCGAATTTGGTGCGAATGCGCTCGTCGCCGATTTTGCCGCGCGGATCTCGCCTACTCTTCCACTTCACGATTGCCTCCCGGGGGATCTATACGCGGTCTTCGAGTCCCTTAACGCCCGACATGCCAGCGCAGCTTGCGCAGCAATAAAAGGTGCCGTTGCTCTCCACACCGTGTCCGATAATCTTGCACTCGCAGTGGGCGCATTTGGGGGCCAAAGCATGGATCGCACACTCGAACGAGTCGAAGGTGTGCGATTTCCCCTTCATGCTGACGGTGAACGACTTGTCGTAGTCGTTGCCGCAGACTTCACATTTCGCCACGGTCGCTCCCGGTTGGTTCGACTCTTACAGCAGTACGGCGAATCCAGTGCCGCCGCGTCACTCGTTCACCGGAAGACCTTGCGCATTTTTGTATCCGGATCGCGCGCGAACCGAAATGTGAACCACGCCAGGTCGGTGACGAGCTCATCATAGGTCTGCGGCTCCATCTTATCGGCGACGATGTTGAGGCGGCCGGAAATCTGCGTCTTCAGATGCTCGATCCATTCCTTGGTGAAGTCAGCCATTTGACCGCCGCGGTTGAGGATGAGGAGCTAACCCGGCTGGTTCACCGGGCGGTAGTACGAACGAATCAAGCACGGAGGGTGAGGGATTCGAACCCCCAAGCCCTTGCGGGCGCCAGTTTTCAAGACTGGTGCAATAGCCGTTCTGCCAACCCTCCTCTCCCAAGATAAGATTGACCCGCCGCACCAGCAACGAGTCAACGGTTGGCGCTGGCAAGCACGTCCTCGAGCTGCGTTGCGCGCGCTATGCGCTCTGCATCTGACCTGACGCGTTCTGCGTCCCCGGTAAATCCCTTCTTCTGCAGCGCAGCAGCCAGAACAGTGCTAGTTCGGAGATAGAGGAACGGGATGCCAGCGGACGGTCGATCGACCCACAGCTCGCGCCTGGCCATGGATTTCGGGGCCTTGAAAACGGTCATCCACAACGCTCGAGTGGTAGCGGCATCGAACATCCCTTCGCCTCTTACAACGACGAGGCTGTCACTCGCCACTGGCACCGAAGGGACCAGTTTCCGCGCCAGACCGGTGGTAACCGTGTACGGCGCAAATCCCATTTCTTCCGCGTAGCCGCCGGTCGTTCGTCCAAAGAAGAACGGCCGCTCCGGGTATGCGTCCCGGATCATGTAGAGCACGAACAAATCGGCGCGCTCGAGTCCGGCGAATTCTCCGAATGACCGGGGCTCGATCGTGGCGGCGATCTCCGTTCCTTCCTTGCGAAAGGTTTGCGGGGCGGTGAGCTCGATGACAGATGGTACTGCGTCGACCTGCTGCATCGTGAGATGCACTGGCGGCCCGGTCGGCTTCTTCCATTGTCGGCCACGGTAGATCGCCGGTCCACGCAACGAATCATATTCGTAAACGGGGCGGCGCAGCAGCTGGCGCGTGTACCAATCGGTGTTGAGGAGCGACAGGCATGCGACAATCACGTCGCGTCTGATTCCCTCGACCTCCTGGGCGTACCAGAGGGGGAAGGTGTCGTTGTCGCCTGCCGTGACCAGGATCCCGTAGGGTTCAACAGAGTTCAACATGTCAGCGGCGAAATCCGCGGTGTCGGTTTGCCCGGCACGGCTCGCTGATTTCCAGTTGGCGAACAACGGCACCAACGCCAGGGCCAGAACCGGCAAAGCCAGAATCCAGCTTCGTGGCCGGGGAAGATCGAGTGTCTCATCGCCAACCCGGATCTTTTCCGCGCCGAGCAAGGCCGCAATGGTCTCCCAGACGAATACCAGGCCGAGAGACGCCCACACGCTCCACGCGGAGAAGCTCCACAGGTAGAAGTAATCGCGGTCCCTCACTTCCCTCGGCACTGTGTCGCCGAGTTCGGGTGATTGTGACGACCCGAACTTGAAGTTCATGTAGAAGATGAGCAGCAGCGTCACCGTCAGTATCAGCGGACCGAAATAGGAGAAGGAGCGCCGATCGCGACGCCAGTGCACGTACCCGCCCAATCCACCCAGTAGCAGGAAGATCGTTGCCAGCATGTTCTGGAGTCCTGGGTGGGCGTCGCGCGGATCGCGAAGCCACTGCCACTTGAAGTAGAGCCACCACATGGCGACCTGATCGAAGAACGGTGCCTGTCGCTCGGTGAGACCTGGCTTGCCGTATTGGCCGCGATTGAAGTTGTACATGAAGCGGTCGTAGGTCGCTTTGCTCAGGGTGCACCCAGCGCCGATTTCGGTCGTGCAACCGGTTGGCTCCCCTTCGTTGATCGCGGGAAAGTGCGCGGCCCGCAGTGGCTGTGTCAGGAACGGCGTCATGCCGAGCATCAGTGCGCCGGCAGCCGCCAACAATAACTTCCAGCGAATCAACGTTCGAGGCCGTCTGATTACCACGGCGGCCGCTACCGCCGGCAAGGCGAGGAAGCCCGCCATGTGATTGGCGTATCCCAACCCACTGACGTAAGCAATCAGCACCAGCAATCGATCGGCCCTCGGTCCGTCCGGGTCGTCGCACCAGCGGACAATGAGCCACGAGACCAGGGCGAGTCCGAGCAAGGAAACGGTGTAGACCTTTTCGTTGACTACTGATTGCGCCCAGACGGTGAACGCCGTGGCTCCAATGAGTGCGGCGATCGAGCCGCCGACAATTCGTTGCCAGCGGTCGGCGAGCCAGCCGACGAGCACTCGCTCGGTGACGAGAAACCACAATCCGGCCGACGCGGCGCTGCACAAGGCCGCGAGAACGTTGATGCGCATCGCCACATTCGGCGCGATAGGCAGCTCAGCGAAGGTCCGTCCCAACAGAACGAAAAATGGATTTCCGGGAGGATGGGGAAGTCCGAAGGTGTAGGCAGCCGCGATGTACTCGCTGGTGTCCCACATCGCCGTGGATGGCGCGAGCGTGATCAGGTAGAGAAAAAAGACAATCGCCGCGGCGATGCGAGCGGCCACGTACGACGGCCGGTAGTCCAGGTCCTCTCGCGAGCGCGGGACGGCCGTCATTCTAATGACGGAATTGTCGCTTGCCCGTGAAAATCATCGCGATGTTGTGCTCGTCGGCGGCCTGGATGACTTCCTCGTCGCGTACCGATCCTCCCGGTTGAACTATCGCGGAAACGCCCGCTTCCGCGGCTTGCTCGACGCCATCGCGGAATGGGAAAAACGCATCCGAACCCATCACGGATCCGCTCGTGTCGTGGCCAGCCAGCCGCGCCTTGTGTACGGAAAGGAAGGCAGCATCGACGCGTGACATCTGGCCGGCGCCGATGCCGATTGTCGCTCCGTCGCGTGAGAGCACAATCGCGTTGGATTTGACGCTGCCCACGGCGCGCCACGCGAATTGCAGGTCCTTGAGCTCTGCCTCGGTCGGCTGGCGGCGCGTCATCACTCGCCACTCGCTGCCACCGTCGCGGCCGGCACGTTCCTGGGCGAGAAACCCGCCCCGCACTCTCTTGTAGTCGAGTGCGTGCTCCCTCCACCTCGCGTCCCCCTCTAGTACGCGAAGGTTTTTCTTGCGTCCCAGAATCTCCAGCGCACCTGCCGTGAACTTCGGCGCCACCACACATTCCACGAAAAGACTCGATACGGCCTCGGCAGTTTCGTCGTCGACTTCGACAGTAAAAGAGATCACCGATCCGAACGCGGACACCGGATCACACGCCAGCGCCTTTTTGTACGCCTCGATCGCGGTCAAAGCCGTGGCGAGGCCGCACGGCGTCGTGTGTTTCACGATTGCGCAGCAGATTTCGTCGCGGAATGGATCGGACGCGAAGAGCGCGCCCTCGAGATCAAGCAGGTTGTTGAACGAAAGCTCCTTGCCGCCTTTCTGCTCGAGTGAGCCGATGCCGTCGTGCTGACGCTCAATGTAGAAGGCAGCTCGCTGGCCGGGGTTTTCTCCGTATCGTAGGGTTGTCGCGCGCTCGAGGGGGATTGCAACCCGATCGGGGAAGATCTCCGAGCGCTCGCATCCGAACCAGTACGCGATCGCAGCGTCATAAGCCGCGGTTCGCGCGAATGCTTTTTCGGCGAGCAGCTTGCGAAGGTCGAGATCATCGTCTTCTGCCTCGAGAGAGGCAAGCACGCGCGTGTAGTCCGCCGGGTCGACCACCACGGTCACAGAAGTAAAATTCTTGGCTGCCGATCGAAGCATCGACGGCCCGCCAATGTCGATCTGCTCGATCACATCTTCGCTCTTGCTCCCACCGACCAGACGGGCGGCCGCCTCCTCGAAGGGGTACAAGTTGACCGCAACGAGGTCGATCAACCCGATGTTTTGCTCCTCAAGCGCTGCGAGGTGCTCAGGTACGTCACGACGCGCGAGCAGCCCTCCATGCACGGCCGGGTGCAGCGTCTTGACCCGACCGTCCAGCATTTCCGGGAAGTGGGTCAGGTCGCTGACCTCCCGGACATCGATGTTAGCGGCGCGCAGCGCCTTGGCGGTGCCGCCCGTCGACAAGATGTCCCAGCCCAACCTCGTAAGTCCCCGCGCGAAGTCGACGAGCCCGACCTTATCGGATACGGAAAGTAGAGCGGTAGGCATCAGACGGAGACTTTGGACTCCAGCTGGTGAAGTATCGCAACCATTTCTATAGCGCGTGGGTAGACGACGTGCTCCACACCCAGAACCCGGGCGCCGAGGGTCTCGGCTGTGTCGTCGGGTTCGACGGCGATTCGCCATTGAGCCACGATTGGACCGCGGTCGTAGTCATCGTTGACGAGGTGGACCGTGACCCCCGTTTCCTCCGCTCCAGACGTGATCACCGCCTCATGAACTCGTGCGCCGTACATGCCTTCGCCGCCGAAAGCGGGCAGCAGCGCCGGGTGGATATTGAGGATTCGTCCCGAGTACTCGCGTATCACCATCGGGGGAATCCGCTTGAGGTATCCAGCCAGGACGACGAGATCAACTCTGGAACGCTGAAGCAGCTCCAGCAGTGCGCGCCCATCATCGGAAGCGTCGAAGTGCGCGATGTCTATTGACGCTGTCGCCGCGCGTATGAGAGCTGGCGAATCCGCTCGGTTGGAGGCGACGAGAACGACCTTGGCGACCCGCTCCCTGGCGAGATTGTCAAAGTGGTCGATGATTGCCTGAAGGTTCGATCCGCGTCCCGACGCGAGCACGGCAAGGCGAGAAGGCATCCGGCGATTTTACTTCGTGCTCCCTCGCGAAGTAAGACCAAAAAGGAGGTCGACTGCCGCGGTCAGGGAAGGAGCCGTCTCCAGATCATCATCGACTACTCTCTGACGATCATCCTCGGTCGTCATGGCCGATGGTATCATGATTCCTCGCCCGCCCAGTTTCCTGGCCACGGAAATATCCCTCCACCGGTCCCCGAGATAGGCGACCCTGTTTGCATGCAGTCCGAAGTCGCGAAGCGCCTCTTCGAACATCTTCGTTCCCGGCTTTCGGCACGCGCTGGGTCCCGAGACCGATGGATGGTCGGGACAATAGTAGCTGCGATCGATATGCGCTCCCTCTGCGGCAAGGAGTGACTCAAAGCGCGAGCGCACTGCTTCGTAGTCGGCATTGGTGAAGATCCCACGAGCAATGCCGGACTGATTCGTGACCACGATTACCGGAACGCCAGCTTCGTTGATTCGTCGGACAGCTGCAGCCGCGCCTGGAATGAGACGAACCTGGTCCGGCGATTTGATGTAATGCGCGTCCTCCATCACCGTGCCGTCGCGGTCCAGAAAGACCGCATCGGGCGGCTGGCTCACGATAGCGCGCGTAGTATGGATTCCCTGAGCGCTGTGTCTTCGCGCGGGAGAACGCTGCGCAAATCCAGAAGTAGTGCGCCATCAGCTATCCTGCCGATGACCGGTGGCTCGGCGCGGCGAAGCCTTGACTCGTTCTCCTGGACGTTGCCCTCGATTGCAACCGCGCGTGAAGGGATCACCGCTGTAGGAAAGGCCCCTCCCCCGACGGTCGCCGCGGAGGTGACAACTCGCGCAGCAACCCCGGCCGAGCGAAGGGCGGCCGCCAGCTCCGCGGCGCGTTTCTCCAATTCAGCGACAGGAGCGGTGAGCATCGCGAGGGCGGGAACCTCGCGCACAACGCGTGTGGGGTCGAGGTATAAACGCAGCGTCGCTTCAAGAGCTGAGAGCGTTAGCTTGTCGACTCGCATCGCGCGCGTGAATGGATTTTTGCGAAGCCTCGAAACGACACTCGCCCCGCCGAGGATGATCCCGGCCTGTGGACCACCGAGGAGTTTATCGCCGCTCATGAGAACCAAGGTTGCGCCGGCCTCGAGGGCCTGTGATGCGGTCGGCTCGCCGGTCAGACCATACTCGTCGAGCGGTACCAGCAGCCCGCTTCCGAGGTCATGGATCACCGGCAGGCCGTGCTCGGAGGCGATGAACACCAATTGTTCCACGCTCACGTCGGCAGTGAATCCTTCGATCGTGAAATTGCTGCGGTGAATCTTGGCAATCGCCGCCGTCTTGGGCGTTATCGCACGACGGTAGTCGTCCTCGTGCGTTCGATTTGTCGTTCCAACTTCCACCAGTCTTGCACCACTGCGTCCCATGATGTCCGGGATGCGAAAGCTGCCGCCAATCTCAACGAGCTCGCCTCGAGAGACCAGAACTTCCCGTTTCTGCGCGAGGGCGTTCAGCGTCAACACGAGCGCCGCCGCACAATTGTTGACCACGAGCGCGTCCTCTGCTCCGGTCAGACGCGTCAGGAGCGAGACACAGTGCGCATAGCGAGACCCACGCCGGCCGGTCTCGACATCGTACTCGAGGTTTGAGAAGCCCTCCGCGACTTCATGGATGGCAGCTATCGCCGCGTCGGCGAGCGGCGCGCGCCCGAGGTTGGTGTGGAGCACGACGCCGGTGGCGTTGAAAACGCGCCGGAGCGAAGGTCGAGAGATCGATGCCACCGCTGACACGATACTCTCGAGCCATTCGTCGTCTGTTTTTCGCCCACCACCCGTCGCACGCGCCGACTCGAGAGCGGCCCGTACGGCTTCGACTACGATGTCCCGCGGGTGGTCCGCGAGCAGAGACTTGACGGCGGTTGTCTCGAGCAGCGCATTCACGCTGGGCAGACCGCGACGCGAATCCGTCACTGGACCGGCGGTGGGGAAGTGGAACTTGCCCCGGGCTTAGCAGGCGTAGGGGCTGGAGGAGCCGGAGGTGTGAACTGTCGCTCGCTGTCGCCAGTCGCGCCGATAAGCCCTTTAATACCGAGGGCGCGAACTCGATAGGCGGTCTTTGCTCGGAGCGGGGTCGCCAAGGTGATCGTGACTTCGGAAATGGGAATGGCTTTCGACATGACCGATTTTGACCTGCTGGACGTGTCCGCTGCGGCCGGATTCCGGCGGCCCTGCGGAGCGGCGCCACGAGTGATGGGAGCAGGAAGGGGAGGCGCGGGCGCGGGTTTGGGCGTCGTGTCGAGGGCACGGGCCCCAGCGCTCACTATCCGGACCGGAATCGAATCCGGGCCAACAACCGAAAAGTTTGCGGAGGTCAGGGTCTGGGCTGGATCGACGGGTTTGTCGAACGTCACGCGAAGTGAGAGAGAATCGGTCAGGCTTACCTCCTTTATTCGCGGTGGAACACTATCATGCACAAAGACAACTAGCTCTGTGCTGAGGCTGTCGGTCAGGCTTACCGAGGCTGTGTCGAATGGCTCCCCCGGATCGAATCCCTGATTTTTGTTGCGGTCCATGAATGCGCGGAGAGTGTAGCGGGCAGCCGGCAATCTCTCCAGCGAAAACACACCGCTCGAATCCACCAGCGCGATGTAAGTGTGAACGGTATCCGGGCGAACGAAAGATTCGACCAGCGCTCCAGCCGCGGGTGAGCCCGAAACCCAGTCAAACACGTTTCCAGTGATACGCGTCCGCGGAATTGAGGCACCAGTCGAAAAAAAAGTTGATGCGCCGGTGTTGCGGACATTGCCCCGTATGTCCGCCAGTCCGCGCAACATGATCACCGTGTACGCAGTGTTCGCGCGCCATCCGTGCCTGGGACGCACGGCGATTTCCTCTCTATGCCAGGAGACTACCGGTGCACCCTCACGAGGTGAAATCAGGAACAGATCAGCGAGCGTCGTTACCGACGCAGGACGCTCGCTAACAACTTCGTCGAAGCGAAAGACCACGTCTTTCGGCTTGATGCCTGTTCGCCCCGAGTCGGGGACAATCGCCACGACCTGTGGGGCTGCGACATCGGGCGGGCCGCCTGGCGGCATTCCAGGCGACGCACAGCCCAGGGCCACGAATGCAGCGGCGATCAGCCGCCGCAAAGAGCGGTCACCTTTTCAGCAAGCTGCTCCCTGCGCTTGATCCAGTCCTCTTCCTTTTTTCTCTCGGCATCGACGACACTCGCGGGAGCGCGCTTGATAAAACCTTCGTTGCGCAGTCGAGCCGAGAGTGCATGAAGCTGGCCCTCAAGCTGCTCCAGCTCTGAGCGGAGCTTGCCGCACTCCTTGGAAAGATCCACGATGTCACCGAGCGGCACGACTACGTCGCTGCCATCGGACAGGACCAGGTGCGCGGCGGCTACACTCGCTCCGGCGTTGTCGACTTTGATGGACGCGCGAGCGAGTCTACCCATGAGGTCGCGGTGGTCAGCGAACAGAGACGCATTCCCACCGGAGACAATCCGGACATCGATAACCCTTCCCGGTGAAATTGCGTAGTCCGAGCGGGTCTGGCGTATCGCGCTGACGGCCTCCCTGATCAAGTCGAAGTTTGCCATTGCGTCGCGTTCCTTGCGCGACGCCGCTTGATATCCGGGCCAAGGTGCCGTTGCCAGGAATTCGCAGCGTTCGCTAGCGACCGGAAATGGCAGACGCTGCCAAAGGGTCTCTGTAATGAAAGGCATGATCGGGTGCAGGAGCCGGAGGGCAAAATCGAAAACATGGGTAAGAACCGATCGCGCAACTTCACCGTCGCCGGAGGTGCCGATTCTCGCTTTTGTCGTTTCCAGGTACCAATCCGCGACGTCGTTCCAGACGAAGCGGCGTGCGGCCTCCGCGTACTCGCTCAGACGCAAGCCCGAAAAGCGCTCGTCCGGTCGCCATTTCCCTTTTCGTGGGCGTGGTGAACCCAACGCAGCGTCACACTCGGCGATCGTCGCATTGAGCCGACCCAGGATCCAGCGGTCCGCGAGCGTGAGCTCGGCATCGCGCAGCTCATCGACGCTTCGAACTGGGGCGCTGCCGACATTTGCGAGGAGAAAGCGCCCGATATTCCACAGTTTGGTCGCGAAGTTTCTACCGGGCGCAAAGGAGCGCTCCAGATCGCGGTGATCGAGAATCAGATCGGCTCCCATCCCCATTCCGGCGATCACCGTGTACCGCAAGGCGTCTGCGCCGAAAGTCGTGACGACATCTAATGGATCGATCCCGTTGCCGAGTGACTTGGACATCTTCACGTGGTCGGTATCGCGAACCGTTCCATGCAGGTAGACGGTGTGAAATGGCGGGGCTTCCATGAACGCGTAGCCCGCCATGATCATGCGTGCGACCCAGAAAAACAAAATCTCCGGAGCGGTGATGAGATCGTCGGTGGGATAAAACGCGGCGAGCGCGGCGGAATCATTGTCGGGCCAACCGAGCGTAGAGATGGGAAAGAGCCACGAAGAGAACCACGTGTCGAGCACGTCCTCGTCCTGCCGGACTGAGCCCCCACACTTTGCGCATGCGGAAACGTCCGTACGGCTCACGATAACGTCGTCGCACTGGTCGCAATACCAGACAGGGATACGATGTCCCCACCAGAGCTGTCGCGAGATGTTCCAGTCGCGGATGTTCTCGAGCCAGTTTATGTACACGGCTTCCCAACGCTCGGGCAGGATGCGAATCGTGCCGTGCCGAACAGCCTTGAGAGCAGGTTTCGCGAGCGGAGCCATTTTCACGAACCACTGGTCGGACAAACGCGGCTCGACGATCGTGTCGCAGCGGTAGCAGTGGCGGACGGCGTGCTGGTGCGGCTCGATGCGCGTGAGCTGACCCGATTGTTCGAGCTTTCTGACAATGCGTTCTCGCGCTTCGAATCGATCAATACCGATCAGATCTCCTGGCACCCGCGCGTCTGCATCAATGCCGTTGGCCATGGTGCCATCGGGGGCCATGATCACCGGCATTGGGAGGTGGTGGCGCACACCGGCCTCGAAATCGTTGGGGTCGTGCGCCGGCGTGATTTTCACGACTCCGGTACCAAACGACGGATCGACGTACTCGTCGGCGACGATGGGGATCTCCACGTTCGCGATCGGCAACATCACCGACTTGCCAATCATCCCGCGGTAGCGTTCGTCGTCGGGATGTACAGCTAGTGCGACGTCACCGAGCATCGTCTCTGGTCGCGTAGTAGCGACTGAAACCGATTGTCCGGCGGCGTGAATCAGCGGATACTGAATGTGGTACAGCTTGCCTGATTCCTCGCCGTGTTGTGCCTCTTCATCGCTCAGCGAAGTCAAGCACCGGGGACACCAGTGAATGACGCGATGCCCGCGATAAATGAGGCCGCGCTCGAACAGCAGTACGAAAGCTTCACGGACGGCCCGGGACAGCTCGGGTGACAAAGTGTACGCCGTCCGATTCCAGTCGCACGATGCACCGATCGCACGCAACTGGCGAAGGATTTCACCGCCCGTCTCTTCGACGAACGCAACGGTTCTTTCGACAAAGGCAGATCTTCCAAGATCGGCCTTTGTTTTCCCCTCCTCGGCGAGCTGTTTCTCGACGATGTTCTGAGTCGCGATGCCCGCGTGATCGGTGCCCGGCACCCACAGCGCTTCGTCGCCGGCCATGCGGCGCCAGCGGATGATCACATCCTGCACGGTGTTGTTGAGGCCGTGACCCATATGCAGCACCGCGGTGACGTTCGGCGGCGGCATGATGATCACGAACGGATCCCGGTCGCCTCCGTTTTTGTTGCTTCGCTTCTCATCAGCAGCAAAGACACCGGCCTCAACCCAACGATCATAGACGGCGCGCTCGGTCTGGCCGGGGTTATACTGCGCCGGCAAATCGTGCAATTCCTTTGTTGTGCTCATCTCCGGCGCAAGTTAACGGGCGCCATTTTCGCGGGTAAGACCGCGCGAATTGCTGCGAGAGCCGCGAGGCGTTGGTGCTGAGGGCCGAGCCCGCGAGGGCAACGCGAACGTCAGGCCGTGCGGGCTCTACTCCCCCAGCACCGGCGGCGCGTTCAGCTGGTTGTCGGTCGCGGACGAGGGACGTCTACAGGAGCGTGCTCGGGATCGGCGACGTGATCCGCCTTTGGTACTCCAGTGGGAGCCACTGGCGATCCATCGGTCCGGCCACCGCGGGCGGCTTTCTTGGTCGACTTCCTGCGCTCAGCGGTGTCCTGAATTTCGTCTGCGGCTGCCATGAATGCCTTGTCCTCTCTCAGTGATCGATCCTCGAGAATGTTTCGGGGATCGGCGTGGCGATCGATTTCGGTGGAATTGCCTTGCCTGCGCCGGCCGGTTCCGACTTGTTGTCCTTCCCAGTGTCGTTCGGTGAACGGTGGATCGCCATCCTCGTAGCGGTTAGCGCCCTCGTCGAACAAATCTTCTTCGCTGCGGACGGCCAGACGATTCACGACGGTGTCAACACCGGGGACCCCGCGCGCTACAGCGACTGCCTGGTGGGACTCTTCTTCCGAGTTAACCCACCCTGTCAGCTCTATGATTCCTGCTTCGACGGCGCCGATGTCGACCGCGCGCTCACTCAAAGTCGGATCGTTCCGGAATGCTTCGAGAACGCGCTCCTCCAGCTCCTCGGCGCCATTCATTGACGCAGTCGAAGGCTCGAGGTCCTCGTCAAAATCGGGATCGAACTCGTCGTCATCGAGGCCCTCGTAATCGAACTCGTCCTCCTCGCTGCCGCCTCCACCGCCGAATTTATCGCGCAGTCTATCGGTCAATCCCTTGAAGCCTCCAAATCGCTCGGCCATCAACACCCCCGCCGCGAAACCGGCCGCGGCACCTATGGCAATGTAGAGAGCATTACGCGGAGTCGACTCTTCCTCCTCCGCGTAGATGTACGGAGGATCGTCACGATAACGAAAGGGAGACATAGAGTGCCTGTGGCGAAGGGTATTTTCAAACGATACCTTAACGGGGAGCAAAAGAAAGGCCACCCGCAGTACTCGAAATTATACCAAAAATGTTGACGCTGACGCTCCCCGACGGCGCCACCCGTGAGGCTCCCGAAGGCGCTCTGCCGCGCGACGTCGTCGCGTCCATCGGGCCCCGACTGCTCCGTGATGCGATCGCCGTAGAAGTCGATGGCGAAGTGCTGGACCTTGAGACGCCACTCAGGAAAAGCGGCCGCTTCCGGGTGATCACGGAGAAGGATCCCGAGTCGCTGGCGGTGCTGCGGCATTCAGGCGCGCACATACTCGCCACCGCAGTGCGGAGACTACGTCCGGAAGCCAAAATCGGGTTCGGACCCGCAATCGAAGATGGTTTTTACTACGACTTCGAAGTCGAAAAGCCCTTTACTCCCGAGGATCTCGAGAAGTTCGAAGCTGAGATGAAGAAAGTCGTGGCGGAGAAGTTCCGGTTTGTTCGGGAAGAAGTGTCGCAGGCCGAAGCGCGCAAGCGTTTTTCCGACGACCCGCTCAAGCTGGAGCGATTAAGCGAGTTCTCCAACGACGAGATCATCTCCACCTACACGGACGGCCCGTTCATCGATTTGTGTCGCGGGCCACACGTCCCCGACACTTCCTATCTCAGAAATTTCAAGCTTCTGCATACCGCGGGTGCTTACTGGCGAGGGGATGAGCATCGCCAGATGCTTCAGCGCATCTACGCAACGGCGTTCTGGAAGAGGGAAGATCTGGAGGCGCACCTAAACCGGATCGAGGAAGCGAAGCGCCGCGACCACCGCGCGCTTGCGCAACAGCTCGACCTCTATTCAACCGACGCCCGGGTCGGGCCCGGGCTGATTCTCTGGCATCCCAAGGGTGCCATCATCAGAAACGAGATCGAAGAATACGAGCGCGGCCTGATTCTGCGTCACGGCTACGAGCTGGTGTACACCCCGCACATCGTGAGTGAGAAACTGTTCCAGATCTCCGGCCACCTGGAGAACTTCAAGGAGAACATGTTTGGCGCGATGGATGTGGAGGGCGCTGCCTACCGTCCCAAGCCGATGAATTGTCCCGGTCACATCTGCATCTATCAATCGCGGCAGAGATCGTATCGGGATCTGCCCATTCGCTACGGCGAGTTTGGATCCGTCTACCGATACGAGCGCAGTGGTACACTGCATGGAATGATGAGAGTGCGCGGGTTCACTCAGGACGACGCGCACATTTTCTGTACGCCGGAACAGGTGGCAAGCGAGATCGAGCGCCTGCTCGACCTGTGCGACGAAATGCTGAAGACATTCGGCTATCCGTACACGATCGAGCTCGCCACCCGCCCCGACAAATCGTTGGGCAGCGCGGAGCTGTGGTCGACCGCCGAAAAGACACTCGCGGACATTTTGAAAAAGCGCGGCCAGGCATACGAGCTCGATCCGGGAGGCGGCACGTTCTACGGTCCCAAGCTCGACTTCAAGCTGATCGACGCGATCGGCAGAAAGTGGCAGGGGCCGACGGTGCAACTGGATTTCAACTTGCCGGAACGTTTCGGCCTCGAGTACACGGGGGCGGACAACACGCCGCATCGCCCCATCATGTTGCACCGTGTTCTTGTCGGGTCGATGGAACGGTTCGTGGGCGGTCTGATCGAGCATTTTGCCGGCGCGTTTCCGCTCTGGCTCGCGCCGGAGCAGGTACGCGTTATCCCCATTGCGGACGAAGTACAGCGGTTCGGGCAATCGGTAGTGGAGCGCCTCAAAGCACGCGGTGTGAGGGTGCACCTCGACGAACGGTCCGAAACGTTGAATTACCGAATCCGCGAAGGGGAAATGATGAAAATTCCCTACATGGCGGTAGTCGGAAAAAGGGAAGCAGAGGCCGACTCAATAGCTCTGAGAGTGCGTGGCGCAGGAAAGAAACAGGAGATTATCACGGTAGCCGATTTTGCCGCGCGCCTCGAAGACGAACTTGCGACGCGCGCGCTTAAACCCTGAGCAGCTGCGCATAGGTACACTTCAAAGAGGCGCGTTATGAGACATCTGAGAAACCCGTTGGTCGTGATCTGGCTTGTCGCAGGTACTTCAGCGGCTGTCGCGCAGACGACGGTCCTGCGTGCGGCCAGATTGATCGACGGCACCGGAGCGGCGCCTGTTACGAATGCCGCGGTCGTGGTCACCGGCGATCGAATCCTCGCCGTCGGACCATCGGCGAACGTCCCCATTCCGACGGGCGCACGAATTATCGACCTCGGCGATGTAACCCTCCTGCCCGGATTCATCGACGCGCACACGCACATCATCGGCCGCATTTTGGGAGATCCCCTCAACGATCTCGCCGTCGTCAAAGACTACGCGGCGTATGCGGCAATTGCGGGAGTGGCGAACGCGCGGAACACGCTGATGGCTGGCTTCACCAGCATTCGAGTAGTGGGCACCAGGAACTTCGACGACATGGCGCTCAGGCAAGCAATAACCGATGGGCGCGTACCCGGTCCGCGCATGGAGAACGCCGGGAATCTGATCGGCATCACGGGCGGACACTGCGACGAGAACGGTTTCAGACCCGGCTTGATCCAGTACGGACCAGCGGACGGCGTCGCTGATGGGCCAGACCAAATCCGCTCGGCGGTACGCTACCAGGTGAAGTCGGGCGCCGATGTAATAAAGATGTGCGCGACCGGGGGAGTCTTGTCGGAGGGCGATGCGGTCGGCGCCACGCAGTACACCTACGAAGAAATGAAAGCTCTCGTTGACGAGGCGACCAAGCTCGGTCGAAAGGTCGCCGCTCACGCCCACGGGACGGAAGGGATAAAGCTGGCCGTGCGCGCGGGAGTCGCGTCGATCGAGCACGGATCCTTTCTTGACGAAGAAGGTGCGAAGATGATGGCGCAGCGCGGGACGTTTCTCGTACCGACGCTGATGGCTGGTGAAGCAGTCGAACGATTCGCGAAAAACGGTGTCTTGAAGGGGCTTCGGGCTGAGAAAGCGCTCGCTGCTGCTGCGGCGATGAGAAAGTCAATCCGCCTCGCAGTCGCCAACCAGGTCCCGATCGCCCTTGGCACGGATGCGGGGGTGATTCCCCACGGAACCAACGCACGAGAGTTTGGACTGATGGTTGAGTGGGGTGGTATGACGCCCATGGCAGCGCTGAGGGCCGGCACTTCAAGCGGCGCCAAGCTACTCGGCTGGGAGTCGAAAGTCGGGTCACTCACAGCAGGAAAGTTCGCCGACATTGTCGCTGTTCCGGGCGACCCTCTTGCGAATATTCACGTGACGGAGCGCGTGAGCTTCGTCATGAAAGGCGGAGTGATTTACAAAGGACAGGGCGCTGAGGTCCAGTAAAATGCCACCGCACTGCCACTGCGCGACGTCCACGACTAGTCTTTTATAGATGTCGGAGATTGGCGGACTCCATCACGTGACGTGCATCGCGGGCGATGCGCAGCAAAACCTCGATTTCTACTCCGGCGTACTCGGGATGAGGCTCGTAAAGCGGAGTGTGAATCAGGATTCTCCCGGTACGTACCACCTCTTCTACGCAGACAACGACGGACATCCCGGAACTGATCTGACTTTCTTCCCGTGGCCGGAGATGGCGAAAGCGAGAGCTGGGCCCGGCTTAGCGATGGAGCTATCGCTCGCTGTTCCTCCCGGCTCGCTCGGGTTCTGGACGGAGCGACTCAGGGCGCAAGGCGTCGAAGTCAAGGAGAGAGACATTAGGCGCGGAACGCCGGCGTTGCCGTTCAACGATCCACACGGCCTTCCTTTGGCGCTTCATGAGACTGCGGACGTGCGCGAATTCACACCGTGGCTCGATGGCCCCGTCCCCGCCGAGCAACAGATTCGCGGGTTGCACTCCGTAAGATTGTGGGAGCGTGACCTCACTCTTACGTCAACATTTCTCACCGACGTCCTCGGATTTTCCGCAATTGGGACGGAACGCGATTGGTCAGGCTTTGCGATCAACGGTGGCGGGTCCGGGCGCTACCTTGAGATTCGCCAGATACCCGAACCGCGGCGTGGCGCCTGGGGAACCGGCGGTTTCCATCATGTGGCATGGCGCGTGGCCGACGAAGCGACGGAGCTCGCGGTGCGCGAGCGAATCGACACTGCTCGCCGTCGGCCCACAGAAGTCATCGATCGATTCTGGTTCAAATCTGTCTATTTTCTCGAGCCCGGCGGCGTGCTGTTCGAGCTCGCGACTGATGGTCCCGGCTTCACAGTCGACGAAGATACTTCCTCACTCGGCGAGCACCTCGTCTTGCCGCCCTGGCTAGAGGTGCATCGCTCAGAAATCGAGGCGGCTCTTCCGCCAATCAAGCGAGCGGAATCCGCGGCGCGGGTGTAGCTCGCTCATGGCTGGGATAGTTCCCGCTCATGCACGACGTGCAGAGTTACAACTGACGCAGATCTGGCCGGCAGTACGAGCTGGACGTGCGACGAAGCACTGACTTGCACAAAGCGCGGGGCAATCGAGTTTGGATTCGCAAAGCTGTTTCGTTCCCCGGGGGCAGCTGCCAGCGTGACTATTTCGCCCGCGTTCGTAACCTTACCCCCGGTAATATCGATCTGCGTGAAAAGCGGCGCTGACAGTCCGGTGTTCACGAGCTTGACGTACACCGACCTTCCGTCAGCTGACTCGGTCGCTGAGACGTCGAGCAGAGGTATGCGCGTCCCCTCACGGGAGCTTTCGAACGTCGGCGATTCGACATTGGTGACCAATAACCGGCTGCCCCGCATCGTGCCATAGAGCAGATTCGTCCAGTACAAGGGCGAGACAAAAACGCCGCTCCGGCTTGCCTGGATTATTCCTCCTGGCCAGCCATTGACCATATCGGACACGGCGCTCATTCCAACGATCGGGGCAGAGCGCTCGAACACGTTCATCAAACGCGCCCCATAAACGGCAGCATCCATCGAATATTGATTGCTCTCGGGTAGATCGAGTCCCCACTCGTTAATCGCCAGTGCGATGCGGTGACCAGGCACGAGAGATTTCGCCAGCGAATCGACTTGCTGGTAGAACCGTTCGAAGTAGAGCGGCCGTGCGAAGAGATTTTTCGGTTCACGCATCAGCGAGTCACCGCCATAGTAATGGTGAATCGCGAGGTAATCGATGTCGGGGCCGACGTTGGCAAGAACGGTACGGTTCCAGCTCATGTCGTTGTCACCGACGGCGATGAATTTTATGCTGGGGTCGACGGCCCGCATTGCGGCTTGGTAGCGCCGGTAATTTCGAGCGTAGGTTTGCGCATCAGAATGTCCGCGAACCCAGTTACCCCATATCTCGTTTCCTATCTCCCAGTACTTCACTCCGTAAGGTTGCGCATGACCGTTCGCGGCACGCATTGATCCGTAGCGGGAAGTCGCCGCGCCATTGCAGTACTCGACCCACGCCGCAGCCTCCGCTGGCGTTGCGCCACGGCCCTCGACGTTGACCGTGAGCGAAGGCTGCGCGCCGACACCGCGAGCGAAAGCCACGAACTCGTCGGTGCCAAAGTCTCCCGGCTCGGGTTCGTTCCCCCAGGAGATGTTCACCCAGGTTGGGCGGCGGTCGCGTGGGCCCACACCCCACCGCCAATGATAGTCCTGCGCGACATTCCCGCCTGGCCAGCGGATGAAAGCGGGCTTGAGCGCCAGCACCCGTTGGTAAACGTCGCGACGAACAGAGCTGAGCGCATCGTCAGGAATTAGCGACGCCTGATCGATCCAGATCCGACCCTGTCCGGAGAACAGAATTACGAGGCGGGCCAGAGGATCCGCGCGCTTGGGGCTCAACGCAAACTCGTACTTCCGCCAGTCGCCCTGGACAAGACCGCTCTCGGCGCTCGCGTATACGGTTCCCTCGTCCGCGTCCTGCTCCAGCGCGACTTGGATCCTGCCAGCGTATCCCGACGTCTTCGCCCAGAAATACGCGTGGTACGAAGTGTTTGACCTAATCGAAATCCGTGGCTGGAAGATCCCATGCCGCGAAATTACTCCGCGTCTCGCATCTATCCTCAGCGAATGTTGAAGAGTGCGAGGCTCGACTTGTTCGGTCTCGACCGGATACGCGACCGAATCGTCCCATTTGAAGGCAAGACCGTAGTCATCGTTGCGGTCGTCCGGGTATCGCTCCCAGTACCGTGGCAATCCGATGGCGTTCGGAGGCTCCTCGAAACCGCGATCACGCAGAAGCTCCGCGTGCAGCCCACCTTTGACGCCACCGTACATCAGCTCGGCAAACTGGCCGTACAGCAGCGGACTGATCTCGGCCAGCGGTCGCGAAACGTCGACAATCACTCTCGCCCGCTGGCCCTCTAAAGGCTGCCCCGCGACCGCCGCGTGGATAACTGCGATAGACCCGAGGAGGAAGATCCGTCTCGTCCACAACTTCACTCCTGGCTCCTCCCCCATGGCGTCGGCCGCGCCGTTCCTACTTCGCTCGCGTGCCCTGCGTGTTGAGTTTGAGCACCGAGTCGGCCGTCTTCACGCGATAGTGCGCGGTATTGTTTCCGACCAGACCGCCGCCCTGCAGACGGAGTACCCCATCCGTGACGACCTGTACGCCCTTGCGCCGAACACTCTCGTACGGCCCCGCGCTGACCATGATGCTGTCGCCATCAACTCTGACCCTCTCTGTTACTGGCTTGCGGCCGGGAAACGTGATTGTCCATCCGGAAGTCGTGGACGTCGCCTTGAGAACGTAGGTTGTCGGAGTGGTGTCGCCGGTGGTGGGACTCGACTTCATGTTCCAATTACCAGCAACGTCCGCGAGAGAAAACGGTGCGGCTGCCGGCGCAGGGCTTGTCGCAGCCGCCGTCGTATCCATTGCGGCCATGGTGTCGGTGGCAGCGTTGTCTTTCTTTGCGCAGGCGCCAAGAAACACCGCGCTGAGGCATAGCGCGAGCGATGTGCTACGTCGGGCCTTGAACATTGTTCCTCCACAGACTGGGCAGGCGGACATCCGGATAACAACCCTAGCCGGGCGAACGTAAGGTCATTCTGGAGGCGCTGCAAGGAGCCTGTTAAGTGGGGCGGGGTCCGCTTATTACGCGGCTATTTCTTTGCGTCGCTTCAATACAACCCAGGTCAACGCGCCAATCACGATCAGGCCAAGAATCATCCATCCGATCGGGCCAAGGAATTTGTGGATGCGGGCGAAATTGGCTCCCAACAAACGTCCCGCAACCGCGAGTACTCCACACCACACCAGCGTACCGATGAAATTCGCGAGCAGGAAAAGCGCGATGTTCATTCGTGCCATTCCCGCCGGGAGCGAGATCAGTCCCCGTGCTCCCGGCAAAAGCTGCGCGACGATTACAGCCACGAAGTTGTTGCCTTTGAACCGTCGCGCCGCACGATCCAGATCACTCTCGCGCAGCAGAAACCACCTACCGTGCTGACCAACCCACTTGCGAAGGCGGTTCTCGCCGAGTGCATGACCGGCGTAATAGAGAGGCAGTGAACCGGCGACCGATCCGATCGTTCCGGCGATCGTGACGCCGAGCAGAGTCATGTTTCCGCCGGCCGTCCGGAAACCGGCGAGGGGCATGATCAGCTCGGATGGAATTGGCAGCACAATATTCTCGATCGCCATGAGGATGGCGACGCCCCAGTAGTTCAGGGAGCTGACTAGATGTGCGATCCAGTGAAGCACGGAGTGACAAGAGCAAGCGCTCTGCCACTCACGATTTAGTCACGCGCTCGCTAGTTCCTCACATCCCTCAGAGCCGAACGCAGCTCGTTTGTTATGAGAGTCGACGAATAGTCCATCAGCTGATTGAGCGCGCCCTGAAAGTCGGCGACGCTTACACTGCCGAGAGTGCCAGCGGTTATTACCGAACCTGGAATGCCGCTCGTGCTCTCGACATAGGGTGTAAGCCGATCGCGTCCGTGAATGTTGACGTTCCAGATTTCGCGCCCAGTCCGCCGATCGATCAGGACCGCCTCGGCGTAGGTGAAGAGATACGCGGCGTTGTCGCCCTTGGCGTTGATTCCAAATCGTTCCATTCTGACTTCCATCAGGTAATCAGCGAGCTGCTCGTCCTTGATCGGTCGCGTCCCCAGGTACCTGCTCGCGCGTTCGAGTGTGCGCTGCGCGAGTACGCCGGGTATGTTGACGCGCGAGGTCGCGCTGTCGAGGCGGGCGCTCGCCCGGCGTCCCTCGCGCTCCTTCGCTGCATCCGCCCCCGCTCTCACGACTGCCTCGACGGGGTTCCGCGATTCGCTCAAATCGTAGTAGCTGGTGAGCAGCTCTGGCGCGGGCGGCGCGAGATAGACCACTGCGAGGGTTCGGCTCGCGAACGGATACTCGGCGAGATGGTGTCCGCCGCCGCAAGCGCTGGCCGTAACCACCATCAGTGCGATGGCGCTCAAGCGAAGATCTTTAGAACACATTTGGTTGCTCCAGTCCAGACGATGTGAAGAGCGGCAGTCCGATTGGACTGCCGCTCCATTCACTATCTAGACGACAACCCGTCGCTCGCGTTACGGGGTGTGCGACATGGCTAAGGTTTCCCGCCTTTGTAGACTACGCGCCAGACCCGTCCTGCCGCGTCGTCGGTGATATACAATGCGCCATCAGATCCTTGAGCCAGGCCGACGGGACGATGAGCCGCGGCGTCGGGCTGCATCTTACCGGCGGCAAATCCATTGGCAAAAGTCTCATATGTCGATGCATTAGTCGGATTTCCGCCGGTAAACGGAACGAACGCCACCTGATAGCCCCCCTGCGGCCCCGGAGCCCGATTCCACGACCCGTGGAAGGCGATGAAAGCACCGCCCTGATAGTGTGCCGGAAAAGACTTTCCCGTGTAGAAAAGGAGCCCGTCAGGCGCCCAGTGGGCGGGGAAGAACGCGACTGGCGCGACTTTCGACGCGCATTCTCCCAGCGCTTTGCCGCCATCGCCGCCGTATTCGGGCGCGAGCACCAGCTTCTGCTGAGTGTTGTCGTAGTAGCACATGGGCCACCCGTAATCGCTCCCTTGCTGCACCCGCAGCAGCTCCTCCGCCGGAAGATTCTGGCCCTGTTCGGCCGAGTAGAGCTTCGGCCAGTTATCGAAAAGCTGGTCGCGGCCATGCTGCGTTGAGTACACGCCACCATCCGGACCCAGCGCTATGCCGACCGCGTTTCTGATACCCGTCGCAAAGCGCTCGTTGGGAGAGAACCGCTGGTTTGCCCTGTTCGCGTCGTACCGCCAAATACCGCCGCGGGTCAAAAGCTCGGTACAAGGGCGATGTCCCGGCGACTGAAGCGTTCTGTTCTTTACCTGGCAGGAGTTCGTCGCGGATCCCACGTCCATGTACATGCTTCCGCTGGCATCGATCACGAATGGGTGCATGGGATGATCGCCACTCAGAGGAAGGCCGGCGACGATCGTTTCCGCCGGGCCCGTCGGTGCGAGAGCGTTGGCAGCCAGAGGGTAACGGACAATGGTTGTGCCTTCCTCGACGTAGAGTGAACCCTTGTAGATGCCGATCCCCGTTCCACCGGCACCGGCCTTCTCGGAGGCAGGCCCGACAATCTTTTCCGGTGAGGGCGCGCTACTGTCGGTGCTCGGCGTCTTTGCGGCGGGGGCGTTCGCTCCGAATCTCTCGATGACGTCCGCACGACCATCGGCGTTGGTGTCGCGTAAAGCGACTACGAAGCCGCCGGGGTGCGCGGGTGTCTGGTAATAAGAGCCGCTCCAGGTGTTGACGTAGACATCGCCATTCGAGTTCACAACGATGTGCCGCGCGTGACCGATGCTGTCAGCAAAGACAGTCGCGCAGAAACCCTGAGGCAATGTGATTCCGCCGTTGTCGGGCGCGCACGCGGCAGTCGCCGTCGCGGCCCCGGTGCTATCGGCTCCCGCGCTCTCCGACTTCGCGCAGGAGCTTAGTTGCAACGCGGCCAGCAATACCGATCCGCAGCGCGTGACTGTTCGTAACGCACGCGCCGAGCTTATCCGATTGTTCATGTACTCTCCGGTAGTTAGGCTTTCCAATCGATTCCTGCCCACGCATTGGCGGTAGCGATGTCGTGGGCGCCAGTCGCTTTCGCGTAGAGGAAGAGCTGCAGCTTGTACGCGGCCAGCCATTTAAATGGACCCCACAAAATCGCTGCGCCGAGGGGCATCGTCCCACTCGGCAGCGTGGGTGCCATCTGGGTCGCCAGCGTCTCCTCGCTCGTCGTCGCGAAAAACTCTTCAATCTCTCGGCGCTGAGTTTTCATGGCGCTGGGAAAACCCTGGGGCGGCATGTCCTTTGTCCGCTCGAGAGTTTGACCAAAGAGCTTCCAATTCGAGCCCGCGAGGGCTCGAAGCCCACCAATACCACAGCCGCTGAGATATCGCAGGAGCTCGAGCGTCGAGCGCTGTCCCTCGCTCGGGCGGTAGTCAAACGCATCCGGACCCAATTTTTCGAACAAGTGGATGCAGATGTCGCACTCGCGCGTCATGCCACCGGCGATGTGTTCCCTGGTGATCACGGCCTCGCCTCGTCCGAGCTGGGCTGGGTTGTTTGACCGTCACGGGCGGCGGGATGCGGCATTGCCTCTTCGAAAGCATATACGTCGGCGAAGTATCTCCGGGCGATCTCAGCCGAAGCTGGATTGGTGTAGACCTCCGCCAAGGGAACTTTGATCAATTCGGCGATCCGCTCAGCGACTTCCTCCGGAGTTTGCGCACGCATGGTTGAAGAACCCGGGGCCCCCGCATTCATTGGTGGTCGCGCCTCTCCCATTACGTTCCTGGCAAAATCCGTGGTGACGACTCCGGGCATTACTAGCGAGACGTGGATGCCGGGGTATTGCCGTAAATCCATCCGCAGGTTGGCGGTGAGCGAGTTGAGCGCCGCCTTTGCGGCGCTGTAGATCGAGCGAAAGCTCGCCACTGGTACACGCCCAAGAAACGATGAAACGTTGATGAGATGCCCGCTGCCGCGCTCGACGAAGTGCGGCACCACTGCCTGAATTCCGTAGATAGCAGACTTCAGATTAACGGCGATAATCTGGTCGACATCTTCGTCCGTAAGATCGAGAACGCTGCGCGTGATGCCACGACCAGCGTTATTCACCCATACGTCGATTCGGCCCCGTGTTTCAAGTGCCCGGTCGCGAATTCGAAACACGTCTGACTTTCGTGTGACGTCGGCCACCACCGGGACCGCGTCCTTCGCGCCAAGTTTGAGCGTCTCCGCGGCCACCTTCTCCAATTCGCGCTCGCGTCGCGCCGCGAGAACCAATCTGGCGCCATCGAACGCAAGCCGTCGGGCGAGTGCTGCGCCGATGCCTCCACTCGCTCCGGTAATTACAACAATGCGAGACATCATGGTTCGTAAGTTCTCAAATCGATGCTACGCTCGACGCGGGCGTCGCCCGCTAACCGGGCCGAGATCGATCACAAGAGCGATAACGAGTCCGATGATTGGCCACAGAGTCCAGTGACCGCCAAACCAGTGATGGACGGCAGAGTACCACAGCAGCGTGGTCGGAAGGAAGATGAAGCCGAGTATCGGCCACAGGATCGAGTCGAACATCCGATCGAACCAGTGCGTGAAGAACCAGAGCAACGCGACAACGACGCGGGGTGTAGCGAGAGCCAACAGGGAAAGTAGGCACGGCATCGGTCAGGACTCCTCCGGCGCTTTGCGCTTCGAGGTGGAAGTGTCGACGATTCCTAGTCTCGGTTCTGCTGTGTGCACAGCCCTCGAACAATCAAATTTTGCCGCATTTCACCCGCATTGTTCGTGCGAGCCGAGCGAGACAGCCAGCGAATAATACGCAGGAACGGCGATGTTGGTGTCGGACGTAGCAATCCAATTGCGTGAAAGTCATCGGTCCTGCGCACTTCGCTTCTTAAGCCTTTGCCAAGCAATTAACTTTCAATGCAACTCCGCATCACCTTGAGGCTCACACAGAATAATGCCAGATAAATCCCGCACTCCGGTAATCGTCGGCGCCGCGCGCACACCCATCGGCAAATTCCTGGGGGGTCTTGCGCCCCTTACTGCGCCAGAGCTGGGAGCTGTGGCAATTCGCGAGGCCCTAAAGCGCTCAGGTGTGTCACCGGACGATGTCCAGGAGGTCATCATGGGCCACGTGCTGCAGGGCGGCACTGGTCAGGCGCCAGCGCGACAGGCGGCTCTGAAGGCGGGTCTGCCTGCCACTGTCTCAGCCGTGACAGTCAATAAGGTATGTGGCTCAGGACTTAAGGCGGTGATGCTGGCGTCACAGGCGATCAAGGCCGGAGACGCGGAGGTAATCGTCGCGGGCGGTCAGGAGTCGATGTCCAACGCCCCTTACTACGTCTACGGCATGCGCAACGGCGTCAAGCTTTCCGATCAGAAAATGGTCGACGGCATGATAAAGGACGGGCTCTGGTGCGCGTCCTGTGACGTTCACATGGGTAGTCATGCAGAATACACCGCGAAAAAAGCAGCCGTCACCCGTGAGGAACAGGACGAATTTGCGGCGGCGTCGCACCGCAAGGCCGTGAGCGCAATCGAAAGCGGCAAATTCAACAACGAGATTGCGAGGGTCGAGATCCCGGGGAAAAAGGGGCGTACCGTTGTCGACACCGACGAAGGCCCGAGAAAAGACACGACTCCGGAGACGCTCGCGAAATTGCGCCCTGCCTTTCCGGGCAAGAACGGCACACCCGAAGAGTTGTCCGTCACGGCAGGCAACGCTTCAAGTCTGAATGACGGGGCCGCTGCACTTGTGGTCGTATCGGAGCAGTATGCGAATGACCACAACCTCGAGATCCTGGGCCGCATTACCGGTTACGCAACTGGAGCGACGGCACCTGAAGATCTGTTTTTCGCTCCCATAAAAGCAGTAAAGAATCTGATGAAAAAAACCGGCGCGAAGATCGAAGACTACGATCTCATCGAAGCGAACGAAGCCTTCGCCTCGCAGGCCATCGCCGACGGCGAGGGGCTCGGATGGGACTGGAAGCGAGTCAACGTCAACGGCGGAGCGATAGCACTGGGACATCCTATCGGTGCTAGTGGCGCACGCGTTCTGACCACCCTTCTGTACGCGATGAAAGACCGCGGTGCCAAGCGCGGCTTGGCCACGCTGTGCCTTGGCGGCGGCGACGCGGTGGCCCTGAGTGTCGAGCGCGGTTAGTTCGAAAGATTGACGTCGAGCCCACATCAGCCCGCGCGGGGCCAACTCTTCATGACAGGTTTTATGAAGACTCTGGCGCGCATCGTCCTCTTCACGATTAGTGTAGCGCTGATTTACGGGTTCCTCGAATTCCTTGCCGCCGGTGTGCCGGGGGTGGAATCCACGGCCGCTCGCCAGATACTCATACCGTGGCTCCTCCTTATCAGCGTCCTGCTTCCGACCGTCGCATTTGTGCGTTTCGACTCACTGCCGTGGAGTGAGCTGTGTCTGGACCGCGCTGCTGCGTCGCCGAAGCTGCTCGCCAAAGGTTTGGCGTTTGGCGCCTTGAGCATTGGAGTCGCAAGCGCATTTCTCCTCGCTCTTGGGGAGTTGAAAATTCGTCCGACGGCTTCCGGTAACTGGTGGCGCGCAGCCGCGACCTCACTCCTGATCCTCCTTCCGGCAGGTTTCGTCGAAGAGCTTTTCATTCGTGGCTATCTATTTGCCGCTCTCCGACGCCTTGGCGGATGGAAGCTCGCTCTGATAGTCACGAGCTTCGTCTTTGGATTGATACACGCCTGGAATCCTGGCGCCGATGCCGAGAGCATCCTGGCGGTAACGGTAGCAGGTTTCTTTCTCGGAGCGATTCTTCTCGCAACCAGGAGCCTCTACGCGGCGGGTACCGCGCACTTCGCCTGGAACTGGATAATGGCTGGAGCACTCCACACTCCAGTTAGCGGAATCTCGTCTCCGGTCGTGGACTACGAGACCATCGACGCCGGACCAGACTGGCTGACCGGCGGTCAATGGGGCCCGGAGGGAGGATTGGCCGCGGTGATCGCCATGTTTCTCGTAGTGTTTTACCTGTATGGACGTTATCTGCACCGAATGGAGTGGACTTCATGACCGACCGCATCGCGGTGATCGGAGCCGGACAGATGGGGAACGGAATTGCGCACGTGTTCGCCCAATCGGGTTTTAGCGTGACGATGATAGACGTTTCGCAGGAAGCGCTCGACAAGGGCAGGTCTACCATTGCCAAGAACATCGAGCGTCAGGTCAGGAAAGGCACGATTCCAGCCAAAGATCAGGTGCAAATTCTGTCGAGAGTTGATCTGAGCCAGGAGCTCGACGCAGCGGACGACGCATCTCTCATCATCGAAGCCGCCACTGAGGACAGCGGGCTGAAATTCAGGATCTTCACTGACCTCGATCGCATCGCGAAGCCTTCATCGATCCTGGCGACTAACACAAGCTCGATCTCCATCACTGAGATTGCGCGACGAACATCGCGGCCCGACAAAGTGGTGGGAATGCATTTCATGAATCCCGTTCCGGTAATGAAGCTCGTCGAGATTATCCGCGGGCTGGCTACCTCCGACGAAACGACCGATCATGTCACCGACCTCAGCAAGCGACTCGGAAAAACTCCAGTCGAAGTCAACGACTATCCGGGTTTCGTGTCGAACCGGGTGCTGATGCCGATGATCAACGAAGCGGTTTACTGTCTGATGGAGGGTGTAGCCGAGCCGGAAGCCATCGACCAGGTAATGACGCTCGGGATGAACCATCCGATGGGCCCTCTCGCGCTGGCCGACCTTATCGGACTCGACACCTGCGTTGCGATACTGGAGGTCCTCCGCGATGGACTTGGCGATCCAAAGTATCGCCCGTGTCCGCTGCTCAAGAAGTACGTCGCCGCAGGATGGCTCGGTCGCAAAGCCGGGCGCGGCTTCTATACCTATAGTACGTAGCCGCAGACGTGTCCTGGGCACTTCACCCGCTTACCGAAGAACAAACTGAAGTCCAGAAGCTGGCGCGCGATTTCGCCCAGGCCGAGATCGTTCCGCATTCGGCCGAGTGGGATCAGAAAGCCTTTTTCGAGCCGTCCCTCGTAAAAAAGCTCGGCGAGCTCGGATTTCTGGGGATGATGCTGCCCGAAGAGTACGAGGGCCTGGGCGCTGATACAGGCACGTACCTGATCGCTCTCGAAGAAATCGCGGCCGCCGATGCGTCGGTTGCAGTTCTCATGAGCGTTCACAACTCCCTGCCGACTCAAATGATCCTGCGTTACGGAAACCAGCAGCAAAAAGACCGGTTTCTCAGGAAGATGGCACGCGGTGAAATACTGGGCGCCTTCGCGCTTTCGGAGCCGGACGCCGGATCGGATGCCTCCGCTCTCGCGACGCAGGCAGTGAAGGACGGCGACTCGTGGATTCTCAATGGCACCAAGGCCTGGGTGACAAATGGAAATCAGGCGGGGGCAATAATCGCGATGGCGAGAACCGACTCGAGCAGCTCCCGACGCGGCGGCCGTGGAATTGGCGCCTTCATCGTCACACCTGACCTCCCTGGCTTCAAGGTCGGGAAAAAAGAGGACAAGCTTGGCCTTCGCGCTTCGCCGACTGTAAATCTCAACTTTGATAACATGAGAGTGCCCAAAGGGCTCTTGCTCGGAGATGAGACTCAGGGTTTTGTCTACGCGATGCAGTCTCTCGATAACGGCCGCCTGGGAATCGCTGCGCAGGCAATCGGCATCGCCCGCGCCGCGCTCGAGCACTCCGTCGCCTACGCCGCGGAGCGACGGCAGTTTGGCAAAGCCATCAAGGAATTCGAGGCAATCCAGTTCAAGCTCGCCGACATGGCGATGCGAGTAGCGGCTTCGCGCGCCCTACTGCACGCGGCGGCCGCAGCCAAGGATCGTGGCCAGAGCGTGCGTCAATTCAGCTCAATGGCAAAGCTCATGGCGAGTGAGACCGCGATGTGGGTTACGACGCAAGCCGTGCAGATTTTCGGCGGCTACGGGTACATGAAGGACTACCCCGTCGAGCGCCTTATGCGCGACGCCAAAGTCACCGAGATTTATGAGGGCACCTCGGAGATCCAGAGAATCGTGATCGCGAGAGCTCTCTACGGTCAATCATGAAGCTGCGCCGCCGAATCACTAATCACTACACACCAAGAGATTGATGAAGCTTTTCGACACACTGGCGTCGATGGGACACGAGGAGGTCGTGATGTGCAGCGACCCTTCGTGCGGATACCGCGGGATTCTGGCTGTTCACAGCACCAAGCTCGGCCCAGCGCTGGGCGGGACGCGATTCTGGCAGTACGCCACTGACGACGAAGCTATCACCGACGCGCTTCGCCTTTCACGCGGGATGACGTACAAGAACGCGGTGGCGGGACTCAACCTTGGCGGTGGGAAGTCGATCATCATCGGTGACAACAAAATCAAGGATCGCGAGAAAATATTTCGCGCCCACGGTCGTTTCATCGAGAGTCTCGGCGGGCGTTACATCACAGCCGAAGACGTTGGTACCAGCACCAAGGATATGGACTACGTGCACATGGAAACCGGGCACGTCGCCGGGTTGGCGGGAAAGTCGGGTGATCCATCTCCGGTCACGGCACACGGTGTGTTCCGCGCCGTACAAGCGTCGGCAAATCGCAAATGGGGATCGGACCTCCTCGAAGGAAAAACCGTTTCCATTCAGGGATGCGGAAACGTCGGTCGATACCTCGCCAAGGAATTGCACGAGGCCGGGGCTACGCTGATAGTCTCCGATATCGATGCCGCCAAAGCGAAAAGGGTTGCGGATATGACGGGAGCGAAAATCGTCGAGGGCGACGCAATTTTTTCGGCGGATGCAGACATTTTCTCGCCGTGCGCCCTCGGTGGAATCATCAATGACGAGACGATTCCGAAGCTCAAGGCCCAAGTAGTTGCGGGTGGCGCCAATAACCAGCTGCTCGAGGAGCGACACGGCGACATGTTGCAGAAGCGCGGCATTCTTTACGCGCCTGACTACGTCGCCAACGCCGGCGGAGTGATCAACGTCTACGGAGAAGTAGCCGGTTGGGACGCCCAGCGCGCACTCGACAAGGCTGACGATATATACGATACCGTACTGCGCATATTCGATATCGCGGAGTCGGAAAACATTCCGACCTATGAAGCGGCGGATCGCCTTGCCGAGCAGCGGTTGGCTGCGTCGTACTGAATGCGGGGATGAAGCAAATGACAACAAACGGGGAGACCATTCCCATCGCGGCTGACCATGCCGGAGTGGAAATGAAGAATCGATTGGTAGCGGAACTGAAGAAGCTCGGTTATCAACCCGACGACATTGGTGCCAAGGACCCGGAAAAACCCGACGATTATCCAGATTTCGGTCATCCGCTGGCCAAGGAGGTTTCGGACGGCGAAGCAAAGCGGGGGATTCTCCTCTGTGGAAGCGGTATTGGGATGGATATTGTCGCGAACCGGTATCCGGGAGTACGAGCCGCATTGGCTTGGGAGCCGGAAATCGCTGCGCTGTCGCGGCGGCACAACGACTCCAACGTCCTGGTGTTGCCGGCCAGATTCGTCTCCATCGATCGTGGCGTGGAAATCATGAAGGCGTGGCTCGATGCTAAATTCGAAGGTGGGCGTCATGAGCGCCGCGTGAAGAAGATCGACCAAACCTAGAGCACGATGCCTGAAACCCAGACCGCTTCCCGCACGAGTTCTCCCAAAGTTTCGATGCCAATGGGGACGATCGCGCGATCCGATCCCGAGATTGCGCGTCTGATCGACAGCGAGGTCGATCGACAGCGCAGTGGCCTGGAGCTCATCGCCAGCGAGAACTTCGTTTCGCCGGCCGTGCTCGAGGCTATGGGAACTCCGCTTACGAACAAGTACGCCGAGGGCCTGCCTGGCAAGCGGTACTATGGCGGTTGCGAGTTCGTGGACATGATCGAGCAGTGCGCGATCGACCGAGTGAAGAAGTTGTTTTCCGCGGACCACGCGAATGTGCAGGCCCACTCCGGAGCGCAGGCGAATGCCGCCGTGTATCTCGCCTTTCTCAAGCCGGGTGATACCGTGCTTGGGCTCGACCTGTCACAGGGTGGACACCTGACGCACGGATCCCCAGTCAACTTCTCAGGACTTCTTTACCACGCAATTCACTACGGCGTCGGCGAGGATGGCCGGATCGATTACGCGCAGATGCAGAAGATCGCTCGCGATCAGAAGCCAAAAATGATCGTTGCCGGCGCCAGCGCTTATGCGCGCATCATCGATTTCGAGCCGTTCGCGGAAGTCGCCCGCGAGATTGGCGCCATATTCATGGTCGACATGGCTCACTTCGCTGGCCTGGTCGCGACTGGATATCATCCCTCACCAGTTCCGCACGCTGACGCCGTAACGAGCACGACGCACAAAACGCTGCGCGGTCCACGCGGCGGATTGATATTGTGCAAGGCTGAACACGCCAAAACGATCGACAAGGCGATGTTCCCGGGAACGCAGGGTGGCCCGCTCGAGCACATCATCGCGGCCAAGGCTGTGGCGTTCAAGGAAGCCCTTGACCCATCGTTCAAGGATTACTGCGGACAGATCATTCGCAACGCGCAAGCCCTGGCCGCGGCGCTGATGGAGCGCGGGTTCGACATTGTGTCGGGCGGAACTGACAATCACTTGATGCTCGTTGATCTGAGAAACAAGAACGTGACGGGGAAAATGGCGGAGAAATCCCTCGACGCCGCCGGCATCACCGTGAACAAGAACACCGTTCCGAAGGAGACTCAATCGCCCTTCGTCACCAGTGGGATCCGCATCGGCACGCCAGCGGTCACGACGCGCGGCATGAAGGAGGCGGAAATGGGGCGGATTGCCGAGCTCATCGATCGGGTTATCGCCAGCGGGGGTGACGCCGCGGTCGCGTCGGCAGTCAAAGAGGAAGTGCTCGACTTGACGAAACGTTTCCCTCTCTACAAATCCTTCCCCTCAATGGCGGAATCCAGTAACAATGGCTGAGCTGGCCTTTCGTGAAGGCATAATGGACCGGATTCGAATTCGGGAGCCGCGCTTCGACGAACAGGCGTATCTGTTCGTGCTGGCAGCGCTAGAGATGTGTCAGGCCCAACTCAGGGTGCGTCGGCACATAAGCGGACCCGAGCTCGCGCGCGCCTGCAGAGATCTCGCGCTCGAACGGTACGGTCTCATGGCGCGCGTCGTACTCGAGCATTGGGGAATCGCCGCGACTGTGGATATCGGCGACATCGTGTTCACCCTGGTCGACCTCGGATTCCTTCTCAGCCAGCCTCAGGATACGCGCGATGAGTTCGTCGAAGTATTCGATTTCGACACCGCGTTCGAGCGCGATTACCCCTGGAACTGCGCGCAACAAGCGTAAGTAGTTCCTGACCTGAATGCCTCCCTCACGCATGGTCAGGGTGGTCAGCGCGAAGGAGTCTGCGGGGCGGGATCAGAGAGCCATTGATGCGGGGACTCCCTCGCGCACGCTGATGCAGCGTGCGGGGAAAGCAGCAGCGGCGCAAATAATTCAGCGCTATCCAAACGAGGTGAAAGACGGAGTCAGCGTTTTTACGGGGCCCGGCAACAATGGCGGTGACGGCTGGGTCGTTGCGGGGGAGCTGGCGCGGAAAGGAATCCCCGTCCAGGTAGTCGAGATCGCCGAGCCAAAAACCGCAGACGCCGGCCGAGAGCGAGAAATAGCAAAGCGCTCCGTGAATACCGCCCGGGACTCCGGGCGTTCCGGAGTCGTCGTCGACGCGCTGCTGGGGACTGGCGCGCAGGGTGAACCACGCGGACAAATCGCGGGCGCAATTGCGCGCATTAATTCCGCGCGCTCGGTGGGCGCGCGCGTAGCCGCGCTCGACATCCCGAGCGGTCTCGACGCCAGCACCGGCGCCCATTCGCTATGCGTCGTTGCCGACATGACTCTGACTTTTGGGAGTCTGAAGCGTGGCGCGCTCCTCGCGCGCGACTGTTGCGGAGAGATTCTGGTGCTCGACATTGGACTCGAAGACGCACCGGCAACGGCCGGGGCGCGGTCCTCACAACCAAACGGAAATGTGCCGGTGCTTGTCGATCGCCCCTGGGTCGCCGCACGCGTTCCCCCGATCACTTTCGATGCACACAAGGGATCCCGTAAGCACCTCGCAGTTGTCGGCGGCGGGGGAGGTATGCCCGGAGCAGTAGTGCTCGCTGCTCGCGCTGCGCTGCGCAGCGGCATCGGCATTCTTCGGGCGGTGGTTGCTGAAGAAAACGTAGAGCCTGTTCTTGCCGCGGCACCATCAGCTCTGATCGTAAAGTGGCCGGCCAACGATGCCGAGATCTCGTCGATGATTTCGGAGTGGGCCCACGCCGTGGTTATCGGTCCCGGGCTCGGTAGGTCGAAAGAAGCAGAAAAGCTGGTGACGCGGCTTCTCCAGAAGTCACGACAGCCGGTTCTGCTCGATGCGGACGCGCTCACTCTATTCGAGGGTAATGTCTCCGAACTGCGGGCGCTCATCGCTGGTCGTCCGGCACTCATAACGCCACATCCTGGTGAGTTCGCGCGCCTTGCTGGGGTAGATGTAGGGCGTGTGGCCGCCGAGCGTTTCGACATCGGAATCGATCTCGCGCGGGAGCTCGGAACCACTGTGCTGCTCAAAGGAACGCCAAGCGTCGTCTTCTCTTCCGGCGGAGAACGCTTCGTCGTGCCGCGCGGTACCGCGGCACTCGCGACTGGCGGCAGTGGGGACATGCTTGCCGGGATCGCCGGAACTCTACTAGCGCAAACCGGGGATACCGTCACGGCAGCATGCTGCGCAGCGTGGGTGCATGGTCGGGCGGCGGAACTATGCGGCTACATTCGCGGCACGACGCTCGACGACGTGTTGTACGCGCTTCCGCGCGCGTGGCTGGAGGATGAACCGCCGTTACTCCCCGACGTACTCGCCGCTCTTCCCGCTGTGGCCCGATGACAGACGCTCCAGCGCCCAACACGCGCAACCTCGACCTCGGTCCAGGCAAGGAGTTCGATCTTCTCAGAGCTTTGCTCTCCGAATGGGGCAAGTCCGCCGAGAGAATCGGTGACGACGCGGCAATACTGCAAGTGCCGCCGGGCGAAAACGTGGTTGTGACGACCGACACCTCGGTGGAAGGAGTGCACTTCAAGCGCGAATGGCTCAATCATTTCGAGATCGGTTATCGAGCCACCGTCGCATCATTGAGTGATCTCGCGGCGATGGGCGCGCGTCCACTGGGAATTGTGATCGCACTCACGCTTCCCGATGCGGACCGCACCGACGCCAGAGCGCTGGCGGTCGGAATTCGTGAAGGCGCCTCCGCGGTCCTTTGCCCGATCGTCGGCGGCGATCTCACTTCGGGCAAAACGCTTTCGCTCACGATCACGGCCCTGGGTAGTGTCAGACGCCCGCTGTCGCGCGGCGGGGCGAGGGTTGGCGACCGCGTGTTCGTAACTGGAAGCCTGGGCGGGCCGGCAGCCGCGCTTCGAGCGTGGCGCGGGGGCAAGGAGCCGTCCGAAAAGGACCGCGCCCGGTTCGCGAGCCCGGTACCACGGATAGATGCGGGTGTCGGGCTCGCTGAGCGCGGGGCAACGTCGGCCATAGACATATCCGATGGGCTCGTTGCGGACCTCCGGCATGTGGCCGCGGCCAGCAAGGTGAGGATCGAAATCGACACCGAGAGAATTCCTTGCGTCGACGGGGTTTCTCCCATTCAGGCGGCGAGCAGTGGCGAAGAGTACGAGCTCGTCGTCACCGCTCGGGCAATCGACGCCCGGCGCTTTTCTGAAGAATTCGGATTGCCCCTCACCGAGATCGGCCGGGTTGTTGCCGGACCTGCGGGGGTCGATCTTCTCGAAACCGGACGCGCGGTACCGCCGCCGCGCGGTTACGATCATTTCCAAAAGGCATGATCTCTTTTTTTCGAACAATTCTTACCATCGTTACGGCCGTCGTTGCGACGACGGTGCTGGGTTTGACGGTCATCATCGCCGCACTGCTCGGAATCGAAGACAAACCGGGTGGCGTCTACGAGCGCATTCCGCGCTGGTGGTCCGCGACTGTACTCTGGGCCGCGGGCATCAAGATCCGACTTCACGGCCTGGAGAACGCGGGGGGCGGTGAGCCGCGAATCTTCGCGTCCAACCACGTCAGCTGGTTCGACGTTCCCGCGCTCGCCAAGGTCCTGCCGCGCTACAAGTTCGTCGCCAAAGCGGAGCTCTTCAAAGTGCCAATCTTCGGTGGCGGCATGCGCGCGGTCGGGATGATCGAGATCCAGCGCGATAATCGCAAGGCCGCATTCGGCGCGTACGAGGTCGCCGCTGAAAAAATACGAAGCGGCAGCTCGGTGGTCGTATTTCCTGAGGGAACGAGGGGACACGCTTATCCGCTTCGTCCTTTCAAAAAAGGCCCGTTCGTTCTCGCGATCGCGGCGGGAGTTCCAATCGTCCCGATCATAGTTCACGGCACGATCGAAATCATGCGCAAAGGGTCGATTTGGGCTAACCCCGGGACGATTGATATACATTTGCTCGAACCGGTCGACACCTCCGGAGTCGATTATGACCACCGGGAAGCCCTGATGGTGAAAGTGCGAGGCAGCATGGCGGAAGCGATGCGACGTCTTTATGCGGTGGAGCCACTTCCAATCGTGCCATCGCGACTTTCAGCGGGTCCGGAAGTAGTCTCGTCGGAAATTCTACCCACCGAAACACGCTAGTCCATCCAATCAACACGAAACAATGTCGAACATAGCAGACGTACGAGCGCGGGAAATCCTCGACAGCCGCGGGAATCCGACGGTCGAAGCCGATGTAACCCTTGATAGCGGTGCTTTCGGCAGGGCGGCCGTTCCGAGCGGTGCATCAACCGGCGAACACGAAGCGCTCGAGCTCCGGGACGGAGACGCGGAACGCTACCTGGGCAAGGGAGTTGAGCAGGCGGTGGAGAGCGTCGAGGAGCGTATCGGGCCCGCGCTGAACGGAATGCCGGCGAGCGATCAGATGGCAATCGATCGCGCCATGATCGACCTCGACGGTACTCCCAACAAGGGTAAGCTCGGCGCGAACGCAATTCTGTCGGTGTCGATGGCGACCGCTCGCGCCGCGGCCATGGATGTCGGACTTCCTCTCTACCGTTACCTCGGCGGACCCATGGCGCGGACGCTGCCCGTGCCGATGATGAACATTCTGAACGGCGGCGCTCACGCCACCAACACCGTCGATTTTCAGGAGTACATGATCGTTCCGGTCGGGGCGACGAGCTTTCGCGAAGCACTCAGGATGGGAGCGGAAGTTTTTCACGCCCTCAAGAAAGTGCTGGTCAAGCGCAAGCTATCGACGGGCGTCGGGGACGAAGGCGGTTTTGCGCCAGACCTCGAGAATGACGAAGAAGCGTTGCGCGTCGTCGTCGAAGCGATCGAGGCCGCGGGGTACGCGCCGGGACGTGAAGTCGCGATCGCGCTGGATCCCGCCGCGTCGGAACTTTTCAAGAACGGGACTTACACGTTCAAGAAGAGCGGCGCTCGTACTCTCGATTCGGATGGAATGATCGAGCTCTATCGCAAATGGCTTGACGAATACCCAATCGTATCCATCGAGGATGGGCTGGCTGAAAACGATTGGGATGGCTGGGCGAAAATCACCGCTGCGCTTGGCGACCGAGTTCAGCTAGTCGGGGATGATATCTTCGTCACCAGCACCGAGCGTCTGGCGCGGGGAATAGAATCGGACGTTGCCAACGCAATCCTGATCAAGCTGAATCAAATCGGAACGCTCACCGAGACGCTCGAATCGATCGAGATGGCGCGCGCCAACGGTTATCAATCGATCATATCACACCGGTCGGGTGAGACTGAAGACACCTTCATCGCCGATCTCGCGGTCGCGACAGGCGCGGGTCAGATCAAGACCGGCTCAGCGAGTCGGACCGATCGAGTCGCCAAGTACAATCAGCTTCTTCGCATCGAGGAACAGCTCGGCAACGTCGCTGAATTTCCTGGCGGAGCCATCTACGGTTTATGAGCAGGACCAAGAAGATCATCTGGGGAATCGTGATTGCGGCTGCTGTTTTCTTCGCGCTGCAAGGCGGAGAGTACAGCACGCGCGACCTCTACGTGCTTCACGCAAGAAGCAAGGTGCTGACGCACGAAGTCGATTCCTTGCAGCGACAGGTCGATTCGCTCGGCAGATTCCTCAAGCTCGTGACCAGCGATAGTGCGACGATGGAGCGGATCGCTCGCGAGGAGTTCGGCATGGTGCGCGGCAACAAGGAGATTCTTTATCGCTTCGGAGACGCGCGCGATTCTGCTCTGGACGACAAGCGTTGACTGCGCAGAGAACGTTGTCGTCTGCTTGACTTAACCCACCTCGGCCGTAAATTTCGCTTCTCATCGCGGGGTGGAGCAGCCTGGTAGCTCGTCGGGCTCATAACCCGAAGGTCGCGGGTTCAAATCCCGCCCCCGCCATTATGCAGGTTCACGCGGCCGGTCCGAGAGGGCTGGCCGTTCGTGTCAGTAACCCGAACGCTTCAACAGCGTCGTGAGTTAGGACAGATTTCAGGTATGGCTGGGTAGCTCAGCTGGTTAGAGCACGGCACTCATAATGCCGGGGTCGGGAGTTCGAGTCTCCCCCCAGCTACTCTCGAAGTTCGCAGCTACGGCTCTCGCGCGTGCGAGCTCGACGTAACCGATAGGCGCGCTGCCTTCGGAAGCGTTACTGTTTTCTTCCCTGATACGAGTCCCAAGAAAGTCTGCGTTGAATGCGCACAAAAGAAAGGCGGCCAATTCCTGGGCCGCCCTTTCCGTATTGTCTAGTTGCCTGGCACCAGGAAGAGTAGAATACCGCACGTTGGCACAGCGGTCAGTGCTAGTGATTGCCAGGATTAATCCCTAGGAGGCGGTGATGACAGACGTAGCCATCAATCGCGCCGCAATCTTCACGCAGCTGGTGTTACTCGCGCTCGGCTGCGCACCTGCTGGGAATCACCAACCCCTTCAAAATCCGGGGGTGACCGGCTTGACAGCCGAGGAGCGCGCGGCGGGCTGGCGCTCGCTCTTCGACGGAACGAGCACTGCGCAGTGGCGCGGCTACCAACAGCAGACTCTCCCCACAGGCTGGACAATTGTAGGCGGCACACTGCAAAAGGCTACGTCGACCGAAGACATCATAACGAAAGATCAGTTCTCGAATTTCGAGCTCGCTCTCGATTGGAAGCTCGGCCCGGGTGGCAACGCAGGAATCTTCTACCGCGGAACCGAAGAGTACGACCACATCTACTGGAGCGCGCCCGAGTATCAATTGCTCGATGATGCGGGACACCCCGACGGCAGAAGCAGATTGACGGCTGCGGGTTCCGCGTTCGCGCTGTACCCCGCTCCGGCCAGCATCGTCAAGCCGGCGGGACAATGGAACTCGGCTCTGCTCGTTGTCAGTGGTGTACACGTCGAACACTGGCTCAACGGGCAGAAGCTTCTCGAGTACGATCTCGGCAGTCCCGACTGGGAAGCCAGAGTGAAGGCGAGCAAGTTCGCACCCTATCCCCATTACGGCAGGGCCGCCCGCGGCTACATCGGAATTCAAGGTGACCACGATGGAGTGCTGTCGCTTCGCAACATCCGGATCCGCGAGATCCAATGAGGGCGATCCGCTCGCGACTTTCCACGATGATGTTTCTACAATACTTCATTTGGGGCGTCTGGTTTGTCACCATGGGCACCTATCTTGGCCAGAGTCTTCATTTCAGCGACCGCCAGATCGGCTGGGCCTACGGCGCGACAGCGATCGCCGCCCTCGTCTCGCCGTTTTTCATGGGCGTCGTCGCGGACCGGTATTTCTCGAGCGAGAAGCTGCTGGCGCTGCTGCACCTCGCCGGTGGCATCGTGATGTACTTCGTTTCCCTCCAGACATCATTCGGCAGCTTCTATCCCCTTCTGATCCTCTACGCGCTCTGCTACATGCCGACCTTGTCGCTCACAAATTCCATTTCGTTCCACCATGTCAGCGACCCCGCGCGCGATTTCCCATTCATCCGGGTCCTCGGCACCATCGGTTGGATCGTCGCCGGAATACTCGTCGGAAAGGTTTTTCACGCCGACGCGCTGGTGCTGCCAATGCGACTCGCCGCCGGAGCATCTATAGTGATGGCGGTGTACTCGCTCGCGCTCCCGCACACACCTCCCAAGGCCGCCGGCGCCCGCTTCAGCATCCATGATGCGCTCGGCCTCGACGCGCTGGCGCTACTTCGGAACCGGGATTTCCTCACATTCGTCGCGGGTTCGTTCCTGCTGTGCATTCCGCTCCAGTTCTACTACACCTTCGCCAATCCATTTCTGAACGAAGTCAAAGCGCCCGACCCGGCGTTCATCCAGACGTTCGGCCAGATGTCGGAGATCCTCTTCATGCTGCTTTTGCCCCTGGCGCTCAGGAAATTCGGGATAAAGGTGATCATGCTGGTCGGAATGGCGGCGTGGGCACTGCGGTACCTCGCCTTCGGCCTCGGCGCGGCGGGACCGGTGATGAGTCTCCTCTACCTGGGAATCATTCTGCACGGCGTCTGCTACGATTTCTTTTTCGTGAGCGGACAGATCTACACCGACCAGCGGGCCGGTGAGCGAATCCGGGCCGCAGCGCAGGGCCTCATCAACTTCGTAACCAACGGGCTCGGGTATGTTCTCGGCGCTTTTGCATCGGGAGCGGTGGTGAATCACTACGCCGTCGCCAACTCCGCGTGCACCGATGCGGATGCGGCGACGTTCCGGTGCCTGAAGGTGATCCACGACTGGCATTCGATCTGGCTTGTCCCTTCCGTGGGCGCGCTGATCGTCCTCGTTCTATTTGCATTCATGTTCAAGCCGGTTGCTACTGTGTCAACGCGGGTTGCGCCATGAATCTTCTCCAGCCACGGCGACTGGTATACGACGTCTGCATTGTCGGCTCGGGCGCGGGCGGGGGGATGGCCGCTTACATGCTAACCCGCGCCGGCGCCAACGTCCTTCTGCTCGAGGCGGGCGGACCGTGGGACAACACCCGCGACTCAGCGATGTTCAAGATGCCGTATCAGTCGCCGCGCCGCGGCGCTTCGACGCGGGAGCGACCATTCGGTGAATTCGATGCGTGCGTCGGCGGGTGGGAGCTGGAAGGGGAACCCTTCACTCAAGCCGAGGGAACCGAGTTCAGGTGGTGGCGCGCGCGGATGGTCGGCGGTCGCACCAATCACTGGGGCCGCATCTCGCTGCGTTTCGGCCCTGAGGACTTCAAGGCGAGAAGCCGTGATGGGCTGGGAGACGACTGGCCGATAGGTTACCGGGATCTCGCGCCTTACTACGACCGCATCGACAAGTTGATCGGAGTCTTCGGCAACAACGACAATCTGCCAAACCACCCAGGCGGTTATTTCCTGCCCCCGCCCAAGCCGCGTTGCTACGAGCTGATGATCAAGGACGCGGCGGACAAACTGAACATCACCTGTGTCGCTGCTCGCCTGTCGGTCATAACGAAATCGCTCAATGGCCGCGCCGCGTGTCACTACTGCGGACAGTGCAACCGCGGTTGCGCCACGAATTCGAATTTCTCGTCGACCAACGTTCTCATCGCGCCCGCTCTCAACACCGGCCGGCTTACGCTCGTCACCCACGCAATGGCGCGGGAAGTTACCGTGGATAGTGCCGGTCGGGCGAGTGGCGTTTTCTACATCGACACCAAAACGGGCGCGGATAATCACGCCAGCGCGAAAGTCGTCGTGCTCGCCGCCAGCGCCTGTGAGACCGCGCGCCTTCTCCTCAACTCGAAATCGTCCCGATTCCCGGACGGGCTGGCGAACTCGAGCGGCGTGGTCGGGAAATACCTCACCGATACCACTGGAAGCAGCGTTTCCGGTTTCATCCCGAAGATGATGGACCACGTGCCTCATAACGAAGATGGCGTCGGCGGCAATCACATCTACATGCCCTGGTGGGTCGACAACAAGAAGCTGGATTTCCCGCGCGGCTATCACATTGAGGTCGGCGGCGGTCTCCATCAGCCGGGATATGGTTTCATGGGCGGAATCCAACGGTATCCAACCGGTGGCGGCTACGGACAGAAGTTGAAGGACGACTATCGCCGCTATTACGGGGCGACTGTGTATTTCGATGGACGAGGAGAGATGATCCCGAACGAGAACAGCTACTGTGAGCTGGATCCGGTAATGAAGGACAAGTACGGTATTCCGGTGCTGCGCTTCCACTGGAAGTGGACAGATTACGAGTACAACCAGGTGCGTCACATGCAGCAGACTTTTCGTGCCCTGGTGGAACAGATGGGCGGCCAGGTCTTCGCCAAGATGCCGACGCAGGACACCGGATATGGCATCGCCAGGGGCGGCGAAATCATCCATGAGTTGGGAACTGTACGCATGGGGGACGAGCCTTCCCGGTCAGCGCTCGACGCGAATTGCCGTGCCCACGACGTCCGTAACCTGTTCGTCGCGGATGGAGGTCCGTTCGTGTCGCAGGCAGATAAGAACCCGACCTGGACCATTCTCGCGCTGGCAATGCGAACCAGCGATTTCATCGCCGCCGAGCGCAAGCGAGGGGCGCTCTGATGGCCGAGCGTAACGACATGAAAGAGATGACCCGGAGGGAAGCGGTACAATTGCTGGGAGTGCTGCCGTTCGCCGCCGCCCTCACCTGGACGACGCCGGAGCAGGAGAGGGTCCGCCAACTGGTCGCCGCGGCTTTGCGCGACGCTGGTCAAGGCACTGCCTTCGTGCCGCGATTTTTCTCGCCAGCGGAGTTTCGTACCGCCCGCCTCCTCGCCGACATGATAATTCCCGCCGACGACCGGTCCGGCAATGCCAGTGATGCCGGTGTTCCGGAGTTCATGGATTTCGTGCTCGTCGAATACCCGGATATGCAGAAGTGGATGCGACCGGGACTGGCGTGGATCGACGCGGAATCACAACGGAGGCACGGAAAGAATTTCGCCGACGCGAGCGTGACCGAACGCGAAGCTATTCTTAATGACGTTGCCTGGCCTGACCGCGCGCCGGCAACGCTGACCGCTGGCGTCGACTTCTTCAATCGGTTTCGCGATCTGACGTCTTCCGGTTTCTGGTCGAGCCGAATGGGGGTTAAGGACTTGGAGTACCAGGGAAATACCTTCGTCCCCGAGTGGAACGGCTGCCCACCCGCCGCTCTATCGAAGCTGGGCGTTTCCTATGACAAGTTTGATCCAAAGAGCCAGCGCCTCACTCCACCACGAGAGCAGCTCTGAGGATTCCTGCCGCGGGCTGCCGTTAGAATGACAACCGAGCATCTGGGCATCGGCTTCGTGGGCAGCGGGTTCAATGCCCGCTTTCACATCCAGTCCTTTACCGGCGTGCGCGACGCCGACGTGCGCGGAGTGTGGAGCCCGAACCAGAAAAACGCCGCTGGCGCGGCGGAGCTGGCGCGGCAGCTCGGTGTCGGCGACGCCCGGACCTACCGGTCCATTCGCGAAATGGTCGCGGATCCTGCCATCGAGGCTATTTGGCTCTGTGGACCGAATCACGCGCGAATCTCGAATCTCGAGGAAATCGTGAGCGCGATCAGGAGCGGTGAAGGCAACCTCAAGGGTCTTGCCTGCGAAAAGCCGCTCGCCAGGAACGTTGCCGAAGCCGCGCAAGCCCTTGCTCTCGTCCGGAGCGTCGGGCTGAACACCGGATATCTCGAGAATCAGGTCTTCGCGCCCGACATCACGCGCGGTCGCGATCTGACATGGACACGAGGCGCGGCGTTGACGGGTCGCCCGTATCTCGCCCGCGCTGCAGAAGAACACAGCGGCCCCCACATGCCGTGGTTCTGGCAGGGCACGTTGCAGGGCGGTGGGGTTCTCAACGACATGATGTGTCACTCGGTCGAAGTCGTCCGCCTGCTGTTGACGGAACCGGGCGCGCCTCGGTCTTCGATCAGGCCGGTTCGCATCAGCGGAACGATCGCCTCACTCAAATGGACGCGCGCTGCTTATGCGAAGCGACTCTCCCAATCGATGGGTACAGAAGTGGATTACACGAAGCACCCAGCTGAGGACTTTGCGCGCGCCACGATTGAGTACGAAGCTGATACCGGGGAAACTTTGATTGGCGATGCCACGACGTCCTGGAGTTTCGTCGGCCCGGGCCTGAGACTTTCCGCCGAGTTGCTTGGCCCCGAATACTCCATGTCGTGGAACACGCTGGAAAGCGGGCTCAAGGTCTTCTTCAGCCGCGAAGTCCACGGCAACGCCGGCGAGGATCTGGTCGAAAAGCAGAACGCCGAGATCGGGCTAATGCCCGTGATTGCCGATGAAGCCACGGCCTATGGCTACACTGGGGAGAACCGACATTTCACCACCGCTTTTCGTCGAGACGAACGGCCAATGCTCACTTTCGAAGACGGATTCGAGGTAATGCAAATTCTGATGACCGCGTACATGAGTGCCGAACGGGGTCAGACTCTCGACTTTCCCGCGCCGGGGCTGGAGTCTTTCGTACCCGAAGTCGCAAAAGGGAGTTGGCGACCCAACAAAGTTTAAAAAAAGGCGACCATTTCTGGTCGCCTTTTTCGTTGCCGCGATTTCCTAGGTTCCTAAAGTCCCGATACCACCACAAACTCGTCGCGTCTGTTCTTCGAGCGGCACGGCTCATCACGGCCGGTAGCGCAGGCCGGGCGCTCTTCGCCGAAGGCGACGATCTGGATTCTTCCTTGCTCGACACCGCGCTCTGTAAGGTAGCGGCTGACAACGGCGGCGCGTTTCTGGCTCAGCACCATGTTGTATTCATCCGATCCGCTATCATCAGCATTGCCTTCAACGCGGATGCGGATCTCGGGATTGCCCTGCAACGCTTCTACTTTGGCATCAAGCAGTCGCATTCCTTCTTCTGTTATTTCTGAACGATCGAATTCAAAATGAACCGCCGTGGTCAGGGAGCTCCGCAGTGCTTCACGAGCTTGAGCGGCTGCTTCTGCCGTAGCGCGCTCCTCGGCAGCCCGACGATCCGCGTCTGCACGCTCGGTAGCTTCGCGCTGGGCAGCATCGGACGCAGCCGTCGTTGCCGGCGCAGGTGCGGCACCCGCGGGCGCCTTGTGTGAGCAGGCCGCCGTCGCGGAAAGAATTGCGATACAAAAAAGTGACTGGGTTGTTCTACGCATAGCTAATTCACCGGTTTGGGTTTCAAGTAAAGACGACGCAAATGGCAAAATGGCCACGTCTCGCCGCTAACCCCCGGTGATAGCTCTACTTGAAGAAGCTCGCCATATCATAGTAGTCAGCGAATCTCTTGATCTTGCCGTCCTGGACCTCCACGATCGACGCTCCTCGACCCGATGTAGCCTTGTCGCGAACAGGCTTGCCGTTCGGATCCGGCCCGGTGTATTTCGCGCTCCACGTCCACTCCAACGCGACCGTTTGGCCATCCTGCGCAATCCGCGTCACACGCCAATTGTAATCGGGCTCCGCGCTGATCATTCCGCGCATGAATTCGGTGACCTGTTTTGGTCCCTTGCCATGGAAGTCGAGAGCAAAGTCGTCGTGGGTCCCATCTGAAGCAAGGAGCGTGTCGAAGGCTGCCGAATCATGCTGGTTCCAGGCGCGAACGTATCCTTGCACGATTGCTTTCGCGTCTGATGTCTGCGGAGGTTTCCCCTGAACTGCGCACGCAGTTATCAGAAAACCAAATACTGGCAGGATTTGCCGCACGCTCATCGTCATCAGCTCGGCTCCGTGTTGAGTGTTGTGCGAAAGGTAAGACTGGTCTTGCCCGCCCGAACTTTGTCGATCACAACAAGGCGACCGGTCTGGCGCGCAAGAATTGCATCGCTCGGCACGAACTGCCAGCCAGCAGGGACTCTCACTGCGAGCATCTGGGTCGGCCATTTTGCGTCGAGGGTGACGGTCTTGCTTCCACCGCTGGCGTCCTCGACGTCTAGCTGTACGCGGTCGCGGGCGGCCCACCAGGGTCCGATCTGGTCGATGCTGCCGAACCACGCAGTGTTCCGCAAAGCCGCGGTCAAGTCACGCTCGTATATGAATTTCTCGGCCGTCACGTTGGGGTGGATCAATACGACGAAAAGACCGCCATAGCGGGCAATCTTCTCCGCCAACGCCAAGCCAGAATCGATTCGGCGATCCATGCGCGGCTTCTCTTCGTCTTCGATCGTCACAGGAAATTCGTAGATGTAACTTCTGCCTCGCCTTCCCGGTTGTAAGTCAGCCTGAACGGAAGATGAGTGAGCGAATTGTTCGCGGTGACCGAAGAGCTATAGAGAAAGCCCGTCGCCTCGAGTGCCTGCGGCAGGCTATAGGGATTGGAGAGATGCCCCGGGCGAAAGCTGACGATTTTTTTCCCCACCATTGTCTCGAGCAGAAACTTGCTGATACGAAGCTCGCCCAAAACGGTCGCGTCGGCCGTCCGCGTGGAATCGACGACGAACGGTTGGTATGCCGGGTATTTCTCCTTACCGTTGCCGAGATCGAAAACGTCGAATTGCCGCGAATGGGCCACCGAGTGGCTGCCAATTTCCATTCCGAGTGAGTCAAGACGCCGCGCGAAGCGGATGCCCGCGCTGTCAAAAAAGATTTCGTCGTTCCAATCGCGTACGTATTTGGTCTGGATGAAATACGTGCTGCGCATACTATTGAGAACTTCGAGGTGCGCGTACTCGATCGCGTTCGGCCACGCCTTCGCGTAGTCGATGTCATGGGTGAAAACGACGGACAGCGACTTTCCGTCGGGAACCGTCCACAGTCCGACAGCATCGGGCTCGCCCTCCTCGTAGATGTCTCTCACGATTCGCAGCATGACATCGACGCTCGGTTCGTACTGGTTGACGTAGGTCCGCGCCAACCCTTCCTCCCGATTCTCGTATCCAATCACGAACAGCGAGCCAAGGTCGAATCCGAAAATGTAGGCGTGTCCGGTGCCGATGAGACGGTGTGTCATCGCCGTTCCACCATCCTCGAAAACGGCCATAGACTCGGCGGTCGTCGGCCGATAGGAGTAGCTCCCGATCGCCGAATTGTGCTGAGGTCCACTCCCCGTCGCCCGTCCGATGCGTATCACATGCTCGGCTGTGTCAGTGAGCCCGAATCGCGCGATGGCTGCGGCCGTCATGCGAACCTTGCGTCGAACTCTTGAGGGCTGAGCGGTAGCGAACCCGAACATTTCCTTGAGGCCACCGCCGACCACTTCATTTGCGATGAGGGTTCCGCCGTTTCTCGGAACTGCGGCGATCGCGCGAAGAGCATCGCGCTCGAGCAGCTTCCCGCTGATTCGCGGATAGACCCATACTACTCGATGATTGATTGCCTCACGCCAATCACGAGTGACCGTATAAGGAATACCGATGGTGGAGAGTCCACGAGTGACGCCCAGCCACGGCGTGGTGGTATCCGTGAGCAGAATTGCGAGACGATGTCGACCGGCGTGAGAGTAAAGGCGCCAGTTAATCGGTACGGGACCCGCGACTCGCGTCCGGCCTCCCGGACCTTCGAGTCCGGGGAAGACGTACATCGGCCGGGGGTGAAAACGCCGCCAGACACCGGGAGCGAAGTAGATCGCCGCGACAAGCAGTACTGCGAGGAAGAGCATGAACCGTCTGGTTCGCATCAGCCGTCGCGGTTTGAATGTAGCAAAAATGGTCTACGCCGCCCGCGGGTGCGAGGGGGAGGGGGGAGACTAGTCGGTGCTGGAAGAGCCTCGGCGCTCCGGGCACATTTTTCCGTTGAGAACTCTTTTTGCTCTTGATGAGCCGGACCTAGAGGCACGACCCACAAAACAGACTTCTGTGACCGCCCAAACCATTTCCCCTAACAGCTCTTCGAGCTTGGCGAGTCAGCTCGCCGACCAGCTGCGTGCCGAGAAAAACGACCTCGTCCGACGGTGGCTGGACCGCATCAGTGCCCGGGTCTCGATCTCGAGCAAGCGCGTCTTCCCAACGGATCAGTTACTCAACCACGTCCCGCTCCTTATCGACGGGATAGCTGGATACATGGAGCGGCCGGATCAGGACATCGACGCCGAGGCTCCAGTCGTCGCCAAGGCAATGGAGCTCGGTGCGCTCCGGCACGAGCAAGGCTTCGATGCCTACGAGATTCTTAAGGAGCATGAAATCCTCGGCGCCATAATTTTTGCCTTCCTCACCGATTGCGCCGAACATTTCCCGGAGTCGGTGCCGCGGGCCGACTTCCTCCAGTGCTGGCAGCGAATCTCGCAGGCCATCGAGCTCATTCGACAAGCAACGATGAGTCACTTCCTTCGACTGTCGGCAGAGCAGGTGAACGAGCGCGAGGAACGCCTCCGCAAGTTCAACCGCACGGTGGCTCACGAGCTGAAGAACAAAGTGCACGCCATCAACAGTGCATCCGCAATGTTGGCTGAAACGTGGGTCGAGGGAGACGCGCGCAAACAATTCGAGCAGGTGATCGCCAAGAACGCGGATGGCCTACAACGCGTCCTCACGAATCTCGAAACGCTTTCCAGATCCCAAAGTGACGCACGCCAGTGCAGGCACGTACTGTTACCCGAGGCGGCGACGGAAGCAGTCCGGGAGCTTAGAGAGGTGGCGCAGTCCAAGGGTGTTGATGTCAGAATTGCTGACGATCTTCCGGCGGTGGAAGTGGATGCGGCGACCGTCGAGCTCTGCCTCATGAACTATGTCTCCAACGCTATCAAATACTCCGACGGCAAGAAGGAGCAGGGAAATCGATGGGTGGCAATCGAAGCCGCGGTTGAATCGGAGCACGATGCTGCGAACGGTGAGCTGGTGGTGCGAGTACGAGACAACGGAATCGGCGTGCCGCCCGACAAACGAAACCATCTGTTCGAGGAGTTTTATCGCGCCCACGGTGACACGGTAACAGACGTCGACGGAACAGGTCTTGGACTCAGCATCGTCAAGGAAACCGTAGAATCTGTGGGCGGACGCGCGTGGGCTGAATTTCCTGAAGACACGGGGAGCGTTTTTGCATTTGCGGTTCCGGCGCGCCGGTCCGCGGACTTCAACGCCGGCGAATCGTCCTTGGGAGCGGCGCAGGCGCAGTGAAAATCGAAATCACATTGTGGAGGTTGTGCCGATGAACCGCCTGATAGTAATCGCGCTGGTCGTGGTCATTACCGCGTGCGCCAAGGACGACTCGGCAAACACTGCCCAGCGTACCCAACGCGAGAAAGACAGCATCCTGGCGCATTCACAGATTCCCGGCGCGAAAGCGGTCAACAAGGCTTTCAATACCGCAGACTCAGCGCGGGCTCGGCAGGCGCGCCTCGATTCAGCGCAGCAGGAGCCCTAGCGAGCCCGTAATGCCGCAAAAATATCTTCGATTCGGCAAAGGATTCTCGGTCGGGATGTCCAACAAGAGAGCGCAAACAGCAACCATGGTTATAGAGCCGGGTGATTGCGAAGGCGGTCCGGACAATAAGCACCGCGGAGCGGATCAATGGCTTTTTGTCATAGCCGGAAAGGGCAGTGCGACAGTGGGCCGAGCACGGCATCGGCTGCGCCCAGGGTCTATGCTCCTGATCGGGCGCGCAACGACCCACGAGATTCGCAACACGGGACGCACCCCACTCAAGACACTCAACTTTTACGTCCCGCCCGCGTACAAAAAAACCGGCGGCGAGCTTCCGGCCGGGAAGAGCTAGCTCTTACGCAACGACGAGTAGACGGATTCCACGAACGTGTCCGCTGACACTGGACCGTGCGCCCATCGGGCATCGAATTCCGCGGTAGGGTGCGAGGCACGAACCTGCTCGAGCGTACGCCCTGCGCTTACCAGCTGCTGAACCTTGTTGCGCACCGCCGTTAACATCGCGACGTAATCGCGCAGAACGCGACCTGTGACCGCGGCGCCACGGGCTGGTACGATCGTTTGCTGCGTGCCGAAGTTGTTTGCGAAGGTAGTCGTAGACTCGAGCAATCCAGCGAAGCTCCCCCCGTGGCTTGAATCGATGGCGGGGTAGCCGTCAGCTGTGAAAATGTTGCCGAGCACAAGGACCCCGGCGCGCTCGAAATGAACACTCACGTCGGCGTCGGAGTATCCGGGATGCTGATGCACCGCGTGAATGTCCTCTCCGGGCACATAAACCTGGATGACTTCAGAAAATCCGATCGACGGAAGTGACAAAGGTGCAGCTCCGTGGGAGCCTGCACGCTCGGTCATGCGGTGACGAAGATTTTCGTGCGCGATGGTCACCGTCCCTCGCGACCCAAGGCCCGCATCTACGTAAATGGCCGCGCTATCGCTGACCAGCGCGATCGCATAGAGCAATCTGCGGCCGGCGTGCAGAGCGACCTGTCCCTGCGCCGCTGCAACTAGCGTTGGCGAAAGAACGCCCGCCATCACGCTTCCTCCTGCCCCGTCATAAAGCACGAGGTTGCCCTCGCCCGCCGAAAAGAGATACGTGTCGCGCGCAAGGTTCGTCTTGCGGATCGACGGAGCCAATGGTTGTGCCGCCGCTACAAGCGCGTGGCTTAGGGCGAACACCCCGAGTAAACCGCATACCCCAGCTTTCAATTCCATCTCCTTTGAAAGCGGAAAGTTAGCGTGTGTGGGGGTTTAAAAAGAAAGGCCCTCGATCGGAGGGCCTTTCTTTGACTGGTCTACCGTCCTGCTCCCGCTGGGCGCGTTCCAGGCTTGGCTGGTGGCTCCGGGTGCGTGGCACTCGCCGCCTTCGCGTCGTCGGCGTCGGCAAAGCTCACATCCTTGTTTCTCTGCTTCAGCATGTTGATGATGCCGACCTTGTCGGTCGCCTTGAGGTAGGCTTCCTTGGGCTCGACCTGTCCGGCGTCAACCAGCTCGATGAGGGCGTCGTTCATCGTCACCATTCCCAATCGCCGCGACGTCTGCAGCACTGAGGGCAGCTGGAAAGTTTTGCCTTCGCGAATGAGGTTGGAGATGGAGGGCGTCGAGAGCATTATTTCGCGTGCCGCCACGCGGCCCCCTCCGATCTTCTTGCAGAGCACCTGCGAGATCACTCCCTTGAGTGACTCGGAGAGCATGACACGAATTTGCGCCTGACGATCGGGCGGAAACTGGTCGATCACTCGATCGACCGTGCTGACCGCGCTCGAAGTATGAACCGTTCCGAACACGAGGTGACCCGTCTCAGCCGTCTCGATTGCCATCGAAACGGTCTCGAGGTCGCGGAGCTCACCAACGAGAACGATATCCGGATCCTCTCGCAGTGCTGCGCGAAGGGCGTGCTTGAACGAAGACGTGTGCACGCCCACCTGGCGCTGAGTGATCAGGCTCTTCTTGCTCTCGTGGACGAACTCGATCGGGTCTTCGATGGTGATGACGTGATCCGATCTTGTCCGGTTGATGAGATCGATCAGGGCGCAGAGCGTCGTCGACTTACCGGACCCCGTTGGCCCCGTGACCAGAACCAGTCCCTTGGTGAGGTGGCAGAGCCGTTGTACTTCCTGCGACAATCCCATTTGTTCGACTGTAACGACCGCCGCTGGAATGGCGCGGAATACAGCTCCGGTACCCTTGCGATCGCGGAGAGCATTGCCGCGGAAACGACCTACACCCTTTATCTCGTGGGCGAAGTCGGTGTCGTTGATATCGATAAACTCCTCGCGGTTCTGCTTTAGCATCACCGCGTTGAGCATGACTTCGATGTCTTCCGATGAAAGAGCGGCCTCGTTGGCAATCCCGCCAATCTCACCGTTCGCGCGGAACATCGGCGGCGAACCGGCGCGCAGATGCAGGTCCGACGCCTTGTTGCTCACGAGCGCGCGCAGAAGAGCGTCGAGCTTTTCTATGCCACGACCCCCACCGGCACTCACGCTCGGTGGCTCTGCGCGCGCCACAGCACTCTCTGCAGCCGGCGCGCTGACGGGCGCGGCAGGCTTGGGAGACATCGTCGGCGCGGCCGATGCTTGCGGCGGGGCAACTGTGGGGGCGATCGGTGGAACTGCAACCGCCACGGGGCGACGTTCCACACGTGCGGAAATCTTCCCGTTCTGGACCATCGTAACGTCGAAAGTACCCGCGAGTGAGCTATACTCGAAACGCAGCGCGCCGTGCCCGTCCGGAGACTGGGGCATGTTGGCCGGAGTAATTTCCCGCACGAGAGTGAGAATCTGTGCGCTGGTGAGCGGCTGTTTCATGACCGGCCTTGCCGAATCTTTTATCATTACCGCGGCAGCGTCCCCTTCATTGAGGACGAGGGCGGTAGCGTTGTTCGAGACAAGAACGGAGAGAAAGCGATCTATCTGGGCCATTTTTTAGTCCAGTGGGCACACGTGATCAATCAGCGAGCGATTGATCAGCCGTGCTTCGTTTGAGGTGTACAGCGTGAGAAAGCGCGCGTTGAGGCGATTGAGGTAGTCGAGCACTCTGGCGCGATCAGGCCTCACTTCGAGGCGGATGGAACCGAGGCGCACGTCGCCGCCGGCGAGCACTACTTGCAACAGCACTGTGGGCGCTGGTGTCCCCTGGGAAGCCTGGTCGGACGGCCCTTCACTTCGGTCGGCTGCGACTTCAGCGACGCGGGATTTGGAGACCAGTATCACTTCCGACTTTTCGAGCTCCAACGGAAAAAACAACTCTTCCGAGTTAAAAAGCTCAGAGACATCACCCAGCTCGAAGGGTCGCTGCGAGGACGAATGGATGAAAACGTGTCCGTGTAGCTCTTCACCACCGAGCATTGTCAGAATTACCGGCTGTCGAGAGGTCTCGATGCGGTAGAGGTTCGCGCTGTCAGTTTTGTATTGCATCGGCACGCGCGACGAGAGTTAGGCGTGAGAGTTCACTTCTAAACAGACTCATTGCTGAGCTTGAAAGTCACGGGTGCTACACACCTGTTTGAGGCCCCGTGAACGAGCCTAACTCATGCTATTGCAAAGAGTTAGCTCGGGCTTACCGGGCGGGGGCGCGAGCGCTGCGCGGATCTAGGGTTCCCGTCGATTGGACAAGCTCAGCCGTCAACACCATGTTTGACAGAGCTCGTGGAGTGGCACAGCTAGTGCTTACAGATGAGCTAGACGCCGCTTCGGGGAAATTACCATGAATGACCGTCGTACGATTCTGACTTTGGCTGCTCTCAGCGCCACCGTAATCTTCACTGCGTGCACAGCCGAGCGGTCCGTTGCTCCGCAGCGAGTAGCATCGGAAACTTCGACGGCGCTTGTCGCCGCCGGACCCGCTCAGCTTCCTCTGCTGTTCGTAGTCGACGGAGTCCGCTACCCGCGCGATCAGGTTCCGTCACTGGCGAGCGACCAGATCTCAGCGATCCGAGTATTGAAGGGACACGCTGCGCTCAAGGAGTATGGCCCTGACGCCACATATGGTGTGGTGGTCATCACCACAAGGCATGCTTCGCCCCAAAGTTAAGAAGGGATCGTGAGCTGAAATAACAAAAGGGCATCCAAGCGGATGCCCTTTTTTCTGTTTGGGTGTTTCAGCTTTTTCCCCTGTGAGAGTTGCGACCACCTTTCCGCATCGGCTCGTGGTTCTCCGGCTTTCCGTAGCCGCCGCCCCCCGGCTTTTCTCCGCCGCCGTGGACCTTGTTGACCGTAGCCCAGGCGCGCCGCTCCGCTTCTTCGTCGGGCACGCCGCGCTTTTCATATCCTTCCTCAATGTGCTCGGCCTGTCGCTTTTCCTTGTCGGTGTATTTCGATTTGTCACCCCGCGGCATCAATCCTCCCTGATTGAACCAGATGTTGTCGTGCAGACAGTGTACCGGCCTTGCCGATTAGCCCCGATCAGTAGCAGCAGCGAGCCGCGCGTGGCATCTTCATCCGCGCATGACATCCCCCTTCGAGCGTCCGGCGCCCGCATCGCTTCCGCCGCTCCCACGATCGCTTCGGCGACTGGCGCTCTGGATCGTCGCGGCCGTCTTCATCGGTCTCATCGTCCTGCCGTGGCTGGCCACCTTTTTTACGGATTGGCTGTGGTTCTCTGAGATCGGATTCAAATCCGTGTTTGTGCGCTCGTTGGTGTGGCGCGTGATGTTGTTTCTCGTGGGCGGACTGTTCGCGTTTGCATACTTCTACGGGAACGTCCGGCTGGCGCGGGGCGCTGGCACAGGCTTCCCCGTGCTGTACGTGAACCGTGGCGATGGGGTGAACATCGACGTGTCACGGTTTTTCACCCGGCTGTTCTTTCCGGCGGCGGTGTTGATCTCGTTCATCACGGCGGTTTCCGCCTCCTCATCGTGGATGATGGTGTTGAAAGGAATCAACGGCGTCGCCTTTGGCGCAAAAGATCCATTGTTCGGCCGAGACATCTCGTTCTACCTCTTCCGTCTTCCGCTCATCTCCGCCGTTCTCGGCACGCTCATTACGCTGACGGTCTTGTCTGCGATCGCGGCCGCAACGATGTACTGGCTTCGCCACGACATCACGCTGCCGCCGAGACGCGCCGCCGCCAAGCCCCGGGCGGCGCGCCATGTCGGCGGGCTTCTCGTCGTCTTGTTCGCGCTGCTGGCGTTGCGGCATTGGCTGGTCGGCACGGCGGGGTTACTCTATTCGACGACGGGTCCGCTCGTCGGTGCGAGCTACACCGATGTCCATGTAGCGCTGCCTGGTCTCTACGCAACCGCGATCGCCGCTTTGCTCGCGGCGGGGTGGATTGGGGTGGGCGTCGTTCGAGACAAGCTGCCGTGGTCGGCTCTCACCGCCGCGGTGTTCTACGTCGCGGTCAGCATCATCGCGCGCGGAATCGCTCCCGCTCTGTTTCAGAAGCTCGTCGTTTCGCCAAATGAGCTTTCGCGGGAGACCCCGTACCTGCGCTACCACATCGACGCGACACGCAAAGCCTGGGGTCTGGAGGGGGTCGAGTCACGCGATTTGTCCGGCGAGGTTCGACTGACGATGAAGGATATCTCAGCGAATCGTGCCACTGTCGACAATGTCAGACTGTGGGAGCGCGATCTGCTCAAGCAGACGTTCGCGCAGCTTCAGGAATTTCGTACCTACTACGACTTCGTTTCCGTCGACGACGACCGATACACGATCGACGGTAATTATCGGCAGGTACATCTCGCCGCACGCGAGCTCAATTCACAGTCGCTTCCGACGCGGACTTTCATCAACGAGCGGCTGACCTACACTCACGGTATGGGTGTGACGATGGCCCCCGTTAACCAAGTCACCGACGAAGGGCTCCCCGTCCTTTTCATAAAGGATCTTCCGCCGACGTCCAGCATTTCGGTCAAGCTCACTCGTCCGCAGATCTATTATGGCGAGCTTACCAACAGCTACGTCTTTGTCGGCACGCGGCAAAAGGAGTTCGACTCGCCCGCGGGCGATAGCAACATCTACACGACTTACGCGGGGCTGGGTGGAGTACCCGTCGGGTCGTTCGTGCGGCGGCTACTCTACGCCTTCCAGCTCGGTTCGCTGAAAATCCTCCTTTCCGACGACATCACTGGCAACGCGAAAATCCTGTATCGCCGGAACGTCCTTGAGCGTGTGAGGACGGCGATGCCCTTTCTCGATTTTGACGATGACCCGTATCCGGTGATAACGGATGCGGGGCGTTTGCAGTGGATCGTCGACGCCTACACCGAGGGGGAGGGATACCCGTACGCCCAGCGCACTCCCGACGGTATCAGCTACATGCGGAACAGCGTCAAGGTAGTGATCGATGCATACGACGGAACAGTCGACGCGTACATGGCGGATTCTCGGGATCCGGTGGTGCAGAGCTACGCGCGGATCTTCGGCGGGATCTTCAAGCCGATGACGTCGATGCCGGCCGACCTACGACGCCACATTCGTTACCCGGGAGATCTATTTCGACTCCAGACGGCACTCCACGCAACCTATCACATGGTCGACCCGGAGACGTTCTACCACCGCGAAGATCAATGGCAGATTCCGGGACCCTTCGACAAGGCGAGCAACGAGAATCCTTTCATGCGCCACATCGTCATGCGCTTGCCGGGTGAAAAGGCGCCCGAATTCATCTTTATGACTCCCTTCACTCCGCGCGGAAAGGACAACCTCGCTGCGTGGATGGTGGCGCGCATGGATGGGGAGAATTACGGCAAGCTTTCCGTCTATCGTTTTCCCAAGCAGAGTCTGGTTTACGGTCCGAGGCAAATCGCCAACCGCATCAACCAGGACACTGAAATTTCGCGCCAGATCACTCTCTGGGACCAGCGCGGATCGCAGGTCATTCGTGGCGAGCTGCTCGTAATCCCGATCGAGGAGTCGCTGATTTACGTGCAGCCCGTATATCTACGCGCGGAGGGCGGAAATATTCCTGAACTGAAGCGGGTAGTGGTCGCCCATGAAAACCGCGTGGTGATGGGAGAGACTCTGGAAGAGGGTCTCAACGCGCTGTTCGGTGCTGCCGGAGCACAGACACGGACCAGCGTCCAGGACTCGACGAGTGCGCTTTCGCCTGCGGGACAAGCGGTCTCGGGTGAAACGATCGCGCAACCGTCTGGACCGAACACGACGGGAGCCAATCCCGCTCTGCTGCGTGAGGCGCAGACGCACTACGACCGAGCCATCGCCGCGCAGCGCGCGGGGAACTGGGCTGAGTACGGCCGCGAGATCGAGCAGCTCGGTGCGGTGCTGAGGGCCCTGCGGAATGGCCAGCGCTAACCAAGAAGCGCCGTGGGCGCCGGCTGTTCAGGTCGCTCGCTTGAGAAATTCCTGTACCGCCTTTCTATAGCTCCGCCCGGTAGTGATGCGTTTGCCGTTGCGGAGAATGAGGAGTTGATCGCCCTGATCGAAGGGCTGCGCTTCGCGAACCTGCGCCGTGTTCACGATCGTCGAGCGATGAACTCGCAGGAAGCGATTGTGTGGAAGCCGCGCCTCGAGGCGGCTCAGTGGCTCGCGCACGTCGTACGCGCCTTCCGCGAGATGGATGCGAGCGAGATCGTCGCGTGCCTGAATCCAGAAAATCTCGTCCGGATCGAGGAACAGGATTCTGCCATTCACCTTGACCCCAATCCTGTTCTTCGGTCCGTCGAGCTGGCCGACGTACTTCAACAGAGCGCTCAATTGTGATGAAACCCCGCTCGGCGGGGATTCGCTGAGGCGCTTTTTGGCGCGATCGAGTGTCTGATGAAACCGGACATGGTCCACAGGTTTCAGCAGATAATCGAAAGCGCCAAATTCGAACGCCGAGACGGCGTAGTCGTCGAACGCGGTGACGAAGATCACGGGCGGCATTTTGTCGGTACCGACTTCGGTGATGACGTCGAACCCATCGAGCTCCGGCATTTGCACGTCAAGAAAAACCAGGTCGGGTTGTTGCTCGCGAATAGATGCGACAGCCTCCAGGCCGTTCTCGCATTCCCCTACGACCTGAACATCCTTGACGTGGGCGAGGAGCGAGCGAAGGCGTTGGCGCGCCAACGCCTCGTCGTCGATAACCAGCACCCGCAGCGCCTTCTCGTTCATCCACCACCAGCGGCGGCAAGATTATTGGCCGGCGGTGCACTCGTCTGTCCGGGTGAAAGCCGTCCGAGCCTGAAGGGAAGAGTGATTCTGACGGCGTAACCTCCTTCATCCCTTGGGCCGCTCTCGAACTCGTGGCTTTCACCATAAAGATGGTTGAGACGGGTTATCGTATTCGTCAGACCCAACCCCGTTCCGCGCGATCTTTCCCGCGACCGGCGCGCGCGAACGCCAACACCATCGTCCAGGATGGTGATGGCTAGCTTGTCGCCAAGCCTACGCGCCGTCACCTGAACGTAGCCCGCACCTGCACGCGGACTGATGCCGTGACGGATTGCGTTTTCGACAAGAGGCTGCAGGAGGAGGCTCGGAACAAGGGCAGCCCGAACGCCGTCCTCAATGTTGCAGTTTACGGTCAAACGGTCCTGAAAACGCACCCGCTGGATCGAGACGTAGCGGTCGAGGAGGCCGAGCTCGCGCTCAAGCGGAACTTCCTGTTCGCTCGAGGTCGATAGCACGAGTCGCAGAAAATCACTAAGCTCCGAGACCATTCTCTCGGCGGCCTGCGGATCGCTGGCGATGAGGGCCATCGCGCTGTTCAGGGCGTTGAACAGGAAATGCGGATTGAGCTGGAGCTTGAGTGTGTCGAGCTCCGACTGCACGAGCCTCGTCACAACCCGTTGCCGCTCCGCCGACTCCTTGCTCGCTTCACGCACCAGGTGCTCGACCCAGGAAGTCGCGTAGGTGGAGACTATGCCGAAGACAGCGAGCAGAACGAGCTTGGCTGCCTCGTCGAGCGGCGTGATGCGGGCCAATTGTACCGCGTCGATAGGATCGACGACAAGTGGAATGCGGTTGCTCGCCCAGAGCCAGAACAACAAACCCAGGTATTCGAGAAACGCGAGCGCTCCGATAACCGCTGCTTTTCTCACCGATGATGCGACCGGTCGGCCGGCAAGAACAACGAAGTACATCAGAAAAATCGGACTGCGCAGTGCGAGCACGCCCGACTGCGCCAGCGCGTAGCCGCCGATGATCGCGGTTACGGCGGTCACATCCACTATCGGATTGACGGCAGAGAGCCAGTCAGGAAGCTCGCTGCGCCGGTACCAGATAAGGTACTGCGCGACGGTCCACAGCAGCATCGGACCGAGAACCAGAATGTTAGCGGTGTTCAGCGTCCTCGAGAGGTGAGGCGCGTACATCAGTGCCGCTGCCGTGAGCAAGAACACCACAGCCGCGCGCAGGCCGTTCAGAATTCTCTCGGCCCTGTCTCGCCGGAGACGAAGGCTGGGAGGCGGCGCGAACGAGGCGGCGGTAGAGAAGATCTGCATCAATTGAATTTGTACCGGGCGGGTTGGCCGGGGTAGCAGGCCGACGAGGTACCTGCTACCCCCGACGCCGGCTAGTGGCCGTCGTCGTTGCCGTGATGTCCCTCATGATGATCTTCCCCGTCTTCGTTCTCGTCCTCGAACGCATGGAATGAGCGACGTATGTTGTTTTCGATGCGTTGCTGATTGCTCGCGACGCTCGGATCGATGACCGAACCTGAGGAATCAAGGAACCAGTTTCTAACATCGATACCGATCGTGACATTCTTTGTCGCATCGTCAATGATGAGAGGCGTGTCGAAATCCATCTCGACGTTGGCGCGCATCGCAGAAACAAAGGTGAAGGGCTTCCTGTCCGCGCCAATCAAGCCGGTCACGAGCACGCTCCTGCCAACGAGATCCGTGTTGGCGGCGTTGAAATCGATCGCGCGATCCTTTGCCGGCTCCAACTTGGCTTCGAGCTCCGAAAAGGTGCCGGCAGGGAGGGGAATCGTAATCACTGGCTGAAAGTCCGCCTTGAGAACATCGACCAGCAACGGATCCCGAAGCACGTCCGCACAATCATCGCCGTGGCGGGCCTCGTGATTGTCTTCTTCTCTTTCGACCTCTCCGACGCAGTCAGCATTGGCAGAGCGGTCGAGCTCGATCTTGCCAAAAACCAGCTTGACTGAAGTCAATGTCAGTTCGCTTGCCGGACCTACGGTGACATCGGCCGCGACCGGGTTCGCTGTTAACGCAGCTGGCTTGGTGCTGAACGACAGCTGAACCATATGGCGAGTAGCACCGGTCAGATCGCTCGAGCAGGCCCCAATCGTCAATGCAACAATGCCGGAGAGCGGCTTTAGGTACTGTATGAGTCGTATAGTCATAATCGATCCTCCACTTGGTGGTCGTGAACACGTCGTTCAACGACAGCGAGCAAACTAAGTCGCTCACGTGATTAGACGAGGCGCTTCGTGGCAGAGGAACGCGGAACAAGGGCGGGCGACTTCTTGTGCGCGGCGAAGGACATTTTGCGCAGGACGAACCGTGTTGGCGCGCGGCGTGCGAACATGCTAGATCGGAAATCGGATCGCTCAGTAGACATCTTCAGTCTCTCCCGAAATGCAATTTCCTTCTTTGGCGATTACACCAGCGGTCCAAGCAGGAACTGATTCGATCAGTTCTGGCCTCCTCGGGTCCGGTTTCGGCTCGTTGACCAATAAATTCCTGGTCACCGTCGGCCTGATCGTAGGCGTTGTGCTAGCCAGCGCTCTGATCCGCGATCTGGTGTCGAGGCTGCTTGGAAATCGCGACAAGGATCGGTCCGGGTTCTGGACCGGGCAACTGGTCAGCCTGCTGGCGCTGGTTGCAATTGTGGTGGGACTTCTTCTCATCTGGTTTGACGATCCCAGACGACTGACGGGTGCGCTGGGGCTGGCGGCTGCAGGTGTCGCGGTTGCTCTGCAGCGGGTCATTACCGCCTTCGCGGGCTATCTCATAATTCTGCGCGGCAATCTCTTCACCGTCGGCGATCGAATCGTGATGGACGCGGTAAGGGGCGATGTTGTGTCACTGGGATTCATGCAGACTACCGTCATGGAGATGGGGCAGTCACCCGCCGAGAGTGCTGCCGCTCCCGCTGTATGGGTTGGTGGGCGGCAGTATACTGGACGGGTCGTCCGTATCACGAATGACAAGATTTTCGATTCGCCGGTGTTCAATTATACGCGTGAGTTTCCCTTCGTCTGGGAAGAAATCAGGATCCCGATCCATTTCGATGCCGATCGGAATGCCGCGGAGCGCATCCTTCTCGAGATTGCCCGGAAGCACACGAGCGGCTTTGAGAAGGAAGCAATCCCTGCCCTCGAGAAGCTTCGAAAATCTTTCCACCTCAGCGGCGAAATCGAAACAGCCCCGCGCGTATTCTATCGAGTCACCGACAACTGGGTGGAGCTGGCGCTCCGCTTTGTCGCCCCCGAACCCGGGGTTCGGCGATTGAAGGATGCGATGTACCGTGATCTGCTCGACGAGTTCGAACGACTGAAGTTGACGATCGCTTCGACGACTATGGAAGTGAGCCTGACATCACCTGTTCATCTCGAGGGCGCAAATCTCGCCAGACAGTGATCGCGAAAAAGCGCGTGAGCTCATTCTGAGCCACGGCTGGAACTCCACGGCGTACCAACTCCTTAACCCGGGTATCCAGCTCTGGTTTTCCCGACGTCGGGATGCAGTGATTGGTTTTGTGAGCCATGCTCGGACTCGAGTGGTAGGGGGAGCGCCAGTTTGTGAATTGGCGAGATTGGAAGCCGTTGCAGCGGAATTCCGCGATGATTCTCGAGATGCTGGTGATCGCGTTTGCTACTTTGGCGCAGGCGACCGACTCGACGAATTTCTTGCGCGCAGCCAGGGTTGGTCGCGAGTGCTCCTGGGTGCGCAACCGACCTGGAACCCAGCCAATTGGAGCGCCAGTGTAAGTCGTCGATCGTCTCTGCGCGCTCAATTCAGTCGCGCACGGAACAAAGGCGTCGTGGTAAAGGAGTGGATTCCCGCAGAAGCGGAGAACCATCCCTCACTGCGGCGATGTCTAGAAGAGTGGCTGGCTGCACGACGTTTGCCGCCGCTGCACTTCATGATAGAACCCGAGACGCTCAGCAATCTGCGGGATCGCCGGGTCTTTGTCGCGGAGGTAGGCCAAGAGGTGGTGGGGTTTACGATTTTGTCACCTGTCCCCGCGCGCAACGGCTGGCTCGTCGAGCAAATCGTCCGCGGCGCCCGCGCGCCGAACGGAACCAATGAGCTGCTGCTCGATACAGCGGTTCGCTCGCTGGCGAATCAAGGCTCGTCCTACGTAACACTCGGTCTATCGCCTCTCTCTCGACGCGCGATGATCGCTCCACCACCACAACCGGCCTGGTTGGGGCTGCTACTGAGCTGGATGCGCGTACATGCGCGCCGCTTCTACAATTTCGAGGGCCTGGACGCGTTCAAGGCGAAATTCAACCCTGAAACGTGGGAGCCCATCTACGCAATAGCAGACGCACGGAAATTTCCGCCGAGGGCGCTCTACGCTATTGCTGGTGCTTTCAGCGGTGGCCAGCCACTACGGCTCGTCGGGCGCGCGCTCTGGCGAGCAGCGGTCCAGGAGATCTCAGCTCTTACCGGTTGATGCTCAATTTCAACTAACCCTGTCGTGTCTCGCGCACGGCGTCCACAAATCGGCGGAGCTTGGTTGGATCGAGCCGGCCGTCCGTGCGCAGTCCGCTACAGGCGTCGACGCCGAACGGCTGAACAAGATCGATTGCCTGGCCAACGTTTGACGATGTCAAACCGCCGGCGAGGTAGACCGGGACGGAAACGGCGTCGCGGATCCTACGGCTTATCGCCCAATCGTGCGCGCGACCGGTACCGCCCAGCTCCTTGATCGCTGCCGACGGATTGCCCGAGTCGAGCAGAATCGCGTCGACTCCGCGGGCAACGTTGCGGGATGTCCCGACCGCACTCTCGTCGCGCACGTGAACTACCTGAACGATCGATATTCCGGGTAGAGCTCGGCGCAGCGCGCCGTAGGTTCCGGGCTCGACCTCGTCAACCAGCTGCAGCGTGTTGGTGCGGCAACCGCGCTGTTGCGCGATGATTGCGTCAGCCGTCGTTTCACAGGTAAGAAGGAACGTGGCAACCCCTGGTGGAACCGTCGAAGCAATGTCCCTGATGCGGTTCTCGGGGATGGGACCGGGTCCGCTCGGCATGCGTGAGACAAGGCCGAGTGCAGACGCTCCGAGCCGTATCGCAAGCCGGGCTTCGTCTTCAGACGCAATACAGCAGACTTTGATTCGCGGCAGAAACGGGAACATCTCAGCAGCAGTGGTGGATATACGTACGGTAATTGCAGCAGCACTCGTCCGGACGCGCCACGCGCGATGGGGCGCCCCGAAATCTCAACCAATAAAGCGCGAGGCACAAAATGCTGACCACTCGAGTCAAGCGGATTCTTACTCTAGCCACGGCAGTAACACTGGCCGCGTGCACCGATAATACCGGCATCGGTCCGTACAGGGACGTTGCGGGTACCTATCAGCTGACGGTCTTCTCGGGGCGGACTCTTCCCACGACCTACACGTATTCCGCCGGCCAGATTCAGGCCTTGCCCAACGGCGGGACAATTACGTGGACGGGCGGGACGATGGTACTGAACAGCGTCGGAACGTTTGTCGAAACCAACGACTATACGATCACTCCGAACGGCGGCTCGAGTTCGAACTCCTCGTTTATCAGCAGCGGTACCTTCACGATCAGTGGCATCGATTTCACCCTGTCGGCGCAGCAGCAGAACGGGGCGCCCGCGCGCTTCGCGCAGGGAACGATCGAGAACAACACGATCAATTACCAGGAAGACGACGGAACCGGACAGCTGGCCGCGTTCGAGTACAAGCGATAAGTGAGTGAGCGGCGCGGCGAAAAGGGCGCTCCTCGGAGCGTCCTTTTTCATATCGCTATGCTGGTATTCCTCTGTTTGGAGCGTATCTTCGGTCCGAGGAGAAAGATCGAACCAATGAACGATTCGCGAACACTCTTCTGAGGATCTGCCCATGGGTATAGTCGCCTGGATTGTAGTTGGTCTCGTCGCCGGCGTTCTGGCTTCGCTCGTTATGGGCGGTACGGGTTATGGAATCATCGGCGACATCATTATTGGGATCGTCGGTGCGTTCGTCGGGGGTTGGCTGTTCAGCATGCTGGGAATTTCGTCCCCGTTCGGTGGAATGGGCGGCACGATCTTCGTTGCGTTCATCGGCGCGGTAGTGCTGTTGTTCATTCTCCGGCTGATACGCGGCTCAACACGTCGCATCTAGGAGCCCGCGGCCAAGGCAACTCTTTGTAGTGCAAGTCGTACGAATCTGAAAGAGAATCGCAATTGAACGCTGACCTCGGTCACGGCTCGCGCAAGGAAGGCGTACTTCCGCTGGCGCCCGATCTCGCGCCGGCGATGGAACGAGAAAACGAATCAGCAATCCCGCTCGTTCGTGCTCCGCGTGAATACGAGGTCGTAGATCGCCGGACGGTGTTCATCGCCGGCCTCGCGCTCATCGTCGGCATCGCTGGCGGACTGGTTGCGCAGGCCCTCGTCGCGCTCATTGGGCTCGCGACAAACCTCTTTTTCTATGGTCGCGTTTCATTCGCCATGGTGTCCCCATCGGCTGCAGGCCGCGGAGGGGTCATTCTGCTCGCGATCCCCATACTCGGAGCGCTCGTTGTAGGCCTGATGGCGAGATTCGGCTCGGCATCCATCCGCGGCCACGGAATTCCGGAAGTGATGGAAAGAGTCCTTCAAGGCGAGAGTCGCATCCCGGCCCGTCTGATGTTTCTCAAGCCGCTCTCGGCGGCGATCGCCATTGGGACGGGTGGACCCTTCGGCGCTGAGGGTCCAATCATCGCGACCGGGGGAGCACTCGGATCCCTCGTTGGGCAGCTCGTACGGGTGACTGCCGACGAGAGAAAAGTCTTGCTGGCGTCGGGCGCCGCGGCCGGTATGGCGGCGACATTCGGAAGTCCTGTGTCAGCGGTTTTGTTGGCGGTTGAACTCCTGTTATTCGAATATCGCCCTCGGTCGGTAATCCCAGTTGCGATGGCCGCGGCGGTTGCGACGGCGGTCCGCATAGTGTTCAACGGAACTGCGCCAGTATTCCCGATTCGAGACCTGGGGCAGCCATCATCAGCTGCACTGATTTTCTACACCGCGCTCGGCGGGGTGTGTGGATTAATAGCAGTCGGCATTACCTCGTTCACATACGGCGTCGAAGACGGGTTTGAGGCTCTGGGCCATAAGTATCACGTCCATTGGATGTGGTGGCCGGCGATCGGCGCGATTGTCGTTGGAACCGCGGGTATACTCGAGCCAAGGACTCTGGGCATCGGCTACGATAACATCATCGGTTTGCTATCCGGGACAATCGTCGGGCGCGCGGTCATCGTGCTCGTCGTGCTCAAGTTCATCTCGTGGGCGATTTATCTAGGTAGCGGGACATCCGGTGGCACAATGGCGCCGCTGTTCACGATTGGCGCGGGGATGGGAGCCTGGCTTGGCGCACTCGCCTCCGCGGCTGCTCCAGCTTTGGGCATCGACGCGGGCGTCGCGGGGCTGGTAGGAATGGCCGCGCTCTTTGCCGGAGCCTCGCACGCTCTCCTCGCGTCGATAGTTCTCGCGTTTGAAGTAACACGCCAGCCGGTCGGCTTGCTCCCGCTGCTACTGGGATGTGCGGCCGCATACCTGGTCTCACTTCTTTTTAGCAGATACTCGATAATGACCGAGAAGCTGGCACGCCGAGATACTGGCGTGAGAACGGAGTATTCTGCCGATCACCTGGCCCACGTATTCGTGAGGGACGTCGCCAGTCGCGACGTCATATCGATTCACGCCAAGCAATCCATCGACAAAACGCGTGCGTGGCTGCTCGAGGGAATCGCGACGGGTGGCGCCGGAGCATACCAGGGCTTCCCAGTCGTCGATGACGAGGGACTCCTCGTGGGCGTCGTGACGAGACGCGACGTTCTCGACAGGTCGCGCTCCGACAATGAATCAATCGGCTCGCTACTCGCGCGTGCGCCGGCAGTGGTGTTCGAGGACAACACATTGCGGGATGCTGCGGACCACATGGTGCTGGAAAAGGTAGGTCGTCTGCCGGTGGTGTTACGGGACGATCCCCGCACAGTAGTTGGAATCCTGTCCCGAAGTGATCTGGTAGGCGCGCACGCGTCGAGGCTCGCGGCGGCGCACGAAGTCGAGAGCTAGTGGCGACGGCAGGCTATTCCGGGACGCCGCTCTTTACCAAGCTCGGAATCAAGCCGGGAGTGCGGGCACAATTCATCTCAGCTCCCGTTGACGTTTTGCGCACTCTTGGCGCCTTGCCCGGCGGCATCCGCTTATCTGCACGGGGTCCGCTTGGATTCGCTCTGCTTTTCGTGCGCCGGAAGTCCATCCTGGAAAAACAATTTGCTCGCGTCCGCGACCGGCTCGACCCGGACGGAATGCTCTGGGTGGCGTGGCCCAAGAAGACATCCGGTGTCCAATCCGATTTGAGTGAAAGTGTGGTGCGCGAGATCGGTTTGCAGAACGGGCTTGTGGACGTCAAAGTGTGCGCGGTCGACGAAACCTGGTCGGGCCTCAAGTTCGTTCGTCGGCTCCGAGACCGGTGACATCGCGCCGCGCCTGCAGTGCCGATTACTTTCCCACGCATGCTAGATACAGTCGGTCAAAAAAGGCCAGCCGTTGCAGCGCTCCTGCACGGGTTGATCGATTACGCCGGACTTTTTCCTCCCGCGACTCAGAGCATGCGCTCCGCACTCGAGAGTTACGCTACCTATTTCAAGGGTCCGGACCGCGAAGCGCTGGGAAGGTTTGTCCTACCGGTGTCGAGGTTGGAGGAGCTGGAGACCGCGGGGCAGGATTTGTTTCCTCGCGGCAGCGATGCAGAGCCGTGGCGTGTTGCCGGTCTTGTTTCCGGAGACGTGGCTGCTGCCATTGAAGTAGTTCTCCGTTTCAATCGCAATCATTCCTCGGGTGGCGCGAGCGGGCGGGCACTTATTGACGTCGTGGAGTTGAAGGCTGCCACTGTCGAAGACATTGAGCGTCAGGCTTCGCAGGTGCCGCAGTCCTTCACTGCCTACTTCGAGGTTCCGCTGGGTCCGACCTGCCCGGCATTGTTGACGACAGTGAACGCCGTGCGTGCGCGCGCAAAGGTGAGAACCGGCGGTGTTACCCCCGACGTTTTTCCCGCTTCTTCGGAGCTAATGGAATTCATGGATGCTTGCAGGCGCGACGGAGTTGCCTTCAAGGCGACGGCCGGACTGCACCATCCGGTTCGGGGTTCGTATCGGCTCACCTACGAAAGAGGCAGCTCGGCGGCGATGATGTATGGATTCCTGAATGTCTTCATAGCCGCGGCGCTCCTTTACGCTGGCAACAGTAAAGAGATCGCGCGAGGCGCGCTCGAAGAGACTGACGTCGAGCGTTTTTCTTTCGACCACAACGCCATTGGGTGGTCTACGCATCGAGTGTCGACAGAGGAGGTGCGAAAAGCGCGAGACCACTTTGCAATCTCATTTGGATCGTGCTCGTTCCGCGAGCCCGTCGAAGAGCTAGCCGAGATGGTTCGGTGAACCAGACCCACGACGCAGCGCTTCGATCGTGGGTGCAGTCGGCGAATGCCTCGGCCAGCGACTTCCCGATACAGAATCTTCCTTTTGGAGTCTTCTCGCGCGGCGACGAAACCCCGCGGGTCGGAGTTGCCATCGGCGACATGATCGTCGATGTGAGCGAATGTGAACGCGCGAACGTGTGGTCGGGCGAAGCCCGCGATATAGCGCAGCTCTGTGAAAATCCCACACTCAATGCCCTGATGGCTGCTCCTAAATCCGCGCTGTCAGCATTCCGCGCTCGCCTGAGCGAGTTGCTTGCTGGTGATCCCCAGAAGGAGAACACAATAAATCCAATTCCCGACGGGGCTCTCGTTCCGATGTCGGCCGCGTCGCTGCACCTGCCCGTAGAAATCGGTGACTACACCGACTTCTACGCTTCGATCTATCACGCGACGAACGTTGGAAAGCTTTTTCGGCCCGACAACCCGCTCCTTCCCAACTACAAGCACGTTCCCATCGGGTATCACGGCCGCGCCTCGTCGATCGTTCTAAGCGGAGCAAGCATCACCCGGCCTCAGGGACAGTCGCTGGCCGCTGCGGCCACAACTCCAACGTTCGGTCCATCGGCGATGCTCGACTATGAAGCCGAGATAGGCTTTTTGGTTGGGAAAGGAACAAAGCTGGGTACCGGCCTCCGCATCGACGAGGCGGAAGATCATTTATTCGGCGTGTGTCTCGTCAACGACTGGTCTGCCCGCGACATCCAGTCCTGGGAATATCAGCCGCTGGGACCGTTTTTGGCCAAGAATTTCGGGACAAGCATTTCACCATGGGTCATCACCTGGGAAGCGCTCGAGCCGTACAGAGTGCCATCGTTTTTCCGGCCGCCGAATGATCCCCAGCCGCTTCCTTACTTATCGTCCGAGGTCGACAAGAACGCGGGCGGAATAGATCTCACCGTCGAGGTGTACCTGCGGTCGATGCTGATGCGAGAAGGGCACTTGCGGCCGACGCGTCTGAGCGCTGCATCGCTGGCGGACATGTATTGGACGCCCGCGCAAATGTTGACTCACCACGCCAGCAACGGCTGCAACCTTCGGCCCGGCGATCTCCTGGCCAGCGGCACGGTGTCGGGTCCGGATCCCGGCTCTCAGGGCTGCTTGCTGGAGCTCACTCGCCGCGGCGCGGAGCCGATCGTGCTGCCAACGGGTGAGGAGAGAAAGTTTCTCCACGACGGTGACGAGGTGATAATGCGAGGTTATCTGCAGCGCGAGGGAGCCGCGCGAATAGGGCTCGGAGAGTGCACTGGCCTCATAGTCGCATCCTCTGCGCGGTAGTTCCGAACCACACGATGCCCAGCACAAGCAACGGAGCACGCCCGCTTTATGTGGTACGCGAGTCGCGAATTCACGGCCGCGGCGTGTTTGCGGCGCGCCGAATCCGTAAAGGAACTCGAATCGTCGAGTACACCGGCGAGCACATCGACAACGACGAGGCCGACCGTCGCTATGACGATAAGAAGATGAGGAGACATCACACGTTCCTGTTCACGCTCGACGATAAAACCGTGATTGATGGCGCGGTACGACGGGGAGGGAGTGACGCCAGCTACATCAATCACTCCTGTGCGCCGAACTGTGAGGCCGTCATCACCGGCAAAAAAATCTTCATCCACGCCCTGGAGACCATCTACCCGGGGGAAGAGCTCGCCTACGATTATCAGTACGAGCGGACCGGGAAGAACGACAAAGAGCTGGAGAAGTTCTATGTATGCCGGTGCGGCGCTCTCGATTGTCGCGGCACGATCATGAAGCCGGCCCGGAAAGGGCGGCGCTCGGCAAAAAAGAAACGCCGCCGCTAGCTCCGAATCCCAACGCACCTGGCCGCGTTGACTAAACGATGGCGCGCGCATTATGGTGAAGGTCCGACAATTTTTCCCGGAGTAACTCGCATGCGTAAGCTCCTAACTGCGATTGGTTTCACCTTCGCGCTCGCTATTTCAGCGGCGGCTCAAAACGCCGTCCCGATCCAGACCAAGCCGCTCGACCCGGCCAATCTCGATCGTTCGGTTTCCGCGTGTACCGACTTCTACCAGTTCGCTAACGGGGGCTGGATTGCGAGAAACCAGGTCCCCGCTGCCTTTTCGCGATGGGGAAGCTTCGACGAACTGCAGGAGAACAATCAGTCCAACCTGTTGACCATTCTGAAGAACGCCGCTGCGAGCGGAAACACGCAGGCCAGCGCCGACATGAAGAAGCTGGCGACCTACTACTCATCCTGCATGGATTCAGTGGGCGCTGAGCGGGCGGGTTATCAACCGATCGTACCGGAGCTGAATCGCATTGCCGGGATAAACAATCGCTCTCAACTCGAGGGGGAAGTTGCCCGCCTGCACTCGCAGGGCGTTTCGGCCTTGTTCGGGTTCGGCGCGGGACAGGATGCGAAGAACAGCACCTCGGTCATCGCCGGTGTCAGCCAGGGCGGTCTGCGGCTGCCCGACCGCGACTATTACCTGAACCCGGACAAGCGCTACGCGGACATTCGAGCCAACTACACAGATCACGTCGCGCGGATGTTCCAGCTCGCGGGAGAAAGCGCTGACCAGGCTGCGGCTGACGCGCAAAGGGTGCTATCGGTCGAAACCGCGCTGGCCAAACCTGCCAAGACGCGTGTCGAGCTGCGCGATCCAAATGCGAATTATCACCGCATGACGTCTGCCGAGTTGGCGCAGCTAACGCCCGGTTTCAACTGGCCGAGCTTCTTCACCGGCGAAGGGCGAAGTGACATTACAACGATAAACGTCCAGAATCCGGAATTCATGAAGGCCGTGGACGCCATGTTGACGTCGACGCCGCTGGACGACTTGAAAGCGTACCTCCGTTGGAAGGTCATTGACGCCTCGGCCGACAACCTCAGCTCGGCTTTTGTGAATGAGGATTTCCGTTTTTCGCGAACGCTGAGCGGCGCGACGGAGATGCTGCCGCGAGAGAAGCGTTGCGCGCGCGCCACTGACGCCGGTTTGAGAGACGCTCTTGGACAGGCGTACGTCGCCCAGTACTTCACGCCACAGGCGAAAGCCCGCGCGCTCGAAATGGTGCGTAACCTGGAGTCGGTGTTTCACGACCGGTTGCAATCGCTGGGATGGATGGGCGATTCCACCAGACTACAGGCTACGGCGAAACTGGCCGCCTTCACCAACAAGATCGGCTATCCGGACAAGTGGCGTGATTACTCGACTCTGAACATCAAGCCGGGCCATTTCCTCGATAACCTGATCGCCGTGCGCCAATACGAGCGCCGCCGCAATCTTGCGCGCATCGGCCAACCCGTCGACCGGGCCGAGTGGGGCATGACGCCACCGACGGTCAACGCGTACTACAATCCGCAGATGAACGAAATCGTTTTCCCGGCCGGCATCATGCAGCCGCCGTTCTTCGACCCGAAGGCCGACGACGCGGTGAACTATGGAGGTATGGGCGCGGTTATTGGCCATGAGATGACGCATGGCTTCGATGATCAGGGCTCGCAGTACGACGCCCAAGGCAATCTCCGCAACTGGTGGAGCGCTTCGGATCTGGAAAAATTCAAGCGCGGCACCGGTCTCGTTTCGTCCCAGTTCGACACCTACACAGTGCTCGACAGCGTTCACGTCAACGGAAAGCTGACACTGGGCGAGAACCTCGCCGATCTGGGTGGGTTATCCATTGCCTACGCGGCGCTGGAGAAGGCGCTGACGGAAAAAGGCCGACCGGCCGCGATCGACGGTTTTACTCCTGAGCAGCGTTTCTTCCTAGCCTGGGCTCAGATCTGGAGATCCAACACCCGGCCGGAGCGCGCTCGTGTTCTCATCAACACCGACCCGCACTCGCCGGGACGCTGGCGCACAAACGGTCCTCTGTCGAACATGCCCCAGTTCGCCGCCGCGTTTGGATGCAAACCGGGAGATCCAATGGTAAGGGATGAATCTGTTCGCCCGGTAATCTGGTAGCTCGTTCCGGCAGAGCGGACCGGTCGGTTTAACAGCGAGGGGAACGATGGGCTAATGCTTATGCCTTGGTTCCCCTCGCTGTTATTATGATGCAGTTATGAGCTCACGGAGTTTTTTCTACAGGGAGACGGAAGGAATTCGCGTCACCGTCAGGCCCGTTTACTTGCGCGACCACTCCGAGCCCTCCCAGAGTCACTACGTCTTCGCGTATTTCGTGCGAATCGAGAACGTTGGCAAAGCTGCGTCGCAACTGCTGACCCGCCGGTGGCTGATCCATGACTCTGTCGGGGATGGCGTCGATACTGAAGTGATTGGCGAGGGCGTCGTTGGCGAGCAGCCCACGATCATGCCCGGGGCCGTGCACGAATACCAGAGCTTCTGCATTCTGAAATCGGGTGAAGGATATATGGAAGGCCATTACGGCTTCCTCCGCCAGGACGGTACTTCCTTCGAGGCCGAGATTCCACGGTTCATCCTGAGCGCCAGCGAATCGACGAGCCTGCCTTCCTGAATCTCGAGCGGACGTGGTCGCACCGGTGAGGGAATGACAGTTGCTTCCTTCCCGCCCGTGACCCGCATCTACGATGTCTCCGTACCGATTAGGTCTGGCGGTCTCGTGTATCCGGGAAATCCGGAAATCGCCATTGGGCTGCAACAGGCGGTTGCTAAAGGCGCGGGGGCTAACGTCTCGACGATCCATTTTGGTTCCCACACCGGGACGCACGCCGACGCAGCGCGCCATTTCTTCGACGACGGCCAAACAGTCGACCGGATTCCTCTCGAACGCCTGATTGGCAGAGCCGTCTTGATTCAGTTCGGCGAAGATGTCCGCGCGATCGGATCGCAGGACCTGCGCGCTCACGATCTCGCGAATCACACACGGGTGTTGCTTCGCACGCGAAACTCCCCACTCCTCAGCCGTTCCGACTTTGTTAACGACTACACCTATCTCGCTCCGGACGGCGCTGAATATCTCGTCGACAAGGGCGTGGAGCTCGTCGGAATCGATTACCTGTCGATAGAGCAGTTTCATTCGGGCCACCATCGGACGCACCGAACCCTACTCGACCGCGCGGTCGTGATCGTGGAGGGTCTTGATTTCAGTGCTGTGCCTCCCGGCGAGTATCAGCTGATTTGCCTGCCACTCCGGATCGAGGGATGCGACGGCGCCCCGGCCCGCGCGGTCCTCATAGCGTGACGCAGATACGACACATTTTCTTTGACATCGGCGGCGTACTCGGCAGCAACGGCTGGGATCGGGAGCAGCGCACACGCGCAGTCGAACAGTTTCGACTGGATGCCGAAGATTTCCAGTGCCGACACGAGGAAGTCATTGGCTCCTGGGAAGAAGGACGAATCAGCATCGACGAGTACCTCGACATCGCCGTGTTCCACAAGGCGCGAGACTTTTCGCGAAAGGAGTTTGTGGAATTCATGTACGCCCAAAGCGTGGCCGACCGTGCGGCCGTCGCCATAGCGCGTGCGCTGACGACGCAGGCTGCCTTCACTCTCATGACCCTCAACAACGAATCGGACGAGCTGAACCGGTATCGAATTGAGCTATTCGGAATTTCATCGATATTCGAGGCCTTCCTTTCTTCCTGTTGGCTTGGAGTTCGCAAGCCAATGCAGCAATTCTACTCCCGGGCGCTGGGCATCGCGCAGGCGGATCCTGCCGCCTCGCTTTTCATCGACGACCGCGAGCAGAACCTCACGCCAGCACGTGGGCTTGGAATGACCGGCGTACTCTTCACTTCAGCGACTCAACTGCGCTCCGATCTGGAGCGACTTCTCGATCTGCAAATCCCCGGAGCGTAAGCGATGCGGTTGGCGATGATTGGCCTCGGCCGAATGGGCGGCAATATGTCGGAGCGGCTGATGCAAGGCGGCCACGAAGTGGTGGTCTTTGACAGAAGTTCTGATGCCATCGCAAAGTACGTGTCTCAGGGGGCAACCGGCGCATCGGGCCCGAGTGACATCACCTCGAAGCTTAAAGGGCCACGGATAATCTGGATCATGGTCCCTGCCGGTAAGCCCGTAGATGATACGATTGCGTCGCTCTTGCCCGGCCTGTCCAGGGGCGACGTCATCATCGATGGCGGCAACTCAAACTTTCGCGACTCGATGCGTAGAGCGGCGGATCTCGCTGCCAAGGGCATCAGTTTCGTCGATTCCGGAACGAGTGGTGGAATCTGGGGCTTGAAGAACGGCTATTGCCTCATGATCGGCGCATCGCCGGAAGCGTTCAACTTATGCGAGCCGATCTTCAAGACTCTGGCGCCTGTCGATGGCTACGCCCACATGGGCCCGCCCGGTTCAGGGCACTACGTCAAGATGATCCACAATGGAATCGAGTACGGAGCGCTTCAGGCGTACGCGGAAGGCTATGAGATTCTCCACTCGTCGAAAGACTTCAAGCTCGATCTACACAAGATTGCCGCGGTATGGAATCGCGGCAGTGTCGTCAGGTCATGGCTCAACGAGCTGGCAGAAGACGCGTTTGCCAGGGACGCAGACCTTAGCGATCTCCGTGGCTACGTCGAGGATTCGGGCGAAGGGCGGTGGACGGTGCAGGAAGCGATCGACCTCGATGTTCCTGCTCCCGTGATCACCCTATCGCTTCTCGCCCGGCTCCGCTCGCGCCAGAGCGACTCGTTCTCCGCCAAGGTCATCGCCGCCCTGCGCAACGAATTCGGCGGTCACGCGGTAAAGAAGTCATGAAGACACCCGCCGCCGTCCCACTCGCGAGAGCACCACGACCTCCGGGGAGCCGCGAAAAAGCTGATCCTTGTACTCTCGTAATACTGGGTGCGGCCGGCGATCTCACGAAGAGAAAACTCATCCCCGCGATTTATTATCTCGCCGAGCAAAAGCTGCTTCCGGAAAACTTTGCTCTTCTCGGCGTTGCCCGCGACCAGAACAACGACGAAGGTTATCGCGCGCTAATGCGGGAGGCGATGAACAATTCCGACGAGATCCATCGTGTGCACGAGGAGGTCTGGCAGTGGCTGTGCGAGCGCACCTTCTACGCCAGTGGCGACTTCGGCAGCGAGGACGCGTACCGGTCCATCGGAACGCGTCTCACGGAGATCGAGCAGAAGGCGGTGGAGGCGGAGCGCAACCGCCTGTTCTACCTCGCAATACCGCCGAGTGTTTTCGAGACGACGCTAAAGCACCTCTGCCAGAGCGGCCTCGCCCGACGCACCCACAGCTACGATGAGCGACCGTGGACGCGTGTCGTTATCGAAAAGCCATTCGGTCGCGACCTCCGGTCGGCGCGGACTCTCAATCGGCTGGTGCTAGATGAGTTTGGCGAGCACCAGATCTACCGCATCGATCACTATCTCGGAAAGGAAAGCGTACAGAACATCCTGGTGTTCCGCTTCGCTAATTCCATCTTCGAGCCGCTGTGGAATCGAAATTACGTATCCCATGTGCAGATCACGGCTGCCGAATCAGTGGGAATCGAAGGGCGCGGAAAGTATTACGAGGAAGCGGGCGTCCTGCGCGACATGTTTCAGAATCACCTGCTCCAACTGCTCACTCTCGCGGCCATGGAGCCCCCCAGCTCGTTCACGGCCGACTCCGTGCGCGACGAGAAAGTGAAAGTCCTGCACTCGGTGAGACCATTGATACAGAACTGCGAGCCGGCTGTTGTACGCGCGCAGTACGGGGATGGCACGCTCGACGGCAAGACAGTTCCTGCGTACCGCAGTGAGGCGGACGTCGCCCCGACCTCGCTCACGCCAACGTTTGCGGCGATGCGTATTTCCATAGACAACTGGCGCTGGACCGGAGTGCCGTTCTACCTGCGCTCAGGAAAGCGGATGGCGAAGCGGATCTCGGAAATCGCGGTGCAATTCCGAGCGCCGCCCTTCCTTCTCTTCGGCCAGAAGGCTGTCGAAGACATGGCGCCAAGTCTTCTCACGATGAGAGTGCAGCCAGACGAGGGAATCTCCTTGCGCTTTCAGGTCAAGACTCCCGGCGCCATGCACGAGCTCACCCCGGGGCTGGAGATTACCCCCGTCGACATGGACTTCACATATGCCGAAGCGTTTGGCAATGACGCCCACCCCGCGTACGAAACACTGCTGCTCGACTGCATGATCGGCGACCCGACACTCTTCACGCGCAGCGACGAAGTCGAGATGGCGTGGTCGATTATCGATCCGGTTCTCGACTACTGGGATAAGCACCCCGCTAAATCACTCCCGACTTACCCCGCGGGAAGCTGGGGACCGAAAGAGGCCGATGAGCTGCTCGACGGAGATCACACGCGTTGGCGATAGCACAGATGCTGATCCCATTGATGGCGCTCATTCTCTCATCGAGCGCGTGTCAGGAGCCAAAGGCAGCAAAGAAAGATTCGGCAATCGTCGCGACGGACAGCACTTCACGTGTGGTCCCGCCAACGGATCGTGACCTGGTGCTGCGGGCTCGCGCCCTCGATCGTGGCGACAGCCTCGATGCCGCGCGGGCGGCGTACGAAGAGGCAGCTCGACGTCTGCCGGCGATCTCCGATTGGCTTTATCTGCGGGCTGCGGGCGTGACTGCCGATAGCGCTGCTCGCGGCGCTTACTACAAGAAACTCATGAGCGACGTCGCCAAAGCGCGAACAGAATGGACTGAGGCTATAGCGCGCGAGCGCACTCGAGATTTCGCGGGGGCGATTCGAGTGTACACCTCACTGGGTGCCCGACTCAACGCGCTTCGGCTTCGTGTCTCCCCACCGGCGACCGAGAGTGAAAGGGCCGCCGCCCGCAATGACCTCATCGCATTCATCGGCGCGACGAATGCGACAGCAGACGCGCGTGATGCAATCGATCTGTTCGACAAGACTTTCGGAAACGCCGCGCCTTCCGAAGAGCTGACGATCGCCAGAGCGGCCGCCAAATCGGGAGTACCGGAACGCGCTGCGACCGGCTACGCCCACGCTCTTAAAGCGGGCCTCGGAAATATCAATGACGTCTTCGCTTATGGATCGGTGCTTTTCAGGTTGAGACGCTACGCCGACGCGGGCGCTCAGTTCGCAAAGGTCAGAACGCCAGCTCCTCTCGCGGCCGCGGCTCAATATCAGAGGGCTCGAGCGGAAATCGCACTGGGCAATACGGCCGCCGGGCGCGCGACGCTGCGGTCGCTGAGCGCGAGTTATCCAAAGGACACAAGTGCCGCGTCCGCTCTACTCCTGCTCGCGGACCTTGCCACTGACGACAACCGCGACACGGATGCGCGACAGACGTTGCTGGGACTTCTCAAGCGTTTCCCCAGCGGACGGCACGCGACCAGCGCTCGCTTTCGCGCAGGAATGATCGCCTATATCCAGGGCGACCGGACGGGAGCGGCAGCCGAATTCGATTCACTGGTTGCCAGAGACTCGGCGAGCGCCGATGCACTCGCTGCGAGCTACTGGGCCGGCCGCTCCTACGCGCTGCTGCGCGACTCTGCAAAGGCGAGGGCGAGATGGCGCTACGCGCTCTCGAAGGATCCTCTTAGTTATTACGCCGTCGCTGCAGCGAAGAGACTGGACACGACCGTCATCGTTCCCGATCGCACCGCCTCGAGCTATTCCGCGGTACCAGGCATCGATTCCGCGATGTCGCGGATCGGAGCCTTGAAGAACCTGGGGATGGATGTCGAAGCCGGATTTGAGAGCGATAAGCTCTTTCGCGACGCGCTGACGGACCGGACGCGCTTGGTTGCGACTTCGCGCGCGTTGGCTGGGAGCGACCAGGCTTCCCGTTCGATTGCCCTCGGACGTCGCGCGCTGGAGGAGATAGGACCTACCGCGACGAATTACCGCCTCTACTTTCCCGTGCTGGAGCGTGAAACGCTGATAGCGAGCGCACGCGAGAATGGGCTCGACCCCAAGCTAGTCGCGGCGATCATCCGGCAGGAATCGAATTTCAATCCACTTGCTCTTTCGCCGGCAGGGGCGCGGGGATTGATGCAGCTCATGCCAGCCGTGGGTCGGTCCCTCGCGGCCGCGAAAGGCATCGGTCCCTGGGACCCTGAAATCCTCTTTCAGCCTGCGATCAGCATCCGGCTGGGGACTGCTCACCTCGCCGCGTTGGTCGGTAAATATCCGGAAGTCGTAAAGGTTCTGGCTGCTTATAATGCCGGCGAATCACGGGTAGAAAAGTGGTCTACCAAGACGGGCGCGGCTGACCCGGAAGTTTTTACGGAGAGGATTCCCTTCGTGGAGACTCGCGACTATGTGCGAATCATTCTACGCAACCGCGCCTACTACGATGCGCTTTATCCCTGGTAGGGACTTTCCGGCGTAGCAGGGCGAGCAGCCTTTCGCTTCTTGAGCCAGTCAAGGAGCCACGTCCCCGGCACTATGAACAGCGGGGTCAGAAACATTCCGAGCAGGGAATTGAGCCAAATGAGCGCGATGTAAAACGCGATGAGGCCGAATGATACCCAGAGCGTGCCCAGCGGACCGTGCGTTTCCAAGCAAAACTCCCCTGCGGTTAGGTAAATTAAAACTACCATGCGCCTGCCACCTGTTGAAGCAGCAGATGTCGAGAACGCCGTCGAGCGTGCAATCGAAGGGTGCGCGCACGCGGTCCTCGCTGTTTCGGGAGGACTCGATTCGATGGTGCTCCTTTGCGCGGCGGCCCAGATGCCGACCAGGCTGCGGAAAAGGGTGGCCGTCGCAACGTTCGACCACGGTACCGGCGTCGCGGCCGGGCGCGCGGCAGCGCTCGTCGCACGGCATGCGGCGCGGGCGGGTTTCCCTTGCGTTACGGGACGCGCTTCAACCGTGGGAACCCGCGAAGAAGAGTGGAGGCATGCGCGGTGGACGTTTCTCGACGAAGTGGCCGCCAAGCGCATCGCAACGGTCGTCACCGCCCACACCCTCGACGATCAAATCGAGACTGTGTTCATGAGGATTCTGCGCGACGCCGGGCCACGCGGTCTGGCCGGACTCTACGCAGAGTCCGAGATCGCGCGGCCGTTTCTCGACATCGATCGGGCGACGCTCGCTGCCTATGCAACGCAGAATCGTGTTACCTATGTCCAGGATCCCTCGAATTACGACCGGAAACACCTGCGAAATCGCGTTCGACTGGATATCCTCCCTTCCATCACGAAGCGGCATCCTGAGTTCCCGCAGGAGTTGCTCGGCCTCGCCCGGGAGGCGGCGGCGTGGCGGCTATCCCTCGAGGATCTTGTCAGCAATGTCGAGGCGGAGCCGCAAGACGGAGGCGCCCTGCGCATCAGCCGCGCCAGTCTCGAGGGCTACGACGCCGATTCACTCAAAGTGTTGTGGCCCGCGCTCGCGGCGCGGGCAAGCGTAGTCATGGATCGGCGCGGAACCCAGCGAGCTGCGGAGTTTACTATGAAGGGCGCGACCGGAGGGACGATTCAACTCTCTGGCGGGGTGGAAATCGTGATGAGACGCGACCACATGCTGCTGAGACGTTGGCGCTCCCAAGAACGGGGGCTCCCCGCGTGAGCAGCACGATTCGCCCGCTCAACGCGAAGACCGATCCCCGACTCTCTGGCCGCGCCGTCAAGCGAATAGCATTCGACGAGGCCGCGATTGCACGACGGGTAACCGAACTGGGGAGGGAAATCACGGCGGCCTATCCGGATGGCGACCTGCTGGTGCTCGGATTGCTCAAGGGAAGCTTCATTTTTCTGAGCGACCTGGTGAGACAAATCGGCCGGCCGTTGCAGGTGGACTTTCTGGTCGCGTCGAGCTACGGCGACGGAACGGTTTCGAGCGGCACCGTCAACCTCGTGTATGATCCGGAAACTCAGCTGGAAGGAAAGGACATCCTGTTGGTGGAGGACATTGTTGATTCCGGACGAACGTTGAATCGTCTGATGGCTATACTGAAGGAACGTGAACCCCGGTCGCTCGAGATCTGTGCTCTGCTTCACAAACGAATTGCGAAAGGACTCGAATACGATACGAAGTTCGTTGGTTTCGATGCACCGAATGAGTTTTTGGTTGGTTATGGTCTCGATCACGCGGAGAATTTCCGCCACCTGCCGTACATAGCGAGCTTGCAGTAATGCCGATACAATTGCCAAACAAAGGTCCCAAAAAGCCGACGAACTGGAGCAAGGTCTCGAAGCAGCTCTCGTTCTGGGTGTTTGTCATATTGGTGCCCGTCGCGATCATCCAGTTCTCGGGAAAAGGATCCGACGCGGCCCCCGAGATCCCGTACACTCCCCAGTACGACGAACAACTCCAAAAGGGGAACATCGACAAGGTCACCATCCAGGCCGGTCGGTTGCTCACGGGCGAGTTCAAGAACAAGGTTCCGGTCAAGGGCCGGCTGGTTCAGAAGTTCAAGGTTCTCCTTCCCACCGAGAACTCGAGCGACGAAGTCGCGCGTCTCCGGCAGCACAATGTTCAAATCCAGGCAGAAGATGCGCGGCCGTCTTTCACTACGATCCTCATTAGCCTCTTCCCGTATCTGCTCATCTTCGGAATCTGGTTCTTCCTGTTCAGATCAATGCAGGCGGGTGGGGCGAAGGCGTTCAGCTTCGGGAAATCCAAGGCCAAGCTGCTCACCGGGGATACGCCCAAGGTCACTTTCGACGACGTTGCCGGCGCGGACGAAGCGAAGGTCGAGCTCCAGGAGATCATCGAGTTCCTGAAGGATCCGCAGAAATTCACCAAGCTTGGCGGACGTCTCCCGAAGGGCGCGCTGCTCGTGGGACCACCCGGCACCGGTAAGACTCTGCTCGCGCGCGCGGTGGCCGGCGAGGCCGGGCGCCCATTCTTTTCCATGTCTGGCTCGGATTTCGTCGAGATGTTCGTCGGAGTCGGCGCCAGTCGCGTGCGGGATCTGTTCGAACAGGGCAAGGCGCACGCGCCCTGCATCATCTTCATCGACGAGATCGACGCGGTTGGTCGTCACCGTGGTGCAGGCTTGGGCGGCGGTCATGACGAGCGCGAGCAAACACTCAATCAGCTGCTGGTCGAGATGGACGGCTTCGAATCGAACGATGGCGTAATTCTCATCGCTGCCACCAATCGTCCCGACGTGCTCGATCCTGCACTAATGCGTCCGGGACGCTTCGATCGACAGATCGTAGTAGACTCGCCCGACCTCCGGGGGCGCGAGGGAATTCTGCGCGTGCACATCCGCAACAAGCCGATGGCGGACGATGTCGACGTGACGACACTTGCCCGAGGGACGCCGGGGATGGCGGGCGCCGACCTCGCGAATCTCGTGAATGAAGGCGCGCTGCTAGCCGCGCGCCGAAACCACGACAAGGTCTATATGGCCGACCTCGAGGACGCCAAGGACAAAGTGATGATGGGCGCGGAGCGCAAGTCGATGGTGATGAAGGACGAGGAGCGGAAACTCACGGCCTATCACGAGGGCGGCCACGCCATCTGCGCGATCAAGGTGAAGGGGAATGATCCACTTCACAAAGTCACGATCGTTCCGCGGGGACGCACACTCGGCGTGGCGTGGACCCTTCCAGAAGACGATCGTGTCTCGGTTACTCGTGAACAGCTCGAGGCGAATCTGGTGAAGGCGTACGGTGGCCGGGTCGCGGAGGAGCTCGTATTCGGCCGCGATCGAGTGACGACCGGCGCTGCGAGCGACATCCAGCAGGCGACGGGGCTTGCGCGCCGTTACGTATCACAGTGGGGACTTTCCGACGAGATCGGCCCCGTCCTCGTTGGCGACAACGAGCAGGAACTTTTCCTCGGTCGCGAGTTGCAGACGCGGCGCGAGGTTTCCGAGCGGACTGCGCAACTCGTGGACTCCGAAGTCTCGCGCGTGATCAAGGAAGCATATTCGCGGGCGACCGCGGTGCTGCAGGAAAACATGGACCTGCTGCACACAGTCGCCGCTGCTCTGCTCGATCGCGAGACGCTAACCGGTGATGAAGTCGCTGCGTTGGCGAGGGGCGAGACGTTGCCTCCGCGTCCGATCAGTCCGCCGCCATCGGCGCCGGCGCTCACCGCCGCACCGGTGATGCATCCAAAGCCGTCCAAGCCGCCGCTCTTCGGAGGTCCCGAGGTAGCGCCAGCGTGACATTCGCCTGGCCGTCGAAATCCCAGCGGCCAATGATTTTCGGAATTCTCAATGTTACCCCCGACAGCTTCAGCGACGGGGGTAACTTCTTTTCTACAGAAGCCGCCATTGCGCAGGCGGATCGTCTGATCACCGAAGGAGCAGACGCAATCGACGTCGGGGGCGAGTCGACACGACCGGGCGCGACGCCAGTATCGCCGCGCGAAGAGCTGCGGCGCGTGCTTCCCGCAATCCGCGCTATCCGGTCCCGGTGGAGCGACGTTCCGATTTCGATCGACACGATCAAAGCCGACGTCGCCCGTGCCGCGCTGGAGGAAGGAGCACAAATCGTGAACGACGTTTCCGGAATGTCCCTTGATCCGCAAATGGCGGGGGTTTGCGCGGAAGCTGGCTGCAGCGTCGTGTTGATGCACTCCCGGGGCAGTGTCGCGGAAATGGCCAGTTACGATGGAGCCATTTATGGTGCTGATCCAGTCGCCGAGATCGTTGTCGAGCTCGAGCAGCGCGTCCAGATAGCACAGCGGGCAGGGATTCATCCCGCGCGCATCGCTCTCGACCCGGGGATTGGTTTCTCAAAGCGGACAGCGCACTCGCTTGCCGCTCTCGTGGAGTTGCACCGCCTGGTGGATCTTGGCTACCCGGTGTTCGTGGGTGCGTCGAGAAAGCGCGTCATCGCCGAGTTGATTCGGTATACGGGTTCGACGAGCGGAGGCACCGCGGGCACGACACTCGCCCGCCAAAATGTGCCGAACGAGGAACGGGACATGGCTACGGTTGGTGTAAACGTCGTCGCTTTGTTTGCGGGCGCGCGCATCTTTCGGGTGCACAACGTTCGGCCCAACAGGTTGGCATTGGATGCGGCGTGGGCCCTGACGCCGGAAGAGTCGGAGATGCTCGCTACCTAACCGACGATCGCGACAGGTTTGTTCTGCTCGTCGGAAAGGATCGTCCCCCGGGACAGCCACCACACCAAAAGCCAGGAAGCTAGTAGCTGCGCAAGGATTATCGTGGGCAGTAAGAATTGATTCGCAGCAATGGCGGACGCCGCAGAGGGCGACGCGAACATGAGTGGAACGTTCAGAAGATTGAAGAGCATGATGCCGACCAACAGCTGCCTAGAGCCGCCAAAATACTTCCAGCACGCCGCGCAAAATGCCAACTCCACGATGAAATCCGCTATCGGATAGTTCATGAGCCCTAGTCCAAAGCGCGGGCCCCAGGCCAGCGGGAGTAGCGCAATGTCGGGCTCGTGGTGAACGACATCGAGTAGGAGGTGCGAGATGATGCCGAACGCAAGCGCCGTCCCTACGTATCGTCGCTGAGCTGCCTTTCCCATGCCCCAGACTATGGCGCCCAGGAATGCAGCGGTGAACACGGAGTGGGAGTAGGGAAGAAAATCCAGGTGAAGTCCCAACCGATCGGTCCGCACGTGCTCGATTCCAAGGTACGTGAAAAGAATCCACAGCAGCTCGAGCAGCTGGACAGAGAGTAAGAGCGGCCACATCCCCACCCGCGGATATTTTCTCTTTAACACAAGAGCTGTCGATGCGTGACTTATCGCGTACGTGTTTCCTCCGACGCTGATTGGGCCACAGAAAAGCAAGGGAAAAAACGCAGAAAGATCCGGGCAACTCGCGGGCCTCTGAGGTAATTTTGAGCCCGTACTACTGACCAGGGGCGATTCAGATAAGACGGTTTCCATCTCCCGGCTGGACCACGGCGGTCCTCCTTCTGTTCGTATACATGCTCACCCTCGCCCCAGGCGTTACTCAGTGGGATTCGGGTGAGTTTCTCGCTGCGATACATTCGCTCGGAATTCCGCATCCTCCCGGGACGCCCCTGTATATCCTCCTTGGGAAAGTGTGGAGTCTGGCACTGGGGTCGCTATTCGGTTTTGCGCGGTCGATCAATCTGCTGTCCGCCGTTTGTACAGCATTTGGCTGTGGTATTCTGACAAGCTTGTTCGCCAAGTGGACTGCCGACGGGGTGGCTGCGTCAGCCGCGGGAATCGCCGCGGGACTCATGTCCACCGTTTGGCTGAATGCAACGGAGACCGAAGTGTACGCCGTGGCCCTGCTGGTCGGTTGCATCATTCTTTGGGCTGGCGATCGGGCGGGTGAAAACTCGGATGCTCGGTGGGCGATGGTTGTCGCTTACCTGATTGGATTGGGTTGGTCGCTGCACCTCAGTTCGCTGATTCCGGTCGCCAGCGCGATTCTTCTCGTCTTCAGCACACCCGACGGCTACTTCGCGGTTCCGGTTGGACGTCGCTACGCCGATGGCAGGCGCGAAACACACACGCTGGTGCGACTGTTGAAATCCGCGGTCGTGATGGCCGTTGTCGGAATGACGTGTGTACTGTTTCTGATCGTGCGCGCTGGGCACGACCCGCTGATCAACCAGGGAAATCCGTCGACTTTTGGGTCTCTCTTCGATGTCATTCTGCGGCGGCAGTACGATGTACCAGCTCTTTGGCCGCGCCAGGCTCCTTTTTACCTTCAGCTTGGCAATTTCTTCGAATACGCCGATTGGCAGTTCGCTCGTGGTCTGGCTCCGGATGCGCCGCCCAGCTGGTGGCGGACGCCAATCACAGTGCTCTACGGTTTGATCGGGGTCTACGGCTGCCTTGCCCATCGCGCGACCGACAAGCGCAGCTGGCGCGCTATTGCTCTTCTTTTCCTTGTCTCATCACTCGGCGTCATCATCTATCTGAACCTGAAAGCGGGACCGTCCTTCGGCGCCGGCGTTCTGCCGACTGGCGCCATGCATGAAGCAAGGGAACGAGACTATTTTTTCTTCTTTGCGTTCCTCTGCTGGGGATTGTGGGCGGGCTTCGGCGGCATACGGTTGTCTCGTTCGGTCGCGAGCCCAATCAGCCTCATCCTGCTGCTGCTTCCTTTTGCTCCGGGCATTCTTAACTGGACTGCTGTGGATCGGCGGACCGATGCAGTCGAAGAGCGCGCAAGGACTGACGCGGCGGAAATGCTGGCACGGGTGCCTCCCAGCGGCGTAATGTTGGCGCTGGGAGACAACGATACCTATCCGCTCTGGTACATGCAGTCAGAAGGCACGCGGAGGGATGTCACTGTTGTCACTGTGCCGCTGCTGGCAGCGACGTGGTACCGCCAGGAACTGGCGCGGCGGTACAAGCTTCTCGACTCAACGGCCACGGAGAGATGGCTGGGCCGCGACAGCACGGTCGCGATTCTAACCAGACGTTCGTATGACCAGAACCGCCCAGTGGTACGATCGCCTTTTTTTCAAATCGACTCGACCAGGCGCCCTAATTAAACGAGCGCCTTCTGGCGTCACTTCGTGGTCTTTTCCCGCGGCGCGACTTGCCCTACACGATTCCGCCGAGTTATGGGATCGAGCGTCGCGACCCGACGGGAGCGTTGACTCGCGGACGGATGCGGCACAGCAGTCCCTTTGGGTTTGGTTCTTACTTGAAGCATTCGCGTCGCGGTTGCCGGCGGGATGTTGACTTGCGCCTTCGGCGCAGTGGCCTGCGCTCCCAATTTGGGCGCGAGAGTGATCAGGACGACTGCTGATAGTAAAAGCAAAGTTCGCTGCATTGTCGTGATCCTATTGGATGGTCAGTGTGTACGCGCCCGTAGTCAGATTCAGGCGAGACGTTGGAACGATCAGGTAGAAATCGGTGGTGGGAATGGTGTATACGATCTGCGCGTTCGTCGTGGTCTGGTCTTTGTTGTCGTTCGAGGCGACCAAGCCATTACGGTCGTAGAGCTCGAGATACGCGTCGAACGTCGTCGAATTCATCGAGATGGTCACGCTCTGTCCCGCTCTCAGGAATATCACCATATCGTCGGAATAGAGATTGTTCACCAGGCAGTCAGTCGTCTGCAAAGTTTGATTGGTGGACACGCCGCGAGCAATGAAAACCTCCTCGCATCCGGAGACCGCCTCAGAGGTTGCCTGCGAGGAAACCGTATAGGCGCCGGTGGAACCCGGATCATATGAGCTTGCTCCGAGGATGTAGTTGGCACTCGGAACCAGGACTTTCATTCTCGAGTTAAGCGACGTATCGCTTTCGTCGTCATTAATTGCCACCACCCATCCATCAGGTCCGTAGAGGTACAGGTAAGAGTCAAACCCTGATGCTGACTCGCTAAATGCGTACGCTCCTGCCGGAGACACGCTGGTCGAGAAGAAGTCGATGAACTGGCCACCCGAAAGACGGCAGTCGGCGGTAGCAAGGTCGCCGCTGCTGGTCGTTCCAAGCGTGTGCGGAGTAGCGACGGAGCAGTTCGGGCTATTCGTTGCGGTCGCAGTGAACGTCACTGGCGGTAGGGTGCCAGCCGTCGCTGTCAGCGTGTTCGTTCCCGCTGTGCCGAGCGTCCAGCTTCCCACGGTTGCAACTCCCGAGGCGTTCGTAACCTGCGATCCGCCGGTGAGAGTCCCGCCGCCGCTGGCGACAGCAAATATGACGGTGACCCCCGCCACGGCGTTTCCATTCGCGTCTCGCACCGTAACCGAAGGCGGCACGCTAACAGCGGTTCCGGAGTTTGCCGACTGATTATCGCCAGCAGTCTTAATCACGACAGCTGCGGGTCCCGCTGTTCCGGTGGCGGTGAAAACTGCGGGAGAGAGAGAGCCTGAGGTTGCGGATAGAGAGTTAGGTCCGGCGGTTGTGCCGAGAGTCCAACCCGCGACGGTCGCTACGCCGCTGGAGTTTGTTGTCTGGCTTCCGGAGGTGACCGTTCCGCCGCCAGAGGTCACTGAGAACGTCACGGAAGCTCCGCTCACGGGATTGCCGTTCGCATCCTTTACAGTGACTGAAGGTGAAATAGCAACTGCGCTTCCCGCGACCGCTGTCTGAGCGTCGCCCGCAGTCTTGCTGATTGATGCTGGCGCTCCCGCGCTCGCCGTAGCTGTAAACGTCACCGGCGTAAGATTCCCCGTCGATGCGACAACGGTATTCGTGCCGACTGACGTACCCAGAGTCCAACTACCTACAGTGGCTACTCCGGAGGCGTTCGTCACGGAAGCGGCGCCAGTTACGAAGCCACCGCCCGTGGCAACGTTGAAGGCAACCGGAACACCTGCCATCGGATTCCCGTTCTGATCCCTTACCAGAACCGACGGAGGCGTGGCGACCGCCGCTCCGGCTGTACCGCTAAGACTGGTGGCAGAATTTGCGGTGAGGGTTGTCGCAACTGGAGGCGCGGTCGTACCATCGCTACCCCCGCAGGCAAATTGAAACAGGAGAACCGACATCGCGGCTAATCTGAAACCAACTGCTTGCAGGTTCTTCATGAGCGACCTCGCGGGGGTAACGTAATGTTCGACGTCTCAGACCTGGCTTTCCGCCCGGCGGCGCGAGCGGCGTAATGGCTAGTGTATTTGCGGGTTTCTCGGCAACCCTCGACGCGGCAAGACAAACGGTCCGAGCGGAAGGCCGCTTTCCCACGACACGCCAACAGGAGGTAATAGACTCGATTCGGAATTTTGGCGTAAGCTGCCGATGGCAATGCTATAGAAATCTGCGCCCGATGGGTTGACGGTGTAACCCAAATCTTCGATCGATCTAACCGTCATCACGCTGAGGGGCATCGGACCGCTGTTGGCGTATCCCGTCATCAACTCGCTGCCGAACACGCTTTCGCGCCAATGGGAGTTGGCGGTGCCGGCACCGCCGGTGTTTTCAACGGGGACCGCGCTCGCGCAACTGGTGGTCCCTCCGGTTTGAGTGCAGCCCTGAATTCCACCCGCGCCGATGTATTCGACCGTCGAGGTATTGAAGTTCCGCAACAGACCCTTGTCATTCCAAAACGATCCCACGCCAACAACGTGAAGCATTTCATGGGTGATGACGTCAATCAGACTTCCCCCGTTGGCGAGAGAGCTGATATCTGCCGCGTCGAATTCCATAACCCCGATAACTGTCCGCAAATCGGTGCTGCTGCGCACGTAACAAGGACCTGCCTGCGCCAGTATTTTCCCCTTTCCATCGATATCCTGGATCGAAGCGTAGATGACGACTCCAGGAATAATCTCGCTGAGCGGCGGTACACCAGTCACGCCGCAGTTCGCGGGATCAGCGCCGGTAGCATCGACGGCTGGCACCGCGCCGACCACGATCCCCCGAATTCGAGCCGCTGCGCCCGTGAACAACGCTTGCTGTTCGGACGTCATCGCGGCGCCCCAGAATCTGATGTCAATGGAATAGTTGGTCTGCACAGTGGCCGCTACCGTCGCGGTTTTTCCCCCGACCGTCGCGATTAACTGTTGCGGTACCGCGCTCTTGCCGAGAATCCACGTCGGGGCGGTGATAATACCGTCGGGCGCCGATAGGGCGGTGGTCGACGTGATGGATCCCCCTCCGGCGCCGATGCTGAACGTGGCAACCTGATTATCGAGCCGGTTTCCATATTGATCGATCGGAGAAACTCGGATCGGATTTGAAAGCGAGGTGCCCGCTAGAGCGCTCTGCGCATCGCCTGCCACCACAGCTAGCGTCTGCAATGCCCCTGGTGCAGCAATCGCGGTGAAAACCACAGCAATCGGTCCCACACTCATCGTCAGTGTATTCGGACCCTTGGCGGTGCCAAGCGTCCAACCGGGCAGTGCCGCGCTCCCCGACGCGTCCGTGGTCAGCGAGGTCGAGCCAACGGCTCCGCCGCCGGTCAAGCTGATTGTGATCGCAGCGCCGGGGACCGGATTATCGAACGCATCGGACACCATCACTGCTGGCAACGGGTTAACTGGTTGGCCAACCGTCCCCGCGAGGTCCGTCGGAGACTTCGCGATCATTTTTGCCGCTGGCCCGGGGAGGGACGCAACCGTTATGGTGAGAGGCGAGATACCCGCGGCGCCAATTGTGAGGGAGTTTGCACCGAGCGTTCTTCCAAGAGTCCACTGTCCCACCGAGGTCGGCCCGCTCGCCGATACGGTCGGGGCGTTGGCGAGCGTCCCCCCGCCTCCGGAGACGACGATTGTTACGGGCACCCCCGCCATCGCGTTGCCGTTCTGGTCCTTGACCACAAATGACGGCTCAGTGGGGAGAGGCAAACCTGCCGCGGCATTTGCCGGAGCGCCGGTGACCAACTCAATTGAAGTCGGCACGGGTTTCGGTCCCGAAGCGTCATGGCACGCGGCGGTCAGGCCAACGCACATAAGGAAGAGCGAGCTGTAGGAGCGCATGGGACAGCGGAGGCGGGAGGCGTCGAAACTTCGGACACCATATGTGCTTCCAAATGTTTAGTTTGTCAAGACAACTTCGGCGTTGCGGTAGCTCTGACGCACTAAAAAAAGGGAGCGCCGTAGCGCTCCCTTTCGCACAACCCCGGGCAGGTCCGTTCTACTCGATGATGATCGTGTAGTCGCCGGTCGCTCCGGCGACGGAAGTAGTCGCGGCAATGACGTAACGGCCACTCGCCGGCGCTGTGAAAGTGAGCCGAGCATCCCTGGTGGTATCGTCCCGGTTTTCGTTGGCTGTGAGAAGGGAGCCCCCATATTCGTAGACCTCGAGCCGCGAATCTATCGCGGCCGAATTCATCGACACTGTAATGGACTCCCCTGCCGCGAGGAAGATGATATAATCGTCGTCATACCCGCCGAACCGGCAATCAGTAGTTTGAAGGCTTTGGTTGCTGGAGATCCCCTTCCACACAAAAACATCCTCGCAGTTTGTTACCTGGTCCGTCGTGGCTGTCGAGGTAAGAGTGTAGTTACCTGTGGTGTCAGGATCGTACGCGTTGGCCCCCAGATCGAAAAGGCCGGGTGGAAGCAGCGCTTTGATAGTTGAATTCTTGCCCGTAAAATCGTCGTTGTAACCGATGATATGTCCACCGGCGAGATAGAGGAACAGGACCGCGTCAAACGCGTCCGAGCTCATATTGAACAGGTAAGTGCCGCCCGTCGCTACACTTGTTCGCACATAGTCGATGTAGCTTCCGTCGGAGAACTGGCAATCAGAAGTTGTGAGCGCGCCGTTCGTTGCCGCGCCGATCGTGTGAGTGTCGCTAACCACGCAAGCGTTGTTTCCAGACGCGGTGAACGTCACCGGGGGGAGGGCGCGCACAGACGCATCAAGCGTGTTCGTACCACCCGCCGTGCCCAGCGTCCAAGCTCCAACCGTCGCTTGTCCTTGGGCATCAGTTACAACGGAGCCTTCAGAGACAGAGCCACCGCCGCTCGTTACGGTGAAGGTGACTGTCACGCCTTCGAGCCCGGTACCATTTTGATCCAGCACGATCACCGATGGTGGTGCGCTGACAGCGCTCCCCGGCGCTCCAGTCTGCGTGGTCGGGGAGGTGGCTTGCACAGAGCTTGGGATTAGACCCGGGCCCGACGAATCGGCGCCACAGGCAAGCTGCGCCACAAGTAGCCCTGACAGGACTAGTTGAAGGCCGAGCCTGGTGGAGTGAATCACGTTTACCTCTGACACAAAGCGGTAGTTGACGACGATTCTACCGCCCGGCCAGTCACTCCACCGAACGCCTAATATCTATAATGGTCCGGCTTATAGGGTCCGTCGACAGCGACACCGAGATAGCCCGCCTGATCGGCGGAGAGTTTGGTGAGCTTCACACCAAGCTTTTCGAGGTGCAGGCGTGCGACTTTCTCGTCAAGGTGCTTCGGGAGCGTGTAGACTCTGCACTCATACGCATCGCAGTTGGTGTGCAGCTCGATTTGCGCCATCACCTGGTTGGTGAAGCTCGCTGACATCACGAAGCTTGGGTGGCCCGTTGCGCAGCCGAGGTTGAGCAATCGGCCCTCGGCCAGAATCATCACACTGTGGCCGTCCGGGAAAACGTATTCGTCGTACTGCGGCTTGATGTTCACGCGCTTGATGCCCTTGGCCTTCTTGAGTCCAGCCATGTCGATCTCGTTGTCGAAGTGGCCGATGTTCCCGACGATCGCCTTGTCCTTCATCTTCGCCATGTGCTGCGCGGTGATGATGTTCTTGTTTCCAGTCGCTGTGACAAAGATGTCCGCGGTCTCCACCACGTCCTCGAGCGTTGTCACCTGATACCCTTCCATCGCGGCCTGCAGCGCGCAAATGGGGTCGATCTCGGTTATGACGACGCGAGCACCTTGCCCGCGCAGAGCTTGCGCGCATCCCTTGCCAACGTCGCCGTACCCACAGATCACTGCGACTTTGCCGGCGAGCATCACATCGGACGCGCGAAGGATTCCATCGGTCAGGGAGTGACGGCAGCCGTACAGGTTGTCGAACTTGGACTTAGTGACGGAATCGTTGACGTTGATGGCGGGGAACAGAAGCGTTCCTGCCTCCATCATCTGATAAAGCCGGTGCACGCCGGTAGTGGTTTCCTCCGATACCCCGCGTAAATCCTTCGACATCCGCGTCCACCGCTGCGGATCCCGGGCGAGCTCGCGTCGCAACAGGTTGAGGATCACGCCGTACTCTTCAGAGTCGCGATTCTCGTTGAACTCGGGAACGCGGCCTGCTCTTTCGAACTCCACTCCTTTGTGCACCAGGAGAGTCGCGTCGCCACCATCATCGAGGAGGAGATTCGGGCCGGATCCATCGGGCCACACCAGCGCCTGGTCGGTGCACCACCAATACTCTTCCAGCGACTCACCTTTCCACGCGAAGACAGGAATCCCGCGAGGATCGTTGATGGTTCCGTTGCGACCGACGACGACGGCGGCAGCCGCATGATCCTGCGTCGAGAAAATGTTGCACGAAACCCAGCGCACGTCCGCGCCCAGCTCCACCAGCGTCTCGATGAGAACGGCGGTCTGGATCGTCATGTGCAGGCTGCCCATGACCTTCGCGCCCGCGAGCGGCTTCTTCGCGCCGTAGCGCGCGCGCAGGGCCATCAGGCCCGGCATCTCGTGCTCGGCAAGCCTGATCTCGTTGCGCCCAAACTCGGCGAGAGAAATGTCCTTGACCTTGTAGGGCTCGCGGCCGGCATCTGCCCGCGCTGAAAATGGGCTCGCCGGTTGTGCTATCGTCGCCACTTTGCGCTCCGTTGGATTGTAGTGGTTGTTTTCAAGCTAAGCGGTTTTCATAAGCGGAACCGCGTCCGCTTTCTCGCCTGAAGCCGCACCGGTTGCCTCGCTCCGGTTGCCAAAGGCGGTGAACAGCATGGGACCCTTCGCCTGGGGATCGGGAGCGAGCGGTGCATAGCGAATTCCATCGAGACCCGCTGATCGCATCCAGCCTTCGACCGTCGCGCTATCAAAACCTTGCCAGAGATGGCCCATCGTCTGACGCAGATCCTTTCGATCGTGCGGCATCATGTCGAGCACCAGCAGTCGTCCTCCCGGTTTGAGGACCCGCACCGCCTCTGCAACAACACGCGCCGGGTCGACGACGTAGTGCAACACCAGAAAAACGAGCGCTACGTCGACCTCACCGTCGGACAAGGGAACCATCTCGAGGCGTCCGTCCCGAATATCGACATTCCGCATTCCCTGCAGTCGCTTGCGCGCGGCCGCCAACATCGCGTGCGATTCATCGACTGCGATAACTCTCCCGACGAACGGTGCGATGACGTGCGTAACGCCACCGGTTCCGCAGCCGAGATCCGCCACAGTCCACTTTTCGTTCAGCAGCCCAAGCAGAGCGATGTCAGCGCGCTTGCCGAACAGATCCTGACGCACTCGATCCCACTGACCGGCGGACGTGGAAAAAAACTGCTGCGACTTCGTGCTCCTCTCGGCCAGCACTGCCTGCGTCCTTCGCGCATCCTGTTGCGCGGCGTTGGTGGGCGTCAGTTCTTCACGCACCAAATGCCAAAGCTTTCTGCTGGCACCGTCAACCGACGATGATGCAATCCGGTAGTGCCTGCTGGTCCCTTCCGCGCGAGCTTCCACCCACCCCTCGGCGGCCAGAGCTTTGAGGTGACGGCTTATCGTTGATTGCGGGAGCTGCAGAATGGAGCGCAGCTCATTGACGGTGAGCTCATTTCGCTCGAGAGCGAGCAGGAGCCGGCTCCTCGTCGGATCGGCGAGTGCGGTCATTTGACCGAAAAGGGCGAGTGATCTCACAAAGTCAATCCGTTCATCCGGATATAAGGTTACAACCTTTAGGCTTCGAAGTCAAGCCGAAAAAACCGCGGCTTTTGCCTTTGCCGCGGCGCCTCTAGGGCTGTGATATTGTTAGTCGTGTCGAATGGCTGGAGCACTCCGTGACCTTCGAGGCCACTCTCAAACGCCTCGACGAGATTCTTGCTGCCCTCGAGCAGGAGCAGGTAGGGCTCGATGCATCCCTGAAGTTGTTCGAGGAGGGCGTGGATCTACTGCGGGCTGCTTCGGCCGAGCTCGGCAAAGCCGAGACGAAAGTTCAGCTTCTCACCGAACAGGCCGGCGGTCGCTTCGAGCTTCGGGAGATGGATCTCTAGAGCGTGGCCGATCCATTCCACGTGGAGCGCGGCGCGATCGACCGTCGCCTCGACGAGATTTGCGAGTCCTGCAGTCGGGGTCTGGCGCCTACCCTCAGCCAGGCAATTTCTTACGGGCTGAAAAGTCCGGGCAAGAGACTCCGGCCCTTGCTCCTTATTCTTGGCTATCGTGCGTGCGGCGGTGGAGGGGACGCGACGCTACTTGCGTGCGCTCCCGAAATTATTCACTCATACTCGCTCATGCACGATGATCTGCCCTGCATGGACGATGACGAGTATCGCAGGGGACGTCCGACCGCGCACATGGTTTACGGTACGCACACGACGATCACGGCTGGCGTCACGATGATTCCTCTGGCCGTGAAGGTTGCGTGTGACGCGTCGCACCAGATGAAGCTTCCCGGCAGCGTCACATCCGCGCTGGCTCACGAGCTCCTTGGCGCAGCTGGTAGTGCCGGAATGATTGGAGGACAGCTGCGCGACCTCGCGGGCGAGGGTAAGTCCCTTTCGATCGAAGAAAGAGAAACTATCCATCTGGCGAAAACCGCTGCCTTGATTACAGCGTCCCTCCGGATGGGTGGATTGGCTGCCCTGGCTTCGCCCGACGCGCTCGACGCGATTTCAACGTTCGGTGGTGCCATCGGCCTAGCCTTCCAGATCATGGATGACGTGCTCGATGTAACGTCGACTTCCACAGTGCTCGGAAAAACTGCCGGTAAAGACGAGGCTCTTCGCAAAAGCACTTACCCGGACCTTCTTGGAGTCGAGGGAGCGCGAGAGCGAGCGCTCGCACTGATCAGTGGCGGAATCGGAAGCCTGGCGAAGGGCGGTCTGCTCACGCAAGAGCTCTCGCAAGTCGCTAATTTCATGGTGAATCGCACGTCCTGAACGACCTCAAAAAATGTCAATTCTCGACCGCCTCAACTCGCCAGCCGACCTCAAACCGATGAGTCGCGATGAGCTGCGCGCCGTCTCGGAGGAGATGCGGGCGCGGCTCATCGAGGTGTGCTCACGCACTGGTGGGCACATCGGCGCTGGCCTTGGAGTAGTCGAGCTCACCATTGCGGTGCACGCGGTATTCGATGCGCCGCGGGACAAAATCGTGTGGGATGTGGGTCACCAGGGGTATCCACACAAGCTTCTGACCGGGCGCGCTGACCGCCTCGAGACTCTGCGCCAGGAAGATGGTCTCTCCGGATTCCTCAAGCGCACCGAAAGCGAATACGACACTTTCGGAGCCGGACACGCCGGTACAGCGATCTCCGCGGGTTACGGCATGGCAGTCGCGCGGGATTTGAACGGTGAGAGCTTCAAGGTCGTATCGATCCTGGGCGACGGTGCCCTCACCTGTGGGCTCGCTTACGAAGGACTCAACAACGCAGGCGCGTCCGAGCGCGACTTCATCGTCATCCTCAATGACAATGAGATGTCGATCGCCCCCAATGTTGGGGCGATGTCGAAGTATCTCACCTCAATTCAGCGTAATCCGCTCTACAACCGTGTACGCGCGGCCATCGGCACCGTCGTGGATGCGGCCCCGGGTCCGCTCGCGGCGGTGGGCACCATCGTCCGGAAGTGGGAAGAAAGCGTGAAATCGTTTCTCACTCCGGGCGTGCTGTTCGAAGAGCTGGGATTTCGATACTTCGGTCCGATCGACGGTCACGATATCGATGTGCTGATGGACACGCTAGCCGCTGTTCGGGAGATGAATGGTCCCCGACTCATTCACTGCATTACGCAAAAAGGAAAGGGATTTCCGGCGGGGGAACACATCGAGAAATGGCACGCCCTTCCGCCGGGTCATGATCCCGCCACCGGGAAACAGCGCAAGGTTTCGCAAGCCAACACCGCCTACACGGCGGCGTTCGGGCAGGGGCTGGTGGAAATCGCGAGCGAAAACCCGAAGGTCGTCGCGATCACCGGCGCAATGCCCAGCGGCACGGGCACCGGTGCCTTTGCCAAGGCGTATCCGGAGCGGTTCTTCGACGTAGGCATCGCCGAGGGGCACGCCGTTACGTTTGCCGCAGGTTTGGCCACCGGCGGAATCCGGCCGGTTTGCGCGATTTATTCGACTTTTCTGCAGCGCGCTTATGACAATGTGATCCACGACGTGGCGATCCAACATCTGCCGGTCGTGTTCGCAATGGATCGCGCCGGCCTGGTGGGAGAAGATGGTCCCACGCATATGGGCCTTTACGACATTGCGTACATGCTTGCGGTCCCGGGGATGGTTGTCACCGCTCCCAAGAATGGTCGCGAGATGATTGCGCTTGTAAAGAGCGGTCTGCAGCAGGCCGAGGGGCCGTTCTGTCTCAGGTATCCACGCGACGCAACGCCTGATATCGTTCCGCCAGCCGGCGAAATCGATGCGCTGCCGCATGCCTCCTGGGAGATTCTGCGCCGCAGCACCAGCGCCGGTCGTGACGCGGATAATGCCGTGGCCATCCTCGCGGTCGGCACTATGGTACTGCCGGCCGTTGCCGCGGCGGACATTCTCGTCGAGAACGGAATCAGCGTCAGTGTCGTCAACTGTCGATACCTCAAGCCATACGACGAGCGAGCGCTCGCTGAGATCGTTCGCGATCATCGAAAAATCCTGATGGTCGAAGAAGGCACGATCGTGAACGGATTCGGCTCCTACATGACAGCTGCAATAAGCGAAATCGACTCCGCTACCACGGTGGTCTGCCACGGCGTGCCCGATGAGTTCGTCGATCAGGCGCCGCGGGCCAAACAGCTGACGCGCCTGGGGCTCGACGCCCCCGGCATCGCCGAGCGCGTGAAAACCGCTTTCGCCTTGGAGAGCTCGCGGGGCACTCACCTTCGCGCCGTCTGATGCGCCTGGGTGTCATCGGGCATCAGGGCTACGAAGAGCTACCGGAAATTCTTCGTACGCTCTTTCGGTTGGCTCCGGCGCTCGGGATTGAGCCATTCCTCGAGCAGGGGCTGCACGAGGTAGCCGGTCAGGGAGCCCGGCTCGAAAACGCGACGGTGCTCGACGCGCTGGTCACTCTCGGCGGTGACGGGACGCTCCTGCGCGGCGCGCGGTTTCTCGATGGCAGAGACATCCCAATTCTGGGTGTGAATCTGGGGCGGCTCGGATTTCTTACCAGTTGTCAGAGCGATGACATCGAAGCCGCGCTCAGGAATCTCGCGGGGGGTGAGTACGTCGCGCAGCCGCGAATGGCGCTGAGCGCGAGAGCAATAGACGCAACCGGTGAAGCGCGTAAGCAGTGGCGGGCTCTCAACGATTTCGTCCTGCACAAAGGCGGGTTCGCGCGCGTGGTGCGGCTCAACATCTTTGTCGATGGAGAGAGCATTGGCACTTACGCCGCCGACGGAATCGTCATCTCCACGCCAACCGGATCGACGGCCTATAGCCTGTCGGCGGGCGGTCCGGTCGTAGTACCAACCGTCGAATCGATAATCATCACCCCCGTCTCACCACATACTCTGGCCATCCGCTCGCTTGTGATTTCCGCTGACGCGGAAGTCACAGTCGAAGCGAACGAGACACCAACCGAGCTGCTCGTCACTGTCGATGGACAGGTCGGAACGAGTTTCGTAAAGGGGGAGAAGCTCAAAGTGCGCCGCGCTGACAATCCGGTGCGCATCGTCAGGTTCCCCGGAGCAACGTTCTTCGAGCGGATGCGGGTGAAGCTGGGTTGGGGAGGACTACCCGAGTCGGATCAAACCTCGTAATGCTGACCGAGCTGCGGATCCGCAACTTCGCCATCATCGAGTCGGTGACGCTTCCGCTCGATGAGGGATTCAACGTGCTCTCGGGCGAGACTGGCGCCGGAAAATCGATAATCGTCGGCGCTCTCGGGCTTCTCCTCGGCGAAAGGGCGAGTGCCGATGTGATTCGCTCCGGCGCCGAGCGAGCGACAGTGGAGGGAGTTTTCGATGTATCGGCAATCCCGGAAATCGCCGCCTTCGCCGACAATAGAGGGATCGAGGTGGAGGAGGACACACTGGTCCTGAAGAGGGAAATCTCCGCAACGGGGCGGGGCCGCGCGTGGATAAACGGTGCGACGGTTACGGCGACGGTACTCGCGGAGATTGGACGACAGCTCGTAAATCTGCATGGACAGCATGACGCCCAGACGCTGCTCGATGGAGACTCACAGCGCGGCATCCTCGACGCATTCGGAGGCGCCGAATCACAGTCGGCGGCAGTGCGATCGCTCTACGCAGAAGTCTCGACAGTGCGACGTGAAATCGCGAACCTGGCCGCGCGGCGGCTCGAGGCCGAGAAGCGTTCGGACTATTTACGCCATGTCGCGAAAGAAATCGAGGACGCTCGACTGACCGTAGGCGAAGACGCGAAACTGGATGACGAGGCGCGGGTGCTGGAGAATGCCGACGAGCTGCGCACGCTGGCTACCGCGCTCAACGATCTCCTGGCTGGCGAGGAAGCGAGCGTCCTTGCGCAGTTGGGCGCTGCCCAGCGGCCACTTTCGTCGATCGAGCGGATCGATCCGGCAGCGACAAAAATGCAGGAACTTTTCGATGCGGGCTTTTACGCGCTGCAGGAGCTCGCTCGAAGCGTAGAGGACTACGTGACCTCGGTAGACCTGGATCCCGACCGATTGGAGGAAGTCCGGCAACGGCGAGACAAGCTGTTCGGCCTGATCAAGAAATACGGACCCAGGCTCGAGGATGTGATCGAGTCCGGACGGTCGGCGCGAGAAGAGCTCGATCTGATCGACACGGCACAATTCGATTTGGCGAACCTCACCGCTCGCGAAACGGAAGCGCGACGCAAACTTTCACACGAAGCGGAAAAGCTTACAGAATTGCGCATGTCGGCGGCGAAGAAGCTGGCGAAAGCAGTGGACGTGCTGCTGCCACAACTCGGTATGCCTGACGGCCGATTCACGGTCAAGCTGGTGCCGCGTGACGAACCAACGGCGGAGGGCAGCGAGGATGTGGAATTCAGAGTTGCGCTGAACGTGGGACACGAGGAGCGTCCGCTGGCGCGCGTCGCTTCAGGAGGAGAATTGTCTCGCGTCATGCTGGCGCTCAAGACGATCCTTGCAAAAGTAGACCGCGTGCCGACCCTTATCTTCGATGAAGTGGACGCGGGCATCGGCGGCCGCGTCGGTTTGCAGGTCGGGGACACACTGCGACGCGTTGCCCGGGAGCACCAGGTGTTCGCAATATCTCATTTGCCTCAGATCGCCGCCCGCGCGCATCACCACATCGTTGTGGCAAAAGGTGCGAAGGAAGGCGTCACGTCCGCGGATATCTCGGTCCTCGAAGGCCCCAGCCGGGTGAACGAAATAGCCCGCATGTTGGGCGGCGATCCGGAAAGCAAAGTGAGTCGCGCGCACGCGCGCGAGCTTCTGGAAACAGCGACTGCCTCGATGTAAAAGAGCCGGCTCGAGCCGGCTCTTTACTGCATTTCCAGTTGTCGGCCGCTAGCGGCCGCCAAAAAGCCTGGCGTAGAGCCGGATCTGGATCTGGTCGGTGAAGAACTTTGGCTGGTTGCCGCCTGCGCCCTTGACCGTTTGCCAGTGCAGGTAGGTGACCTCGAAAGGAATGCTGGCTTTGCCTTCCTCAAAGGCGTACAGGTTCGAGAACGAGATGCCTCCGCCAAGTCTGTGCTCGGTAGTTTCGGTCTCCAGATCGAGCGTCGACGCATCGAGAGTGATGGCTCCGAAACCCGTGGTGGCGGAATCGATCTGGAATGTCCCGGTGTAATGGTCCTGCGCCTTGTGCCGGTAGACGTACTGTCCCGAGACGGCAAAGAAGTCATTCAACACGATGCGTGGCGAAGTCTCGAATTCGAACGCTGTACCGAGTTGACGGTGCACGGTCTGCCGCCGGTAAACCGGCGCCAGCTCTTCGTTCGGGCGGTCAATGATGCGCATCTCCTGGTCGTCACCGAATGGCTTGTTCAGTCTCAGCACCACTGATTGCCAGAAGCGACTGCCGAGCAGCAAGTCTCCAAATACCCTGCCCTCCACCGCCTTGGCGCCGCGTCCGGTTCCCAGGTCGACGAAATCGTTGGGAGATTCGATCTGCCCGGTTGGGATACGGAAGATCCCGCCGACGGAGCCGCGGAAATTTATTCCGTGCGGGGACATTCTGGCTTTGGTATCGCCGTTGAACGAATCGAACACGTTGAACTTTCCACCGATGTCGATGTCGCCAACGTGGGATCTCTTCACCCCAGTCAGCGGATCGGCTGAAATGCCGAAGGCCTTTGCCGTAAGGATGCGCTCGGCATCGACGAGCGTGAGACGGCTCTGTGAAGCAAAAGGACCGGTAAGCGTCGCGGCGATACTGTTCACGCCAAACTGCTGATAGAGCGCTCGGAATGCCGCTGTGCGGGCTTCGATGGACAGTTGGGCTTCTGTTCCAGTAATTGGAATGAACGGCGAGGTTGTATAGATCTGGGTAACGCCGCCGGCGAACGCCCGGGAGCTAGCGATGAGTGCCTGCGCATTCCCGCTGTTCAAGAGAAGCGTCGGGCATTGCGGAGAGGCGGCGGGATTGGCCTGACACGCGGCCAGCGAGGCCTCGAGTGTGTTGGCCGCAGTGGCGAATTGCGTGGTGAAGCTGGTGTTCTGAGTGACAGCAGCCGCGACGCCGCCAGCGGCGGGGTTGAATCCGAGGTTACCCTCGCGCCCGGTTGTATTGACGTTGAAGAAGGTCGAGCTGTGCGTCTCGACATAGGGGATTTGGATGCCGACCGAGAATCGGTTTGTCAGTCCCGCCTCGAGCACGATCGGGATAGCCGTGACGTGATCGTTCAGGGTCACGACGGTGTTGCCGAGCGTGACATTGAAGTTCGGGTTACCGGTGAGCTGACGAAGGCCGGCCTGCAGGAAGACGAGGTTCGGAAACTGTTTGACGCCGATGCTGTCGAGCGTGAAATCGACCCCAAGTGGCTCCAGCGCTCCGTTGGGGCGCCCAGGCGTATCGAACCCATACCGCTCGTTGAACGTCGTCCACTGGCCGAGCGTCCGGAAACGGAAGACGCCACGGGGGAGCACCAATGCGTCGTCACCTACTCCGAGTACGCGTTGCGCGCGTAAGGGCGGCGCGTAGATCGCGGTGAGGGTCAGGGCGGCAAAGGAGAAGTGGACAAGGCTACGGCGCATAGATTCTCCACACGGTGTGATCGGAAAGGAAGGCATTCGTCCTAACAGGGCGTCTGCCGGCGGGGAGACGTTATCATTGCGTTTAAGGTTTTGTCAACTTGAAAAGGCGCGCTCGCTGATAGAGTCTGGCGGCGCTTGTTAGGGTCCTTTTGGGCCGGTAGCTTTGACGTTGTTTGCGGGAATAGCTCAGTTGGTAGAGCACAACCTTGCCAAGGTTGGGGTCGCGGGTTCGAGTCCCGTTTCCCGCTTCATATCTCCCCGGGGTCAGCGCGAACGTCGCGCGTCGCCTCGCAAATGTCCGCTCGGGTGGCGAAACCGGTAGACGCGAGGGACTTAAAATCCCTTGGGAAAAACTCCCATGCGGGTTCGATCCCCGCCCCGAGCATAGTTGGGGACCACCATCATGAGCGCGGCGACGGCAATGAAGTTCGCGCCACGACAAATCGAGCGCGTCCTCCTGATCGTGAATCCAGCTTCGCGACGCGGCGCACGCATCCGCACCAGAACACTGCGAGCCTTTGCCGACTCGGGCGTGGAGTGCGATCTCATGGCCACCGAGGCGCCCGGACATGCGGCCGTCCTGGCAAAAACGCACGCGCACAAATACCAAGCGGTGTTCACCCTCGGTGGAGACGGAACGGTGATGGAAGTGCTGGGGGCGCTGGCCCACCAGGGTCCGCCCGTCGGGATTCTCGCGGGAGGAACCGCGAATGTGGTCGCGCGCACTCTACGCATTCCGCTCAATCCGAAACGCGCGGTGCCTTTGCTCTTAGCGGGTGACGAGGCACGAATGGACCTGGGCCGTCTCGGTGATGGGCGACGGTTCGCCATTGGGGTTGGAGTGGGATTGGATGCCACGATGATCGCGGAGGCACCGGCGCGCCTCAAGAAACGATTCGGCTTCATGGCTTACGTCATTGGTGGTTACAAGGCGGTGCTGCGGAATCAGAAGTTCAAGTTGCGGCTGACCGTGGATGGCGAAGTCTTCGAGAAGAACGCCTCGGCAATCCTGATTGCCAACTTTGGAGCGGTGCTCAACGACCTGGTCGCCTTCGGCGACGGTATCGTCCAGGACGATGGTCAGCTCAATGCCTGCGTTTTTTCCCCGTCGAACCTGTGGGACGCCCTGCGCATCCTATGGAGAATGATCAGAAAGGATTTTCGCCCCGATCCTTGTCTGTTCTACCGGTCAGGCCGGGAATTTCGCGTGGAAACGATACCTACCATGCCATCCCAGGCGGACGGCGAGCTGCTCTCAGGGACACCGCTGACGGTTACTGTGGACCCACTGGCCGGCTGCTTGCTTATTCCCAAACGAGATTAGGACCCCACGTTAGGGGTGGGTGTACGTCGTGGTGTGAAAGGAGAATACATGGGTACGTCAGCGCGCGTTAGACCGGGTGCCGGCACTGTGCTTGGCACTTTTTTCTACATGTGGCTGCTTATCGGTCTTCTGCTCGGGACGGCGGTTCTCATCGGCCCGGTGAGACTGATGACCGAGGGAATGGGACGCGCGGGTTGGGAACAGAGCTCGCAGGACCACGTGCTCATCGTGGTAATTCTGTTGTACCTGGCCCTGTCGCTCGTGGTGACCCGGTGGATCGTTGGGGTGATGTTCAGGGCGCGCAACCGAAACACACGTTGGGCGATCGCCGCGGTATTCACACTCCTCGCGGCGGGAACTGCCTGGGAATGGTCCAATCCAGCCAAACTTCTTGCTGGCATCGCGGGCGGAGGCGATGGCGGCAGGTTCAGCGCCGCGGGCGGGGGAGAGTTCCTCTTCGGCGCCTACCCCGACGAACCGAAGCTGGCGGCTCTCAAAGCGCAGGGCGTGACGGCCGTTATCTCGCTTCAGCACCCGGGTGTAGTGATCGAGCGCGAAGGAATCAGCGCCGAAAAAGATGCCACGAAAAAACTCGACCTCGATTTCATTCAGGCTCCCATGCTTCCATGGGTAAGCAATAACGACGCATCGCTTGAAAAGCTCAGACAGATCGCCCGCACCGGGCGCGGAAAATACTATGTCCACTGTGGGCTGGGCCGTGACCGGGTGAATGTCGCCAAGCGGATCATCGAGGCGGAGGGCAGAAAAGCAGTTCTTACGAGCGATGTGAAAGCTGCGACTGGATTTGCCGATCGACCCGTTCCGTTCGAGCGCGGCTCGCTCTCGCATTTTGATCACGGTAAGTGGCTGGTACCGTATCCCAACAAACATGAGATGTTTGGTTATGTGCTGGGTGGTCAGGCCGGTCAGGTGGTTTCACTGCTAGATCCGATGGACCCGGAGCAGGCGGCGTGGAATCAGGAAATGGAGGTCCTTCTCAAAGCGTACGCTATCCCTTTCATCATGCGTCCTGTTTCCGCCGGTGATCGCACAAAGGCCGCACAGATCGCGAAAGAAGTTCTTTCCATGCCGGAGCCGGTGACGGTCGTCGCACCGGTCACTCCCATGGAGGATGGCAAGGCGCGCTCGCACACCGAGGTCGCGTTAGCGTTTCTGGCGGAGTATGGGAAGCTGGCGCCGAAATCGGCAGCGGCCCGACCGTCGTGGCGTCTTAACCACGCCGCGAAGGGGGATTACGGCGACACCATAGCGGGGACGATTGAGCGGTAGGACGAAGGCATAAAAAAAGGGCGAGCACTAAATGCTCGCCCTTTTTTTTCGCCAAACCTAAAAGGGTATTTCGTCTGCTGCTCCAACGACTGCGCTCGTGTCTACACCGCGCTTCCTCTCCTCAGACTGGTCGCCCGGCGAAACGAGAGCCGCTGTCTTGGGTGGCCAGATGACGCCGTCGCAGGAACGGTTCTGACACTTGTAATCGGGAGCCTTTGGATTCCGCTTGGTGAGACGATTGTCCCACATTCTGCCGCCGCATTTGGGACAGCTCACTGCGTCCATATCAGTGAGAATTGATGGCGGAAAGGTTTGCATGCTCCCTGACTCGACAACTCCATTGCTAGCGGAGCTTCGCTTGCCATACCGACGCGCGTAGGCCAGTTGCGGATCCTCGAGCGGCTTGGCGTACCTGCCGTCGCCGTCCATCTCGACCCAGTTCTGCTCGTAGGCATAGAGTTCATGCGCTATGCCGAAGCGAACAGCCGCTCTCTTGAACGCATCGGTCGAAGCCGACTTGTAATCCCGCCCGGTTCCAATGTCCTCGCGAATTACTCCCATGATCTGCAGTCGCGCCTTGAATGAGCACTGCGTTCCCTCGACGTCGTCTCCGGCGACAGCCGGCATCAGCTCCAGAGTCAAATCCCACTCGCCCGGCACGACGCTGTCGAGCCGCTCTCTTACCGTGTTTGCTTCGATGTATGCGACGAACCGCGCGAAGTACTTTCCGTCGCGGGCAGTCACTTTGCCGTCCTGTCTCCAGGAGATAGTCCCAGAAGGTACTGGCGCGGAAAGTTTTCCCCAGACGTCGGTCCGGTCGATGTAGGCATCCTGTCTTGCGATCATTCTCTCATCCATCCGTTGTTAGTCGCTAAAGTTTCGTTCTCGTGAATTTTTGCACGTCCTTCACAACACCGCACTGTTTGCCGTGCTCGCAATACCAGCCGTGCCGGTCGAAGAAAACGAGGTGGTGGACGCGCGCCTGATCGAGCCTCTCATCGACGCGATAGAGCTGCGTTACCGTAGTCCCTTTCCCGCAAACTTCCAGTGGATCCATGACCCGGATCCGAACGGTCCTTTTTACCTCTCGCTTTTCCTTCCGCTTACCCTTGATTCTCCTCCTAATGGGCGCCAATGTAAGCTCCTGCGGTCTAACCACTTACGAGCGGTGGTTTCGGCTCGTATTCGGGTACCCGGAAACTAGCGTTTTTGCCGCCTGAAAGCAAGTCTTTTTGCCGGCCAATTTCGAGCACCTTCAGCCGATGAAGTGTCGCTTTGTTGGGCACAAGTTTCGCTTCTGTCCCAGGTAAGCGCGTGAGACGATCCGCGCCACATCACAATGGAGACGCCATGGACCGCGGCATCGATTTTCTCAAGAGTCAGGTCAACAATGCAGTCATGCAGCACCAGACCTTTCTCAAGTCACTGGAAGACCACGAAGGTCAGGCAGACGACGCACGGTTTCGTGACCTGTGCTCGCGCCACATAGCCCATATGCGCGACCACCAGCGCATGTTGGAGGAGTATCAATCAGAGCTGGGTGCGGAAGCTGGAACGGGAAAGAAATTCCTCGGAGCCGCGATGGGAGCAGTGAAAGACCTCGCCGACGCGACGCGCGAAAGCGACTTCCTCAGACTGGTCGGCGACATCGTCATGGGGCGCCAGGGCGAGGACACCTTCAAGACTTTCCGCGAGGCCGGAAAAATTCTCGGCAATGAAAGGCTGCACCAGATCGGTGACATCGGCGAGCGTCACCACGACGCTTACGTAAAGGAAGCGAATCGTCTGGTTCAGCAAATGTTCGTCGAGCACGTTCAGGAAGTAGACGGCGTTACGACGCGCGCAACGACTGCCCGGCTCGACGCATCGACCTGATCACACCAGCGCGGCGCGATGTTCTGCGCCGCGCTGTCGTCCTGACACGACCGGCGGCCGACGCTAACTTCTCCCCATGACGGACGTCGTCTCACTCGCCGCCGAGCTGCTTGCAATTCAGTCGACTACGGGCTCGGAAGGAGCGGTGGTCGATTTCGTTTCGCGTTGGCTGGTTGCCCGCGGATGGAACATCACGATGCAGGAAGTGTCCCGCGGTCGCGCCAACATCTGGGCATCGAGGTCCGGCGGCGGGGTGACATTTTCTACTCATCTCGACACAGTTCCGCCGTACATCCCGCCGCGACTCGAAGGTTCTCGTTTGCTCGGCCGTGGATCTTCAGATGCGAAGGGAATCGCCGCTGCAATGATGGTTGCGGCCGACAAGCTGGTGAGCGATGGAGAGAAGCGTGTCGACTTGCTTTTCGTCGTTGGCGAGGAAAAGGGCTCGGATGGCGCTCGTGCTGCGAACAATCTGGCAACAAAAAGTCGCTTTCTGATCAACGGCGAGCCAACCGAAAGCAAGTTGGCGACCGGAGCCAAGGGATCTTTGCGGGCTACCATCCGCACCCGGGGGCGGGAGGCCCATTCAGCCTATCCTCACCTCGGAAAGTCCGCGATAGAACCCTTGCTCGAATTGCTCCCAACTCTGCGCAAGCTACCGCTGCCTTCGGACCCCATTCTCGGTGAGACGACGGTTAACATCGGAACCATCAAAGGCGGCACGGAGGCCAACGTGATCCCCGCGCACGCCGAAGCCGAAATAATGTTCCGGCTCGTTGGAAACGTCGCTCCAATTCGAAAAATGGTTCTCGACTGGGCGAAGGGTCGGGCCGACGTGGAGTTTGGCTCGCACATACCCGCGCAGCGATTCGAAACAGTGCCGGGGTTTGAAAGCGGGCCAGTAGCCTACACCTCGGACATTCCGTTATTGGCGAACTGGGGCGAGCCGCTCCTATTCGGACCGGGATCAATTCATGTGGCCCACACACCCGACGAGTTCATAGATGTCGAAGAGCTAAGAGCAAGTGTCGATAGCTACGGACGGCTCGCCAAAACCTTGCTCCAGCGATGACTTTTCCTTTTCCCGGCAAACGGAAGACGAAATGGCCCGTGGCCGTGCTCGGCGCCACGGGCGCCGTCGGTCAGATGTTCGTACGCATTCTGTCCGATCATCCGTGGTTCGAGATAGTGGAGCTCGCAGCATCGGAACGGTCTGCGGGAAAGAAATACGGTGAGGTAACGCGCTGGCTCGAAGGCTCGCCGCCTGCCTCGCCGATTCTGTCGCGACGCGTAATTGCCTGCGATCCGGGCGTGGTCAGCGCGCCAATCGTCTTTTCCGCTCTGGACGCGGTGGTAGCGGGAGAGGTGGAAACTGCTTTTGCTCGCGCCGGAAAATACGTGCTGAGCAACGCCAAGAATTTCCGGATGGAAACCGATGTGCCGCTGGTGATTCCGGAAGTGAACGGCGACCATCTCGCTTTGCTCGAGTGCCAGCGAAGACGCCGGGGCTGGGAAGGTGCAATCGTTACCAACGCAAACTGCTCGGCGACAGTCGCGGCGGTCGCGCTCGCACCCCTGCATCGCGAGTTCCGAATCAGGAAGCTTTTTCTCTCGACCATGCAGGCGGTGTCCGGGGCCGGATATCCCGGCGTGCCTTCGCTCGACATACTGGGGAATGTCATTCCCTACATTGCGGATGAAGAGCCAAAGCTGGAGCGGGAAATGCTCAAGCTGCTGGGAACCTACGCGGACGACGAAGTCACGAGTGCCGCTTTCAAAGTGAGCGCACACACAAACCGGGTAGCAGTCGAGAACGGCCACACCATCTGCATGACCGTGGGCTTCGAAACGACGCCAACTCCCGAACAAGCCATAGCGACGATGCGAACATGGAAGGGACTGGAGTCGACGCTGGGCCTGCCGACGCGGCCCGAGCATCCGCTTGTGGTTTCCGATGCGCCGGATCGACCGCAGCCCAAGCGCGATGTGAATGCGGGCGATGGCATGACGGTGACCGTCGGTCGGGTGCGACGCGACGCCGTGCTCGACCTGCGCATGGTCGCGCTCGGCCACAATACCATCCGTGGCGCGGCCGGAGGCTCCGTACTCAATGCGGAGCTTCTCGCTTCCAACGGCGCTTTCGAGCGCGCGTGATCGTCGTAAAATTCGGCGGTACTTCTGTCGGTGATTCCGAGGCGATCGAGCGCGCCGCCGGAATCGTGAAGAGTCGACTCGGCCGACAGCCGGCGGTTGTGGTATCGGCCCTGGGCGGCGCGACCAACTCGCTACTGGCAATCGGCGAACAGTCGGCCAAGGGGCATCTGATCGGCGCTTTGCGCGGCGTGGAGACGCTGCGCGATCGCCATTTCCAGGAGTGCGAAAAATTGCTCGGTACTTCGACCGAGGCATCGGAAGTGGCTGAAGAGATGAGCGCGACTTTCGACGAGCTCGCGAGCCTGGCCGAGGCGTTGTCGGTGCTCGGTCACGCAACTCCGCGCAGCTTCGACGCAATCGCGGCGTTCGGCGAGCAGCTGTCGTCCCACCTTGTGGCAGCTTTCTTTGCGCTCAAGGGAATACCCGCGGAACACGTCGACGCGCGTGACATATTCGTGACAGACGACAATTTCATGACCGCCGAGCCGCAACTAGAAGCGATCGCTGAAGCGGCTCGCGACATCGTGCAGCCACTGATTCAGGACGGTAAAGTGCCGGTGATGGGTGGCTTCATTGGCCGCACGCCGACTGGCATCACGACCACGCTGGGGCGCGGCGGCTCGGACTACAGCGCCTCGCTACTCGGGGCCGCGCTGCACGCCGACGCCATAGAGATCTGGACGGACGTCGACGGAATGCTCACCGCTGACCCGCGGGTGGTCAGGGGATCTCAGCTGATCGAACAAATTCGGTTCGACGAAGCCTCGGAACTGGCATCGTTCGGTGCAAAGGTTCTCCACCCGAACACGATCGCCCCGGCGGTGCGTCTCGGGATCCCGGTCTTCATTTACAACTCGAGAAACCCGAAAGGCTCCGGTACGAGGATCACGTTCGATGCGCCCAGACGCGCGGTGAGTGCTATCGCCGGCAAAGGCGGGATTACCCTCCTGAAGGTTGGCGCCGCGAAGATGCTTTTCGCGCGGGGATTTCTGCGACGAGTGTTCGAGATCTTCGAGAAAAACGGAGTCTCGGTTGATGTCGTCGCGACCTCGGAGGTCTCGGTGTCAGTTACTGTCGACGATCCTTCAGGGCTCGAGTCGCTGGTGGTCGATCTTTCCTCGCTGGGAGATGTTTCGGTTGAGCGCGACCGGGCTATCGTTGCGGTCGTTGGGGCCGCCATCAGTGAAGACAGCGGCGCAATGGGGCGGGCTATCGGAGCCCTCGACGGCATCAGAGTTCACATGATGTCATTGAGCGCTACGGGCATTAATCTCACCATTATTGTGGACGGTGAGCAGCTCAATCCTGCAATGGAGCGTCTCCACGCGGCGTTCTTCGGAGGTCGAGCCAAGTGAGTCGTCGACGCATCGCAATAGTTGGGGACGGGCGGATGGGCCGCACCATTCGCGATCTCGCGATTGAGAACGGCTGGGAAGTGACCGCAATGCTGGGTGCTAGCGATACCGACGGCGGGAAGGGAATCAACAAAACCACTCTCAGGGGCGCGGAGGTCTCGCTCGAGTTCACCGAGCCGCGCGCGGCTGTCGCGAACATCTCCGCCTGTCTTCGGTCCGGCGTGCCGACTGTGTGCGGTACTACGGGATGGTACGATGCACTGCCGGACGTTAGTCGCGTGGCGACGGAGACAGGTACCGGCCTGCTTTGGTCACCGAACTTCTCGATAGGCATCAACGTTTTGATCGAGTTGGCAAAGAGTGCGGGGACGCTACTGAAGGGGCTCGAGGAGTTCGATGCCCACATCGTCGAGACTCACCACTCCAAGAAGAAAGACACTCCATCCGGAACCGCGATCGCAATCCGCAAGGTTACTGGCGAAGCGCTCGACCGTGCGATCGCCACGACGAGCGTAAGAACCGGGTCGGTGCCCGGGACCCACGAGCTGATCTTCGACGGGACGTTCGAGCAGCTGACGCTCACCCACATTGCCCGGGATCGTCGAGTGTTCGCCGAGGGAGCATTACGCGCAGCTGACTGGCTGGTCGGGCGGAAAGGAGTTTTCACCATGCGCGATGTGCTCAGCTTTTCCTGATCTGACGACGCGCGAAGTGTGAAACCGCACGGTCCGGTGAACGTACGGTAATAGCTTCACCTTCTTCGCTCCCTCGACCAAGGAATGACTGCGATGTCTCGATCAAAGCGATGCCTATCGCTTCTCTGCTTCGGGTTGCTCGCCGCGGGGTGCCGGGGAAACGGTTCCGATCCGGTACCCGCTGGCCTACCTGGCACATACGTATATGCAGCGAAGGGATCCACGCTAAAGAAGCCGTGGGAATTTTCTGCGCAGATCGAGCTGCGACCCGACAGAAGCTATGTCTTTACGCTCGACAAAACGGTCGAAGGTGAGAAAGACTCCACCGAGACCAACGTCGGGACCTATTTCGTCTCGGGCGACCAGGTACAGCTGCGCGAAGCGGATGCACTGGCCGACGGCTCAAGGGACATTCACCACCTTAAAATCAAAGCTGATTCGTTGATCGCGGTTGTTGGTTGGACGGCCGAGCTTTTTCTCAAGGGAGTCGGAGCGCCGAATATCGTGTTCGTGAAGCAGCGTCGCGGTTAGCTCGCTCTCCGCGGCGAGCGCCGCGTACATTTAGTGGATGCCGCCCTCTCCACGGTCAGAGCGCCTTTCGGGCTGCGGGACCGCGCTGGTCACGCCATTCACCGCGTCCGGTGAAATCGATGAACGCTCGCTGCGATCGTTCATCGACTGGCAGATAGCAGCCGGAGTTCACTTCGTTGTACCCTGCGGATCGACGGGGGAGGCAGCGACCATGTCGCCCGAGGAACACCGACGGGTGGTCGAGATCACGGTCGAGCAGACCGCGGGAAGAGTTCCGGTCGTAGCAGGCGCGGCCTCGAACGACACAAAGAAAGCAATCGCGCTTTCACGAGCGATGGAGTCGGCCGGCGCCACGCATTTATTGCACGCTTCACCGATGTACAACAAGCCTCCGCAACGCGGGATAGTCGCGCACTTTCGTGCGATCGCGGATTCAGTGGGCACGCCCATCGTCGTTTACAACGTTCCGGGTCGAACCGCGAGCAACATCGAAGCGGCGACGACTCTGGAGCTTGCTGAACACGAGAACATCGTTGCGGTGAAGGAGGCGTCTGGTAATCCGGCCCAGATCGGGGAGATCATACGGCATCGTCCTGCCCGTTTTTCCGTCCTCAGCGGGGACGACCCACTCACGCTTCAGGTGATGGCGGACGGTGGCGACGGAGTGATTTCTGTAACCGCCAATGTCGTCCCCACCCTCGTATCAAAGCTGACCGAGCTCTGCGCCGCGGGGGATTACGCGGCGGCCCGGGAGATTCATCACGAGCTGGCCGAGTGGACAGCCGCCGCTTTCATCGAACCCAATCCCATTCCGGTCAAGGCCGCTCTGGGGATGATGGGAAGAATGCTCAACGTCCTGCGTCTGCCGCTGGTGCCGCTGGCGGACAAGTACGTTCCGACGGTGCGCGCCGCCCTGGTGTCGGTCGGAGCGCTTACTGCGTGAGCGGTAAGAGCCATCGGGAGCTGCAGCGCCGCATCGACGAGCTGTCGCAAACTCCGTCCTCGTCGCCACTGCCCGATGATTCCCGCGCGGTCGTACGCAGGCTCCTCGATGCTCTTGAAACCGGTGAATTAAGAGCGGCGGAGAAGGACGCCGCCAGTGGCGACTGGCGCGCCGTTGAATGGGTCAAGCGCGGAATTCTCCTCGGATTTCGAACGGGCAATATCGTCGAGATGTCTATCGCTTCTGCCAGCGGAGATTCAGCGCTTTCGTTTTTCGACAAGGACACGTTTCCGCCCCGCACGCTGACAGTGGCTGACGGAATCCGGGTTGTTCCAGGCGGTTCGAGCATCCGTCGAGGTGCTTATGTCGCGCGCGGAGTAGTTTGCATGCCGCCCATGTACATAAACGTTGGCGCGCACATCGGCTCGGCTTCCATGATCGACTCTCACGCTTTGGTGGGGTCTTGCGCTCAAGTGGGCGAGCGTGTGCATCTCAGCGCCGCCGCGCAGCTGGGCGGAGTGCTCGAGCCGGTCAACGCTTCTCCGGTCGTGATCGAGGACGACGTGATCGTGGGAGGCAACTGTGGAATCTACGAAGGGACGGTCGTCCGGAAACGTGCCGTGATCGGCGCGGGTGTTGTCCTCACGCGGGGGACGCCCGTGTACGATCTTGTGCGCGAGACTGTCCACCGAGCCGATGGCGAGAGGCCTCTCGTCATTCCGGAAAACGCCGTCGTCGTTCCCGGTGCCCGCGGAGTCGCCAAGGGATGGGGAGCGTCCCAGCAAATCGCGCTGCAAACGCCAGTGATCGTCAAGTACCGCGACGAGAAAACCGACGCTGCTACGGCGCTCGAAGCTTGGCTGCGCTGACAGTTGCCGGCACCGTCAGAGTGCCGGGCGACAAATCGATCTCGCATCGGGCCCTGATTCTCTCCGCACTGAGTAAGGGCGACTGTCGGATCCGCGGCATACTTGATTCCGCTGATGTCAGGTCTACGGCAGGGGCGCTGGCCATGCTGGGAGTGCGTGTTCCACCGCTTTCCGATGATTTGACGGTGAGCGGCCGAGGCCTGCGCGGACTGGTTTCACCCCGAGAGCCACTTCACTGTGGAAATAGTGGAACAACGACTCGGCTTCTCGCAGGGGTTATCGCGGCCCATCCTTTCTCGGCGCGGTTCGAGGGCGATGCGAGCCTGAGCCGGCGACCGATGCGCCGTATCGCGGAGCCGCTTACGTCGATGGGCGCAACGTTCGAATTCGAACATGGAGACGGACTTCCCATGACCATTCACGGGGTGGACCTTAGAAGCGTCGACTGGGATACCGGGGGATCGAGTGCACAGGTCAAGAGCGCCATCCTGCTCGCTGGACTGGTAGCAGGCGTAGAGGTCCGGGTCATCGAGAAGAGTCTGTCCCGTGATCACACGGAAAAAATGATGCGGGCGATGGGGGTCGATGTCGAAAACGACGGCAAGCAGGTTTGCCTGAGAGCGTCTCACGCCCTTTCGGCGACTGACTTTGACATCCCCGCTGATCCTTCTTCTGCCGCGTTTTTTCTGGCGATGTCGACGATGGCGGACGAGGGAGAGTTGGTGCTTCCCGACGTGTGTCTCAATCCGACGCGCACAGGGTTCATTGCGGCGATGAAGAAAATGGGCGCGGACATTTCCGTAACGCAGGTCAGCCAGAATGGGGGCGAGGATCGGGGTACTCTGCGCGTAAAGCCGGCTCACCTGCGCGGACTCCATGTCGGATCCGAAGACATAGCAGCGGTCATCGACGAGCTGCCACTGCTCGCGTGCGTTGCCGCTGGAGCGGGAGTCGACCTGCAGATTACTGGCGCCGAAGAGTTGCGGGTTAAAGAAAGCGACCGCATACGTGTTGTCGTCGACAACCTGGGCGCAGTCGGCGCCGAGGTCGAAGAGCTCCCCGATGGTCTGTTCGTTCGGGGTGTGCGTAAGGATCTGGCCGGTATCGTGGACTCACACGGCGATCATCGCATTGCCATGGCATTTGGAGTTCTGGCGAAGCGATTCGGCGGGAAGATCACCGTGAAGGGGAGGGACAGCGTCGACGTCTCCTACCCCGGTTTCTGGAAAGATTTGGAGGAAGTGGCGGCGTGACAGGGCGCACCCGCGTAATTGCTATCGATGGTCCCGCGGCGTCAGGAAAGTCTTCGACCGCGCAAATGGTGGCTGAAAGACTAGGATATTTTCACGTAGACTCTGGTTCGCTCTACCGCGCTGCTACCGCCGCGGCATTACGCGTTGCTGCTGATGCGTCCCGATGGACCGAAGACACTGTTCTCGAGGCTGCCAGGGGCGTCGAGCTTCTCACCGCCCGAACTTCCTACTATCCCGCGCTCGAAGGAAGGGCGATAGAGGATGAGATTCGCGGGAGCGATGTCACGCGCAATGTTTCGCGAGTCGCGCAAATGCCCCGAGTGCGCGAATGGGTGAACGCCAAAGTTCGTGCAGCGGCCACGAGGCACGACGTGGTTGTCGACGGCCGCGACATGGGAACAATCGTGTTTCCCGACGCGGACCTGAAGATCTTCCTGATTGCCGAGCCGCGTCAGCGAGCGCTCAGACGGCTGCGTCAACGGGGCACGCCAACGTCGGAACAATTGCTGGATGACGAGACTATACGTATCAAGGAGCGCGACGAGCGCGACGCGAAACAAACAATCCCCGCGGGTGACGCTGTTACGATCGATACGACGGCTTTGACGCAGGATGAGCAGGTGGAACAGATCGTGAGTCTCTCGAACAAACGGGCTACCTGATTTCCTTCATAGCGCCGTATTAACAGCTTGTCGTCTGACGACGAGCCGTAAACAGGACCGGTGTCATGCGCAGATTCACGGATCGAGCGGGTCTGGATTGGAGCGCTTTCGAGTCGACGAGACCCGGCGGCCTTCCCGATCGTCGCGTCAAACCAGCGAGCGTGACAGTGGCGTTCAAGTGCGACGATGGCAGCGAAGTGTGTATGGACCTGCCCGTCGGGGCTCTCGATGGACTCAGCGACGAAGAGCTGATCCTACTTTTGACGCGCGGGCTCAAGTAAGCCCGCCCGGATCAGAGCTCGCGACGGACGGACAACCGAAACACGTCGGGCTAAAAAAACACTACACTGCTGCGTGCTGCCCGCCGAGAGCTCGGCGCTTCCCGCTGCTGACGATGGGACAGGTCCGGCGGGAATCGGGAACAAGTTCTTCGTGAGAGGGCTCGCCTAATCTGCGATCGAACGGTCCCTCGGCCTTCAGCGAACAGCGGTCAACTAAATAGCGGTAGCGCGCAGCAGTGTAGTTGCATTCCGATGCGATGACGCGAATGCCGACCACTTCCCTCCGCACGTTGACCCCCGCTCTATGGTGGTCTACATTTAAAGGCTTGATTCGAACGGACTCAACCCTTTAACCAGCAACATGATAGACTCACCGAACAGCACCACCACCCCAACCCCCACCGGCACGACGTTGACTGCGCGCGAAAAGCGCGATCTGCAAAAGGCACAGCTGCGGCCGCTTGCCAACCTGAGACCCGAGCTCTACGACGAGGACGATTACTCGCAAGACGAGCTCGAGACAATGATGGAGATGTACAACGGGACGATGGCCTCGATCGAAGAAGGCGAGATCGTCAAGTCCCGCGTGCTCGATATCCGCGACAACATGGTCGTCCTCGATATCGGATTCAAATCCGAAGGGACGATCCCGCTCGAAGAGTTCAAGGATCTCCCCGACCTCAAGCCGGGTGACGAAGTCGAAGTTTTGCTCGAGCATCTGGAGGACCAGGAAGGGTCCGTCGTCCTGTCCAAAAAGAAAGCCGACTTTATGCGGGTGTGGGAGCGCATCCGCGTCGCCTACGAGAACGACGAACCCGTGCGTGGCGCTCTGATCAAGAAAATCAAGGGCGGCGTGGTCGTGGATCTCATGGGAGTCGATGCATTTCTCCCCGGTTCGCAGATCGCGCTTCGGCGCGTTCCGAACGTCGACGAGCTGCTCGGCCAGACGTTCGACTTCAAGATCATCAAGCTCAATAAGCGCCGCCGGAATATTGTCGTTTCCCGCCGTGTCATACTCGAGCAGGAACGCGCGGGCAAGCGCGAGAAGCTGATGAAGGAGCTCCAGAAAGATCAGGTGCGCAAAGGCGTGGTCAAGAACATCACCGACTTCGGGGCATTCATCGATCTCGGTGGCGTCGACGGATTGCTCCACATCACCGACATGTCGTACGGGCGCATCCAGCATCCGTCCGAGATGGTGCACATCGGTCAGGAGCTCGAGGTCAAGGTTCTCGACATCGATTGGGATCGCGAGCGCATCTCCCTCGGCTTGAAACAGCTCCAGAGCTACCCGTGGAAAGATGTCGCGGAGAAGTATCCAGTCGGCACACGTGTCAGCGGAAAGGTGGTCTCGATCACCAACTACGGCGCGTTCATCGAGCTGGAGCCGGGAATCGAAGGGCTCGTCCACATCAGCGAAATGAGCTGGACGCGCAATGTCCGCCATCCATCAAAGCTCGTCTCGATTGGTGAAGCGATCGAAGCAGTCGTGCTCAAGGTAGATCCGAACGAAGAGAAGATCTCGCTCGGTATGAAGCAAACGGAACAGGATCCGTGGATGATGCTGCCGGAGAAGTATCCGGTCGGCACGCGTCTCAACGGCAAGGTTAGGAACCTCACCAGCTTCGGCGCGTTCGTAGAGATCGAGCCGGGTATCGACGGGCTCATCCACATCTCCGACATGTCGTGGACGAAACGGGTGCAGCACCCGTCTGAAGTGGTGAAGAAGGGCGACAGTGTCGATGTGGTCATCCTGAATGTCGACTCCGAGAACAAGAGAATCAGTCTTGGTCTCAAGCAGGCGACCGAGGATCCATGGCTTCGCATTGGTGAGACATACCCGGTCGGCACGGAGTTGCGGGGCAAAGTTGTGCGCCTGATGGACAAGGGCGTGGTGGTAGACATCGGCAACGACATCGAAGGCTTTGTGCCGGTGAGCCAGCTCAATTTCGGCCAGCCGGTGAACAGCCCGGCGGACATCGTTTACGAGACGATGAACCTCGATCTGCGTGTGCTGGAGGTTGATCCCATCCACCGCCGCATCGTGCTCGCTGTAACCGGGATTCCCGAGGAGCAGCCTCCTCGCCCGGAGACGCCGAGCAAGGTGATCCCCATGGAGTCGGACGACTACAACCTGTCGGATCCGATTCCTACCCCGCCGGATTCATACGTAGAGGAACCGGCGTAACGCGTAATCAGTAAACGCAGGCGGGTCAGCCTATCGGAGGCTGACCCGCTTTTTTCTTTCGCGGCTGACGACACGCGTTCATCATCCGCACAGCCCAAACCCCTTCGATTCGAGACGCGGGCGCGTCGCGGATCGTCTATCCGTCATGGTATCAGCTCTCCAACTTCCTACCGCCGACGATGATGACGCCCCGCACCCAACCTGAAGCTTTGCTTGTGCTCGACCAGCAGCTCGTCGTGCGGGCCGCAAATAAGGGCTTTTACGAGATGTTCCGTCTCGCCCCTGAGGAGTGCGTCGGCTACAAAGTTTACCAGATCGGCGGTAAAGCCTGGGACGAAAAGCTTCGAGCCATGCTCGAGACGGTGTTGCGCGGCGAGCCGCAGTCGGATCACTTCGAGCTGTTGCACGACGAGAAGGAGGCAGGTCAGGGTGTGCTCTGGCTCAGCGCGAGGCTCATTCCATCGATCGATCCCGGCGATGCCAGCGTGTTGCTCACAATTGAGAGCGTGGGCACGAACCGATCGGCGGAAGAAAACCTGGCGATCCAAACTGAAGACCTTCACGCCTTGGCGACTCTTGCCGGCAGATCTGCTCACGAGCTCAACAACCTACTGACCGTGATTCGAATGAACGCGGACCTGATCGGCGGGACTCTCGCTGAAGCGAACCTGTCGACGGAGGAGAGCGACGACATCCGCGCCGCTGCCGCGCGCGCGGAAGACCTCACCAGACGTCTGCTGATATCGAGCCGTCGCGCCGCTCCTCAACCCACTGGCCTCGATCGAAGTGGCGGCGACGTTCCACTTCCGGGCTCGCCCCTCAAAGAATCCAGGCAGGACGTCGCCTTGCGCGAATCCTTCGCCGCCGAAGGAGAAGCAGTCAGGCCACTGCGTGAAGAAGTGCCCCCTGGTAACGAAACCATACTGGTTGTTGAGGATGAAAAGGCGCTGCGGAAGCTTCAAGTGAGAATCCTTACTGACGCAGGCTACAGAGTGCTGGAAGCACCCGACGGATCGGCAGCCTTAAAGCTCGCTGCGGAAGAAGTCGGGGAGATCGATCTTGTCGTCACCGATGTCGAGATGCCCAACCTGGGCGGGCGAGGATTGGTGGACGAGCTACGTGAGCTTACTCCGGGGCTCAGAGTGTTATTCATGTCCGGTTACACCGACAACGAGATTTTGCGGCGTGGAATAACAACCTCCGAGGCGGAGTTTCTGCGCAAGCCCTTCACCGCTGAAGCTCTGCGCGCGGCAGTCCGCACCGTCCTCGACAAACAGGCGACGACTCCGGGCTGAGCTCCAAATTGCAATCGCCCTGTCCAGTGCGGGCGAGTTTCTTGCTCATCGCCTCGGTACCTGATGACCCCGGAGGGTGAATGCGCTGGACACCGGGCGGCGACAGAAGCAACCTCGAGGACCGCCGCTCTAGCGGTGGTCTGGGTAAAGGCCTGGGGCTGGGCGGCACAGTCGTCGTGCTCGCGTTGAGTCTCATTTTCGGGCGCAATCTTTTCACCGACCTTGGCGTTGAGCCGGGGGTTGGAGCTACCAGTGCGCCAATGTCGGCCCAGGATTCCGACGCTGAGGAACAGGTTGTGGACAGGACTGTTTTCGTTCTCAACGATGTCCAGAAAACATGGGCGCAGATTCTTCCGCAGTATGGCGGAACGTTTCACCCGGCCAAGCTGGCGCTCTTCCGCAACTCGACTGATTCGGGCTGCGGTCCGGCGCAGTCGGCGATGGGACCCTTTTATTGCCCCGTTGACGAACACGTCTATCTCGACCTCGGCTTCTTTCAGGAGCTTCAGCAACGCTTCGGAGCGTCCGGTGATTTTGCGCAAGCTTACGTTCTCGCTCACGAGCTTGGACATCACGTTCAACATCTGATGGGAACCGACGCAAGAGTCAGACAGGCCGAGGAAGCGAATCCTTCGGAAGCCAATGCGCTCTCCGTTCGCCTGGAGTTGCAGGCAGATTGTTACGCCGGAGTGTGGGCGCACTCGACTGCCCAGCGTCAGATCCTGGAGAGCGGCGACGTCGATGAGGCGCTGGGCGCAGCCTCAGCGGTAGGAGATGATCGAATCCAGGCGCGCACCACGGGCCGAGTGAACGTCGACTCTTTCACTCATGGGTCCGCGGCGCAGCGCTCCGCATCATTCAAGCGGGGGCTCGAGTCCGGCGATCCGAGGAACTGCAACACTTTGTGAGGGTTCCCTTGGCCCGCGAGGCGGACTAATCTTCATGCGTGGGCTTCATAGATGAAAAAATGATGCGGCCGGCAAACCTCCGACTGATCGAGAACACTCACAGTCGATCGACGGCCGGCGATGTCGCTCTGATGACGGGCGATGATTCAACGCACGTCGTTCAATTCTATGAGAACGATGCGTATCTAGAATCGGCGGTATCCGACTTCCTTGCTGCTGGACTCCGGTCGGGCCAGCCAGTGGTGGTGATCGCCACTCCTCCACACCGTGACGCATTCACGCTGCGACTGAAGTCGAAGGGTCTCGATGTAGATCGCGCCGCGGAGACAGGTCAGCTGACTATGCTCGACGCGCACACAGCGCTTTCGGGCTTTATGTCCGGATCGTTGCCTGACGCTCAACGGTTCAGACAGACCATTGGGGAAGTGCTGAGCCGCTCCGTGGCCGGTACCACGCACACCGTAACCCGGGCTTATGGCGAGATGGTGGACGTGCTCTGGAAGGAGGGTAACAGAGAAGGCGCTATCCGCCTCGAGGAGCTCTGGAACGAGCTCGCCGCCAGCCACTCCTTCTCTCTGCTGTGCGCTTACGGAATCGAAAATTTCAAGAGGGAGTCAGACTCACCGGGGTTCGAGCTCATATGCCGGCAACATGCGCACGTCATTCCGACAGAGCGCTACACGCAGGCAAGCGATGACACCCGACTACTCGAGATAAGCATACTGCAGCAGCGCGCGCGCGCCCTTGAAGCGGAAGTCGAGGAGCGAAGAGAGCTCGAGAGCCAGCTGCGTGCAGCCGCGGAGGAGCGCGAAGCGCTGTTGGAGCGGGAGCGCCGAGCGCGCGGGGAAGCAGAAGCCGCCAGCCGTGCCAAGAGCGAGTTCCTCGCGATTATGAGCCACGAGCTGCGGACGCCCCTCAACGCCATTGGCGGTTACGTGCAGCTCGTCGAAATGGGGGTGCACGGCCCGGTAACCGAGACGCAGAGAGATGCACTCGCGAGAGTTCAGCGCAGTCAGCAACATCTGCTCTCGCTCATCAACGATATGCTCAACCTCGTTCGCATCGAGATGGGCCGCGTTGAATACGTGATCGAAGAGATCTCTGTCGCGCCCCTGCTTTCGGACGTAACGGCGATGGTAGAGCCTCTATTCGCCGAGAAGAACCTTCGGTGCGAGGTGGCCACCCCCGCTGGACCCGGTAAGGCCGCGGCGCAAAACATCCGGGGCGATCGGGAAAAAGTTCGGCAGATACTTCTGAACCTTCTCACCAACGCGATCAAATACACCGAGGCGGGCGGCGAGATCAAGGTGAGTGCAACCGAGTCACCGGAAGGATCGGGCAAGGCGTGCGTTCATATCCGCGACACGGGGATCGGGATACCTGATTCGAAGCTGGATTCGATCTTCGAGCCGTTCGTTCAGCTGGCAACGCGACCGGTGCCCGGCCGACAGGGTGTCGGACTCGGCCTTGCGATTTCTCGCGATTTGGCCCGACGCATGGGCGGAGACATCACTGTCGTCAGCACGCTTGGTGAAGGAACGACCTTTACGCTGAGCTTGCCAGCCGCCTAACGTAAGGCGCGCGGATCAGACGTACCTCTCTCGCAGAATTTGCCGGTGATGGAGCTCATGGCCGGCTATAATGTAGGCAAGAGCGCGCACACTCACCTCTGCTCCGCTCGCGATGCCACGCCGCATCCATGCTTCGTCATCAAGGTGCTGGAACAGGAAAATTGTTGAACGCCTTACCGCATCGAGCTCGGAAGCAAGCTCCAGCAACGGATACGAGTCGAACGATGAATTCCTGACGTAATCGTCCTGCTCGAAGCCCGGCAGGGGTTGGGCGTCATTGCGGGCGAATCTCAACGCGCGGCCAGCAAATATCCGCTCCGCATCAATAATGTGGCCCAGCATTTCGTTCAGGCTCCATTTTCCAGGCGCGTAGCGGTGCGTAGAGAGAGAGGCCGGGAGCCCGCGAAGAAACGTCTGGGTCTCCTTCATCTGCGTGGTGAGGGTCGAGAGCACATCACCATCGCTCACGAGATCAATGTATCTCGCGTAATAAGGAAGAAACTCACTGGCGTTTGGCTTGCCGGGCCTGGCCGCAACGGATGTTGACACGGAACCCCACGGAATTGGCGATAGTTAGAATAGAATACCCGGACGTGAGCAACGCCACGTTGGCTCGATTGCCCGAGAATTCACTCCGCGATATCATGCGGACTTGCCAGAAAACGTGACCAAGGCGGCGCGGCACGACCCCTATGTTTCGCTGCGGAATCCGAATTTTCTATGGTACGTCGCCAGCCTCGTCGGGCTGACGCTTGGAACTCAAATCCAGGCGACGGTTGTGGCATGGCAGGTGTATGCGCTGACAAAGGATCCGTTGTCGCTGGGCCTCGTCGGATTGGCGGAAGCCCTTCCGTTCATCAGTGCTGCGCTCTTTGCGGGCCACGTAGCTGATAGCCGCAACCGCAAACACCTCTCGATCGCAGCGCTGGTGGTTCAGACCGGATGCGCGGCGTTGCTCCTGATTCTGACCGCGCGATCCGGAACGCTACTGGGGAGAGGGATCTGGCCCATCTATGCGGTTGTCGCGGCGAGCGGGCTCGCCCGAAGCTTTTTGCAACCGGCCCGCACCGCGTTGGGCGCGGAGATCGTTCCCAGGGAAACCTATGCGAACGCCGTCACCTGGCGGTCCTCGCTATGGGAATTCGCTGCTGTCGTTGGGCCGGCCGTTGGTGGAATCATTTATGGGTTCTCGGGGCCTCAGCTGGCCTATATCACGGAGACCATCCTGTGTGTGATAGCCGTGTCCCTGTTCGCCAGAATCAGCTACGAGCCGCAGCCAGCTTCGCCGGGAAGTGAGACCTTCGGCAACAATCTCACCGTCGGGATGCGCTTCCTGATGACACAGCCAGAGCTGCTGGGGGCGCAACTTCTCGATTTGTTTTCCGTCCTGTTCGGCGGGGCGCCAGCTCTTCTCCCGATTTTCGCATCAGAAATCCTTCGTGCGGGCCCGGAAGGGCTGGGTGTCCTGCGTGCCGCACCCGCGGCCGGAGCCGTCCTCATTTCCGTGTTTTTGGTGCACCGCAGGATGCGAAAAGCTGGACCGATTCTCTTTGGTTGCGTGGCCGCCTTCGGAATTTGCTGGATTTTGTTCGCCGTGTCCCGAAGCTTCTGGTTTTCGCTCGCTCTTCTCCTGATCAGCGGCATGGTGGACAACGTCAGCGTCGTCATCCGGTCTACGCTACTCACGCTGCGGACACCGCAACACTTGCTGGGCCGCGTTTCTGCGGCAAACCAGATTTTCATCGGGTCGTCCAATGAGATTGGTTCTTTCGAGTCAGGAGTCGCGGCGAAGTTACTTGGGGCGGTGCCATCGGTGATTTTCGGGGGTTTTGTGACGCTGGGCGTAGTGGGAGTAACCGCTTGGAAAATTCCTGCATTGAGAGATTTGAACGAGCTCGATTAGCTTTTTTTCCGTTCGTAATTTCTGCCTTTCGGGCAGTTTCGGGATCGTCGGGCCACGATAAACCCGTTCCGCGTGCTCTCTCGTCAAAATCGCGTTGCCGCACTTCAGTTGTAGCGTCCATATCCGACGCCCCGCCTCTTCGCTGCAGCGTGGAGGCGTGATCATCCGCGGCGCGATATCGAGGAGGAAAGCTGGGACAAACGCTATCTCAGGAATACGTCGGATCGGCCGAAGCCGCTGGCCTTCGCCACGTGACCGACGCAATGCCTGGCATTCGCCGACACCGTCAAGGTCGGGGGTTCGTTTACACGGACCCCGATGGCAGCGTCATTCGCGATCGCGAAATGCTGAATCGTTTTCGCTCCCTCGTCATTCCACCCGCCTGGACCGACGTGTGGATCTGTCCGCACGAGGACGGGCACCTACAGGTGACCGCCCGCGACGCTCGTGGCCGGAAGCAGTATCGGTATCATCCGGGTTTCCGTCAGCATCGCGACGGAACCAAGTTCGAGCGCATGTTCGAACTGAGCGACGTGTTGTGGAAAGTCCGCGAGCGCGTCGAATCGGACATCACACTGCCCGGGCTCGCCCGCGATAAAGTCATGGCAACGGTCGTCTGGCTCCTCGAGACGACACTTATCCGCATTGGTTCGGACGAGTACGCCAAGGCGAACAAGTCCTTTGGTCTCACAACGCTGCGCCGCCGCCACGTCGCGGTCAGGGGTTCGGAGCTCCGCTTCGAGTTCAGAGGCAAAAGCGGGATCCAGCACGCCGTAGCCGTGACGGATCGTCGCATCGCCCGGATAGTGCAGCGGTGTCAGGAGCTTCGCGGAGAGGAGTTGTTCAAGTACCTGGACGATGAAGGCAAGAAGCAGGTCGTCCAGGCGGAAGACGTCAACGCCTACCTACAGGAAGTCACGGGTCGAGACATCACCGCCAAGGATTTCCGGACGTGGGCAGGGACGATGCTTGCGGCCGAAGCCCTGAGAGCCGTGGGGCCAGCCAACAGCAAGCGCGAAGCGGAACGAAACATTGTTGCCGCCGTCGACATGACCGCCAAGAGACTTGGCAATACACGCAGCGTCTGTCGCAAGTACTACATACACCCAGCGTTACTGGTGGCCTACCTCGAAGGTTCGGTGCTGCCGCCACTCCCCGAAAGGAAGTGGAGCAACCGTAAGCATCACGGTCCGATTCTCCGACAGCACGAGATGGACGTGCTCGCGTTTCTCAAGGCCAGGCTCAAAGGCGACACCAGTCAGACGGGACAAGACGCCGACCTGAGCGCACTCTCCGCCTAATCCAGGTACGGGTAGTCCGGATCGGCGAGGCGCGCTGCACGGGCAGCGGCCTCCGGTCCAGCTATTTCCCGAGCGAGGTCCAGCAACATTGAGCTCAGATGCGCGCCGTAGCGAAGCAGGCTAGCGGCACGGCCGCGCCGCCCCAGCAGAAAAGCCAGGAATGGCTGATCCGCCTTGAGAGCGTTGCACTCGGGACAGGCCAAAACAAGATTGTCCCGCCGGTCGTAAGCTGTCTTCCCTTTGCGCGGTGTCACGTGGTCCATCGTGATCAACCGCGGCGTCACCCTTCGCTCGCAATAGGCGCACACGGGCCCGTGCCGGCTCAACAGCCACTGACGCGTTTCCATGTACGCGTTCCGGCTTGTTGGCAACGAAGTGTGTTGTTGCGCGGGCCGTCGAGCTCGCTTGCGCGCTTTTTTCGGGCGGCGTTTCGAGGGGGTCAAGATCTGATCGGACGGGGTGTGCTTAAGATTAACTGCAACTGAACGGGCGAGAGATTCCAGAAGCGTAGATACTAGATAAGAGTTCACTACGTCGGGACTCCACTCTCGCCCTCTTGACCACAGGCAACGGCTTCTGCCGTAACGCCAGCTAGCAGAGTCCCGACGTCGTGAACTGGGATCTACGATCTATGCTTCTGAAAACTCTCGCCCGTTCAGTTGCAGTTCCTTTCTCCGATCCAGGCGCTCGATGTCGAAGACTACCTGGAGTACTTGTCCGCCCCCAGGAAGTGAAGCGATACGTACTCCGTGCTGCCGACAACCGCGCTATCGTGGGGCTCCGGCGGAACGTGAAACAACTCGCCTTCATGTAATGTGATCTTGCGTCCACTCTCGAATTCCACGGTCGCACTGCCCGATAGAACGAGCCCGACGTGCTCGACCTCGCACAGTTGCAATCCAAGAGCGGGACCAACGTGTTTGGACCAGCGCCAGCCGGGCTCATAAGTGGCCTTGCCAATCGTGAGACCTCCGATGCGAATGATCTCGAAGCGACCTTTTACCATTTGCCGAACTTCGTCCGGCGTATCGAATCGTTTGAGCGTTGCAGTCAGCGTGTGCTTCACTATAAACCGATCATTCGTTGTCGATAACGGGGGAGCTATCCGATCTGAATCTCGGTCGGCACTTCGGGGTTCATCAATGAGGCACCACCGTCGGCGTAAATCACCTGGCCTGTAATCCAGTCCGCGTCGTTGGAGCAGAATAGTCCGACGACCCCTGCGATGTCAGCTGGCGTTCCGAGCCGACCCATTGGCGTCCACCCGCGAATGTGCCAGTTCGCGATCAGGTCATGGACCTGTTGCGGGAGGCTGTTGAGCACGCTGTCCTCGGTCCAACCCGGGGAGATGGCGTTCACGGTGATGCCGCGCTTAGCCAGAGCGACCCCGAAATACCGAACTAGAGACTCGAGTGCCGCTTTCGCTGATCCCATCCCCACCCACGGCTGCAATCCACCCGTGCGACTACCCTCTGCGTAGGTGATCGCGAGTATCTTACCGCCATTTTTCATCAGTGGAATTGCTTCGCGGACGCCGACCAGGAAGGCTTTCGCCTGGGAGTCAAACGCGGTGTCCCATTGTTCGAGAGTAATGTCCATCGGCGCCTGAAAAAAGGCTGCTGCCTCCGGTCTCGCGTTGCTGACGAAAATATCGAGCTCACCAAATTCATCAGCCACCTTCCGGAACATGGCTTTAATCTCGTCCGGCTTTGTAACATCGGCCTGAACGACGAATCCGTCACCGCCACGCTTCCGCACCTGCGCCAAAGTATCCCTCGCCGCTGCTTCATTGAGGACGTAGTGAATGCCGATCTTGGCGCCTTCGTCCGCCAGTTTTAACGCGATACCTCGTCCGATACCGCGGGAGCTACCGGTGACCAGTGCGTGCTTTCCCTTGAGTGACATATCCTCTCCCTGAAGATGGTGTCAGAACCCAAGCTAAGGTGGGATATATCGGTTCCGGTCGCTACAGCCTTCTTTCCGCGACTGCCTCCCGCCGTCAAGCGAGTGCGGCGAGAGTGCTAGTTGGCCTTTCGGTGTAACGTTACCTTTCCGGTCCCATGACGATGCGAGAGAAGCTCGACCTCCTGGAGCGTCGGCGGGTGGAGTCGGAGCAAGGCGGCGGCGATGCAAGGCTCAAGGCACAGCACGAGAAGGGGAAGCTGTCCGCTCGCGAGCGACTCGATCTCCTTCTCGATGAAGGATCGTTCGTCGAGCTCGATCGCTTTGTCGTTCATCGGTCGACCGATTTCGGGCTGGAATCCCAGAAGTTCTATGGCGACGGGGTCGTAACCGGCCATGGTAAGATCGATGGGCGACTCGTCTACGTTTTCTCGCAGGATTTCACCGTGTTCGGGGGATCCCTGTCCGAATCGTTCGCTGAGAAAATCGTCAAGATCATGGACCTCGCGACGAGAAACGGCGCGCCCGTTATTGGTCTCAACGACTCCGGCGGCGCCCGCATCCAGGAAGGTGTTGTTTCGCTTGGCGGGTACGCGGAGATTTTTCTGCGTAACACGCTCGCCTCCGGCGTCATTCCGCAGGTCTCGGCCATTCTGGGTCCGTGTGCCGGGGGCGCCGTTTATTCGCCGGCGATAACTGATTTCACTTACATGGTGAGAGGTACATCCTACATGTTCGTCACCGGTCCGAACGTAGTTAAGACCGTGACCCACGAGGATGTGACGATGGAGCAGCTCGGCGGCGCGGTCGCGGTCGGCGGGCGCGAGGCCATCGACGCGCTCTGCGCCCGGTTGAGCATCACTCCCCAACATCGGTACCAACTGCTCGAACAACTGCGGATAGCGGGCGCCTTCGAACCCGGGCCACGCCTCGCGGACATGGACCGCGACGGCATCGACGCCGCCGTGCTTTACCCCGGGCAGGCGATGTTC
>JBHEME010000001.1:161801-251859 GCA_046262755.1 Gemmatimonadaceae bacterium | reverse complement strand
GTGCGGTGGTGATGACTTTCTCACGGGCCATGTGTTCTTCTCGTGAGCCCCGAAGGGGCGACCAAAGGTCAGGGTCCGGGCACCACCGGAATCGGGAATAGTTTGTGCCTGTATTCCGGGTCGTGGCGCAAAAACAGATCACCAAAGAAGCAGCCCGTAAGCTGCTGCACGAGCGATTTGGCCATCGCGAGTTCCGTCCGGGACAATGGGAGCCGATTGAAGCTGTAATTGCCGGCAAGGATGCACTGGTCGTGATGCCGACCGGGAGTGGCAAGTCGCTGATCTACCAGCTCCCAGCCATTGTCCTCCCCGGACTCACCATCGTCGTAAGCCCGCTGATCGCTCTAATGAAAGATCAACACGACAAGCTCTGTGCTCAGGGAGTGAGCTCGGTCGCGATGCATTCGCATCTTTCCACATCGGAGACACGCGAAGCACACCGGGCGATCGCCGACGGAGAGGGCGAAATGCTTTACCTCACTCCCGAGCGCTTCAAGGATCGCGCGTTCTTCGAGCACCTCCTCTCACGTCCGATCAGCCTCTTCGTCGTCGATGAAGCGCACTGCGTCAGTCAGTGGGGGCACGATTTCCGCCCCGATTATCTCTCCCTCGGCGGCATCTCGAAACGCCTCGGCCGCCCACCGATTCTTGCGCTGACTGCCACGGCAACAGCACACGTCCAGGCTGACATCGTTCGGCAACTGGGCATGGTCGACCCGCACGTGACGATTACAGGTTTTGCGCGGCCGAATCTGCGGTTTGAAGTAATCCGCACAGTCAACGACCAGATCAAGGACACAACGCTCCGTCACGCGCTCCGCGAATTCGAGGGGTCCGGGGTGATTTACGTCGCCACCGTAAAGGAGGCCGAGCGACTGCACGACATGCTCTCTGAGGAGTTTCGCGTCGGGTTGTACCACGGCAAGCGTCCAGCCGCCGACCGAAAGGATGTCCAGGATCGTTTCATGGCTGGTGAGCTCAAAGCCATCATCGCCACCAACGCTTTCGGTCTGGGGATCGACAAGCAGGATCTTCGCTTCGTGATCCACTACCACTTCCCCGGCTCGATCGAAGCGTATTACCAGGAAGCCGGGCGGGCAGGTCGTGATGGAGATCCGGCAGTCTGTCGTGTGCTGTATCGCGTGGAAGACAAGCGCATCCAATCATATTTTCTCGGTGGCAAGTATCCGGAAGTGCAGGAGGCGGCGCAGGTAGCGTTAGCTCTCGAGAAGTATCCTCTCAAAACACCTGTGCTCCTCGAGGACATTGTTGAGCTCACCGGAATTCCCAGTCGCAAGGCGAAGATCGTTTTCGCGCTGCTCAAGCGACACGGCCTGGTGCGCGAGCACCGCGGCGGCAAATGGGAGCGCCTCGGCGACAATCTATGCGCGGTGGATCTGAGCGCCGACCTCCAGGACTACGAGGAGAGACGGGCGATGGACCAGGAGAAGCTCCGCACGATGATCCAGTTCTGCCAGACCACGCAATGCCGTACCCGCTACATCCTCGAGCACTTCGGGGAGGAAGTGGATCCCGAGTGGATGTGCGGCAATTGCGATGCGTGTGATGCGATGGAGACCGTGCTCCAAAGGGTGCGTAGTCTGGAACTTTCGGATTCCTCAAATTCCACACAACCAAAGCGGGCAGCCCGGAGCGCTACGCCAGGAGCTTTTCAGCCTAGCTGACCACCTCTCGGCTTAGCGCTCAAAGCCGCCCGCTTTAGTTGAGACAATTTCCGTGCGCTCCGCGATCCGTACGCCGAGACTTTTCGGAGTACATTAAGGCCCATGAAAAACAGCCTTGCCGTAAAGATTCTGCGTGGCTCGTTGTTCCTCATCATCGGTCTCGTCTCCTCGTTCCTGCCGCAGCTGCTCGGACTCCCCGAGAGCACGCAAAGATCAGCCGACATCGCGACGATACTCGCTTTGTTCATGCAGGGCGTCGTGTGGACGAACATCATCATCACCCACTACATCCAGCGCTACGTCCAGGTCCACGCGACGGACGGAAGCAGCATTACGACGTTCAAGGCGCTCGGGGCCGTGGCGCGCCTCACCATTTGGATAATTCTCGGATTGGCGGCCCTCTGGGCACTTCACATTCAGATCCGGCCGCTACTCACCGGTCTTGGCATCGGGGGCCTTGCCGTCGCCCTCGCCGTTCAGAACATCCTCGGCGATCTCTTCGCTGCCATCGCGATCGTGGTCGACAAACCATTCGTGGTCGGCGACTCGATATCCGTGGAGAATTACCGTGGCAAGGTGGAGCACATCGGACTCAAGACGACGCGCGTGCGCAGTGAGTCCGGAGAACAAATCATCTTTTCCAACGGCGAGCTGCTGAAGAGCAAAATCAGAAACTACTCGCGGTAGGCGGCGTATTTCCACCGCCCATACTCTCCAGCCAGGGCTACGCCGGGCGCTGCTCCGAGGTCGTGTCGGTCGTCTGCGCCCGTTTTTCTGAAGATGCGCCCACGAGTCTTGCTTCAAGCTGCAGATCGACGTTGCCCTTGAGGGCCTTCGAAACCGGACAACCCTCCTTGGTCTCCTTTGCGATCTGATCGAACTTTGTGGCGTCGATATTCGGCACGGTTGCCTGAACGTTCAGCTTCATCGTGGTGATGCCGAATCCGCCGGGAACAGGCTGCACAGTGCACGCAGCAGTGGTTTCGACCTTTGTTGCCGGTGTACCATTCTTCTCCAGACCTGCGGCCAACGCCATACTGAAACACGCAGCTTCCGCGGCAGCTAGCAGCTCCTCGGGATTCGATCCAATACCGCTCTCGAACCGGGAGCTGAAGTTGTACTGGCTTCCGATCGATCCGCTCTCTCCTTTGAAGCTTCCCTTCCCACCCTTCAGTCCACCTTCCCAGATTGCAGTTGCTTTACGTGTCGGCATTGCCCGCTCCATCTAATGAAATGGTAGTTCGCGGAAGCTGGTTAGATTCCGCCTATGTCCATCGGTCCATCCTCTACACCGGGCGCGAGCCCGATCGAGACCGCTTCCGGCATCCCTCCATCGATAGAGCGCGTGCTCAGGCTTTTCCGCTCGATGGGGCGTGAAGAAAAAATGCAAGCATTAGTCCAGTATTCAAGGAAGCTCGAGCCGTTGCCGGAGCGTTTTCGTGATCTCGACCGAAGTGCATTCAACGTTCCCGAGTGCCAGACCCGTGTTGACATCATTCCCGAAGTCAGCGACGGAAAAATCCATTTCTACGCCGATCTCAATGTACGCGAGTCGCCGACCATCGCCGCCGTTCTGGCAATAGTGTTCGGCGCAGTTAACGATCAGTCACCAGGGACAACGCTGGCAATCCCATCTGATTTCGTTCGCACGTTGATGGAAAGCATCGGCCTGGGAGCGCGTGAGCCCGGCCTGAACGCCATGATCACGCGGCTCAAAAGGCACGCTCGCGAAGCGCATACAAAAACCAGGAGCCAAGATGGCTGACAGGACGCAGACTCTCGCAACTCATCGTCGCTTCATTCCGATCTGGCATTTCTTTGCGATTCCCGTGCTTTTGATCAACGTCTTCGTGGCAGGGGCTCAGTTTGCGAGGGTTCGTACGACGGCGAACGGATGGGCGGTGATCGTTGCGGTGGCTTTGCTCATCGGCATCTTCATGTCGCGACTCATGCCGCTTCGTGCCCAGGATCGGATCATTCGCCTGGAAGAGACGACGCGGCTCCAGCGTCTGCTTCCTGCGGACCTGCGCGGACGTGTCTCCGAACTATCGCCGAGTCAGCTGATAGCGATTCGATTCGCGCCCGATGACGAGGTTCCCGAGCTGACAAGACGCGCATTGAACGGTGAGCTCAAGAATCAGGGCGATATCAAACGCGCAATCCGAGACTGGCGCGCCGACCACCTGCGGGTGTGATCGCCGTGGAGCGTTGCGCACTGAGTTATCGGGTTCTTCTCGAGTTTACTTCGATGGAGCAGCAGCAGTGGCGTAAATGGTTTTCTGAACACCCTGGCTCATGGGATGTGCCGTTCGCCAGCGGAAGAATGGCGACGATCGGCGGAGTGGTGCACCACATCTTCGCCGTAGAACTTCGCTACGCGCAAAGGCTGCTGGATCAGCCGGTAACCGAATGGGACGCCTTTTCGGAGACATCGATGGACGAGGTCTTTCAGCTTGGAGAGCGAGCCCGCAATCAGCTTGTCGAGTTCCTCACGTCGGCCGCGGCCGCCGAGCTGGACAAGGTTCTGACTTTCAAGACGCTCACCGCGGGGATGGTCACTGCCAGCAAGCACAAGATCGCGTCGAACGTCTTCCTGCATGCGATTCGGCACTGGGGTCAGATCGCTACCGTCCTGCGGCAAAACGGCTTCGCCGAGCAGTGGCCACACGATATGTTGTTGAGCAGCGTAGAGCTATAATGGCGCTTGAGCCCGATTGATGCATGCCCTGAATCATCCCGGCGATCCGCAGAGGATGAGAGAGCTCATTCGGATCGCTCTCCAACTTTCTTGGAACCAGAATGCCTGACGTCACGATCCAGATTCGGAAGAACGGCCCCTACAGAATCACCGGCGAGTTCAACCTCATCGACCACGATGGAAATCCGGTCGCGATTCCGGAAGGAAAGCAATGGGTTTCCCTGTGTCGCTGCGGCGGGTCGGTCACCAAGCCGTTCTGCGATGGGACTCACAGCCGCATCGGGTTCGTCGGCGCCGAGGAAGCCGTCAAACAGGTCGATACTACTCTCCCATCGCCTTGAGCAGCACGCGTTTCGGGCGCTGCCCGTCCCATTCGCCGTAAAACACTCGCTGCCATGGACCGAAATCGAGCTTTCCGTTCGTAACGGGCACTATCACTTCGTGGCCGATGGTGAGCGAGCGGAGGTGCGCTGCGGCGTTGTCTTCTCCGGTTCCGCTGTTATGGCGATAGTGTTCGGGTGACCAGGGCGCGATAGTGGTTTCGAGCCAGTCCAGAATGTCCTTCCATAATCCCGGCTCGTGGTCGTTTACAAAAACGGAAGCGGAGATGTGCATGGCTGAAACGAGCACCATTCCGTCAGTGAGGCCCGCTGCGGCTCTGCATTTTTCGACTTCCTCGGTAATGTCGATTATCTCGTGGCGTTTCTTCGTGTTGAAGGTGAGATACGAGGTGTGAGTTTTCACGCGGGCTGATTGTTCTGCAGCAGACCAGCGTGCCACCCATCCGCGGCCTTGAGCTCGAAGCGCGCGCGCCATTCCCCTAGCGTCTGCACCGTTGGATCAAATACCTGAGTCTGAGGGTTGACCTTTCCCTCGGCGCTGAGCGCAGAGAACTTCTCGCGATTGACCGCCTCGATTTCCCCTTTGGAATTCCGAAAGAACACCAGCCCGCTCGTTATCAGGCTGGCTCCGAGCCTGGGCTCGAGCGACTTGAGAACTCGAAACAACCCGTCAATGGAACATCCCGAGGCGCCAGCAGTGGATTGATCGACTGCCACCGTGAGGAAACGGTCGTACTTCAACTCTCTTCCGACCGTTAGCGGCGCCCCGTGCGCGTGCCATTGCGAGAGGAACCGATCCGTTTCCGCGAGCAACACATCTTTCGTTTTGGCGTTCAAGCCGCGGTCGCTTCCGAAGACCCATGTCCGCGCCGAGTTGGGAAGGTCCTCGATCTTCTGGAGTGGCATGTGAATGTCAGCTTGGGGTGATTAACAATATCGATGAGAAGGCTGCTAAAGGCAGTATTGACTGGAAACGAACCAGCACCGTGTGTAGACGGAGGTCTTGAAGAATTCGAGCAGCTGGCTTGCAAACTTCGTCTCGCCGGCCTGTGACGGGTGCGCGCCATCCTTTTCGAAATCGGCACGCTCCCATGCGAAGCCATCGCTACGCGGGCTAGCGCCGTTCGCCCATAGGTAGGGGCCCCACAGGATCACGGGCGCCGCTTTTTTCTGATAATTCAGGCTGCCCGCAGCCGTGGTGGGGCCGGTGCCGCGCATTTCGCTGATCTGTGATTCGACTATCCACTTCACTGAAAACCCCTCCTCATAGGCGTACGGCTCGGGATAAAGCTCGCTGGATGAATACCCCCCGTAGATCGGGCTTGAAACGAATACCAGCTGCAGGTAAGGGTACCTGATTTTGAGCGTCCTGATCACTTGCGCGAGGTTTGTCACGAACACGTAGGCGTCGGCGCTGTCGCTGGGTAGCGGCACTGTCGGGCGCGCGTCCGACAGGTTGACCCATACGATCTGCACCTGATTCTCGCTCAGCCCCAACGGCGCGAGACGCGCGACTTTTATGCGATCGTAGTTCGGCGAAGTTGGCGACATCCAGCTCTCGGCGTGTTGTTCCGGAGCAGCACCATTGACGACAACGAGGGTGTAACGGTTGACGGCTGGATCGGTCGAGGCGCGTCCCATGAAGGTCCACGCTCCGCAGGGTGGCGCGGACCTCTCCGAGCACCATGCCTGGGTTGCGTCGGTGGAACCGATGGATAGCAGAACGAATTTTCCGAACGGGCTCTCGTCACCGTTGATATCGACCGGTCGGATGATGTTCCGTTTCGCGCGGGCCGCCGAGTCGTGGTCGGGAGGAGGCAGGTTATTACCGCCAGGGTAGAGTCCGCCGGCATGTCCGAAATAAGTGCGTGCGCCCAGGTCATTGAGCGGAATCCTGACGGTATCCGTCGGGGGGCCGACTGGCTTTGGCGCGGGAGGGGGTGGCGCTGGTGGTGGTGGAGACGCGCATCCACCGAGCAATGCGATGGTGGCGAATCGGATGACTGCGAGCCTCACGCCACTCTCGAAGTGCTCAGCCTCGTTCCGAAATCGGCGTAAATGTCGTCTCGCGTGAGTGGAATGTTGGATCGTCCTGTTGCATCCGGTTTCGCCAGCAGTGTCTGAATGACGTTGATCGCCGCGCTTGAGAATGCGTTGGCAGACGCCGCCATGTAGAGCCTCCAGACGCGGAAGGTGCGAGTCCCAACGATCGCCGTCGCTTCGCGGGTGCATTCCTCCAGAGACCTGACCCAGTGACGCAGAGTCATCGCGTAGTGCTCACGCAAGCTTTCGACATCCCGGACCTCGAACCCGACGCGCTCGGCAGCCTCGATCACATCGTTCGCGCCCGTCAGTTTTCCGTCCGGAAAAACGTACTTGTCGATGAAGGCGTCGGCCTTCCAGAACTTGCGAAATATTTTGTCACGCACAGAACGCGGTCGCGGCTCGGAAAGGCTGACGATGCCGTGGTTGAGGAAAAGGCCGCCGGCTTTGAGCGCGCGAAACGCCGACTGGAAGTACACCGGTAGGTGTGTGAGGCCGACGTGCTCGACCATTCCAATACTCGCGATCTTGTCATAGTCGTCGCCTGCCGAAAGGGTTCGATAGTCACGCACCTCCACACGACAGCGGTCCGAGAGTCCCGCGCGTTTTATCCGCTCATCGGCGAGAGCAGCTTGTTGCCGGCTCAAAGTGATGCCGGTGGCGTCGACCCCGTAATTCTCCGCGGCGTACATGATCAGTCCGCCCCAACCGCACCCGATGTCCAGCAAACGGTCTCCCCCATTGAGGCGAAGCTTGCGACAAATCAAATCCAGCTTGGCTTCCTGGGCCTGATCCAGGGAATCGTCGGGTGAACGAAAGTAGGCGCACGAGTAGATCATGCGCTGATCCAACCACAGCTTGTAGAAGTCATTCCCGATGTCGTAGTGGAACTGAATGGCGGCTGCGTCGCGCACCGGTGTATGGCGGGGCCCGAGCTTGCGCGCGGATTCGGGGAATCGCGTGGCGGCTAGATCGTCCTCTGCCTGTCCGGGGAGACCGAGGACCAGGCGCACCAGGCGTGCGATCGCGATCGGAGAGCGTAATCTTCCGCCGATCGCTTCGGACAGATTGGACGCAGCCTCCATGCCTCCTTCGATGTCGACGTCCCCCGCAATGTAGGCTTCGACGATGGACAGTTCATTGGGCGGAAGCAGCATCCGCCTCAGTGCGGCGGGCCTGTTCAGAACCAGCGTGAAAGGAGCGCGCGGATTGGCTCCGCGATCGACTGTGCCGTCCCAGAAACGCACATCGAACGGCCGCTCGGGAGGCTCACCGAACAACGCTGTGAGCACGGCCCGGCACCGAGTGATTGCCGCGGCCGCGGAATACCCGGCCGATTCCAGTTCTACGCCTGCAGTCGCCATGTAGATGAAATTAAACGAAAATGTCTCGCCGCAAATTTTGGAGTGGGAAAGTTACACGCTCGCGCTCAACCGCTGGAGCGGGGAACCGGCGTTGGAGCATCCAGCAGGCGCCACAGATACCAGCAGGCGATCGTGCGATACGGAGCCCACTTCGCGCCAATTTTCTTGACTCGTTCCGGTGAAGGAAGCTTTCGCAGGCGATAGGCTCTCTGAATTCCCTTCTGAATTCCGAGATCCAGATCCGGGAGCACGTCGAGCCTGCCGAGTCTGAACATGAGGAACATCTGCGCCGTCCAGGTGCCGATGCCTTTTACCTGCGTCAGTGCGGCGATGACCTCTTCGTCACTCAGTTCGTGCAGCGTCTCGATTGGAAGCTGGCCAGCTGCGACTCGGGCAGCCAGATCTTTGAGGTACGCCGACTTCTGACGAGACAAGCCGATTGCGCGCAGCTGCTCATCCGAAGTTTGTGTGAGCTCGGTGGGAAAAGGCGTCCGGCCGCCGTACAATCCCTGAAAGCGACCGTGAATCGTACCGGCAGCTTTGCCGGATAACTGTTGAAACACGATCGAGCGCGCCACTGCGTCGAAGTGGGATCCGCCGGGGTCCTGCCAACCTTTGTAGCGCCCGACTTTCTCGATCACTTCGGCAATCACCGGATCGACGCGCTTGAGGTGAGCGACAGCTTTGCGATGAGATGGGTTCGGTGAAGGAGACTTCATTTCAGGATGGGCGAGGCTGGCTGCACGACGACTGACGCAAATATATCGGACGCGCGTTTGTCCGTCGCGCGTTGCTGTCGCCCTATATTTGAGCGATGCAGTCGCCGCCATCTGCAGGTATGACCGCTGACGAGTTCCGGCGGCATGGTCACGCCGTCATCGACTGGATAGCGGACTATCTCGACAAGCCGGAAGCCTGGCCGGTGCTCAGCTCGGCGAGACCTGACGACTTACGCAGATCGTTGCCGACATCTCCACCCGCAAATGGAGATTCGATGGAGGCGATCCTCCAGGACTTTCGCGAGCTGATCGTTCCCGCGACTACGCACTGGAACCACCCGGCATTCATGGCATACTTCGCGAACTCTTCTACCGGGGCCGGAGTTCTGGGCGAGGCTCTCGCCGCGGCACTCAACGTCAACGCGATGCTCTGGCGCACCGGTCCGGCCGAAACGGAGCTCGAGCTGCTGACGATGGACTGGCTGCGCCAGATGATCGGCTTGCCGGACAATTTTTTCGGAGTAATTGGCGATACTGCGTCGTCCAACACTCTCTACGCTCTCGCGGCTGCGCGCGAAATGCGTCCCGAGCTTGGGCTTCGAGATCGCGGAATGTCCGGACGCACGGATCTTCCCCGCATCTGCGTCTACTGCTCCGAAGAAGCGCACTCGAGCGTCGACAAAGCCGTGATGACGCTCGGACTGGGTCTGCAGTCGCTGAGAAAAGTTCCAACGGACTCCGCTCTACGCTTGGACGCCACTGCGCTCGCAGCAGCGATCGACAACGATCGTCGCGATGGCGTCATTCCTCTCGCAGTGGTGGCAACCGTCGGGACCACTTCTACCACCGCAATCGATCCAATAGCGTCCATCGCTGGCATCTGCGAGCGCGAAGGAATGTGGCTGCACGTCGACGCGTCGTACGGGGGAGTCGCAGCGATCCTGCCGGAGATGCGTCATATCCTCAGCGGCTGCGATCGCGCTCACTCGCTGGTCGTCAATCCGCACAAGTGGCTCTTCACGCCCATGGACTGCTCGGCGCTTTACACCAGCCGGCCCGAGTTGTTGAAGCGCACCTTTCAGCACATACCCGACTATCTGGCGGTGAGCGAAGAGGAAAACGTCGTCAATCTCATGGATTACGGAATCGCCCTCGGGCGGCGATTTCGCGCGCTGAAGCTGTGGTTCGTCATCCGGAGCTTCGGCGTCGAAGGATTGCGATCGTTGATCAGAGAACATATCCGGATCGCGCGCAATCTGAGTCGGTGGATAGACTCCGATCCGGAAATGGAGCGGATGGCTGACGTGAACTTCTCCACCGTAGTCTTTCGTCATCGCCCGCGTGGAATGCCAACGCCAGAGATCGACGATTACAATGCGAAGATCCTCGAATATGTGACCCAAACGGGGGAGGTCTACCTCTCACACACCCGGGTGCGGGGCAAATACGGACTTCGGCTGACGATTGGAAATATTCACACCACAGAAGCGCACGTACAGCGGGCGTTTGACCTCGTCAAAGAGGCGGCCAACGCTCTAAAGTAGCGCGCGGTGTCGTTCGCAGGAACGAAGAATGCTGGTCGGTATATTAACCGGAACCTGAGCCACCACTTTTCAAATGACAAGTCAGGGAGATCCGTAATGAAAGTCTCAATTTCGACCGCCATTTGTTGCTGCTTCTTGGCGGCTGTGCCAACGCTGGCCCAGAATACCGCGAGCTCGTGCGATCCGACGGCGAATACCAAAGGTGACATCGCCAAAGCGCAATTCTCGATGAGCCGGGCCATTGCTGCCGCCGAAAAAGGAAATCCTAGCAAGGACTTACAGGACGTACTTCGACTCGTGGACAACGGCACCGACAACCCCGCCGCCCGCAATTGGCTGCGCGGCGAGGCCTACATGGTTTATCTGATGCAGCCGAACGCGCAGCCCGTCGTTCCACGCAGTCAGCTCGGTTTGACGACGAATCCGACCGGTACCATCGATCTTTTCGCCGCCGCAGACTCGGCCTTCACCGTGGTGGAGAAGTCATCGCCGGAGTGCGCGGCGATGACCAAACAGTGGCGGCAGCAGAAGCCGTGGCTCGACGCTCTCAACGCATCGATCAACGCGCTCAACGCCGGCCAGCTCGATTCCGCCGAAACGTACGCGAAGCGATCGCTGCTTCTGGATCGTGCCGCTCCTTACGCCTACTCCGTCCTCGGCTCCGTTGCGCAGAGCAGAAAAAATTACGCGGCTGCCAATGAGTACTGGAACCAGACCCTGACGGCGGCCGGTACCGATACACTATACGCCGACGTCCGTACGAAGACGATGTACGAGATAGCCAACGCTGCCACCGCTCGTGCCGACGAGGCGACTGGCGCCGCACAACGAGCGGCCGCCCGCCAAGCCATCAAGCCATGGCAGGATTACATCGCCGTCGCCAACAATGATCTGCTCCTCTCCGACGCTCTCGACCAGATCGGGCGAATGTACACCGCGTCTGGCGACAGCACGGCAGTGGCCAACGTGTACGCGCCGATGCTGGCTAATCCTTCGAAGTACGGGGAGATCACGCTCGTACATGCAGGCGTCGTTGCCTCGCGCGCCGGACGCCAGGCCGATGCGTCCAAGCTGTTCGACGCTGCGATGGCGCAAAATCCCTACTCACGGGATGCGCTCAACAATCTTGCCGCCACCTACATCCAGAACAACGAGTACTCCAAAGCATTTCCCGTCATTGACCGCCTGATCGCGCTCGATCCAAGCAATCCTGACAACCCGCTCCTTTACGCCTTTGCGTACCAGGGCCTGTACAAGGCGACGAAAGACAAGAAGCTGCAGAAGATCTACACGGACTCCCTCGTCTACTTCAACGCGAAATCGGAAAACGCGCCGGTGAAGCTGTCCGTTTCCGAGTTCACGCGCCGCCCTAACGAGACGATCTTCGCCGGTAGCATCGAAAATCGGGGCACGACGTCCAAGACGTATACTCTGAGCGTCGATTTCATCGACAAGAGTGGCGCCGTTATCTCCACGGAGACGGCGACAGTCGGACCAGTGGCACCCAAGGCAAAGCAGTCGTTCAGAATTACTTCGCCCAAGGGGGGAGCTTACGGATACCGTTACAAACCGGTGAGCTGATCGAACCGCTGGTGCTGCCCTAGGAGCTTCGGGGCAGCATCAGCGGATCGGTTTCGACAATCGCGCCGATGATCCAAAACCTCTGCCCATCGAACCAGAAAATCGCGACCTGATCGAGATCGCGAGCCAGATCGAGCGCCGCCTGCTGCGGCATTATCACCGCCACGCTGCATTCACAATGCGAACGGTCGGGCGAGCAGCAATCAACGTTGAGATATCTGAGACCCCTCGCCGTGAGTGTGTCGTTCAGCTGGCGCCGTCTCAACTCGTTTTCCTCTGGCGAAAGATTCTCCCCATGAGGGTCGAAGGCCGTCATGATGGCGAACGGCTCGCCGAATCCCTGCGCCTTCAGCGCCTCGAGAGCCGCCGGCGAGGGCGTTTCGCGCAAGTCGATCTCGATTTTGGGACTCGTCGAGAAGCATAGTATGGTCTCCGGATAACGAGGCCAGTCGGGATCGCGCTGATCGGGCGTTTTCTCCATACACGGGATGAATACAAGGTTCGCACCAGATGCTGGTATGCTCCTTGACCTTCTTCACCGCGTGAAGCAAACGCAGATCTGGCCCGACCTGTTGTACCTCGTTCGTCACGGGGAATCGGCGGGCAACGTCGCTCGCGAAGCTGCGGTAGAAGCCGGCGAGCCAAGAATTGACATCGACATCCGCGATGTCGACGTACCTCTCTCGGAGCTCGGTGAGCGCCAGTCGGTTGCGATGGGACGATGGATCGGCGCGCTGCCGTCAGCGAAGCGGCCGAATATCGTGCTCACCTCGCCGTACCTCCGCGCCCGACACACCGCGGAACTGATCGTCAAGACCGCCGAGATGAGCGAAGACGCTTATTCCCTCATCGTCGACGAACGCTTTCGGGAAAAGGAATTTGGAGTGCTAGATCGCCTCACCGCTGTGGGCATCAAGGAGCACTACCCTGAGCAGGCAGAGTTTCGCCGGCTGCTCGGCAAGTTTTACCATCGGCCCCCCGGTGGCGAGAGCTGGTGCGACGTCATTCTGCGATTGCGCAGCGCTACGGAAATGATCTCCCGCGAGTATTGCGGGCAGCGTGTGTTGATCGTGTGTCACGCGGTAGTAGTCCTGTGCATGCGTTATCTGATCGAGCACATGACCGAGGCGGAGCTCCTGGCAGTAGACAAGAAGGCGGAGATCGCGAACTGCTCGGTCACGCTCTACGAGCACGACGAACGCATCGGGCCGCGCGGCAACCTTCGTCTCAAGCTCTTCAATTTCGTGGCCCCGCTCGAAGAGGCGGGGGCACCGGTCACATCAGAGCCCGACGCGCGTGTCGGCGCGCGGTAGAAACTCAGCACCGGCACTCCGCCGTCAGGTCCCCAAAGCGGCCATCGGGTTTGTGGGCGTCGTCGGCGTATCGCGACGACGGACATTTTCTCCGGCCGGCGCCTTCATCGGTAAAGTCAGCAGAAAAGTCGTTCCCGACCCGACCCTGCTGGCAACAGTGACATCGCCTCCAAGCAGGCGCGCAAGCTTTCGTGTAACACTCAGCCCCAGCCCTGTGCCGCTGGTTTTTCTCGTCGCGGTTTGCTCGGCCTGCCAGAAAGGCTCGAACACGTCATCGATGTTCTCGGCCGCGATACCAACGCCCGTATCCGCGACGCGGATTTCGAGCATCGCGTCCGTTACGGAACAACTCAGTTGAATTTCTCCTTTCTCGGTGAACTTGATTCCATTCGATAGGATGTTCACGAGCATTTGCCTGAGCTTGGTGCCGTCAGTCTGAATCGATTGATCCTCGTCGAGAAGCTGCTGCACGAGCCTGAGTTTTTTCGCGGCGGCCATCGGCTCGACCAGTGACGCAGCATCCGAAAGAGTATGGTTGACCGAAATCGATTCCCACCGTACGCGCTCGCGGCCGATGTCCACCCGCGCAAAAGTGAGGATCTCGTCGATCAGACCAAGGAGATGCCTGGCGCTGGCGTTGATCCTTCCCAGCTGCTGGCGCTGGAGCTCGGTCACTGGCCCTGTGATCCCGTCGGAAAGAAGCTCCTCGTAACCCATGATTGCCGTCAGCGGCGTACGGAGCTCGTGCGACATCACCGCGAGAAAATCCGTCTTGCTGTTATTGGCTCGCTCCGCTTCCGCCCGCGCCGCTTCGGCCTCATTGCGCGCTTTCTCCGCGTGCGCTCTCGCCTGTCGTTCCAGCAGTAGCAGATCCACACGCTCCTTGTCGCTGTCACGTAAAACCCGGGCCGACCAGACGACGAGAAGCACGAATGTCAGGATGCTGGCGACCGCAAAGAGCGAAACACCGAACTCGGATTCATAGATTCCGGCCGACTCCCCGGCAAGCCGAATCATCCCCAGTACTACAGGAGCGAGCACCGCCGCTGGCAGGAGCCTGCGCGTCAGTACTCCCGCTGCTCCTTCGTCGAGAAGAAGCGATGTAACCCCTCTGTCGCGGCAGGCGAAGATGATTCCAACGCCAAGAATCAGAAAACCGACAGCAGTCGGCAGAGGCATACCCGTCGACTGGGACAGGCTGTACAAACCCTTCACGCCGAACACATATCCGATGATTGCAGTTAGCGGAATTAGCAACCCGGGCGTCGCGAACAGCTGCGCTCTCAAGTCGCGCCGTCTCTGGTCGTGTGGGACAGAGAGCAGGGCGAGAGAGTAAAGAAGAAGCGTCGCAGCGGTGTTGGCCGCCATTCGTCCGTAAGGGAACCAGGCACTCCTTCGCAACGTGTCGCCGAAGAGAAGCAGGTCGAATCGGGACTCGCCGCCGCGCAGGTACTCGTAGAGCGTGAGTACGGCGATACTGGCCGCCAACGCCGCAAGAGTTTGCTGCGCTGCTTCCGCGGCCGGTGTGTGGTATCGACGCGAACCCAGCGCCAGCGAAAAGCCGCAAAGCAGGAAACACACCGCAGTAAGGGGAAGCATCGGCAGAGTGCCAGCACTCGCCGATGTCACGATCGGGATGTCGAGACTCCATCCAATCAGAACCAGCGCGCCGAGTATCGCGACCGCGCTGCCCGCAATGACCGGCGCCCGGTCGAAGAAGTCGATCAGGCGGCTGTGATGGCCCGGGCTGGCAACAATTTCAGTTGGATTCGCCATGTTGCGCGTCGGACCGAAAAACCTACGCGCGAAGATTCACTTCTGCAATTCTACAGCGATACCTCGACGGTGCGAAGCCGTTCAGAAACAGCTTGAATATCGGCTCGGCTGGATAAATCGAGAACTGGCGCACGCATCGTGATTGTCCTGAACCTGACGTAACGATTGTCGATCGCCAGCTGGACAGCGCGAGGCAGCTCCATCTCCCCCCGCGGCGATAAGGCTACTTCTCGGCAGGCGCGAAAAATCGCCCGTCCGAAAACCCAGCAGTTGAGGCTGCTGTAGATGGGTTTGCCGGCCCTGATCATCTCTTCGTCGGGACGCGCCAGAATTCGCCTGAGGTATCCTTCGCCATCGATGTCGAGGGCCCCGAAGCGAGCGACGCGATCGGCTGGAACATTGCCGAGCTCGATGAGAGCTTCCTGTTCGAAGCCCACCAACCCCGGCTCACCCAGATCACGCAGAGCGGTGAGAGCCGCGGCTGGATAATAGTTGTCCGAGTTGAGGACGACGAAAAGGTTGTCACCGGCGAATGATTCGGCCGCCAGAACCGCGTCAGCTGTTCCGAGCGCCTCAATTTGCTCAGCAAATTCGATCCGTATCCGTGACGGTTTCACGTCGCTGCCGTAGTAGCGGCGGATGCTCGAGTGTTCCGGCCCGATAACCAGACAAACCTCGCGGTAGCCCGCGTCGGCGACCTCGCTCAATACGTAGTCGAGAAAGGGACGACCCACGGGGATCATCGCTTTCACTCCGGTCTCTGCTACTGTTTTCTGCTCGGGTGCGAGGGGCACACCGGGATTGTCGGCGCGCATGCGTCTGCCGAGCCCTCGGGCAAGTATTACGACCTTGGTCGTCTGTCCATCTCTTACCACGCGATTGTTTTTCGATCGCGGAAAAATCCACCGGTGGGACCGGTCTCGGGAAGCGTCGCGAGCCAGACGGGGGTCTGCGCGCCTTTCTCCACCGTGCGACTCGCGCCCCTGCCGCCCATTTCCGTCTGAACCCATCCCGGGTCGGCAGAGTTTACGAGAATTCCCATCCCCTGCGTTTCGGCGGCAAGCACGCGTGTGACGACGTTAATCGCCGCTTTTGACATGCGATAGGCGATGTAGCCCGCGCCCATTTCGTTCAGAGATCCCATTCCGCTGGAGAGGTTGACGATCCGTCCATAGCGTCTGCTCTTCATGATCGGGATCGCCAGTTCCGACAACAACAACGGACCGTAGACGTTCGTCTGCATAGTCTCACGGACGATTTCCAGCTGCTTGCTGGGATCGGCATCTTCGTCTTCGATCATGATCCCGGCGTTGTTCACGAGGATGTCCAGACGTTCCCTATCGCATTGAATCGCTGCAATGCATTGGTTAATGCTATCGGCGCTCGACACATCCAGTTGAAGTGCTTCGGCGAGAAGACCAGCCGTCTTGAGTTTGGACGCGGCAGCCACTCCTTTTTTCAAGTCGCGCGCACCGAGGATAACTCGGATGCCGGCTTTCGCCAGCTGGCGGCAGATCTCCAGTCCGATGCCTCGGTTGGCGCCTGTAACCAGCGCCACTCTCTCATCGGCCATGGCTAAGGTTAACGAAGCGCTTGCTTCGCGCCGCCTCGTGTCTTTTTTCGTAAGTTGCTGACATGATTGAAGATGGCTCCACGCAGCCGGCCGAAGCCAGTGGCGTAACATTTACTGCGCCGCCGAACGACTTTGCCGACGGCAATATCATTGCATGCTCAACCGTAGGACCGCTTTGATGACCGCCTCCCCCGTCGCAGCAGCCCCGTACCCATCGACCCGGACGATCGCGCACCTTCTTGCCGAGGCGCGGGAGCGTACACTGCTGCTCATTTCGGGTTTGTCGGATGAAGATCTGCATCTCCAGCACGATCCTCTTATGAGTCCGATCATTTGGGACGTCGGCCACATCGCGCACTTCGAGGAGCTTTGGCTCACTCGAAATCTCAATGGGCCAATCGAGTTCTCAGAGATGCCGGGCATCTATAATCCTTTCGAGCATCCGCGGGCTTCGCGCTCGGCGCTCGCCCTCCCGACCCTCGGCGCGATGACCGCGCGGCTCGCGGAAATTCGCGAGCGGGTTCTGGGGCAGCTCGAAACCCTCGACTGGGACTACGCGAATCCGTTGCTAAGAGATGGATACGTGTACACCATGGTCCTGCAGCACGAGTACCAGCACAACGAGACCATCCTTCAGACGCTGCAGCTCAAAAAGGGCGAGCCCTACCATCCACCTCAGCGAATCGTTCCTCCACCGGGGCGCGCTGTGGAGAAGAGTGCGGTGCTGTTCCAAGGCGGAACAGTCACCATTGGCACCGACGATCGCAGCGCGGCCTACGACAATGAGCGTCCGCGCCATGAGATGACTTTGCGAGCGTTCGAGATAGACAGCTCCCCCGTGACGAACGGTCGATATGTCGAGTTCATCCAGGATCAAGGCTATCGTCGCGAGGATCTCTGGTCCGTGGCCGGCAGACGCTGGCTCTCCGAGAGCGGTGCGGAGGCGCCGAAGTACTGGACCCGCGACAGCGGCGGATGGATGCAACGAACGATGAACATAGTACGCCCTGTCGATCCCGATCGCGCCGTCTGCCACGTCTGTTATTACGAGGCGGAAGCGTTCGCCAAGTGGGACGGGAAACGATTACCCACGGAATTCGAGTGGGAGGCTGCCGCCGCTTGGGACTTTGATGCCGGCTGCGCGCGCGCGTACCCGTGGGGAGAGACAATCATGCGCTCACACGCAAACGTCGATCAGCTTGCGTTCGACACCGCGCCTGTCGGCGCGTACGAGCGCAACGTCTCGCCGAGTGGATGCTACGGGATGATTGGAGATGTTTGGGAATGGACGTCGAGCGATTTCCACGGCTATCCCGGATTCGAGAGCTTTCCGTATCGCGAGTACTCCGAAGAATTTTTCGGCAACGACTACAAGGTTCTGCGGGGCGGGTCGTGGGCAACGCGACCCGGAGCGATCCGGAACACGTTCCGGAACTGGGACTATCCAATCAGAAGGCAGATTTTCAGCGGTTTCCGCTGTGCCCGCGATGTATGAGAGAGTACTTACCAGCCTCTGACGTCGTTGGTGGAACGCCGCCCTACACAGTGCGTCGCTCCCGGCAACAGATGCTGCGCGACGTGCGTATCGGATTGAGTCGGCCGCAAAAGCAGCTCTCGCCGAAATATTTCTACGACGAGCGCGGCTCCGAGCTATTCGAGGAAATCACCCACCTTCCCGAATATTACCTCACCCGCGCGGAAAGGGCGCTGCTGGAGCAAAAGATCGCGGAGGTGGTCGATGCGGTGCACCCGTGCTCTCTCGTGGAGCTCGGTGCCGGCAGTGCGACAAAGACGCGCATCATTCTCGATTCAATGCGCACGAACGGATGCGCGGAGTGCTACGTACCCGTCGACGTGAGCAAGGATTTCCTGGAAGCAGCGGCGCTGCAGCTCCAGACGGATTATTCCGAAGTCAGAATACTCCCGGTGGTGTCAGATATCAGCGAGCCTTTCGCGTTGCCGACTGTCGCAAGTCCGACTCTCGTGGCTTTCCTCGGAAGCACGATTGGAAATTTCACTCGGGACGAGGCGGTGCGGCTCCTCACACATGTCGGAAAATCCATGGCTCCCAGCGATCGGTTCCTCCTTGGCGCCGATCTCATCAAGGACCGGGATGTGATCGAGCGCGCATATAACGACTCGCGCGGGATCACCGCCGCGTTCAACCTGAACATTCTCGAGCGATTCAACCGAGAGCTGAACGCGGATTTCACGAGCAGGGATTTCGAGCACCGGGCATACTATAGTAGAGAGCTTCAGCGGGTGGAGATGCACCTGGTCGCGCTCCGCGATCACAAGGTGATGATTCCCGAGATCGGAGAAATACGCTTCAGGGCGGGTGAGACCATTCTTACTGAGTTGAGCTACAAGTACGATCGCGAGACGCTCGAAGACATTCTCACCGCTTCCGGCCTCCGGCTGGAGAAATGGATGCCCGACGACGAAGGAGCGTTTGCTCTGGCGTTGGCGCGCGCGGAGAGCTGAGCGAAGCCGTGAGCCTCTCCGAGGCACAGCTGGCGCAGGACGTCCGCCAGCGCCTCTTCTCACCAGTTAAATCCGCCAACCCTCACACGATTGGAATCGAGCTCGAGCTAATTCCGCTGCACCGAGCGGACAACAAGCCCGCGCTTCCACGTGTAGAGAACGGCTTATCGACGGCGGATATTCTCTCGCGTCTGGCCAGACGTGAGAGCTGGATCGAGCAACGAGCCGAGGACGATCCCCCGTCGTGGAGATTGCCGGATGGAGCCTGCATTTCCTTCGAGCCGGGCGGCCAGATCGAGATCAGCAGCGCACCACAACGAAGCGCGTCAGTTTTGATCGACTCCGCTCGCGATGTTGTGACGAAGATTATAAAAGAGATGGAGGTCGAGGGAATTGAGCTGATCGCTCGTGGCGTTGATCCGTACAATGGGATAGATGCCGTGCCGCTTCAGCTCCGCCGGGAGCGCTATACTGGGATGACACGCTACTTCGACTCCGTCGGACCTTACGGCGTGCAGATGATGCGTCAGACAGCGGCGCTGCAGATCAACATTGACCGAGGCGAAGATCCTCTGTTTCGCTGGCGATTGCTCAATTTCCTGGCGCCTGTCATCATCGCGCTCTTCGCCAACTCGCGAGACTATGCGGGCGCGCCGACCGAATGGGCCAGCTATCGCGGCCACCTGTGGCGGAGCCTCGATCGCACACGAACGGGAGTCGCCTATCGTGACGACGATCCGGTCGGCGCGTACCTCGCGTTCGCTCTGGGGGCAGTAGCGATGCGCAGCAGCGAGGGCAACAGGCCATATCGCGAATTTCGCGATTGGATGTCCGAGTCTTCGGTCGGAATGGATGAATGGAGCTTCCATCTATCGACTCTTTTTCCCGAGGTCCGTGCCAAGGAATTTTTCGAGCTGCGCTCCGCTGACACAATTGAGCTCGAGTCGCTGTCAGCACCGATCGCCTTCGTCACAGGCCTCGTTTACGATGCGGAAAGCGCGCGGTTCGCAGCCAGCATTCTCCCCGAGCCGACCGAGAAACTGCTCGCTGCAGCCGACCGATCTGGATTGGACGAGTCCCTGCTCCGTGATATCGCATCAAGATTGTGTGTCGTGGCGCTCGAGGGAGCGCGGCGCCTGGGTGAGACTTACATCTCGCGAAGACACCTTTCAGAAGCGCGCGAATACCTGGAACGAAGGGTAAAGAATACGGCTTTCGGAGCGTCTCTCTCCGCGCGCATCATTTGACATGTTACCTGTTCCGATGTTCTTCGGCCTGATCCAGATCGCAGCCGCCCCCGCCCCCGCCCCCGCCCCGGCGACAGCCCCCGTAATCCGTATCAATCAGCTCGGCTACCTACCTGGCGCTCCAAAGGTCGCCGTGTACTGCGCTCTGGAAACAGCTTCACTCGACAGCTTCGAGGTCATTGACGCCGTTGGCAAGACGGCTCTCGCGGGAAAGGCGACCGCTTCCCGGCCGTTTGGTCCGTGCGCGACCACGTATCGCCTCGATTTCACCCCACTGCGAAAGAGCGGGCTTTATCGCATCAAGGCCGGTGTGGTAGTCTCTCCATCGGTTCGAATTGGAGCTGAGGTCTATCGGGGCGCGGCGGATACTCTGCTTTTCTACATGCGTGAACAGCGCTCCGGGTACAATCCGCTTTTCAGAACCGTTGTCCACCCACGCGATGGAATCGTCGTCGATGACTCCTCGCGCGCGGGGAAATTCGTTCCCGTAACCGGCGGCTGGGCGGATGCATCGGATTACTTGCAGTACGTGATGACATCGGCGAACGCGACCTTCCTGCTGTTGCTTTCGTATCGTGATTTTCCTGCTGCATTCGCCGACGAGTTCGATGCCAATGGGCTGCCTGGCCGAAATCTGACCCCCGACGTTCTCGATGAGGCGCGACACGGGCTCCGGTGGCTTCTCCGCATGTTCCCGTCCGACCGGGAGATGTACAACCAGCTCGGCGACGATCGCGATCACACCTACTGGGATCTGCCACCGACAGATTCGGCGGATTACGGGTGGGGGAAAGGCAAAGAACGCCCTGTCTATCCCTGCACAGGAAGACCGCAGGGATTGTTCAAGTACAAGAACCGCTCCGACGGACTCGCTTCCACTGCCGGGAAGTACGCATCGACCTTCGCGCTTGCTTCGGCTATTTACCGGAAGAATGATCCGGATTTCGCCAAGAAGCTGGAGCAACGTGCGACCGCCGCTTATGGAATTGGCAAGCGACATCCCGGAGTCTGTCAGGGAGCACCGGGGCGGGCACCCTACTACTACGAGGAAGACAACTGGGTCGATGACATGGAGCTCGCGGCCGCGGAGCTCTATGCGCTGACTCGTGACCGATCGTATTTGCGCGAGGCAATGGGCTATGCGGCACGAGAGCCGGTTACTCCATGGATGGGCGCCGACACCGCAAAACACTACCAGTGGTTCCCGTGGCATAACAACGGGCACCACGAGATCTGGCGCGATGGCTCGACGGCTGAGAAGAAAACTGTTGCGGAATACTATCGTCACGGGATTGCCGCGGTGGTTGCGCGCGCCGACAACGGGTTTCGCGTGGGAATTCCATTCATCTGGTGCTCGAACAACCTGATGGCGTCATTCGCCACTCAGGCCTACATGTATCGGGTGATGACCGGTGATACGAGTTTTCGCGAATACGAGCAGGCAGCTCTCGATTGGCTGTTCGGCGCCAACCCCTGGGGAGTCTCGATGGTGATCGGGCTCCCGCACAACGGGATTTTCGCCCGCGATCCACACTCCGTCGTCGCCAAGGAGATGCACGTGGAGCTGACGGGCGCGCTTCTCGACGGACCGGTGTATTCGTCGATCTATCACAATCTGAAGGGCATCACCCTGCACGACCCCGACGAATACGCCCGCTTCAACAGCGGCTTCATCGTTTATCACGACGACGTCGGCGACTACTCGACCAACGAGCCTATCATGGACGGCACCGCGAACCTCGCTTATCTGCTCGCGGCAATGGACGACCGCCCTCGCACCGGTCATCGCTGAACGATGCCCGAGCTGCCCGACATTACAGTTTACATCGAGGCGCTCGAGTCACGAGTGGTTGGCCAGACACTCCAGAAATTGCGGATAGCCAAACCTTTCTTGCTGCGATCCGTCGATCCTCCCGTCAGCAGCGCGTATGGGAAGCGCGTCACAGGATTGCGACGAATGGGGAAACGCATTGTTCTCGAGCTGGAGGACGATTTGTTCCTGGTAATTCATCTCATGATCGCCGGACGATTACGGTGGGTTCCGGCGGGAGCGAAGGTACCGGGAAAAATCGGATTGGCTGCATTTGATTTCTCGAATGGTACACTGGTCCTTACGGAAGCCGGATCAAAGCGCCGTGCGTCACTGTGGCTCGTCCGCGGGGAGAAAGGTCTTGAACAGTTCGCACGCGGCGGACTGGAGGTACTGGATGCAACTCTCGCCCAATTCAAGGACCGTTTACTCCAGGAGAATCACACGCTCAAGCGGTCGCTCACCGATCCACGCTTCTTTAGCGGCATCGGCAACGCTTATTCCGACGAGATCCTCCACCGAGCGAAAATTTCGCCCATAAAGCACACTCGACGTCTGAGCGATGAAGAAATAAAGGCTCTGTTTAACGCCACCCGCGCAACGCTGATCGAGTGGACAGAAAGACTGCGCCGAGAGTCGAAGGATGATTTCCCAACCAAGGTCACTGCATTCCGCGAGGAGATGGCGGTGCACGGAAAGTTTGGCAAGCCGTGCCCGGTGTGCGGCACTCCAGTTCAACGCATTCGGTACGCTGACAACGAGACGAACTACTGTCCGAGGTGTCAGACCGACGGAAAGCTGCTCGCTGACCGCGCGCTATCGCGGCTTCTCAAGCAGGATTGGCCGCGGTCGATCGACGAGCTCACCTGGAGTTGATGGGTCGGACAGAATGAACTCGACGATGGGACATCACGTCGCTCTCCTGGGAGATTCGATCTTCGACAATCGAAGCTACACGCGTGGCGCACCAGACGTTGCGACCCACCTCAAGACCCTGCTACGACCCCCCTGGCGGGTCAGTCTGTGCGCAGTCGATGGGAGCACTGTCGCTGACCTCGCTCAGCAGTTTTCGAAGGTACCAGGGGACGTCTCTCACCTCATGGTCTCAATTGGAGGCAACGATGCCCTCCTCAATAGCGATCTTCTTGCGTTGCCGGTGAGTTCTACGAGTGAGGCTCTTGCCCTGTTCGGTGAGCGAGTTAGCCGTTTTGAAGAAGCCTATCGGCTCGCAGTCGAGAGTGCCTTGGCACTCGGATTGGATACGACGATTTGCACCATCTATAATGGCAACCTCGACGCAGCTGTGGCGCCTCTCGCTCGAATCGCGCTCATGATGTTCAACGATGTCATCCTTCGGGTTGCGGTCGAGAATAGCCTCCGGGTTATCGATCTGCGCCAGGTCTGCACGGATGCGCCCGACTACTCGAATTCAATCGAGCCATCGGGAAGTGGTGGCCGGAAGATCGCCGTTGCAATCGCCAAGGCGCTCGGCGCTGTTGAGGGGGAAGTCGGACATGCAAGGGTATATGCGGGCTGATGCCCATGAACCCTAACGAGCGTTAATGCGGCGAAATGTCTAAGGCCAAAACCAGCGAAACAAAGAAGCACTCGGAACTTCTTGCTCTGTTCCGCGCGATCGCATCGGATGATCGATCCCGAACGACTGAGCTCCTGAAGTCGTTCCCTCAACTGGCCCTGGAGGCCGCTGACAGTGGCGCGACACGTCGAGTCGCTCAAGAGTACTATCTCCGCGCGGTCGAGCACTACGTCTATGCCGGTGATACGGCACTGCACGTCGCGGCGGCGGCCTACCGTATAAGTGTCGTTCGGGAGCTGGTCGCTCGGGGAGCCAACATCCGCGCCAGAAACCGGAGAGGTGCGGAGCCGCTTCACTACGCTGTAGACGGCGTGCCTGGTTCATCCCATTGGAACCCGGCGGCTCAAACGGCGGTGATTGAGTGTTTGATCGGCGCCGGCGCCGATCCGAATTGTCGGGATAACAGTAGCGTAGCGCCTTTGCACCGGGCGGTGCGTACGCGTTGCGCCGCCGCCGTTCAAGCCCTCCTTGCTCATGGTGCGGATCCACGCATCAAGAATCGCAGCGGTTCGACGCCACTACACCTGGCCGTTCAGACGACGGGCCGAGGCGGGTCTGGAACCGCGGAGGCTCGGACGCAGCAATCAGAGATCTTCCGTCTCCTCCTCGAGCACGGCGCGCGCTTAACCGACGAAAACGCACACGGTAAGACGGTGCGCGAGCTCACAGCCGACCGTAACGGCTTTATTCCCCCGCGGCGGTCGTGAAGAGTCATCACACGCTCGTTGCTCGCTGCCCTTGGTGAAGTGGCACGAAAGGATTTGAGCGTGAAGAGTCCGCGATACGACCCACAAAAAGCCTTGCTCGTGGATCGGCCGCCGGTTGGCGAGCGCTGGATTCACGAGATCAAGCTTGATGGTTTTCGCATGGGCGTATTCCTCAGGCGCGGTAGCGTCGACATCGTCTCGCGTCGCGGCACGACCTACACCAGGGAATTCCCGGAGATTGTTGCCGCCGCCCGCCGTATCAAGGCGAGGAGCGCAGTGCTGGATGGCGAGCTCGTCGTTCTCGACACGGCCGGAGTATCGCGCTTTCAGCTGCTCCAACAGCTCGGTGACAGTCGCAAAGGACTCACGTACTTTGCGTTCGACTTGCTCGCCCTCGATAGTGAGAACCTGACCAAGCGACCGCTCGAGGAGCGCAAGCGACTTTTACTCAAACTGCTTGGCCGCCGAGCGGGCGTGATTCGGTACATGCCGCACTTCGATAGCGACGGCGACGAGGTATTCGCGAGCGCCTGCGCGCTGGGCGCCGAAGGAATCATCAGCAAGCTGCGAGACGCGCCGTACAGGATTGGCGCGCGCAGCTCTGACTGGCAGAAGATCAAGTGCGTGAAGCGGCAGGAGTTTGTCGTCGGTGGATTCACGGATCCATCCGGCACGCGTGTTGGTGTCGGCTCCATCCTCGCTGGGTATTACGAGCGTGACGCGCTACGTTTTGCCGGAAAGGTCGGCACGGGAACTGGCTGGAGCAACGCCTTCAGTCTCGCTCTACGCAAGAAGCTCGAGCGCATCGAGATCAAGCACACGCCGTTCAATCCGCCGCCTCCGGGGTGGCTGGGGAGGAACGCGCACTGGGTGACGCCAAAGCACGTCGTCGAAGTCGAGTTCACCGAGTGGACCAGCGACGGGTTGATCAGGCATCCATCGCTCAAGGGATTTCGCGACGACAAGGCGCCACGTGACGTGGTGCGCGAGCGCGAAGTAAAGATCGGCGGGCCACGAAAGGTCGATGCCAAACCCGTTTTTCCGCGAATTGGTATCACAAAGAGCGATCTCGCCAAACTGTATTCTGAGATCGCCGACTGGGTTCTCCCGCATGTCAAAGACAGGCCGCTGACTCTCGTCAGGGCGAAGGCACCGATCACGCGGGACGATGCACTCCGTACCCAGGCCAATTTCGTTCACCACACCACGCGCGACCAGCGATTTGTGTCTGACGTCGTGCCACGCGTGAAGATTCCCGAGAAAAAGAAAATTGGGGAATATTGCTACATCGATTCCCGCGATCCCCTCATCGCGCTCATAGAGGCAGGCGTGGTGGAATGGCACACCTGGAACGCGCGGGTCGGCGACATCGAGCATCCGGATCGCGTGGTGTTCGACATCGATCCTGGCGACGGCGTGTCGTGGAAGGATGTGGTCTCCGCTGCACGGCAATTGCGCGCGATGCTGGCGCTCCGCGAGCTCGAGAGCTGGGTGAAGACCACCGGCGGGAAGGGCCTCCATGTGGTGGTTCCGTTCCGCGCCCAACACGACTGGGACTCGGTGTTCGATTTTTCGCGTGATATGGCGACGCAGATGTCCGAAGCTGATCCGCGCTATATCATTTCCTTCGACAGGACAGAGCGTCGCGGCAAAATACTGATCGACTACAAGCGGAATTATCGAACCTCGATCGCCGTGGCCGCGTTCTCAACACGCGCCAGGCCGAACGGCGCGATGTCGGTCCCGGTAAAATGGGAGGAGCTTAGCCGCCTCGAGCGCGGTGACACCTGGAACGTCGACAATATTCGTGACCGGCTGTTGCGGCTTAAGGCGGATCCGTGGGCGGGTTATTGGAAATCGCGCCAGCGGCTCGTGCTGTAACACCACCGTTGAAGAACGTGGTGAGCTGAGAACTCATTGAACTCGCTCGCAGTCGAATGGCGCGTTAGGTAAACAGGAGCTGAATGACAGAGCAAGTCCTGAAAAACCACATGGCTCGGGCGGCTATTCGTCGAGCTGACCCGGGACGGGCTTACCGAGCTGCGCCGTGAAATCATCGAGCGCTCGGTTCCGAACAAGGCGCCATGGTGGGGTTGCGACGTGATTCAGATCGACGATCCCGACGGCAATGAGCTGCTGTTTCCCACTTCCGTGTGAGCAAGAACGGAAACGATGAAGACTTTTTCACCCAAGACCGTAGGCCAATGGCGCCAGTGGCTCGCTGACCACCACGAGTCAGAGTCCGAGGTATGGCTTGTCTTCCATAAGCTGCATACCGGCGTCGCTTCGATCGACTACAAAGATGCCCTGGACGAAGCGCTGTGCTTTGGCTGGGTCGACAGTCTGGTTAAGCGACTGGATGAGGACCGCTACGCGCGCAAATTCACGCCGCGGCGAGCGAACAGCCGGTGGTCGAACGTAAACCGGACACGGTATGCGGCGCTTAAAGCCGGTGGCAGATTAAAGTCCGCGGGAATCAATCGCGCGCCGACGGAGCGCAGCTATGAGCCGTTGCCCCCACGGTTCAAAATGCCTTCCAAGGTTCCAGCCCACATTCAGAAGGCTTTGAAAAAACACCCCGTAGCGTTGGGGCACTTCGAAGCGCTCGCGCCTTCAGAGCGCAGGCGGTATCTCGCCTGGATTGAATCCGCCAAGCAAGACGAAACGAAAGCCCGGCGTTTGAAGGAAGCAATTCGGCTTTTGACCGCTGGCAGAGTACTGGGACTGAAATAGAACCGCCAGGTATCGCTATGGGATCCGCGCACAGCTCCAATATTCCACTGGGTGCCTGTCATTCAATCACCACAACATGATTCTTTCGTCCGCTCATTCGGATCCCGGAGGAATCGGACGAAATCGCGCTGCCATTCAAGTAGTATCTGGCGCCGGGTAAATCCTGCCCCTTCAGGATGAAATTCCATCCGCCGTCGCTAGCCGCAAAATCGTACTCGATTCCCCGGGCGGTGCGCGTACGTGAGAAGGAAACCATCGTCGTGCCGATGGGCAGATCTTCAATGGCGATATCCTCCCAACCAGTAGGCAGGTGCGGATCGAAGACTACAGTCTTCTCGATCGCGTTAGGCTGAATTCCGAAGACGTGCTGGATCAGCGGGATCACGATGCCGTAACTGGTCCACGCGATGACGAAGCAGCCGTAGTCGGGCATCATCTCCGAAATCGAGCCGGGCGTTCTCCGGTTGAACGTCTCCGCGATCCTGTTCACGTACCACATGGCTTCGTCGGTGCGCCCGTACATGCCTTCCGCAACCGCCTGCACTCCGGTCGAGATCGTCATCATTGCCTGCTTCTCGACAGCCGACAGCCAGGGCCCGTACTCACCGACATTCTTTCGTCGGATCCTGTCCAATAGTTGTATCGCTTTCGACCGCGGAGCGATGCCTCTTTCCATCGGCGTCGCGATGACCCAGTTCTCGTTCGTGATCCAGCCTCTCGAGCTGTCCGGCATCGCGGCGAACTTCTGCTTCAACCGCTCGTAATACGCGATCAGCTCCCTGTCTCGCGGGGTCAGTTGGTCCTCGCCCTTCAACACGATCTGCTTCGCGGCACCTTCCGCGGTGCTCACTGCCTGCGCTCTGGTGCCGTAGAAATCCGCGTACGACGAATCCTCCTCGATCCAGAGTTCGTCGTTGATCTTCGTCTTCAGCCGCGCCGCAAGTTGATGGTACTCTGCCGCCGCCGCGGCTTGATTCAGGAACGCGGCGACGCGCGCCGTTGCCTCCAGCGCCTGCTGCGTGTATACCGCTACGTCGATCACCTCCGCGTTCAGTCCCAGCACTTCCATGATCCCGTAACCCTCTGGCAGCAGGTCGTGGTTCTGATCCTTGTCGACGAGCAGCCAGTCGAGGCTCTGCTTCATGGCGGGATACATCTCTCGCGCGAACGCTGCGTCTCCCGTCCAGTCCACGACCTTTCCGATAGCGAGGATGTATTGAGCGGTCTCCTGTGTGTTACCCGGATTTGAGACCGTGCCGTTGGTGGTCACCTCATGGATAATCCTGCCGTTCTTGTTCCCCTTTAGCGATACATCCCTCAGAAAGCGGAGCTCCTGTTTCGCGAGCTCGAAATCGCCCGTCGCCGTGACCGCTTCGACGGTGTAGCTATCCGAGAACCACCAGGGGTATTCCATCAGGCCGCCACCGACTCCGCGGCCGACGCCGGGAACATCTCTGACGAGCCACTCGGTGTTGACTTTGGTCCAGTTGTAAACATCCTGCAGACGCTTATCCGGGATTCGCACTCTGGCCCGGTCGATGATGGCGGCGTAGTGTGCCTTCTTCTTCTCGAGCAGCCGCGGATAGTTCCTGGCCAGATACGTGAAAGCTTCGACCGCCGCGGTCTCGTCAGTCGACGATCCCGCTATCACGAACGTCAACGTCGAGGTGCGGCCTGGATCGACTGCGACCGTGTACCGGGACGCCGCGGTGACTCCCGATCCCCGCGTACGCAGAGGCCTCGGATTGTTGACGCGCCGAGCGTCGGCGGGCGAGACAGCTCCCCAGACGCAGAACCATGGATTGCGGGTGTCGCGCGCGACAAAGATTCCACGTGTCCCCTGCCAGGTGACCGAGTCTGGGGCATCTGGTATTAGCGCGTGCTCCGACCATACCGGGAGCAGGTCCGTCTTGACCGAGAATTCCAGCTGCAGCCGTTGCCTGCCAGCGCTCGTGTTCGTGAACCTGTACTCGACGATCAGCCCATCGTGGCCGTCCGGACTGAATTCAAAGCGCTCGATCCTCACGCCCTTCAGCACCGGGCCATAGTTGAAACGGCTGCCGTAAGGGAGACTGACGAATTCAGCACTCTCGGAGAGGGCAATCTCCTGCTTGGTTGCAATGTCGGTTACGGTTGCCTTGAACGCGTCTATCAGTTTGATCGGGTGCAGCCAGAGCCCGCCCATTTCGCCTGGCACGTGGCCGCCCATGTCCGGGAAATTCCCATCCTGCGTGCCGATCAAGTAGGTCCTGTCTCCGGCAGTGACGTAGGGTTCGCTCTTGTTTTGTCCGCGATTGCTGATGCCGGCAAGAATGGGCGTCGCGTAGCCGCCTTGGCCCGTGAGTGCGTGAGGGCTCGGCAGAGTGAAGACGAGCGACACAAAAACGGCACGACCGACTCTTTTCATCAAGGTACCTCCGGGCCTAACGGACGTTGCAACCACCAGGCACTTTTTGGGGATTGGACATTCCAGCATCTGCGCCATGGCTCTCAATCTCGCCAACGCACTGAGTCATTACGATGTCGTAAATGTGGAGAGCCGCACCACGTTTGTCGCCCGTAAGCCCCGATCATTGAAAGATCAAAAGAAGAAGGTTCGTGACCGCTAACGCCGTTGTTCTGATTACGGGCGCGGGCCCGACCGGCCTTGTACTCGCTCTTTGGTTGACGCGCCTCGGCATCAAAGTGCGGATCATCGACAAGACTTCGGAACCCGGCACAACGTCGCGGGCCCTCGCGGTCCAGGCACGCACGCTCGAGTTCTACCACCAGGTCGGATTGGACAAAGCGGTGATAGCCGGCGGAGTCAAAATCTCGAATCTCAATCTCTGGGTCAAAGGTCGTCGAGCCGCCCGCGTCCCGCTGCAGCGGACGGGAGAAGGAGTGACTCCGTACGCCTTTGCGCTCGTCTTTCCACAGGATGCTCATGAGCGGTTGCTGATCGAGAAATTGAGTGACCTTGGTGTTCGAGTGGAGAGGCAAACGGAACTTCTACGCTTTACCCAGAGCGACAGCGGTGTGACAGCGACGCTGCTGCAGCCCAACGGATCCGAAGAAGTTTGCGAGGCAGCGTATCTCGCCGGCTGCGACGGGGCTGCGTCAACGGTTCGGGGACAACTGGGGGTCGATTTTCCGGGCGGAACCTACACAGGTCTCTTCTACGTCGCCGATGTAGTGGCAAGTGGCGAAGCGGTCGACGGAGATATCAACGTCGATGTCGAAGATGCTGACTTCATCCTTCTCTTCGCTCTCAAGGGAGCGGACCATGTGCGTCTGGTTGGAACAGTGCACGCCTTGCCTGAGGGCGACCATGGCAAACTCACTTTCGATGACGTGAGAGGCAAGGCGATCGACCACCTCAAAATAAACATCGGGAAGGTCAACTGGTTTTCTACTTATCGCGTCCACCACCGCGTTGCACAACACTTCCGTGATGGCCGCGCTTTTCTTCTTGGCGATGCCGCGCACATCCACAGCCCGGTCGGTGGACAGGGTATGAACACGGGCATCGGCGATGCCGTAAACCTGGCGTGGAAAATCGCTGCGGTGCTCGAGGACGGCGCACCCGAGAGCCTGCTGGATACCTATGAAACCGAGCGGATTGGCTTTGCACGTCGGCTCGTTGCTACGACCGATCGCGGATTTATACTCGTCACGAAGCGTGGTGGCATCGCCGGTTTCGTGCGCACGCGGATTGTTCCGCTCATCGTGCCAGTGCTTTTTCGACTCGGCGCAATGCGTCGACTGCTGTTCAGGACGGTGTCACAGACACGGGTCAATTATCGTGACAGCCCGTTGAGCGCTGGCACCGCGGGCGCAGTACGCGGTGGGGATCGACTACCGTGGGTCGAACTGGAGTCGGGTCCGGACAACTTCGCGCCACTCACATCGCTTAAGTGGCAGGTCCATGTGTACGGGGGAGTGCAAGGCAGCTTGCGTGAAACCTGCGCCGAGCTTCGTCTTGCTCTCCACGTCTTCGCGTGGGAAGCCGCGATGGGCCGTGCAGGTCTCGAGGAGGGGGCGGTGTATCTGGTTAGACCTGATGGCTACGTCGCCCTCGCCGACTCTAAGGCCAACCCCGAGCTGTTACGTCAATATTTCACTCGACGCGGCATGCGGTGATTTCAGACGCCGTCGGCCACGACTCCGGGACGCTCAAATCGTCCCCGCGTTGATCCACTTGACCACGCGCGGTGGATCGTAGGACTCGAGCCGTGAAAGAAGTTTGGTGGCATCGCTCTCCACGATAACCATCGCGCGATGCACATCGCGCACAAAACGCTCCTCCACAGCGCGATCGAGAAAGGCGAGTAGAGGATCGAAATAGCCGGCGACGTTCAATAGAGCACATGGTTTGGTGTGCATGCCCAGCTGGCCCCAGGTCCACGTCTCGAAAAATTCTTCAAGCGTGCCTATTCCGCCCGGTAGTCCGACGAAACCGTCCGCCAAAGCCGCCATGACTGCTTTGCGCTCATGCATCGTTTCTACAATACGAAGATCGGTGAGCGCAGTGTTCGCGACCTCGCGCTCGACGAGCATCCGTGGAATCACTCCGATGATGTCGCCGAGGTCGTCGAGCATCGCGTCGGCAAGGGCGGCCATTAGTCCGACGTTCGAGCCGCCGTAAACCAGGCCGATTCCCCGCTCCGCCAGCAAGCGCCCAAGGGATCTCGCGGCCTCAACGTACTCGGGGCGCGCGCCGGGATTGGACCCGCAGAACACTGCGAGGCGGCGAATGTCGGTCACGCGCGCGGGCGCGCAGCGGCCATCATGTTGACCCCGATGCCGGCCAGCGACTGGCCTCCATCGCAGACCACTACAGCACCGGTTATAAAATTCGCAGCATCGCTCGACAGGAACAGGGCGAGGTCGGCGATTTCGTTTTTTGTGGCGAACCGCTGCAATGGCACCGTTCTGGTGAATTGCTTCCTGATCTCGGGAGTGGGCGCGAGTCGACGCATTCCCTCGGTGTCGTCGACGGCTCCCGGCGCAATGGAGTTCACGCGAACGCCTTCAGGTCCCCACTCAATGGCCAGACATTTGGTGATCATGTCGACGCCGGCTTTCGCTGCGCATACATGGACCTGCATCGGCATGGCAGTGAATGCCTGCATCGCCGAGATATTGATGATCGACGCGCCAGGACGCTTCAAATGCTCGAACACTGCCCGGCACGTGTTGAAGGTGCCCAACAGGTCGATGTCTACCACGGATTTGAAGCCATTCGCTGACATGCCCAGTGCCGGCGCGGGGAAATTTCCCGCCGCACCACAAACGACCAGATCGATTTCTCCATGTTCCTTGCGCGCGGCGGCAATTGCACCCGCGAGCGCATCGTAATCGCGAACGTCCGCTGAATGACCGGATGCGGTACCGCCGGTTTTACGAATATCGCTGGCGGCGGTGTCGAGCTTTTCCTGCGTTCGCCCGATCAGTGCCACGCTCGCGCCGTGTTCGGCGTAGCGCATGGCAATCGCGAGATTGATTCCGCTTCCACCGCCGGTAATTACCGCAGTTTTTCCCGCAAGCAGCTTGTCGCCGAACGCATGCGCCATTGTCGCTCCAGCCCATCGAGACGCGCTGCACCTGCGCGCAGCGAACCGCTAACCTACGTCGTCACCGAATTCACTGAAAGTGGCGCACCAACCCAGTGTGCAAAAGAAAAAAACCCCGTACTCTTTCGAGTACGGGGCTGGCTACTGGTGGCCCACCCGTCCTACAAGCTCGACCAGTAGCTCTATCTCTGAATAAGCCGGAGGGGGATCCTGGCTTCAGTTCATTAGACTCACCCTACGGCAAAATGGTTTAAAAGTTTTATTTCTTTCAGTTTTTCCGCTTTCTGGTCGTTTGGAGGGGTAAATCGCCCCTGGATGAAAAGAGCTGATCCATCGCCCGTGTCGACAGCCCGCTGAGCGTCCCACGGTCCAGCGAAAGCTCGGTCGCGCCGCCACTTGGCACCTCGCGAATCAGGCCCGCAGAACGCAAAGTCTGCACGTGATGGGTGATAGTCGGCTTGGACACACTTAGAATACGCGCGAGGTCGGCAGATGTTGTGGGCTTCCGCGCCAATATTGAAGCAATGGCGTAGCGCGTCGTGTCCCCGAGGGCGCGAAACACAGTTTCGGGGTTTACCCCCGATGAAATCCCGGTGAGGTTCGTCTTTTCACGCCGCCATTCATCCTTCACGATTCGGTTGGCGGAAGCAGCATCGCCAGCGATCGGGAAGTAAAGACTCACCCGTTCCCCTTTTCTTTCGTAGCGCGCCCACCAGCGGCGGGTGTTGAATGCGGATGGAAGCAAGTAGCACCGATCTACGCTGCCAAACTTGATGGGCGCGCCCGTTCTCGGTTTGAGCTCCGCGTTTTTTTCATCTGCAGCCACTGGCAGATTTAGCTCTCGAGCTAGCCCCTCGAATGAGTGGGTGGCCTGCAGATCTTTCATCCGGAGGGAGTCTGCTCGCAAGCTGGGCTCGAGTGCGGACCAGTCACCGCGAAAACCTGTCTCCCAAAAGCGCTCGAGGACGACCAGGAGCCCTTCGCGAAAACCGTCAGGGTCCGTGAGCAGCGTCGTTACCGCACTGACCGACGGTGACTTCACGTCGTACGGACGCAATCCGAAGTGTTCGAGGAGATCCGCTGCGGGCGAATCATCTTCGGTCAGAGCGTGGCGCAGTTTTTTCTTCCCGGAGGCAAGAGCTTGCGCCACGCGTTGATCGTGAAAGATCCCGGACAACACGTTCGACTTGAGCTCGTTCGATGGCAGCGTCCGCAGATTGGCGAGAATTTCATCGAAGGTGAGCTCGCCGGCAGTACCTTGAAGCGCATCCGCGAGCAGCGGCCAAAAAAGGGGAACTGGCGCAACCCGCTGTGCGATACGCTCGAAGTCGCGAGGAAGCCTTAGCATCGCGCGCTCTTTCCATGCGTCGAGCGGGGACGGCGCCGGAGCCGTCAGAGTATAGAGCGCGTAAAACAGATCGAACCGGGGAGTAACCGCGAGCTCGATAGAGAACGGCTTTGCGGGTGCCATGTTAGCTAGCAAACTAACACGCCCGCCCTTTAGTCGGTACCGTTACGGCAATCGACTCGGGCGGCGAATCGAAAAAATTCCGTTGGTCATGTCGATCCGTACAACGCCACTGTTCCAGACATCGCCACCCAACACGCCGTCGAGCGCCGCGAGTACCTGGTAAACCGGAGCACGCACCACGGCATCACGGAAGAGGATGGGATAGCCACGCACGAACACACGCAGGTCCGGCAGAATCGGGGCGCGCAACGATACTTCGCCTCCCAATCCCCCCACGCGACGATTCTCAACTCGTCCGGGTGTCAACTCGAGTCTGTCGAGCAGTGTCTCCGTGACGAAAGTTTGCTGCGCCCCGGTGTCCAGACCGAAATGCAGAGGAATCCCGTCACCGCTGTTGAGGCGAACTACCGGCAGACCAACCCAGAACATGTTGCGGTCGAACATTGGTCGTGACGTGAGCGGGTTTCTCAGACGAAGTGTGTTCTCGTCGTAATCGACCTCGAGATCGAGCTGACGAATGATGTCAAAGCCCACGATGCCATCGATCTTGACGCGCGAGCTCATCTCCGTGGGCCTGCTGTCTCTCATCTCCATGAGGCCCTCGTCGACGATCATGGTTGGGGCGTTGCGAACTATCAACGGCCCGATCTGGAGCTCGGATATCAGCGACGGCTGCGCCTTTACACGTCCGGTCGAGGTCACGATCTCGAGCGTGTCCGTGACGAGCGGAATAACGTTCAGCTCGGTGGCAATATTGGAAGCGAGCATCGTCATGCTGGACCCGGTGTCGAGCCAGAAATTGTAAGTCTTGTCACCGATCCTGACGGGAACGAGTGGCGTACCAACCTCCGATTGCTTCATTGGGAGAACCATCGAAGGCGATCTGAATCGGGAAGTTTTCGGAGCAACGTTCTTGAATGCCGCTGCCCAGCGCTCAATGCTCGCCTTGTCGGCACCCTCGATGGGTTGCGAGGAGGGCTCGAGGCTCAAAGCAGCGAGCGCTGGCCACTTTTCCTGGTACTGCAGCGTCGCGGTATAGATGACCCGCGACCCGGCGCGAATGATCGAATCGTTTGCCGAGCGGCGCAGCTCACCGAACTCCTGCTCGGCCTTGTCCATATCGCCGGCCATCAGACTTTGTAGCGCCATGGCAAATTCCTTTTCCGATGGGGTGTTGGCGGCGGCAATTGCTTCGTTGGTGTGAAGTCCGGCCAATTCTTCCCAGTAATTGGCGGCACGGGGAGCCCGCGGTACGCGCGTGTGCACACATGCCACGAAAGCGGCTGCCGGCACAAGCAAAGCAGCACGCCTGGATGCGCTAGCCGCTATCCGACTAATGCCGATCCACGGTGAATGCTCCTGCGCCATGCGGCACCTCCACCCCGTTGCAAATCGGACTGGCGCGAGCAGTGCGTGAAAAACCGGATGCACTATCGACCCAGTCACGGAGCACAAGGTAGGATGCTGCACACGGATATTCCACACGATTTACCCAACCCTGACATTCACTTGGGTATCGCCGGCTGGAACCTCCGACGAGAACACGTCGGCCGTTTTGAATCATCGGGGACGCATCTGCAACGCTACGCCAGCAGGTTCAACGCGGTGGAGATCAACTCCTGCTTTTATCGGCCGCACCGCCTCGCCACTTACGAGCGGTGGGGGGACTCGGTTCCTGAGGATTTCCGCTTTGCTGTAAAGCTCCCCAAGGTCATCACCCACGAGTTGCGATTTATCGATTGCGGGCCTGCTCTGGAGCGCTTTCTGACTGAAACGTCCGGACTCGGGCAAAAAAGAGGACCGATTCTGGTCCAGCTTCCGCCGAGCTTTGCGTATGACGCGAAGCTGGCCGACGGTTTTTTTTCGGACCTCCGAGCTCGCTACGACGGACCGGTGGTATTCGAGCCGCGGCACGAGACATGGTTCACCGACGAAGTGGAGTTGGTTCTTACCGGATTCCGAATCGCGCGCGTCGCCGCGGATCCTCCGAAGGTCGCGGCGGCCGAATCACCCGGAGGGTACGACCGCGTCGTTTACTATCGACTGCATGGCTCGCCGCGCATCTATTACTCGGCCTATCCCCCGGACTATCTCGTGCGAATTGCGCGTGAAGTTGCAGAGACTGCGGCACAAGGCATCACTACGTGGATTATCTTTGACAATACAGCACTCGGCGCCGCGACCAGCGATGCGCTGACGGTGCAATCACACTTGTCTGGTATCGAGCGAGCCGTGCGATGAGCGACAAGATCAGGAAGTCGGACGAAGAGTGGCGCAAGCAGCTCACCCCCGAGCAGTATCGCATTGCGCGTCAAAAGGGCACTGAGCGCGCATTTACCGGTGAGTACCACGACAGCAAGGAGCCCGGAACTTACAAATGCATCTGTTGCGGAACTCCGCTGTTCGAGTCAGACGCGAAATTCGATTCCGGAACCGGGTGGCCGAGTTTCACCGAGCCCGTATCCGGAGAGAATGTTCGCACCGAATCGGACACGAGTCTGTTCATGCGGCGCACGGAAGTTTTATGCGCAAAATGCGATGCGCACCTGGGTCACGTCTTTGATGACGGACCCGGACCTACCCATCAACGTTACTGCATCAACTCCGCGTCACTCAAGCGCGAGGACGGATAGCAAACGGGCGATGTGAATTAGCTCGCGTGCGAGTGTCAGCGCGGAGCCTGGGTAGCAAGACTTCTGATGACGGATGGACTTTCGTTTCCCGTTCTGTCGACGGCGGTGACCGAGAGGGCATCTGAGTATACTCCGCCGGCGAAAGGCCGAACGATGTAGGACTGCTGTGTCCCCGGAAAAATTTCGGTGGTCCAGTTGCTTCCCACGCGGAGACGAACAACCCATAGCCACGTCGGCTCCGCGCCTTGCGGCTGAAATAAGACGGTGACTGTGCGGGCCGTCGTATCCGATTTGATGGAAACGATGGGAGCCAGAGGCGGAACATGGTCCAGCCACGGCGACGCTGGCACCAACGCCCGTTCGGCATACGGTCCGGCCATCAGGCGCTCGGGAAGACTGTCCTTGCCGATCATCAGCGTGCGCATGCTGAAGTAAACGTTCCCGGTCGCGCCGGGCTGCGAGCGCGTTGCCGAGATCTGATCCAGCAATTCCTGCGCGGGCCAGCCGGTCAGTGTGCCGTCAACCTTGTCGACATAGTTGCCAGGCCAGATGTGCCTGCCAGTTCGATTCTGTTCCACCCACCAGCGCAGCAACACTGCATAGGGAAGGTCGGGACGATATGTCGGCCAATAGAGCTGCGGAGTGAAATAATCTCCCCAGCCATTCAGCACCCATTTGCGCGAGTCACCATACAGCTCGGCGAACGAATCGAATCCCTTAACTTCGGGCGGATACCCGGGGCGCCAGACGCCGAACGGACTGATGCCGAATTTCACCCAGGGCTTGAGCGCCTTGATCCCGACGTAGACCTGGTGAATGAGGCTGTCGACGTTCGCGCGACGCCAGTCATCGCGCGAAAGATTTCCACCGGATGCGAGGTAGCGCCTCCAGCTGTTAGCGTCGGGAAAATCGATGACTCTTCCACGCGCATCGCGCTCCCTGTACGGGTAGAAGTAGTCATCGATATGGACGCCATCGATGTCGTAACGCTTTACGACATCGAGAACCACTTTCAGCGTATGAGCGCGGACCTCTGGCTCTCCTGGATCCATCCAGAGATGTGTGCCGTACCGCTTGACGAGCTCCGGATTGGTGACGCTGATGTGATTTGGAGCGGGCCTCGATCTGCCTGACGGGTGTTTGGCGCGATACGGGTTGAGCCAGGCGTGTAGCTCGAGGCCGCGTTTGTGCGCCTCACGCACCGCAAATTCGAGTGGATCGTAGTAGGGACTAGGCGCTCGTCCCATTACACCAGACAGATATTCGGACCAAGGCTCGTAGGGAGACGCATACAAGGCGTCCGCAGCGGGCCGTACCTGCAGAATCACGGCGTTCAGCCGGAGCTCCGCTGCCCGATCGAGCATATCCAGCAGCTCCTGCTGCTGTTCTTGACTGCTCAGACCGGGGCGAGACGGCCAGTCGATGTTCTGAACAGTCGCTATCCACACGCCCCTGAACTCGCGCCGCACTGGAGGCGGGGGCGGGATCTGTTCCGGCGAATTCGCCGGCGTTTGTGCACATGCCTCATTGAGAGCCGCAAGCGTCGAAGCAACGATGAAAAAGAGTCGAGTCAGGTTTCTGGGCATAGGAGGGCAATGTAAAGCACATTTGGCTTGAACGGGGGCACGGCTCTTGTTATCGCTGCGATGGCGCGAGCAGCTCGCTCATCTCGGGGGACCATTACGCCCAAGCGGATTGTCTGGTCAGTTACTATCGTGGTGCTTCTTGCCGCGTGCAAGGCGCCGTCGCCGTCCGAACAGATGGACTCGATACTATCGTGGTTTGGGACCGCCGGCATGGCGGGACAGGCGTGGGTCAATCACACCACTCCCGAGAAGTACACGCGACAGACTTTGGAGCTGTCGGAGCAAACCATTCGGCAGCTCTCCGACGATTTACTACATGCTCCACCGACGGGAATTGATACCGCCGCGCTTGACGCCGTGCTGTCGCGGAGCAGCAATCGCATCGCGCAGATAGCCCGCCTCGTCGGGGCTCGCAACGCCCCGGAAGTGGTCACACAGCTCGATTCACTCAGAACGGACGAGAGGATCGTAAAGCAGTTCGCCGACAGCATCGAGTCGAAGCAATGAAAAAGGCGCTGCAGATCAGTCTGGGAATCGTCACGAGCGTGGGAGGATTTCTGGAAATTGGCTCGGTGACCACGGCCGCACAGGCGGGCGCCTCATTCGGATATCAGCTGTTGTGGGCGATCCTGCTTGGGACCATTTGCCTCATCTTCCTGGTCGAGATGTCTGGGCGGCTCTCTGCCGTGAGTAAGCACACGGTCGTGGATGTGATGAGGGAGCGATTTGGCTTTCCGTTTTTCTCGGTTGTGCTCGTTGGAACTGTTCTTGTCGCTTTTATGGTTCTCGTCGCCGAGCTCGGTGGAATCGGTCTCGCACTTCAGATCTTGACCGGCATCGCGTTCCCGTGGTGGGCGTTGCCGGTTTCTCTCGTCGTATGGCTTTTGATGTGGAAGGGGAGCTTCAGCCTCATCGAGAACGGGGCGTCCATGCTCGGTTTGGTGACGATCTCATTTGTCGTCGCTGCAATCAAACTGCATCCCCACTGGTCTCACGCTGCGTCGGGCTTGCTGCCCACCTTCCCGACCAGTGACAAGGCGAAATACGGATTTATCGCAGTAAGCATTCTCGGCGCTTCGATTTCTCCTTACCTCATGTACTTCTACTCCTCGGGCGCGATCGAGGACGAGTGGGACGAGACCTACATCCCGGTCAATCGCATCATCGCGGGCCTCGGCATGAGCTTCGGAGGATTCCTCTCGATGGCGGTGCTCGTTGCGGCAACTCTCGCACTGCAGCCGAACGGGATTCAGGTCGACAAGTTCGAGCAAGCCTCGTTGTTGATGACGAGCGCACTGCCAAAATGGGGCTTCTATCTATTCGCTGTCTCGATGCTTTTTGCGTGCTTCGGCGCCGCGTTGGAGATCTCGCTCGCGATCGCGTACTTCTTCGGCCAGGGGTTCGGCTGGAGTTGGAGTGAAGATCTCGTCCCCGCGCAGGACGCACGCTTCTGCTTCGTTTATACGGTCATCATCCTGCTCGCGTGCGTACCGCTGTTGTTTGGCATCGATCCAATCAAGATCACCATGATGTCAATGGCGCTGACGTCGGCCACTCTTCCACTCGCAATCGTGCCGTTTCTCTTTCTCATGAACGACCCGCGCTATCTGGGGAAACACCGAAACGGGTGGCTCAGTAACTCTGTCGTGGCAATCGTGATCTTGATCTCGTTCGTTCTGGCGGTAATCTCGATCCCGCTGGAGATCATCGGCGGATGAGTATCCATCTCATTCGGGACGTTCTCGACAAAAAGCTCTACGATCGCGACGACTGCGAAATGGGTCGCGTAGACGGTTTGGTCATGAGTCTCGGCGAGAGCACTCAGCCCCGCATAACACACATTGAGATTGGGGGCTCGACCCTCGGAGCGCGCCTACATCCGGTGTTCGCCCGGTTGGCGAAAAGACTCGCCCGAACGTGGGGACCGAAACGGAAGGAGCCGGTTCGCATTCCCTGGTCTCGGGTGAAGACTGCGGGCAAAAACATCAAGCTCGACGTAAAGGCGAAGGATACCGGGGCGATCGATTGGGAGATCTGGATCGCGCGGCACATTATCGAACGGATTCCCGGGGGCGGCGGGAAGGAAGACGAAGATGGAGATTAACGTCGAGCGTCTTCTCGGAGCGAAGGTCTTTGACGTCAACGGAGAAGCGGTCGGCCGGATCGAGGAAATACGGGCGGACCGAAAAGGCGACGAGTGCCTGGTCGAATCATATCTGGTGGGCGCATCTGCAGTGGTCGAGCGCATGTCCGCGTGGACTCTGATTCGCCCAATTAGGAAGCTGTTGCGGGCTCGCGAAGTTGTTTCTGTTTACCGCGTCGACTGGCCAGACATGGACCTCTCCGATCCACAACAACCAAGGCTACGAACCGCGAAGAAGGAGTTGCACCACGCCAGGTAGTTTCACCGGTACGTTCATTATGTTCCGGACAGCTGGGCCTCATGACGCGCTGCACGCTCATCGCATCATCGAGGATCTGACGTTGAAGAGGGATTCGGTGAAGGAGATGGCAGAGAGTTGACAATTTCTACGATAAATCCCGCGACTGGTAAGACGCTTCGCACATTTGAGGCGTTGAGCCGGGACGAAGTGAATGCGTGCCTCGACAAAGCTGTCGGGGCGTTCGCCTCTCACCGCCGAAGCTCCTTTGCCCAGCGTGCGAAGGCGATGAATCGCGCTGCCGCGATTCTCGAGACCGATAGTCTCGAGCTGGGCAAAGTCATGACTTGTGAGATGGGGAAGCCTCTCACTGCCGCGGTTGCCGAGGCGAAAAAGTGCGCGACTGCCTGCCGGTATTACGCCGAACACGCAGAGCGCTTGCTCGCCGACGAGTCGGTAAGAATGGAAGGCGGCAAAAGCTGGGTCGCTTTTCAGCCAATAGGCGTAGTGCTCGCCATCATGCCATGGAACTTTCCCTTCTGGCAGGTATTCAGGTTTGCCGCTCCCACTTTGATGGCGGGCAACGTCGGCCTCCTCAAGCACGCTTCCAACGTTCCTCAATGCGCACTCGCCATTGAGGACATTCTCCGACGCGCCGGATTCGCCGATGGCGTTTTTCAAACGCTGCTGATTGGATCCGATCTCGTAGAAAACATCATCGCTGACCGACGCATTGCTGCAGTCACCCTTACAGGCAGCGAGGGCGCGGGGCGTTCCGTCGCCGGCACTGCGGGCAAGAATCTCAAAAAGACGGTCGTCGAGCTGGGTGGTAGCGATCCTTTCATCGTGATGCCCACCGCCAACCTCGACGAAGCTGTGACAACCGCCGTTACTGCGCGAATGATCAACAATGGACAGTCCTGCATTGCCGCCAAGAGATTCATCGTACACGAACGGATCTACGACGAGTTTCTGGGGAAATTCATCGCGCGTGTAGAGGCGGTAAAAGTCGGCGATCCCATGGACGAAACGACCGAATTGGGCCCGCTCGCGACCTCCGCCATCCGCACTGAGCTGGATGAACAGGTCCAGGCCTCGATCATGGCGGGTGCGCGACTGCTCACGGGGGGTAAGAAGCTCGACGGAGCTGGTTTCTACTACGCCCCCACGGTTCTCGCGGACATTCCAAGCGCCAGCCCGGCCGCGCGGGACGAGCTGTTCGGCCCGGTCGCCTCCGTGTTCAAAGCGAAAGATCTCAAGGATGCTATTCGCATCGCAAATGGAACTACCTTTGGCCTCGGCGCTTCCGCCTGGACTCGGGATGAGACCGAACAACAACGCTTCGTGGCGGAGGTCGAGTCCGGACTTCTTTTCATAAATGGCATGGTCGCATCCGATACACGACTTCCATTCGGCGGTGTGAAAAACTCCGGCTTCGGCCGCGAGCTGGGCGAATTTGGGATTCGGGAGTTCGTCAACATCAAGAGTGTCCGCGTCATCGAACAGCCCTCTCAGAAGGAAGCGTCTACGGAATAGTCAAAGCTCCATCACGAGCCGCACGTCCGGATCGATCTCGTTACCGGTGTTGCTTCGCGTGAGCCACGACACCGCGAGGAAGACGAGAAACGAAGAAACCATTGCGACCGCCGACGCAGTCACGCCCGCGGGAAATGTGAAAGCCTTTCGGTAACCCGCGATCTCGAGCGCGACAGTCACCAGCAACCCGGTAGCGATCGAAGCCATCGCACCCGCGCGGGTCGCGCCCTGCCAGTTCAAGCCAACCGCGAGAGCGGGAACGAGCGTCGAAGCAAATAGTCCCCAGCCAAAAATGCCGAGGAACGCAACCATCGTCCCCGATCCCTGCGCGGTGATAGCTGCGGCAACCGCGATCAGGATCGTCACCGCTCGTCCCCATCGCAGCTCATTGCCAACTCGACGGCCAAATGCGATCGGCAAGTCGTGCGTGACGATCGCCGCTCCGATATTGATGAAGGAGTTCGCTGCACTCATTGTCGCCGCCGCGATCCCGGAGAACACCAGCGCCGCCAGCACGATGGGCGTGACATTGAGGAGCAGGCTCGGCGTCGCCTGGTCCGGGCTTGTGAGCGGGGCCATTCTGCCGCTCAGCACAAAGGCCTTGACCCCGAGACCCACGCCGAAATAAAGAAGCAGCACCAGCACGAGCCCCAGCGTCTTGAGCAGCGGATACCATTTTAGCTGCAGTGGATCTCGCAGCATGTAGTACTTGTGCACGGCTTGCGGTTGTCCCAGAGAGCCCATCGAAAACACGAAGAAGAAAGACAGCGCAGCGAGTGGCGTCAGCTTCCCCCAGGGGCCGAGAAAAACAGGGTCGTGGGCGAGTATGGTTTGAGAGATCGATCCAAGCCCACCTCCGAAGCCTAGCACGAAGAGAAACACCAGGACCGAAGCGATTGCCATCAGCGCGCCCTGAAACACGTCGTTGTAGATGCCGGCCAGGATTCCGCCCGAAGCCGAGTAAGCGAGCGTTACTCCCATGCCGACCCAGATTCCCCAGCCCAGGCCAATTCCGAAGATCGAGTTGATGACGACGCCCATCGCCAGGGCATTTGTCGCCATGTAACCGACAATTCCGACCAGCATTGCAACTGCCGCGAGACCTTGCGCCCCGCGTGAGCGATAGCGCGCGCCGATTGCGTCCGGAATTGTGATTAATCCTCTCGCTTCTCCGAGCAATCGCATTCGCTTGGCGAGAACCCAGGCGCCCATCACGTTTGTAACCGACGCGGGAAGAACGATGTACATAGCTCCGAGACCGGCCGCGTAGATAAAGCCGGGTCCGCCAATGAATGCGAACCCGGAAACCGACACCGACACCGACGCAACGGTCAGGGCAATCAATCCAATCCCTTTGCCCGCGACAAAGAAATCATTCGCCGTGTGGGTACGTCGCGCCGCCCAGACGCTGATAGCGACAATGACCGCGAAGTAGAGTATTCCGACTGTTATTACCGCTGGTTTCGCGACAGTCGGCAGCGACGCCTGGAACAGCGCAAGCGGCTTTAAAAACCCGTTCAGCTCGACCGCCGGTGGTCGTCGGAAGTCAGGGGGTCAAGCGCAATCCGATTCCGTTCCCGAGCAAGCGCCCGAACTTTCTCGATGTCCTCCGCATTCAGCGTCTGCGTTTTGAACGTGACTGCATAAGCAATCGGCAGCACGACGATTGGCAAAAACCCGATACCATAGATGACTACTGCGGCGCGTGCCGGCAGTCCAAGCCACAGCCTGCTCAGCGGCGATTCGGTCGGTGGCAATGCGAGTGCCGCGCCGAATCCGACTGCCAGAACAATCACTACGAAGGCGAACGGGATCTTGAGCCGGCCGATACCGGCACTGCCTCGCGCCGCACCGAGTACCATTATCGCACCCAGCGTTACGGGAATTCCCACAGCGAGCAGCCATGGCGCCCACGATGGAGTTCCGCTCGTTTCGAAAGCTGCTGCGTAGCCGGCGCCGATCAAGGCGATTCCAGCCGCGAGCGCGGCCAACGCGAGCGATCGGGTTCGATCCTTCAGGGAGTCTGGGGATTGTTCACTGCGAAACTTAGCGAACAGTCTCGGGTGAGGCACATTTCCGAAGCTGCAAGAAACTCGGATTGACTCCCACCGAGTGACGTGGATTTCACTGTTAACTCAGAGCGAGCACCGCGAAAGTCGCCAGCCAATGCTCGCCCATATAGTCGCCGGCAACTTCCGGCAGACTCGCATCAAGGTGCGCCTGAGACGCCTCGAGCGCGACCGATCGACGCGGATCCTCCACCGGCCACGCGCTGGCGAGCGCTTTCCAGCACCACGCGCGACTGAGGTTGAGCCCGTCCAGGTGCGCAATCTTTCCGTCGGAACGATCGCTTACTGTGGCTGGCTCAAAAAGAGTCTGCGGTTGGCGCTCACCGATGTCGGGTAGAAAACGATCCAGCCAATCCTGGAAATCCTGCGGCTCCATCGCGCGCCGCATGCACTCCGCTTCGATCAGAGCCGATGAAAGAAAATCATCTCCCCCAGGTTCCCACGCCTGACAATCCGCATCGGCCTGGAACCAGCCGCGCGCCTTGTCGACCAGCAGCTGCCGGAGTTGTTGGTGCTCTGCGACTTTGCAGTATTCGAGCGCGAGCGTGATAGCGAAAGCGCTGTTGAAGTGAGTCCCGACTCGCGACGGATATGTCGCCTTCGGCAGAAACTTGATGAAGCGCTCGACCATCGCCTCGGTCAGTGGCATCAGCGATCTGCTCCAGACCTTGGCATCGCTTGTCTGATGGCGCGCCAATTCCGCCGCGAGCATGAGCGCCCACGCCCACCCATATGGCCGTTCGAACGTCGCGCGCAATGGCTGACCGAGGTAGTCGACTTCGTCGCGGACCTTGGCCGTAGTCAACTGCCCGTCAAAGAGCTCACGAACTCTTCGGGCTTCTGGAATGGTCGGATATCGACGCAACACAGTTGCCAGCAGCCAATACCCATGTACGCATGAATGCCAGTCGAAGCTCCCGAAGAACACCGGATGGAGCTGGCGTGGGGAACGAAGGTCTGAGTCGCCGCTGAGAACGTGATCCAGCTTGTGCGGATACTCGCGTGTGATGTGCGACAGCGCCACTGTCGCAAATTTGCTCGCCAGCTCTGGTGTGAGCGATGCTGCTTCCGCGCTCAATGTCTGAATACCAGAAAGTTCATGAGCAGAATGTTCGCTGTCAGCAATAACAGAGCGGTCGGAATCTGTACCTTGATCACAGCGTTTTCGTCGGGCAGCTCGAGCAGTGCCGTCGGAACTATGTTGAAGTTCGCGGCCATGGGAGTCATGAGGGTTCCACAAAACCCGGATAACATTCCGATCGCCGCCATGATCGCTGGATCTCCGCCAAATCGCTGCACTATCAAAGGCAGTCCGATTCCCGCGGTCATTACCGGAAACGCCGCGAAGGCGTTTCCCATGATCATCGTGAACACGGCCATACCGACCGCGTAAGTAACTATGACTACCGTCGGATTCTCCAGAGGGATCCAGCGCTCCACGATTTGCGTTACCACATTGCCGACGCCGGCGAGAGCGAACAGCGCCCCGAGAGCCGCAAGCATTTGTGGAAGCACTGCGGCCCATCCGACCGCGTCGAGCAGGCGTCGGGCTTCTCTTATCGGTGCCAGCAGCGGAGGTCTGAGCATCGTCATTCCGACTCCCAGCGCGATCAGTGTGGCGATCGCGAGAGAAATCACCGTGACCTGCTTGACGTCGACAACCGGCGATCCGCCAATCTGCATTTTCTTGAACACAAAGGTGCCGGCTACGGTTACCAGCGGAATCGTGAGCGCGGGAATGAACAGTTTATTGCCCCATCGCTTTGCGCTGTCTTCCCTCTCGCCGCGCGTCGAGCTCTCGCGCTTGCCCTGGCCCAATCCGCGAATACTCGCGGCCAGCACCATCGCAATGACAAGAAAACCGTTCACCACGTCAGGCAGATACGAGCCGGCCAGGAACGTCAGTGCGTAAACGCCCCAGAATACGGTGTTGTTGAATCGGCGCGGGTTGGTCGCATCTCGCGCATTTACCAACGCGACCCCGGCCATCATCGCCCCCGTCAGCCAGTAAATATGTTCGAGAGTGATCACGCGTTTTCCGTACCCATTGATGACGTCGCTCGCCGCAGCGAGCGCTCGAGCAAAATCAATCGTGTGCAGTGTATGACGAACGCGCAGAGAGCCGTTGGTATCGCCCAGACCGCGAGCTGAGTTGGCTCTACATGGATTCCGTTCTGGTCGAGAAATCCACGGATAAGAAGAATCGAGCCAATGGCAATGAAAATGTCTTCGCCGAAAAAGAGGGCGATGTTGTCGGCGGCCGCCGAGTGCGCGCGAATCCGGTTGCGCACCGTGTCCGAGATGGAACCGTAACGATTCTCAGCGGCTCCCTCGGCCATAGGCGCGATTAGTGGCCGGACCATTTGCGCGTGGCCACCGAGCGAGGTAAGGCCGAGCGCCGCGGTAATCTGGCGGATCGCGAAATAGGCGAGGAGTACACGCGACGTGGTCGCCGCTCGAAGCGCACCGACGACCGCTCGCGCTCTTTCCTTGAGGCCGGCGTGCTCCAGCAAACCGATCACTGGCAGCACCATCCAGACAATCGCGACATACCTGCTGGTGATGAAAGCCTTCCCAAACGCCGCGATCACTTCCAGTGGACCGAGGCCGCCGAGGATCCCTGTCACGATCCCCGCTACGGTGACGACTAGCAGCGGATTGATCCGGAGAGCAAATCCGACAATGACAACGGCAATGCCGATGAGCGTCAACGCCAGCCTCCGTCTCTCATCGAGCGACGGCGTTGCGAATGGGCCGAGGAAGGGCTGGCATGTGAAGTCTGAGGATGTATTCCGACCTCACGACGTTGGCAAGATTACTCCGGGTTGCCGTTCACTCTAAGGAAGTCGCGGCGTACCGGCCCTCGCCTTGGTGTGCGGGCCTCAGCTCGGCGTGCCAGCCCTCAGCTCCGGGGAGGCACGGCGCCCTAGTCGGAGCCTGTTTAGAAGAAAGCCCAGAGCAAACAAGCCGCCTCCCAAGACAACCGATCCAATGGCCATTACGCTCATGTCGCGCAGACCACGACCGGAATCGGCGTGGTGCGCCAGCAGCTCCAACACGAAAATCACCCCGCCGAAAGAAGCAAGGATACCACCAACGCCCATCAAGCTCGCGACAACGTATCGCATGATTTTCCTCTTGGACTATCGTCAAAGCCCGTTGCTCCGTCACCGCGTTTTCTACAGGCCAGCCGATACACTTCTATAGCAGTTGACCGACCGATCGATGTCGGTAAATCTGTGTAGCCATTCGAGAGGCGCCGGTCAGAATCGAACTGACGAATAGCAGATTTGCAGTCTGCCGCCTTACCACTTGGCCACGGCGCCGGTCACGAAAGCTATTGGGTCCTGAGCCCCCAGAGCAATCGGGCCACGTAGACGCCGAGCGCCAGCCCAAGGGCAACGATCAGAACCAGTAGGAGCACCGCCAGCAAGGTGATGCCGAATGCGCTGCGCTCTTCCTCCTGGATCTCTACGGTGCGTGCGACCAAATGCCGCTCCAGCAGCGCAACGTTCTTTACGTTTGCCTTCCACGCCGCATCGAACAGGTCGCCCACTGCGGGAACAGCGCCGACAAGTGTGTCGATGCCAACGTTCGTCAGCATCCGCATCAACGTCAGCGTTGGCACCTGCGCGCGCGCGGATTCGAGAATGATGTAGCCGGATAATATCCCGCCAATCAGATCTCCAACCCCGGGAATCAATCCGATGATCGGGTCGAGTCCGATCTTCCAGCCGGTGCCCGGAATCGGAATCGAGTTATCCAAAAGCTTGCCCAAAAGTCGAACACGTCGAATGCGACTCTCTACACTCGTGACGGGAGTGGTCCCGTCGCCAGGCACGGTCACTTGCCTGTTGGTACGACTCAACGCGCCAGCCTGGCTTCGAGCGCTGACATCCGGTTTGTCCCGGGGTAGGGCGTGTCGCCCTTGATGGACCTCCAGAGAATCCGGTTGAACAAGTCGTCGTTCGACCTATCCTCGACATCGAGGACGAGCTTCTTGGATGCATCCGCCATCGCGCCCCGGGTTGGATTCATTTCATCAAGGCGCACGGAGGGAGTGAGAGCGTTGTAAGGGCTGAGATCGGGAGTGCTCTGCCAGATATCCCTCAATGGTCGGCCGAAATGGTCGAACTGCGACATCCTGCCGAGCCCGAGGATGTCCTCCATGGTGGCCAGGATGTCCGTCGTATTCGTAAACCGATGATAAATACCACCGCGATTGTATGCCGAGATCACGAGCAGCACTGAGCGATGCGAGTCGACATGATCGGGTCCATCCTGCGCATCGTCTTCCAGCACAAACACCACTGTATTCTTCCAGAACGGACTCTTCGACAATGCTTCGACCACTCGCCCGAGAGCGAGATCATTGTCTGCCATGTACGCACGTGGAGTCGGACGACCCGCGCTGGCGCCCGATGTGTGATCGTTGGGCAGCCGCATTATTTCCAGCTTCGGCAAAGTTCCCGCCTTCACATATTGCTGAAACTCATTCAGCCAGACATCGACCCGGCGCTGATCCGGGATTGCCATGGCAAAACCCGGATAGTTCGGATTGGTGTGCGCAGCTAACGCTTTCTTCGTCGGCTGGTAGGCAGCCGGCTTTGTTCCGAGCGGGTCATCGGCTGGAACTACGAATTCTCCATAGTTCCTGTACGTGATTCCCGCACGATCTGCGAGATTCCAAAGATATCCGCTCGCTGGCTCGCTGACATCGTCGTCAGGAAGCTGGCCGCGATTCCAGCCTTCGTAGTCGTAGCTTCGCCCCCGCGACGAATAGTTGGAAGGAATTGTTTTCTCCGCGTAATCGGTCACGTACGCACCAGTCGACCAGTTGTGACCGTCGGGACTGACCTCCGCGTTGACGAAAAAGCGATCGAAGATCCCGAACCGTTCCACCAGCGCGTGGTGATTCGGCGAAATGGCCCGAGGAAAGAACACAAGGGACGCGTCGCCGTCAGCCTGTCTGAGATCGCCGAACACCTGGTCGTACGTGCGATTTTCCTTGATGACGTAGATCACGTGCTCGAACGGCGGATATGCTTCGGTGAGTCGCATCGAGTTCCAGCCATTTGCCGTCGACACTCGCGAGGAAAAAGCAGCTAGATCCGCGGTCGTTGCTCGCGCACCCGGCACCACAGTGAGAGTCCCGTTGATTTGTCCAAGCGTGTAATCACGACTGTGGGGGGCGCTCCTCTGGCCTGGTTGCCAATGTCCAATGTTCGGCTTGCTCCCTCGGCCTTTTCCGTTCAGAACCAGCAGATCGTTCCCGTCGACCGCCACAGCGGTCGGATACCAGCTGACCGGGATGCGTCCGAGCAGCGGAAAGCCCGCACTGTTCGCGCTTGTCAGCCCACCAACCCTGTCCGCCGCCAGAGAGAAAACCGCCACTGCGTTGTTGTCCGCCTCGGCGACGAACAGCCGTTCGCCGTCCGCCGAGATCGCCAGCGCGTTGGGCGTGCTGCTCTCGCCTGTGCGGGCGGGATTTGCATCGTCAATTGTTCCAACTACTGCTCGACTCTGCGTCGATACTACCGAGATCTTGTCCGTACTACCCGAGGCCACGAACAGCAGAGACCCGCCGGGATTCAGCGCCATCGCTGAAGGATGTCTTCCCACTTTGATTTTCGTCGCTTCAACAACCGGCCCGTCGCCGGATGCGGTAAATACGGATACTGTCCACGCACCCCAGGCCGAGACATACACCGCGCCATCAGCGCCGACGACAACTCCGTACGGGTATCGATCGGTCGCGATCCGTTGGACCACCCGACCGGAAGCCAGGTCGAGAACCGCCAGTGAATCTCCCAGATTCTCGGCGATGTAGAGCGTGCGGCCGCTCCGGGAGACGGCGATCCCCGCAGGATAGTGTGTTCCGCCTCTCCCGTTCTCTTTCGGCGCCAGGCGAATGGTGTCCGCCAGCGTTGCAGCTCCGTTCCGCCAGTCGAACCGATAAATAGCATCTTCGTTTCCGCCTGAGACGTACAGCGATTTGGCGTCCGGACTGAATGCGAGTCCGAGGAAGACAGCCGGCAGGGAGATCGTCTGCAACACCCGTCCGGAACTCCTTTCAACAACCTGGATTCCCTGCTCCCTCCAGCCGTTGAGAAGCACGATTATGCGATCCCTCTCGGGGGAAAGAATCATGGCCAGAGGCATGGAACCAAGGTCGTAAGACACTCCGGCGGGATCGAGCTGAACACCTGTCGGAAGCAACCGCGTGCCGCCTGGATCCTGTGAGCTTATCGCGCTCTCGACCTGCGGCGATGGTGAGGTGCAGGCGATACCGGCCACGACTACTGCAAGTAGTCCAAAGTTTTTGCGAATCATCCGACAAAAGATGGCATTGACACCCGATTCTGCCAGTCTGATTATGCCCAACATGATGCGCGTCGAGAGATCAAAGGACGAACCGACCGAGCCGCGAATAGTCTCCGCCACAAAGGCCGATATTCCTCTCATTCGAGCCTTCATTCTCGAACTCGCTGAGTACGAGCGCGCCAAACCCGGCGAGGCTCCGGTCACCGAGCGCGATCTGGCTGAAACGCTGTTCGGAGAGAAGCCCGCGGCGGAGGTGATCATTGCCTATCTCGACGACGAGCCCGCCGGTTTCGCTTTGTTCTTCCACAACTACTCGACCTGGCTGGGAAAGCGCGGGATTTATCTCGAAGATCTCTTTGTACGGCCACCTGCACGGAAAGCCGGAGTCGGATTCGCTCTCTTGCGACAGCTGGCGCGGATTGCGCTCGAGCGCGATTGCGGTCGCATCGATTGGGCAGTGCTCACCTGGAACGAGCTTGCGATCTCCTTCTATAATCAGATCGGAGCCAAGCCGATGGACGAGTGGAGCACGTTTCGCCTCACCGGCAATGCACTCATGCGCGTGGCCGGAGCCGAATCAATCCGCTAGCACCGTCAGCGGTGGGCAGTGACGCCTACCTGCCTGCAATACTCAAGCACCGGGCACACTGAGCACTTGGGAAGCCGGCCCGTACATACGTGCTTCCCGAACGGCACCAGCAGCCGGTTGATCTCGACCCAGTATTTCCTCGGCAATCGCTCCTCGAGCGCCACCCGTGTTGCGTCAGGGTTCGTCGTCTGCACATACCCCCACCTGTTTGTAACGCGGTCGACGTGTACGTCGACGCTTATTTCCGTGGCTCCGCATGCGATGCCGAGCGTCAGATTTGCGCACTTGGGGCCGACCCCTCGAAAAGATGTCATTACATCGAAATCACATGGAAGCTTCCCGTTGTATTCCGACACTACGCGCTTGGCTAGCTCACTGATGTTGCTGGCCTTTGTCTCGTAGAAGCTCGACTGCTGAATGAGGGCCGCGATCCTGCCCACGCTCAGTTTGCTCACCTCTTCAGGCGTGGAAGCAACCTTGAAGAGTCGAATCGCAGTTGGGAGTGAAACTTCGTCTCTCGTCCGGATCGAAATGATGCAGGCAACAAGCTGGTGAAACGGGGTGGCGTATCCCTGGTCAGCAAGATCGAACATGGCCGCGTCCGCAAATTGCTTAACCTCCAGCCGAATGCGCCTCAGCACCGTATGGATGTTGAAGGGTCGCTTCGGCTGGTCATTATCCATTTGCTACCAATCGGTGCAAAGAATCGTCCACTTATGGACACTGAAAACCGTGCGTTCCTGCGCGACGAATTCTGAGATATGCCAATGATCTACGGTCGCCGCCCGCGTCAATTATTTGTCGTGTGGGGAGTTTCCGTCGGACTGATTGCCTTCCTGCAATGGTTCGAGGCGCAGGCGCCCGCGTTCCACGAGATCCTGCTGCCGTTTTATTGGATAATTCTCGTCGTCGCTTTTTTTCTCACCTGGCGCTGGCTACGCGCTCGCTCGCGCAAGGACAGACGTGGCAAGGATCGCCGACACAGCGAGCGTCGAAATGGAGAAAAGTTCGAACCGTGATTGAAGAGCACAGGTCCGTTCCTCGAGGACCGTGGGCAACCTACTGGAATCCAATGTATGCCGCGCTAAGGGCATCAGTGGGGAAGGCGGACTCTTTAGTCGGTGCACTGGGCATTTTTCTCATTGCAGGCCTGGTCGTGGCCGCCCTGGGAACAGCCGCATTCGTCGAGCTGGCTAGCCACGTGCGCTCCGGCACCACTCAGGCTTTCGATGAGTCGGTAATTAGGTGGATGGCCTCGCACCAATCGCACCGTCTTGATGCAGTGATGATCGAGATTACCGCACTCGGAACTGGAACCGTCGTGATGATGATTGTGGCGGTCGCTTCACTGTTCCTCGTCCTGACACAGCATAGATACTCGGCAATTTTACTTCTCGCGTCGACCTTCGGCGGAATTGTGCTCGACGGCGTACTAAAGCTTGGATTCCACCGACCACGACCGACCATTTTTATTCCTGCGGTGAATACAGTCAGCTCCTCGTTCCCGTCTGGTCACGCAATGAGCGCGGCTATCGTTTACGGTACCGTGGCGTATCTGGCAGCAAGGCTTCACAAGCGGATATGGGCGCGCTGGATCTTGATGACTGCCGCCCTCGTTGTCATCGCTCTAATCTGCTTCAGCCGCCTGTATCTCGGCGTGCATTACCCGTCAGATGTATTGGCCGGCGTGTCCATCGGTTTTGCTTGGGCAGCCTTCTGCATGGCCACCCTCGAAGCTATTCAGAAGTTCGGGCTTCGCCGAGATCCGCGGATTCTGCGGGACGAGCAGCCGCCGCCGGCCCCGGACGTACCTTCGCCGCATCACTGACGTCAGCCAGCGCCGCGACATTCTCAACGAACACTTGCGTAAGCTCGTCCACCCGGTCGTGCACGAGCATATCACTGGCGCGCGATATCGTTGCCGCTCGATGCGTCACATTGTCGATTGCGTTGCGCACGGCGGTCGGTCCACCCTCGATCAACATTCTGGAAATCGCCCACGACGGCGCGATCTCTCCAGCGAGACATTGCACGAGAATTGCCCGCATTCCCGCCGGTTCTACGCCGTCCGTCAGGCGACTGATCGCTTCGGCCTCGAGACCACTTCTACCACTCATGTCGCGCCATTCACAGGTTGGAGGACGGAGACAAACGACGCCTGATTCTTGGGCACAACATGCGCCACGAACGCAGTAACCAGGATCACACTCTAGACAGGGGACAGAAAAATGGCTGCAAGAAAATCTTCGGGCCGTCGGAAATACGGGAAAGCGGCATCAAAACGTGTTGAGAGTGCGATGCGCCGGCGAAAAAAGGGTACGCTGAAGTCGGGACGCAGCGGCAAAACGGTGAAGAGCCGGAAACAGGCGATCGCCATCGGCCTCTCTGAGGCACGGAAGAAGGGCGCGAAAGTTCCCCGCAAGCGTGGCGGCCGAAAGAGCTCAGGGGGCCGCAAATCTCGACGCCGCTAGAACCGATGCGGGCTAAGAGATTAGGTAACAAGCTAACCTCTTAGATTGTAACCTTACTAAGCTGCGGCGCGCCTTCCTCGAAGACGCTCAGCCACCAGGCTGAGCGCGCGTACTACACGCTCATTCCCCTCGCGCAGCAGCGCCGCGAGAATGTGCTTGCAGATGCGCTCGCGCCAGAGATGGTCGCCGCAGTCGCAGCGCGGATGCCCGGTTGTGTAGAGATCTACCCAGTGTTCCTGGGCGCCACCGGTAAAGTGGTAGCGGCCTTCTCCCACCCGGTCGCCCATGAGGGACAGACTTCGTTCGAGCCGAGCGACGTCGACAGCATCGGGTTGGTCAAGATTAGCTGCTACTTGCATTTTTCTGCTCCCGTCCATTCTTACAAGTTCGCGAAATAGAAAGACTTACGCTGAGATGTCGTACCCCGTGACAGCGTGCTTGTTTCGCAATTTGAGTGCGTGAGCGACCGTCGGAACATCGTGGGTCCAGATCGGCAAAATGATTGAAATCAATAGCCCCTCCACCTGAGCAATGAGACCAAGGACCACCGTCGCGCCGACGAAAGGTTGCACGACGCCAAAGCCGGTGACGAGTATGAGAGCGCTCGCGAGTGTAAGCCCCCAGACCTTGGAGCTCCAGGCGTGGTAAGCAGCATCACGGCCAAATTTTATAAAGTCGAAAACGTGTCGTATGACATCCAAACCGATCACGATCAACGCGGGTATTGCGATTGATTTGACGACCAGAGGGTGAAGCTTCCAGACAGTCCACGCCGCCGTCGCATAGAAAACCAGATCTACCCTGCTGTCGAGATGTCTGAGCTCCTCCGTCGCCACCGATAATCGACGCGCGATCACGCCATCAAAAACGTCGGACACGAACGCGACGATAATTACGCCTGCAAAGGAAATTCCGGGCGCGCCAAGATAAACCAGGGCCACCAATACCGGCGCGAGAAATAATCGGAGCAGTGTAAGTGCATAAGGAACCGACTTGGCGAGTGCGCCTCGACGCGCTGACTCAGTACTTGGCGAGGTAATTATCCAGTTCCCACTGCGAGACCTGCGTGATGTATTCCTCCCATTCCAGCCGCTTCGCAGCGAGAAACTGCGCCGTGATATGTTCGCCGAGCGCCTCCGTTATCACGTCGTCCTTCTCGAGCTCGTTGCACGCCTCCTCGAGATTGTGCGGCAGATCGTCGATTCTGAGGCGTCGCTTCTCTCTGTGCGACATTTCCCAGATGTTGGTATTTACCGGTTCGCGCGCGTCAGCTTCGGTGGCAATTCCATCGAGCCCCGCCGCCAGTTGCACCGCCAGTGCGAGATAGGGATTCGCCGCGGGATCCGGGATGCGCAGCTCGACCCGCGTGCCTGTACCTCTCCGGTCGGGGATACGAATCATCGGCGACCGGTTTTTCATCGACCACGCGACGTTCACCGGCGCTTCATAGCCCGGAACGAGTCTCTTGTAAGAGTTGACGAGAGGATTGGTAATAGCCGTCATCCCCCTGGCGTGACGCAGCAGCCCCCCTATGTAATGCAGCGCGATACTGGAAAGCTCCCATTCTGCACTCTTGTCCCAGAATGCGTTGTCTTTGCCGCGAAACAGTGACTGGTGAGTATGCATTCCGCTTCCATTCTGACCAAAGATTGGCTTCGGCATGAAGGACGCGGTTAGTCCGAAGGTGCGTGCGACATATTTCACCACAAAGCGAAAAGTGGTGATGTTGTCAGCCGTCTTGAGAGCATCGGCGTAGCGGAAGTCGATTTCGTGCTGCCCGTGCGCGACTTCGTGATGCGCTGCTTCGACCTCGAAACCCATTTGCTCCAGCACATCGACGATTGCTCGCCGGGCCTCTTCTCCCATATCGGCCGGTGCGAGATCGAAGTACGAGCCAACGTCGTGAGTGATCGTCGATGGCTCCTCGTCCGCCCTCGGCTTGAACATGAAAAACTCGGCTTCCATCCCGGCGTTCATCGAGTACCCGAGTTTCGCCGCACGCGCGATCGTTTTCTTCAGAACTCCGCGTGGATCGCCCGCGAACGGACGGCCATCAGTGGTGTTGATGTCGCAGATTACTCGCGCAACCCGACTCTTCTCGTCGCTCCAGGGATAGATCTGAAAAGTGCTGAAGTCGGGAGCGAGCAGCATGTCGGACTCCTCGATCCGCACAAAGCCCTCGATCGAAGAGCCATCGAACATGATGTCGCCCGCGAGTGCTTTCTCGAACTGGGACGCTGGAATTTCTACATTCTTATTTACGCCGAGAATGTCCGTGAATTGCAGTCTGAGAAAGCGGACGTTGTTGCTTGTGGCGAGATGGAGGATGTCCTGGGCGTTTGCGCCCGAGGTGTCGGGTATCTCCGAGCGGTGACGTGGCATTCACGGAACGTAGCTTTCTCGGCTGAGTTTTGCAATTTCTGCAAGGAATTTAGCGCATTCCTTGCATGTAGGACCCGTAATGAGCATTTTGGCCGATCGATTGTGCAACTTTTGCAATATCTGGCATACACCTCATCCTAGACTGCCATGAACACAGCTACCATAAGTCCACGCAAGGCCCTTATAAATGAGCTCACCACTCGGTCAGCCCGGGTCGCCCCCGGCTTCAATGAGGACGGAATTCCAGGACCGACTTCCCAGTATTTTGGGGTCAACACGCTCGGCGTCCGGCAGCTTCGCGACAAGCTGCCCAAGGATGTGTACGCCAGTCTCGCAGCTTCCCTCCGACTCGGGAAAAAGCTCGACCGTGCCATTGCTCCAGTCGTAGCCCGCGTCATCAAGGAATGGGCGATTTCCCGTGGCGTCACGCACTTCACGCACTGGTTTCAGCCCCAAACCGGCCTCACCGCCGAAAAGCATGATGCCTTTTTTGCTTTCGACGAAGACAGCCAGCCGATGGAGTCGTTCACAGGAGATCAGCTAATCCAGAGCGAGCCCGACGCGTCGAGTTTCCCGTCCGGTGGTCTGCGCGCCACCTGGGAAGCACGGGGTTACACGGCGTGGAACCCAGCCAGTCCGGTATTCATCGTCGAGTCGACAGGGGCGCGCACGCTGTGCATCCCGTCGGTTTTCATCGGCTACAACGGTGAAGCGCTCGACGAGATGACCCCGCTCCTCCGCAGCTCCGACGTCCTCTCCCAAAAGGCCATCGAGCTTCTCGAGCTGCTCGGCGACAAGGGAGTGCAGCGCGTCTTCACGACGCTCGGACCCGAGCAGGAGTACTTCCTGATTGATCGCGCTCACTTCGCGATGCGACCTGATCTGATCATGGGTGGACGCACGCTGATCGGCGCGCCTCCACCCCGCGGTCAGCAGCTGGAAGACCACTACTTTGGTGGAATACCCGAGCGGATCCAGGGATGCATTTCCGAAGTGGAGTTCGAGCTGTACAAGCTCGGAGTTCCCATCACCACTCGACACAACGAAGTGGCTCCTTGCCAGTTCGAGATGGCTCCCTATTTCGAAGAGACCGACCTCGCCGTCGATCACAATCAACTGGTGATGGCGACGCTGCGTCGCGTCGCGCTCCGACATCACTTGCAGGCTGTACTCCACGAGAAACCGTTCGCCGGAATCAACGGCTCCGGAAAACACTGCAACTGGTCAATGTCGATCGCTTCAGAGACCGAGGACCTGGACAGGTTGAATCTGCTGAAGCCGGGAAAAACACCCCACCAAAATCTTCGTTTCCTCGTATTTCTTGCCGCCGTGCTCAAGGCGGTTCACAAGCACTCCGGGCTGCTGCGGGCCGGCATCGCATCGTCGGGCAATGAACACCGGCTTGGCGCCAACGAAGCACCACCGGCCATCATCTCGGTCTTCATGGGCGACATGCTTACGCGCGTGATCGACGAGATAGCCGAAGGCAAAAGCTCCGGTAGCGCCGAGCAGCAGATGATCAAGCTTGGCGTGGCGCGCCTTCCGGAGATCCAGCGTGACAACACCGACCGCAATCGCACATCGCCGTTTGCCTTTACCGGACAGAAGTTCGAGTTCCGCGCAGTCGGCTCCTCGGCGTCCATTGCGTTCCCGGTTGCTCTCCTCAACACTGCCGTCGCGGATTCGATCAGTGAAATAACCCAGGCGTTGCGCGAGAACCTCAAGAAAAACAAATCCGTGGACGACGCTGTATTGAAAGTTGTGCGCGATGCATTCAAGGAAAGCGCTCCAGTCCGCTTCGAGGGAAACAACTACTCGGAGGACTGGGTCAAGGACGCCAAGAAACGCGGCCTGCCGAACCTTCGACGTACACCCGAGGCACTGAAACAGCTGGTGAGCAAACAGTCCAGCGACCTGCTTACGCGCCTCGGGGTTCTGACCAAGGAGGAGCTCGAGTCGCGCTACCATGTCCGCATGGAGCGCTATGTGAAGGACATGCTTATCGAGTTGCATACGCTCCGTGAAATGGTGGATACGATGGTGATCCCCGCCGCGTACGCATACCTGAATCAGATTTCCGATTCCGCCGCTAAAGCGACGACCGCTGGAATCGCGGTAATCCCACAGGTCACCACCGCGAATCAGGTTGGTGAGCTCGTGCAGGAGCTGCAGGAGTACCGCGAGGATTTGAGCGACGTCATTGCCAGGGCGGAAGCCTTGCACGAGGACTGCATCGCTCAAGGGGAACTGCTCACATCGGAAGGTGCCGAGACGATGGCCGAAGTGCGGAAAGTTTGTGACGCGCTCGAGCTGTGCGTGGCCGATGACTACTGGCCGCTCCCCAAGTACCGTGAGATGCTCTTTCCAGTCTGATGGAGAGTGGTAGCGCGCGCTGCGCAGGGGGCGACGTCGATGTAATTTGAGCCCATGACGTCGCCCCCTTTGCTACCCACCTCCGACTCGCAGAACCCGGCGGTCTGTCCATCCTGTGGCGCCGCCGCCGAAGGACGTTATTGCGCCACCTGCGGTGCTCCCCTCGCCGGCGCAATGTGCGCTTCATGCCACTCTGAGCTGAGTGCTGGCGCGAAGTTTTGTCACCGATGTGGAACCGCCGTTGGATCAGCCGGTTCTCGGACACCGCCAACCAGAAGCAGCACTCTGCCCTGGCTCGTCGCTGCCCTGGCATTTCTGGCACTGTTTGCGATGGCCGCCGGCCGCGGTTTCAACGCAAGCCGGGGAAGCACAATCGATGGATCGCAGAACGCGCTGCCGCAGGCAGGGTTGGACGACCGCGGCACTGCCGACGACCAGGCCGGCATTCGCGCACCGGATATCTCGAGCCTCTCACCTCAAGAGCGCGCCGATCGTCTGTACAATCGGGTGATGCTGCTCGCCAGTGAAGGTAAGGTCGACAGCGTACAATTCTTCGCGCCGATGGCACTTACCGCGTATCAAATGCTCTCACCACTCAATGCAGACCAGCGTTACGACATGGGTCGAATCGGTGAAGTCGCCGGCGCTTTCCCTTTGGCGAAGGCGCAGGCGGACAGCATTCTGCGCGAGAACCCGAGCCACCTTCTTGGGCTGATACTCGAGGCGAGGTTGGCAACCCTGACTGGAGATAGCGCCGTGCTCCACTCGTTCGAGCGTAGGCTACTCGCTGCTGAAAAAACCGAAACAGCAAAGAACCGCGAGGAATACCTGCGACATCGGGACGACATCGCCAACGCTCTGCAGCAGGCGAGAAAGAGTCTTGGAGCGAAATCGTGAGCGACTACAAAACGATTCATCTGGCCCACAGTCCTGATTCTGACGACGCGTTCATGTTCTACGCGCTGGCGGATGGCCAGATCGATACACAGGGTCTGAGCTACGTCCACGAGCTGCAGGATATCGAAACGCTCAACGGCCGAGCCTTACGTGGAGAGCTGGATGTGACAGCGGTTTCAATTCACGCCTACGCCTACCTCTCTGATCGATACGCATTACTGCCGCACGGCGCGTCGATGGGCGACGGATACGGACCCATGCTCGTGGCGAAGACCCCCATGACTCGTGAAGACGCCGCGAATAAGCGCATCGCCGTTCCGGGCCTCATGACAAGTGCATACCTCGCGCTCAAGCTCTATCAGCCGGATTTCATGCCCGTTGTGGTTCCGTTCGACCGGATCGAGCAAGCTGTTTTGCGTGGTGATGTCGATGCGGGGTTGTTGATCCACGAAGGGCAGCTCACCTACAAGGACGACGGATTGCACCTCGTTGCCGACATGGGTGCCTGGTGGCTCGAAAAGACCGGCTTGCCCCTCCCGCTCGGAGGAAACGTGATTCGCAAGGACATGCCACGCGACCTGCAGAAAAAAGTCTCGCGACATCTTCGTGAAAGCATTGCTTACGGGCTCGATCACCGAAAGAATGCCCTCGATCACGCCATGCGCTTCGCGCGCGGCCTCGACCGTAGCAAGGCCGACACGTTTGTCGGGATGTACGTGAACGATTGGACACTCGACTACGGCGAGCGCGGCCGAGCCGCCATTCGTCGCTTTCTCGACGAGGGAGTCAAGTCCGGAGTTATAGCCCATCCAGTAACGGTGGAGTTCGTTGACGACTGATCTTGTCGCCGAGCTCGAGCGCCGTGCGGCACGATTCGCGGCCGTCGCCACGGTACAACAGGCAATATCGGCGACGATCTCCCTCGAGGAAGCGTATCGCGAGATCTACAAAGCCGTAGCGTCAGTCGTTGACGCTCCCTGTTTCGCCCTGATGATCGCCGACCCTGTATGCGAAAAGTTCAACGCGCACTGCATCGTCGTCGATTCAGAAGAGCGTCTCGCTGAAAGCGTCCTCGACTTTCCCAACGGGACTGAGACCATCGCGAGAGTCTTCCAGACTGGAGTGCCGGTGATTTCGTCCAAACCGGAGCGATGGTGGAAGGGCACCATCTTTCAGGTTGCCTCGAAGCGAGAGGTCCAGAGCGAGATCACGGCGCCATTGACGTATCGGGACCGGACCGTTGGGGTGATGCAGGTTCTGTCGTACAAGCCCAATGCTTATGAATCGCACGATCTTGATTTGATCATGCTCATCGCGCGTCAGGCCGCGGTCGCAATAGAGAACGCGCGGCTCTTCGCCGCCCAGCGCAACGAGCAGAAGCAAACCGAGGCCGCCGCTGAGATCGCGCGTTACGCGCTGCGCAAGGCGACGGTCGCTGAAGCCAGTCGCAGCATTCTCCGTATTCTCGACGATGTCGTTCCCTCGAGCGGAAAGGCGATCGGAGTCGTATCGGTAGACGGGCGGATGCTTACATGCGTCGCTGCGTGCGGTACCTGTGAGCAGATGCAAGGCATCGTCGCCCCAGTCGAGCAAAGCTCGGTGCGTGCGGCATGGGCGAGAGAGAAGCCGACCTTCGTCGAGAATCTCCAGGAACAGGCGCACAATCCCGAACGTGTACCAGCTGAGCCGGCGATCGCCATTCCACTCATCGCTGGAGACAGGCGCATGGGGGTCTTGGTGGTGACCTCCGAGACCCCGCAGCTCCAGACCGGGCCACACGTTGACGCCCTGCTTCGCCTCGCGCCAGCAGTCGCTCTTGCCGTCGATGTACTTCTCCTTGGTGAGGAAGAACAGCGCACACACGCGCGCGAGCGTACTCTGGCCGCGGCCCTTGCCACGATGGATCAACCGGTGTTGATCGTCGGCGTCGACTCCAAAGTTCAATACGCCAACCGTGCCGCGCTGAGAGAGTACGGCTACGAGCCGGCCGAGATAGCACCTCTGTCCGTCGATGACTTCGTCGTCGCTTCCGCTCAGCTCTCACGTCGTCAGACGATCCCGCCGCCGCCCGACGACAAAGCCCAGTGGACCGGAGAGCACGTTCATCGACGCAAGGACGGAAGTGAGTTCCCCGCCGCGGTGACTCTCAGTCACATCCGCGATGGCAACGACAACATTGTCGGGCTGGTCATCGGAGTCCGGAACCTCACCGAAGAGCGAAAGGTCGCCGAGCACCTTGGGCGGACCGAGAAGTTGGCAGCAATCGGCGAGCTGGTGGCGGGAGTCGCTCACGAGCTGAACAATCCGCTAACAGGAATTTCGACTTTTGCTCAGCTGCTTCTCGAAGACGACATGCAGAAAGAGCAATCGGAATCCGTGAGCCTGATCAAGCGTGAAGCAGACCGGGCGATTGGCGTCATTCGCGATCTCCTTTTGTTCGCGCGCAAAACCGACGCTCGCGACGTTCCCGTGGACATCAACACGATCGTCCAGCACACTGTGCGCCTCCGTGCGCTGGCATCCAGATCGAGTGGCATTGAAGTCCACATGCACCTCGATGCGTCCAGTCCCAGAATTCGTGGCGACGAGCAAAAGCTCCAGCAGGTTCTTCTCAACTTGCTCGTCAACGCGGAGTCAGCAATGCAGGGCACACTGGTGCGACACTTGTCGGTGACCACACAACGAAGAGGCGACTACGTCCTGATCATCGTCTCCGACACCGGTCACGGCATGACAGCACAGGTACGGCAACGGATATTCGAGCCCTTTTTCACTACCAAGCCGCCCGGCGAGGGTACCGGGCTCGGGTTGAGCGTGAGCTACGGCATCGTCCAGGCACATAGGGGGACAATCACCGTCGACAGTGCGCCTGACGTGGGCACCACGTTCACCATTTCACTTCCATCGTATGTGGAGGAGAAGAAGTGACACGCATTCTCATCGTAGACGATGAGGAAACGATCCGTCTTGCTCTGCGCAAGTTCCTGCGCTCGCGCGGGTTCGAGGTGGAAGTGGCCGGATCCGGGGACCAGGCACTGCAAATCCTCGCCAAGCAGTCCTTCTCTCTCATGCTTTGCGACGTGCGCATGCCTGGAATGACCGGCGTGCAGGTCGTCCCGCAGGCGATCGCCAGGGACCAGAGTCTCGCCATCATCATGCTGACGGCGGTGAATGATGCCGCGACTGCAACCGAGGTGCTGGCGTCGGGGGCGTTCGACTACCTGATGAAGCCAGTGGAGCTTGCCGATCTTCAGCAGGCCGTTGATCGCGCCCTGCACCGGCGAGAGGCACTCATCGAGCGCCGAAGATTGGACAAGCTGATTCGCGAGGAAGTGGCTTTACGCACCGCGGAGCTGGAGAGAGAAAAGGAGTCGCTGCGCCTCATGACTGTCAGCATCGCGGAGACACTCATCAATGCTATGGAGGCGAAAGACCTTTATCTTCGCGGTCACTCCCAGCGTGTCGCGGAGCTCGCCGGCCAGCTCGGCGAGGAGTTGGGTCTCGACGAAGCGACGTGCGAGGATTTGCGCGCCGCGGGTAGACTCCACGATGTCGGAAAAATCGGAATTCGCGAATCGATCCTCAACAAGCCGGACCGATTAACGCCGGAAGAGTTCGAGCACGTGAAGCAACATGTGCAAATCGGCCTGGACATCCTCGCGCCGTTATTCCACATCAAGACGCCGCTTAATTTCGTCGAGCACCACCACGAGCGCTGGGATGGCGCCGGTTACCCACGCGGGCTCGCCGGCGAGGCGATTCCGCTTGGTGCAAGAATCCTCTGCGCGGCGGATACCTTCGACGCGCTCACATCAAAACGCGCCTATCGAGATCCGATGACACCGCTCGCCGCACTCGAACATCTGCGCGTCGACGTGGGAAAGCAGTTTGACCCGGGTGTTTACGACGCGCTGCTACGCGTTGTGAAGAAGCGTTCCGCGAACAAACACGCGAAAACAGCCTGAGCTTCTTCCCACTCCTTGACTCCGAGTCCACAGAGTCGTATTCGCTGTCGTGAGGGAAAGTAGCGTCACGCGCGTATGAGCAAGGCACGCGACGTGCAGCGGGCAAAACTCAGAAATTTGTGCGCTGCTCGAATGCAGCCGCCGAACATTCCATAGGAGGACCAATGCCGAGCGGTGAACCAGTGGAGCCATTGCGTTTTGCGGACGACGATGACACGGACGACCTTGGTGGCTTCAGTCGCGGCAAGCGGTCCTACGATGACGACGAGGACGAAGACGGCGGCTGGGCGATCAACGAAGATCACAGCGATCGTCTGTGGGACAGCGCCGAGGATGCGGACGACGACGATGAGGCAGACCCGGATGCGACGGTGGTCAGCGAGGGCGAAGATGACGACGAAGAGGAAGAGGAAGATCTTTTCGGCGGAGGCGCCCCGCGCGGGAGAAGGGGGCGTCCGAAAGGATCGGGTAAGCGTCAGGAGTCACCCCTGCCAAGTACTGGCGGAGCACCGGGAGCAACCGGCGGTGGCAGTGGCAGTGGTTTTGGCGGGACCTCCTCAGGAGGTTCGACGTTCGGAGGAGGCGGGGCCGGAGGAGGAGCAGGCGGAGGAGCGGCTGCCTCCCGCGGCCTAACGTCAGGCAGCCCAAGCGGATACGGTAGCAGCTCTGGCGCAGGCGGATCGTCCTCTATTGCCAGCCGGGGCTCAATGGCCGGCGGGTTTGGCCCGAGCGGCTCCAGTACCGGGGCGCGGTCAACAAGCAGCATCGGTGGTAGCCCGGCGGGAGGAACTTCTTCCCGGTCCGGAAGCGGTTCAAAGACTTCCGGATCTCGCGGGGGAGCCCGAAAGTCAGGTGGTCGCAAAGCCGGAGGGCGCAAGTCGTCAGCCCGCAAATCGTCTGGGGCATCCAAGCCGAGGTCAAGATCGGCGGGTGGAAGGAAGGGTGGTGGACGCAAGGGTAGCGGCAGCAAAGGCGGGGCTCGGAAAGCCGGCGCTCGTAGAGCGAGAACTTCCGGCGCCAGGAAGTCCGGAAGCCGCAAGAGCGGCTCGGCGCGACGCTCGACATCGTCGCGGGCGCGGGGCGTATCTCGGTCAAAAGCTCGGGGCGGCACAAGTCGGGGTCGCTCGCGCTCCGGTAGGCGGTCCAAGAGGTAAATTCTCGCCACCCCGTGCGCAGCGCCCGAGGCGCGGTTACTGTCAAGGTGACCGCGCCTTTTTCCCAACAAATCCGAGGAGTGATGCAGGAGAACGAGGAACGCACTGGACCGTGGCGAAAGATTTTGCTCTCCGGCGGAGCCATCCTTGGCGCCGCTGCGGCGTACAACGCATTCGCTCGCAAAGGCGTCGACAATCTCACCAACTTTATCGGCGGTGAAGAGGGGGGATTCGACTGGCGCGACAAGCGGATTGCCTTCACAAAGCGCGGAGAAGGTCCGCCCATTCTGCTCATTCACGGAATACACGCGGCGGGGTGGTCGTACGAATGGCGCAATAACGTCGACGCACTCGCCAAAACCAACACGGTCTACACGATCGACCTGCTTGGGTTTGGCATGTCGGACCGTCCGGCTATTCGCTACTCGGCGCGCCTTTACATCTCGCTGATTTCCGATTTCGTGAGCAGGGTAATCGACGAGCCGTGTGTTCTCGTGGCTTCGTCGCTCTCTGGTGCGTATGCCATCGTTCTCGCAGCGCGCGACCCCCACCGCTTTCCCGCGGTTGCTCTCATCGCGCCAGCGGGACTCGTCCGACTCAACGAACCGGTTGGACTCGGCGGCGAAGCCGGCCGTCTCGCTGTGGATGCCCCGATTGCGGGCACCGCAATGTTCAACGCACTTGTCTCACGACCAAATCTCCGTCGGTACCTTCGCAATGCCTACTCCGACGATTCCCTGGTTACGCGCGAGTTGGTGGAGATTTATTACGCGGCGTCGCATCAGCGCGGCGCGCGTCACGCGCCAGCGGCGCTTCTCTCTGGTCATCTCAACATCGATGTGCGTCATGCGGTTCGGCGTCTCAGTCAGCCCGCGCTGATGGTGTGGGGCGAGCAGGGATCGATCGCACCCGTGGAAGAATTCCGCGGTTTTCGCGAGCTGAAACGTGATTTTGAAATCTCCGTGCTCTCACCCGCCGGCGATCTTCCACACGACGAGCGAGCCCAGGACTTTAATGTTATCCTATCCACATGGCTGAATCGCCTGTCGCTCTCCTCCGCGCCCACGCTCGACACGCGCCTTGGAACGCACGCGGACTCGCAGCACACGCGACAGCTCTCGTAGACGCAGCCGGAGTAAGACCGACAAACGCATCCGCTCGCGCGGCCCCCAGCGCACGCGCGGTTCGCTTCTACGTTGCAAGCGGACTACTCGATAGACCGGAAGGTACTGGCACCGGCGCTACATATAACTACCGTCATCTGTTGCAGCTCCTGTCGATAAAGATCAGACAACGCGAAGGCCAAAGCCTCGACACCATTCGAGGCGAGCTGCGTGATGTCACCGGTGACGCGCTAGAGCGGAAGATTGCGCTGTCACTTGCTCCCGCCCTGAACTCCGGCGCCGACGAAGCAGTTTCCCATGACGATGATATGGCGTTGAGGTGGCGTCGTCTCTCCGTTGCCGACGGGATCGAGCTGCATGTCAGGGAGGACTCACCTGCGGCACGCGAAGATGCGGTTATCGCAATGCGCGAAGCAGTGCGCGCCGCGCTCGGTCGCGCTGATATCCGCTGAGCCTCAAATGAGGTGCCGCGCGGATTTTTCTCCGCGCAGGTGGTGAATCAACACGTTCTTTGCCGCGGTGATTTCCTCGGGGGTGAGCCAGTCGGCAATGCTGAACCTTCGTCCGCGACCCTCAACAGCGATGGCCACCCGTCCACCGCGCAATACGAGAAGCGCACCGGAACCTCGCGGCCGGGAGAGAGGATCTGCGTCTACGAGTTCCAGCGGGAGATTGTAGACGTTCGCCGGATCACTTGCCGCCATCACCACGAAGTTAGCTGTTGATTGGTCTTCGGCGGCCACTGCACGCAGCCATTCGACGGCGTCAGGCAGTGCGAACTGCGCGCCTCCCAACCCTTTCACGAAGTAGCCGCGACGTACCTCTCCTCGGAATTCCAGACGTTTGAGCTCGCGGTAAATCGCGCGCCATGAAACCGGTGGTCTCTCCCGACGCCACCAGTCTCGGGAAACGATTCCGTATCGCGTCAGCCACTGACGTGCCACCCCTTCCGCTCGCTCTTCTTCCAGAAGTTCAGGACCCAGTGTTGCTCGACGCCTCACCAGTGACCACCGTCCCGTCCACCCGCTTGGGGCCGATCCAGGCTTGTCGGGTCTTCTCCATTTCGGAAGCCGACGCAGATTCGGCCGGCGTTGCACAACGCGACGATTCGGAGACGGGCTGTAGTTCGCCGGGAGCCAGCTCGTCGGATCCGGACCGGTGCGTGGCATCATCGGCTTCCAGCGGCCGATTTCGCGCATCGCTTCTACTGTGTCGTTTGTGACCAGGCCCCACGCGACGAGCTCCCTGATTGCTTCGCGCACCGACAGCGTCGTGAGTCCCGTTAGTGTCTGAATGTCAGCGATGAACGATGCGCCTTCGTTCGCGATTATCTCTTGTACCTTACTCGCATTCTCACTGAGTACCGCCTCGATCTGATCGGATAACCATGTCCAGCCCGTGCCCCGCTCGAAGAAGCGAACTCTCGCCAGTGGTATCGCGCCCGAGTTGGGGTCGTAACTTCCTTCTCCAACCCAGACCGGTTCTCCCGTAGCGCTGAATTGCGACAGCCACCTGGGGTCGTAGCCTCGGACACGCGCCCTTAGGTAGTCACGATCCCAGGCCACCGGGGGTCGCGCTATACCATATAGTTGTCGCACCGCGAGGGCGGTGCCGGCTTCACCATCGAGCCGGTCTCGATCGTCGAGGTGCTGCCAACGCTGCATGAATGCCGAGAAGTCGGACATCTCGACCGCCTCGATCTGCTTGCGAAGTTGCGCAAGCGCCCGACGCCGTCCGATTTCAACGATGCGCCTCGAGCACCATTCGATGTCCTGCACGTCGCGATGGAACTTCCCGCGCACGAGTTTGCCGGTTCTCTCCCATTCCGTGAGGCGAGACTCGATCCAGGACCGCTCCCAGCCATACCGAGCGTGAATTTCTGAAACGGTAACCGGACCTGACTGAGTTAGGAATCGCGCTAAAATTTCACGACGTGCAATGGAGGCATTGAGCGCGGGGCGTAAGAGTATTTCCGGTACCGCGTCTCTGGCCTCGCGTTCGATGAGCTGAGCTCCGGCGTGTACGGTCGTGAGAGCGTCGAAACCGAAAGCAGACACGTAACGCGGATACGTCTCGGTCAGGATCAGTCGCCAGCCTTTCGTGCTCTCGGGCCCAAGGGGAATTGCAATCATCCGGGAGCTCTCCAGGAGCTCTGTCAAGGGATCTCCTTTCACGCCCTCGTCAGAAGTCGCAACGCGTGCCCGCACCTCCTCTTCAGTGAGATCCCCCGCGCGGTCGAGCAGATGCGCAAGTTCATCATCGGTCCGCGCGCGCCTTCCTGGTGCCGTCCCACGCCGCTCGGCGAGAGTTTGTTCAATCGCCTCGAGGGTGAGGTCGTCATTGCCCTCTCCACCCATTACTTCGTCGAGCAGCGATCTGTCGAGCGAGAGTAGCGCTGCGCGCTGTTCCGCGCGCGGCGTGTCGTCTCCGTACAGCCAGTCCATTACAAATCCAAATTGCAGACTTGCCGCGAACGGCGATGGAGCGTCGGTGGCGACGGTGTGGAGGCGGATGTCGCCAGCTGCAATTTGAGCGAGCGTGTCCTTCAGACCCTGCATGTCGAACGCTTCCTGCAAAACCTCTCGATACGTCTCGACCAGAATGGGGAAGCTCGGGAATTGCTTCACGGTCTGCAGCAAATCAAGTGATTTGAGGCGTTGCAGCCAGAGTGGCATTCGCCGTCGTGGATTGCCGCGCGGTAGCAATAAAGCGCGCGCGGCGTTCATCCTGAACCGCGCGCCGAACAGCGACGTTGAGCCGACTTCCTCCATCACTAGCTGCTCTGCTTCCAATCCCGTCAGACCGAGCAAAGACTGGATCGGCGGTGTGATGCCGAGATCAGGCAGTCGCAGCATGATGCCATCGTCGGTAGTCTGAACCTGCAGGTCTGTGTTGTTGATTGACTCGCGCATCCTCTGAGCGAGAGCCATCCCCCATGGCGCGTTGATTCGGCCACCGAACGCCGCGTGTATGACTATGCGTACCGCGGCGGTCTCGTCCCTGAATTGCTCGATCACAATGTTTCTGTCGTCGGGAACGACACCTGTTGCTGCGCGCTGAGCGGCGATGTATTTCACGAGTGAGCCTGCGGTCGCGGTGTCGCATCCATACTCATTAGCCAGCCGCTCTTCGTCAGGCGCGTCAGCCAGCTGTCTCCTGAGTGCGCCGACGCGCTGACTTAGCATCAGTGAGCGCGCCATGTATTCGCCGTGCCAGAACGGCATTCTCGCCGGGGTACCGGGCGCCGGGGTGACGATCACACGGTCGTGCTCTATCGCGGCGATTCGCCAGGTGGAGGAGCCGAGCTGAAACACGTCTCCCATTCTCGACTCGTGCACAAATTCTTCATCGAGCTCGCCGAGTCTGGTTCGATCGGGGAGATTGACGGTGTAAAGTCCCCGGTCAGGAATCGTTCCACCGGAGATCACCGCTGTCATTCGCGCCGCGCGGGTCCCGATCAGCCTGTCGCTCACCTTGTCCCAGGTGATACGCGGTTCGAGCTCCGCGGCAATGTCGGACGGATACTTCCCCGACAACATGGACAGAACCTCGTCGAATGCGCCGCGCGTCAGTAGGTGGTAGGGATATGCGCGCCTCGTCAGCGAGAAGAGATCATCACTCTTCCAGTCATCGACTGAAACAGCTGCGACGATCGCTTGTGCTAGTACATCGAGCGCGTTCTGGACGACGTGTGTCGGCTCGACGTCTCCCACCCGCATCGCCGCAACAATCGCTGCTATCTCGACCGCATCGTCGCGAAAGGTGGGTACCAGAATTCCACGGCTGGGAGCACCGAGTGTGTGTCCCGCCCTACCGACCCGTTGCAGCGCGGCGGCGACGCGCTTCGGCGATTGAAGCTGTATCACGAGGTCGACGGATCCGATGTCGATGCCCAGCTCCAACGAGCTCGTCGTAACGAGAGCGCGTAGCGAGCCGGCCTTCAATCTTTCCTCGAGTCCGAAACGCCGCTCGCGCGCCAGCGAACCGTGATATGGCAGCGCGATTTCTTCTTCGGCGAGTGCGTTGACACGAGCGGCAATCTTTTCCGCCTGAGCGCGATTGTTCACGAATACGAGCGTTGTTTTCGAAGCTCGGATGTGACGTAGTACGAGCGGGGCTACTGCCGGCCAGATGCTTCCGCCAATGTTTCCAAGATCGGCCACTGGGGACTCAACTGAGATTTGCATTTCCTTCGTCATACCGCAGTCGACGATCTGGACCGGTCTGAAGCTCTTACCCTCGGAGCCGTCGTAACATCCGCCCAGAAAGCGCGCGACTTCTTCAAGCGGTTTCTGCGTAGCTGAGAGTCCAATTCGCTGTGGCGGCGAATCGACGAGCGCCTCGAGGCGCTCCAGCGTCAGCGCGAGGTGGGCGCCGCGCTTCGTTCCTGCGATCGCGTGAATCTCGTCGACGATCACAGCCCTGGTTCCGCTGAACATCCCGCGCCCCCGCAGACTGGTGAGCATGATGTTCAGCGATTCAGGCGTGGTGATCAGAATGTGCGGCGACTTTCGCAGCATTCGCGCGCGGGCCGCCGCGGAAGTATCGCCGGTACGGACACCGACGCGAATCTCGGGGAATTCCTTTCCGGCAGCGGCGAATCTCGCGCGCAGCTCAGTCAGAGGTCGGTCGAGATTGCGCTGAATGTCGTTGTTGAGTGCCTTGAGGGGCGAGATGTAGAGAAGTTGAACGCCGTTCGGCAACGCCTCCGTGCTTCCGCGTACGATCAGATCGTTGATCTCCCACAGAAAAGCGGCGAGTGTCTTCCCGGTGCCGGTTGGGGCTAGAATCAGGGTATTCGAGCCGCTTGCGATCGCTGGCCACCCCGATTGCTGCGGATCGCTCGGCTTCCTGAAAGATTCCTCGAACCATTCGCGAACGACCGGATGAAAGCGTGCCAGCATGGATGGGTCTTTCGTCACATAGCGGGCCAGCGACTGCGGGCACTATTTAGAGGACACGCCGAAGCTTTTGTGCGCCCCATTCCAGAATCTTGCCTGAAAGTGGCCGCTTCCTGAACTCATCGAGGTTTATCTCTTTGGACGACTTGATGTCGTCCAAGAAGATGGAATCCATCTTCGCTCCGATTGCGCGGTCTAGTGTAACCAAAAGTGATTCATCGTTGAACGACAGCGAACGGTTGTCGAAGTTCATGGAACCGATGTACGACCACATCCCATCGACCACCATGCTCTTCGCGTGCATCATCGTCGGCTGATATTCATAGATCTTCACTCCCCCCTCCAATAGCTTCTCGTAGTACGTCCGTCCGGCGTACCAGGTCGTCTTCACATCGGTCTTATCGCTCACTGTAAGCACGCGCACATCGACACCCCTGCGCGCTGCCGAGAGAAGCAGCTGCATGAAATTCTCTCCCGGCACGAAGTACGAGTTGCTGACGTAAAGAGTCTTTCTGGCCCCGACGATCGAAAGGGCCAGGAACCGCTCCGCCGGCGTGCTCCCCGTGCTTGGTATGCTGTGCATCAAACCCGCTTGTACATCACCAACGTCAGCAAAGGATATTCTCGGAAAGAACACATCGCCCGTAAGAAGCTCGCCGGTTGCTTCGGCCCACGCCGCTGCAAAAGCAGCCTGGAGCGCGCCTACCGTTGGACCTTCGAATCGCACGTTGGTCTCGCGCCACTGATCCTCGTGATGCCCATCTCCCAACCAGTAATCGGCCAATCCGAAACCTCCGGTGTAACCGATCCTGCCGTCCACGACAACGACGCGCACGTGCGACCGCTGCGCCGCCTTCTGCAGTGTGTACCACCTGAGTGGACGAAGCCAGACGACTTCCACGCCCGCGGCTTTGAGGCGCGCGATCCAATCGCGCTTCAGCGGCTGCGAGCCGAATGCATCGAGAAGTAGTAGCACCCTGACCTTGTGGCGCGCCCGATCGGTCAGGTATTTCGCCAGCGTATCCGCGACGGCGCCGGGTTGGGAGTAGTACATCTGCACGGTGATCGTCTGCTGCGCAGCCGCGAGATCTCTCCAGAGCTGAGGGTAGGTGCCGTCTCCGTTGAGTAGAATTTGCACCGCGTTGCCGGGATCGATGTGCGTTCCCGTGAAGAGCTCCATGCTGCGCGCGAACAATGGGTCGTCGATCGCCGGCGGCCCGTCTTTGTCTCCCTCGGCAATCACACTCCGTACGGGAGTATCGTGCGTCACCGACAAGATGCCGATGAGCGCCAGAACTATGGCAAATAGAATCAGGGCTGCGATTGCGATGTACTTGATCAGTGACATATTCTCTCTGCATGACCTACGTGGCCCGTCGACGAATCGCGACGCGTGCTATCGTCCTCGATCGGTCGCTCGAATCGCTTCCAATTTTTCGCTTGAGCGACTCCGCCGAGGACTCGGCGATCTCTTTCTCTCCCGAAAGCGGTGGACGGTGGCGGGTTCTGCCCAGTCCGGGCGATCGCCTTCCCGGTACTTTCGACCAGGATGTCTACATCGAGCTGCTGCACCGCTTCCACGAAGCGGGCTCTCCCGAAGATGGCGTCGTGAGCTTCACGCTGCACGCCTTTCTTCGCTCGATCGGACGCCGGGTCGACGGTAGAACTTACGAGCAGCTTCGCTCTGCACTGACGAGACTCGAGCGCACAACGCTCGAATCAAGCGGTGTGTACGTTGCAGCAAGCGAAGGGCAGCCGCTAGAAGGGCGGTTTACTATTCTTTCGGCAGTGTCGATTGCGCGAAGACGCCTGGCGGAGCGAGAGCAGTTCACACTCTTCCCGGTTCTCACTGCGTCCGAGCCCGGAGATGCACGGGTTACGATCGGCTCGATTATCCGCTCGAATATCGCCGCCGGTCACACCGTCACACTCTCCGCGATGCATTACCAGTCGCTGACAAATCCGGTGGCCAGGCGACTTTATCGACTGCTCGAGGTTGCACGAGAGGAAGGAATGGTCACCTGGAGAGTTCCACTGACTTCCCTCGCTGAGCAGCTCCCACTCACCCAGCGATACCCGTCGCACCTCCAACGAGTGCTGCAGCCGGCGCACGAGATGCTCCTCGCCGCCGGGCTCCTGCGCGATGCAACCTTCCGTCAGCTTAACCGGGACTGGCTGGTCGACTACGTACTCGCCTCCCGCGCTGCCTGACAACAGTACCGCTGGTGTCTTTCGTGCGTCATAGGGGAACACTGACTACCCCGCGGCGTATCCATTAGCTTACGCCCCTTCTATCAATACATCGTATGTCACGATCCAGAAAAAGCCTGCTCATCGGCCTCGCACTCCTCCCGGTAATTGCCGGAGGTTTCGTAGTTCAGCAGCGCGAGAACCAGCAGGGAGCGCGGCTGCTCGACCAGGTGCTCAACATCGTATCCAGTCGATTCGTCGACACCGTCGACGCCGCCACTCTTTACGAAAAGGCAGCCCGTGGTCTCGTACACGAGCTCAACGACCCTTACAGCGTTCTTCTCTCTCCCAAAGAGCTCTCGACATTCAACGCCCAGACCAACGGGCGCTATGCCGGCATCGGAATGGAGATCGCCGAGACTCAGGGGTTCATCACCGTCCAGCGCGTGTTTCCGCATACGCCGGCGGAGCAGGCAGGTGTCCAGGAAGGCGACCGCATCAATTTCGTTGACACCACGAGCATTCGCGGATGGACGGTCTCTCAAACATCGGACGCGCTCAAAGGCACTCCTGGCAGCAGAGTCCTGGTCAAGTTCTCGCGCCCTGGCGTCCCTGAGCTCATTCCAATCACGTTCACCCGCGCGCTGATAAATATTCCTGCGGTTCCCTACGCCATCATGCTCGATGACAAGATTGGCTACATCCCACTCCTTCAGTTCAACGAGGGAGCCCGGGACGAGTTGGAGACTTCGGTTATGCGTCTTTCCCGTCAGGGGGCGAAGGGAATCATCATCGACCTGCGCGGGAACCCGGGCGGGATTCTCGACCAATCACTGAGCGTCAGCAACCTGTTCCTCAAGCGCGGTCAGCAGATCTCCAGCATCCGGGCCAGGAACGGTGAGAACCAAACTTTTGTCGCCCAGGACGATCCGATCGCCCCGACACTTCCGCTCATTCTTCTAACCGATGGTAGAAGCGCGTCCGCATCTGAAATCGTAGCCGGCGCGCTCCAGGATCATGACCGCGCTTTGATCGTCGGAACGACCTCGTTCGGCAAGGGTCTCGTTCAGTCGGTGTTCCCCCTCGAGGGCGGCTACGCCCTTAAAATGACCACGGCGAAGTGGTACACGCCTAACGGCCGCTCCATTCAGAAGGAGCGCAAGCTTCTACCGAGCGGTGATTTCGTGGAAGTGATGCCCGATTCCCTGGAGACGGATTCCGTGCGCCGCTCGCGGCCGGCTTTCAGATCCGACGCCGGCCGAATCGTCTATGGTGGTGGGGCGATTACTCCCGACATCATCGTTCGTCCCGACACCCTCACTACTGCCGAACAGAAAGTCTTCAACGCCTTCGCGCCCAAGACGGCTGACGTGAGATCCACGTTAATGGATTACTCGCTCGAGCTGAAAAAGACCGTGCGCCCGAATTTCACCGTGCCGCCCGAATGGCGCGAAGAGTTCTACCGGAGGCTCCAGGCGAAAGGCGTCACAGTGGACCATGCGCAGTACGAGCAGGCAGGCGGCGAGATCGATAGGCTTCTCAGCAATACGGTCGCGCGTCTTGCCTTCGGAGATTCCACGGCGAAGCGACGCAGCATCCCCGAGGACAACCAACTGGCGCACGCGATTCAGGTTCTCAAGCAGAGCCAGTCGCAGCAGGATTTGTTCGCCATTGCCCAACGCGAGCAGCAAACAGCGTCCGCCACTCGGCACTAGTTCCATCCGATCTCATCATTGAGCCGGCGGACTTGATCCGCCGGCTTTTTTTTCTGCGTCGGGCCAGAGGTGCTTGTTTGAGTAGTTCCGCCCAAAAACCGCTCTCAGTGTCGACCTTGGATCGTCGGTTCTGACGACTGCGTCTAGCCTTTCGCTCAGTTGTATCGGAACGGAGAATTCCCGGTACCGCCGGTATCCGTGACAGAAGCAGAGCGGACCCTTTCGAGTGAGATCTCCGAGGAGGATGTCCGGCTCTCCGAAAATCGTCATCGCGTAGAAAAAATTGAGTGTTTTCGGGCTCGGCAGGTCGCTTTGCCGCACGTTTCTGGGCAGCGTTCCATGCTTTCCCCACTGCACATCGACTACTAGCTGGGACCGCGGCCAAGCGGTGTGAAGGATGGATCCGTGCCAGTACGTCCAGAGGTCTACAGGGGCGTAAGTTGAATCGTAGCCTACCCATAGGACCTCTTCGTCGGTCGGGACAGTGAAGGGTATCCATGACCCGTGTACGTCGTCCCGCCACAACAAGTGGTAGGCAATGACTCTCCGGAAGGGGTGCAGGACCGCTACTGCTCTCTCAAGCGGGAACGTTTCGTCCGGTTGCAGGTATAAGACCGGTGCCAGGCGCCGTGCGAGAAGGGCTCCCACATCCGTGGAAGCAAGTGCGCCTGGCAGATTGGCCGGTCGGAGCGGGATATGAGCATGCGGGCCACACGCGATCAGGCACAGCGTAGCCAGCAAAGCGCCAACCCTCTCTCGAATCTGTATGGCTCCTCTCTTCAGCGGGTGCCGTCGAATGACCAAGTATGCAACGCGAACCGTGCAGCGCTGCGTCCGAAGTAACTGGAGAGCACATGCGCAAGCCACGTCCGAATGCGTACAACCCTGCCCAGGCTCTGTTCCTTATCAGCAACGACCGCAGCGGATCTCCCCTCAGCTGCCCTTCGTGTGCCGGGTCCATAGAGCGTGATCCCCACCAGGTTCCTCCGCCGCCATACACTCACGTGACTCTACGTTGTAAGAGCTGCGGAAGATCGGCTCACTACGTCGCGGGAGCAGCGTAGACCGGCAGGCCCTTGCACAAAACTTGCCGACCTCGAACATGCCCGACGCGACTCGCAGTCGACAGCGCCGGGCTGGCGGGCTGCACATTCTCATCCCGCTGACGCGCAAAGTTTCAGATTGCCCTGCGGGGAGAGGATCGGTCAATGGCACGCATCACCGGAACGGTAAAATGGTTCAACGACGCCAAGGGATTTGGCTTCATTTCACGCGAGGGCGGACCGGACGTATTTGTCCATTTCAGCGCCATCGGTGGATCAGGATTCAAATCTCTCGCCGAGGGCGATAAGGTCGAGTTCGAAGTCGTTCAGGGTCAGAAAGGCCCGCAGGCCGCCGATGTCACCAAAGTCAGTTAGCTGATATCTCCAGGTCGCCAACGCAAAGCCCCGTCCCACGGGGCTTTTTTGCATCTCGCGGCATCACAAAACATGTTTTCCACAGGCGGCATATGAGTTGCTTCCATCCACACGGGAAGGACTTCACTCGAGTGGGGAGGTGCGCGGATGGCTGCTATCTGGAAAGGCTCGCTGACATTCGGGCTCGTGAACATCCCCGTGGAGCTCAAGACCGCCGTACGCGCAGATCATATCAGCTTCCGCTTCCTGCACGAAGAAGATCTCTCACCGGTAAAGTACGAGCGTGTTTGCCAGGCCGATGGCGAGCCTGTGCCCTGGAATGAGATCGTCAAAGGATACGAATACGAAAAAGGCCGGTTCGTGGTATTGACTGACGAAGATTTCAAGACGGCCGCGCTCGAGCAATCCAAGACGATCGATATCCTCGACTTCGTGAAGGAAGACGAAATCGACCCGCGCTATTTCGAGACACCCTACTACCTGGTTCCGGCAAAGGGCGGCGAAAAGCCCTATGCGCTGCTCCGCGAGGCCATTCGGAGCACGGGTTCAGTGGGAATCGGCAAGATCATCATTCGCCAAACTCAGCACTTGGCCGGCGTGAAAGTGGTCGGCGACGCGCTCGTTCTCGAAATCATGCGCTTCGCCAATGAGCTGGTCGACCAGAACGAGTTCAACTTCCCCGCTCGCGACGCTGTTCGGCCCCAGGAGCTGCAAATGGCCGAGCAGTTAGTGGAGAACCTGGCGGAGGCCTTCGATCCATCCCGCTACACTGATGACTATCGCGCCAACCTCATGAAAGTCATCAAAGCCAAGATCAAGGGCAAGAAGCCCAAGCTCGAGGAGCCCGAGAAGGAGGCGGAAGACAGCGGCGTGCTCGATTTGATGTCGCGGCTGCGCGCCAGCCTCGAAGAGGGAACCGGGAAAAAGGGCGCGGTGCGCGCTAAGCGCAAAGCGGTTGCTGCTGGTCGCAAGCCCGCGAAGCCCAAGAAACGGCAGTCAGCCTAGGGCGCGTTCATGGCAGTGAAGACGAGCGAGCGCTCCAAACCAAGCGCCCGCGCTCAGCTCACGGAGTACAGACGAAAGCGCGATTTCAGCAAGACCGGGGAGCCATCCGGAGACGCACCTCCTTCCGCACCCAGTCGTAATCGGCTGCGGTTCGTCATCCAGAAGCACGCCGCCAGCCATCTCCATTTCGATTTGAGGCTCGAGCTCGACGGAGTCATGAAGAGCTGGGCGGTTCCCAAGGGGCCTAGCCTGGATCCTTCGGTCAAACGCCTCGCGATGCAGGTAGAAGATCACCCGATCGACTACAACACTTTTGAGGGAACCATCCCGAAGGGCGAGTACGGTGGCGGAACCGTAATGCTTTGGGATCGTGGCACTTATTCATCCGACACCGCGACATCATCCGACGAAGAAGAAGCAGCTCTCCGCGAAGGGCTGAGACGTGGCGATCTCAAGATCACGTTCCACGGCGAGCGCCTGCACGGTTCCTTCGCGCTAATCCGGATGAAATTCTCACGGGACGGTTCTTCTTCGAAGCCCCAGTGGCTCTTGATCAAGCACCGCGATGAGTTCGCCGCGGACAACGACGTTGTCGCGGAGAACATGACTTCCGTAGACTCGGGTCGTACCATGGAGGAAATCGCGTCCGGCAAGAGTCGGGTTTGGAGAAGCAATCGCGAGTCGAAAAAGCCGACCAATCGCTTTGCGGCAAGTATAGCCCGTTTGGCTACTCGAGCCTCTGGTGAATCCGTTCAGTCGGGGAAAACGGCCGCGTCGAAGCCGACCAGACAGACAGGCAAAGCGGCGACAAAAGTTTCCTCAGGTTCGCTGGAACCGATGTACGCGACCGTCGGCAGTGATGTCCCGGGCTCAGGTTGGACTTTTGAGCCAAAGTACGACGGGATCCGGGTACTTGCCTACGCAACCAGTCAGGATGTGAAGCTCATTACCCGAAACGGAAAAGATAAGGCGCCGCAGTTTCCCGAAATCGTCAAATCGCTGAAGAAACTTTCCAGCCAGGCAAAACGGTCCTTCGTGCTCGATGGAGAGATCGTCGCTTTGATCGATGGCGCTCCCGCGCGGTTTCAGCAGCTCCAGAGTCGCATGCATGTGAAGGAGTCACAGATGATCGAGCGTCATTCGGCCTCGACCCCCGCCGCCTTGATCCTGTTCGATATCCTCATGGACGGCAGCGACATCCTGGTTCACGAACCTTGGACCGAACGGCGTGCCAGACTGGAAAAGCGGGTTGGGAGCCGCATCTCCGATCAGGTCAGGATCACTGAATCCGCTCAGGGGGATGGCGCGAAGATGCTTGAAAAGGCGCGAAGCCAGGGCTGGGAAGGCATCATTGCAAAGCGCGTCGACTCGCGTTACGAGCCCGGAAACCGCTCCCGGTCGTGGTTGAAACTGAAAATCGAATTCCGACAAGAATTCGTGATCGGTGGATACACCGAGCCCAGAAACAGTCGCGAGCACATCGGCGCGCTGCTGCTGGGCTACTATGACCACGATCGGTTTATCTATGTTGGCCACACGGGGGGCGGCTTCACTCGCCAGGGTTTAGAGGAGATGTACCGACGCCTCAAGCCCTTGGTGACCAAAGTCTCTCCTTTTGAAGAAACTCCGAAAACAAACGAAAAGGCGCACTGGGTAAAACCGACCATCGTCGTCGAAGTCAAATTCAGCGAGTGGACTGCAGATCGGCGCCTGCGTCAGCCGATCTTCCTGGGTGTCCGCGACGACAAGGCCGCGAAAGAAGTCGGACGAGAGCGTGAGAGCGTGCAGAAAAAATCGAAGCGCGGTGGGTCCATAGCCAAGCGGGAGCCGCGCTTGAACATCGCTGCGGAAGCAAAAACCGCCAGGAAAACCGTCGCCACGGTGACCGCAAAGCGCGGAAAACCGCGGGCAAGCGACGATACTCCAGCGCTCCTGGAACAGCTTTTCGCGATTGAGAAAAAGCGGGGGGACGGGCGACTCGATTTTGGAGATGGAAGAAGCCTGAAGGTATCCAACCTCGATAAGGTGTTCTTCCCAAAGGAGAAATACACGAAGGGCGACGTCATGCGGCATTATGTCAGAGTCGCCCAGCTCATCCTCCCAACCATGATTGACCGTCCGCTCGTATTGAAGCGCTTTCCCAATGGCATCGACGGCGAAAGCTTTTATCAGCAAAAGGCTTCCGAAACCACCCCGCGCGAAGTCCGGGTCGAAACGATCAAGAACGATGAGGGAGAAATTCAACCGCGGATAATCGGAAATGACCTGCTGACTCTGCTATACACGGTTCAGCTGGGCGCGATATCTGTGGATCCCTGGCACTCTCGCGTGCAATCGTGCGATTTCGCGGATTATACGATCATAGACCTCGACCCAGGCCCACGAGCGAACTTCGGGCGCGTGATTCAGGTAGCGCGCTGGGCGAAGGAAGTTATTGACGGATTTGGTCTTAACGCCGCTATCAAGACTTCCGGTTCAACCGGACTCCACATTTATCTGCCACTGCCGCCGAGGACACCCAACGACGCAGCAACCCTGGTCGCCCAGTTGATAGCCACCAAGGTAGCCGAAGGACATCCCAAGGAAACAACGATCGAGCGATTTGTTAAAGCACGCGGCGCTGCAATGGTTTACGTCGACTTTTTGCAAAACATCAAGGGCAAGACCGTCGCGGGACCATACTGCGTAAGAGCTAAACCTGGCGCCACCGTGTCAACACCTCTGGATTGGCGCGAGCTTACGGACGACCTCGATCCCCGCGACTTCCATTTGGGAAACGCCGCTGATCGTTTTGAGACGGTTGGGGATATCTGGGGCGAAGCGATGAAGAAGAAGAACTCGCTCCGGACGTTGATCTAGCCGGCGTTACCTGCTGCCGTTTCCGACTTTTCGAAGGGGAAGCTCCATCTGTCCACCTTCGGGGTCGGACTGCTTCGCCGAGTCGCCGAAAATTGGATCGCTCGACTCGTCAACCATGTGAGTAAGCTTGTAATAGAAGTGGAGCGCGTGAATAGGCGCCATGAAGCTTCGATTTCCCGCGCGGGAGATGGCGATCGCTTCCTCGCGCACTCGACGAGGAAGATCACGCGCCGACGGCAGCGCCAGAAGTCGCTGTATCTCTGTACTGTCTCGTGCGAGGAGAGCCGCGCACAAACTATCCAGATAGGCCAGCATGCTTACCGGTCCCCCATTCAGGGTATCGAACCTTAGGTACACATTGCAACTAATACACCGTTAGCGCAAGAGGTTCCCGGGGAGCAGAGCCCTCAGGGATAGAGGAAGTCGAACCGAACTCCCCGGTGAGGTCTACGCCTTTTCTTCGGTGCGTACCGAAAAAGTTGCGCGGGCCGCCCCCTACCCTCACTACGCCATTCGTCCGTGGGTTCGACGAGCCAGGCTGCCTGGAGGGCACGGCGGAAGCTTGCCTTGTGCAAGCGTTTAGCCAGAAGCAGCTCATACATCTGTTGCAGCTCGCTCAGTGTAAACGTTGCCGGCAGGAGTCGGAACGCTACGGGGGCTTGATCGAGCCGGCTCTGGATTGCGCGTGTCGCGCCGTCGACCATGACGCGCTGGCGCGGAGAAAGAGGCGGTAGGTCCCGCACAGGAAACCACGCGTAACCTGCGCGGGGAGAAGCTGTTTCATGCGGCACCAGGCTCACGTAAGCTACGGAAATGTCAGCGTCGCTCGGGTGTCTCTTGCCGTCCCCAAACGCTCCAACCTGCTCGATCCAAATGGGAAGCTCGCCGAGCGCTTCCTGAGCCACTCGGCCCGCGGCTGTCTCCAGGGCTTCGCCGGCTTGCGGAACCCGCCACGGGATTGTCCATCGCTCCCGTTCGGCGGAACTTCGCGCGAAGAGTATGGCGAGCTCGTTTCCCATTGCCGTCACCAGCAGGACATCAACGCTGAATGAGGCGGCCTTGGCAGAGCGTTCGCGCATGATTCAGCGAATTAGTCACTTTCTGTGACTAAAGTCAAGTCCGTCTTGGTTTTTTTCTGGGGGCGATGTCAGCGATGCGACATCTTTGGCGAGAGTGACTGATATATGATTTCGGATCGAAATCGTCAACACTTAATTCTGAAAATATTTTTTGCTATCGCGTCATCCTTTCTTCAGCGGAAACAGACGTCGTGTTAGCGAGCTAGCACAGCGCGCTGTAAGCCGACTCCGCGATTTGCGTATGGCGGTATGCTGATTGGTAGCTGACCAGAAATTACCGAGACGCCAAGGAGAGCGCGCGCGGCAGCCTCTTGAGAAACAGGAAAGCCTCCCCACGCCACGAGATAAGCCGGCACCCACGGCAGCTGCTGCAGCAGATAGGGGTTTCCGAATGCGACAACGATTGGATTTCTGCCTCTTTGCACGAGAGCCTGAACAAAGTTGGCGAATGCTTGCGGTGCACTGGCGGTCACTGCGTCCCAGTTCTGGCCGACGTAGGAGCCGACAATCGTTAAGTCAGCAGAATCGGCCGCCGCGAGCAACCGAGGAAAATTGAGTGGAGCATCTTCGGTCGCGACGAACTCTGTGCGCAGATTTGGCAGGCCGGTGCGTAGCGTTGCGTTGAACGCGTTGCCCGCGGAGAGATCAGCACGTCGCGCCAAAGTGATAGACAGCACTTTTGCGTTCTTCGAGCTGATCGGAACCTGTTTCAGGGAGTCTTTTACCAGCGTTATCGACTTCTCCGCCAGTCTGCGGGCAATCAGCAAAGTTGAAGTATCGCCAACGAGAAAGCGCAGGGCGTTCAGGTCAACCAGTTTTTTCTGCGACAGTCCCAATTGACGCTTTGACTCCAATACGCGGCGAACGGATGAATCCAGTCTGGCTTCCGTGTAGCGGCCTTCCGTTACACCGGCGACGACAGCGTCAATCGTTTGAGTGACATCTACCGGCTGAATCAAAACGTCGATGCCTGCTGCGATCGCGCGTTTGGTAGCCTCGGCGGCGCCAAAGAGGTCGAGCACGCCCTGCATGTCCATCGCGTCTGAAATGATGATTCCTTTGAATCCCATTTCCCCACGCAGAACGCCGGTCAGCACTTTGGCGGAGAGGGTTCCAGGGACATTTGATGAATCGAGCGCGGGCATGGCGCCATGGAACGACATTATCGCACCTACACCCCCCTTTACAGCGGCGAGAAACGGGACGAACTCCACGGTATCCAGCCGGCTTCTGCTGACAGTGACTATCGGCAGCGCGAGGTGAGAGTTGACTCCCGTGTCGCCGTGACCAGGGAAGTGTTTCCCTGTCGCGATCATGCCGTGATCCTGCAAGCCATGTATGAACGCGACGCCCATCCGCGCTGCCAAGTCGGGGTCCTCGCTGTAAGAGCGGGTGTTGATAACCGGATTCGCGGGATTGTTGTTGACGTCGAGGACAGGCGCGTACGCGATGTGTATTCCGAGCGCTCGTCCCTCGATTGCCGTGAGACGTCCTTCTTCGTAAGCGAGCGTGGTATCGCGGGTTGCGCCCACCGCCATTTCGGGCGGAAACACGCTTGCTCCGCCAAGGTCGATCGCGTTGGGGACGAAATAGCCGCCACGTGCGCGGAAACCTGCGCCAGCCTCTAGATCAGCGCCGAAGAGGAGGGGTACTTTGCTCATCGACTGCAGGGCATTGAGCTTCGCGGCGACCTCGGTTGGCGAGCCAACGGAAATCGTGAAGCCACCCACTCTATCCTGCTGAACGTATTGAGAGAGGCGGCGCCATTGTGGCGAATCTCCGGAGACGTAATCTCCATAGACGCTGGGCCAAACGATTTGCGCCGCTTTTTCACGCAGCGTCAGTGATTCGAGCACCGAATCGGTCCACCGCGAAGAGACGGGCCCCATCGGCTCTCGGGTCGTCGGCAACGTGCGCCCCGTTTGACAGCTCGCCACCATCGCGAGCATCAGGATGGGCATGTCGCTACGAATGCGCATCTATCAGTGAGAGATCGTCCCTTTCTTGGTGGTGTCTATGTCGGCCGAGGATCCGGTCTTGAAGAAGAACGCCGACATGTTCTTCGTCAGGAAGGACCGTGCCTGCGGATCCATCACGTTGAGGCCATAGTGATTGATGAGCATCGTCTGCTGCTTGAGCCAATCGCCCCAACACTGAGTGCAGATCTCTTCGACGACGCGGGCCCCGATCGGACCGGGGAATGGAGGCTTGGAGAAGCCTGAACGCGTCTGGCCGCAACGCGTACAGGTGACCGTCTCTGGCACTACGTCAGCCTAGTTACGAGCGTATTCGATCTTCGCGAGACCGAAAATGGAAAGCAGTCTGAGGTAGATCCAGCCGATATCGAGCTCGTACCACTTCGCCTTGAATTTCGCGGAATGCGGATCGGCGTGGTGGTTGTTGTGGAGCTCCTCACCACCCAGCCAGATCGCGATTGGCGAGATGTTTCGGCTTTCGTCCTTCACGTTGAAGTTGCGATAGCCGACGGCGTGTCCCACCCCGTTGATGATTCCAGCGGCCCAGAAAGGGATCCAGATCATTTGCACTCCCCAAACCAGCGGCCCCACGAAAAAGCCGAAGAGGTAAATATCGACGCATAACATCACGACGATGCCCAGCCAGTTCAGTGGAGACAACAAATGGCGTTCGAGCCAGTCGTTCGGCGTGCCCTTCCCGTATTTGTCCAGAACCCCTGGCTGGCGAACGGCCTTTCTATAGTAGAAGGCGCCTTTCAGTACGATGTTCTTTAGACCCTCCATCAGCGGACTGTGGGGATCACCTTCTCGGTCTGCGAAAGCGTGATGCTTTCGGTGACACGCCACCCATTCTTTGGTAACGATCGCGGTCGATAGCCACAGCCAGATGCGCATCGGGAGTGCGGCGAGATAGTGAAGCTTTACTCCCCGATGGGTCTGCGCCCGGTGGAGGAACAAGGTCACGGACACGTTCGTCAGGTGTCCGGCAATTATTACGAAAAGGATTGGCTTCCACCAAGCGGTCGCCCAGCTTCCGAAATCCGGCATTCTTACTCCAGTAATCTGAGTCTCGAGTTAGAGCTGCAATCTATCGGAGCTCCACCCCTAATCCAAACGACCACCTTACCGACGCGTAACGGGTCCTGGCGGGTCGGCAGGCGGAGCGTTACCCCATGTGTCATTCGCCGCATTCCAGTCCGGAACTGACGGATCAGGCCATAGCCTCGCGCCAGTCACATTTGCCCTGACGGGGAGCACTGCTTCGAACCGAGTGCCCCCTGCCCAGATATTTACTGGAAGAGAGAAATCCTGTGTCGTGCCGTCGCTTAGCGCTATCCTCAAGCGCACGGGAAAAACAATCGGAGTGTTTCGTCGCAGGTCAATGACTGCGTAGATCTGCCCCTCTGAAGTCCGCGCTGACACGTTCTCGATCCCGATATCCAGGACATCAGTAGAATAAAAAAAACTTCTCCAGAACCACGAGAGATCCTCTCCGCTGGCGTTCTCCACCGTGCGAAAAAAATCCGCGGGTGTCGGATGTTTGAATGCCCACCGCCTTATGTACTCCCGGAATGCCACATCGAACAGCTCGGGGCCGATCACATGATTCCGCAGGGTTAACAGGACTACTGCCGGTTTCCGGTAACCCATTGCCCCCAGCGCAGAAGGATCGATGTCGTCTGGAGAAGTCATAAGAGGCGACTGTGTCCCCTGAGCGACAACGTCTCTCCAGTTTTTCAAATAGTCGGGGTACGCGTTCTGTCCCGGATAGCGAGCCTCTCTAGCGAAGGCATTGATGTATGTGTTTATGCCCTCGTCCATCCAGGCATAACGTCGCTCGTTCGAGCTGACGATCATCGGGAACCATTCGTGACCGTGCTCATGATTGAGTGTGCTGAAAATGGAGGTCGGGTCATCAGTTCCGTATTTGACCATTACGAACATCGGGTATTCCATCCCGCTCACCGGGCCTGCTACGCTTGTTGCCTGCGGATAAGGGAACGGGAAAAACGTTTCCGAATAGTGGCGGATGGTCCACTGGGTTTGCTCGGCAGCTGACTCCCACGCTTTCCCCGCTTTGGGAAATTCGTAATAGGCCTGGGCGAGAATTCCATCCCAGCTGGTTGCATCCCACCTGAAGTCGGGCGCGGCCGCCCAGGCGACATCGTGAACGTTTTGCGCCCGGAATCTCCAGGTCTTTGTGCCCGGCGTTCCTGCGGCCCGCGCGACAGCGGCTTCTGCCTCAGTGATGACTTGCACGACGCTCGCCGTGCGGCCTGCTGCCGCGAGGCGTTGTCTTTCCACACTGCTGAGAACCTGTTCCTTATTCTGAAGTAATCCTGTCCCCGCAACGACATAGCCCGCGGGAACGGTGACGGAGTAATCGTAATCCCCGAACTCGAGATAGAATTCGCCCTGCCCCAGGTAAGGGTCGGTGTTCCACCCGCGCACATCGTCGTACACCGCCATTCGAGGATACCACTGCGCTAATTCGTAGAGCGCACCATCCCTGCCCATTCGATCGGAGCCGTGTTCTGGAACTCGAAACGAGTAGCCAATCCTTATCGTGATCTTGCCTCCCCGAGGCCGGAGCGGCTCGGCAAGATCGAGGCGCACCATCGTGTCGTTGATTTTTGGCTGGACGACAACTCCGTTGATACGAATTTCGGAAAAATCGTAACCGCCCTGAAATCCCCGCACCCCCCACCGCGAATCTGCGGGGAACAGCGCGGATCCCTTGCTCCCAATTCGATAGAGATTTTGATCCGCCTGCAGCCACACGAATCGTAGAGTGTCAGGTGAATTGTTTGTGTATCGGATCTCGGTTGACCCTCGTACTTCAGTGGTACCCGTATCCAGGGAGGCCGTAATCGTGTAGTCGGCTCGCTGCTGCCAGTAATCGGGGCCAGGAGCTCCGCTGCCCGACCGGTAGTTGTTCGGTCCGGGCCAGTCGATACGATTGGTTGACGCAAACGGATCGTCGGGCGCCGCGGAGTTCGACCGCGGTCTGGCGGAGAGATCCGTTCCCTCTCTATTCGTTGCCGTGTCAATCTGCGTTTCGAGCCGTACAGGTGCCAGCACCACAGGTCGCTGCGCGCAGGAGCACAAGGCGATGGCAAGAAAAACGTGGTGCCTCATTGGAGTAGTCGCTCGTCGGTCAGGATCGGAAACGGATTGATAGCAACGTAGGGGCCAACAGAATGTCGTTGCTCCTTGCGGTGCCGCACTCGGCCTCTTAGCCTCTTCGCATGAGTCGTGTAGCTGAATCGCAATCGCTGCTCGAAGGAAGAGCGACGGTCGAAGGCACTCGAAACCTCATCAAACGAAATTCTGGCACGCGCTCAAGTGCATTCTACCGCCGCCTGGCGGATGGTCCGTTTGTTTCGGCGCTCGGTGTCGGAACATACCTGGGTGATTGCGATGACGTGGAAGACGCGAGATACTCGGCGACTGCTCTGGCTGCCATGCAGCGCGGCGTCAATCTGCTCGACACGGCCATCAATTATCGCTGCCAACGTTCCGAGCGGGCTCTCGGCGACGCTGTCCGTGCAGCAGTTTCCACTTGCGGTTTGAACCGGGAGGAAATCGTTGTTTGTACGAAAGGGGGATACATCCCCCTGGATCGCACTCCACCGGCCACGAAAGAAGGATATCGGGGGTTCCTGCAAAGCGAGTATTACGGTCCCGGAATAATGTCGGCCGACGACGTTGTGGCGGGCGGGCACTGCCTGGCACCCCGCTATCTCGCCAACCAGATCGAGCGTAGCAGGCGAAACCTCGGCCTCGCTTTCATCGATGTCTACTACGTCCACAATCCTGAGCAGCAGCTCGACTCGCTTACACGCTCGGAATTCGTGGCCGCGATGAGCGCTGCATTCGTTGAGCTGGAGGAGCAGATACGTCGCGGAAGGATCGGCATTTATGGGTGCGCCACCTGGAACGGCTTCCGTACGCCGCCGGAGTCGAGGAGTCACCTGAGTCTGGAGGAGCTCGTCGGTCTCGCGCGCGACGCTGGCGGCGCAAGACACCACTTCAAGGTTATACAGGCGCCGATCAATCTCGCTATGACTGAGGCAGTGCGGGGCGCGACTCAATGCGTGGGTACCGACCGGGTCTCTCTGCTGGAAGCCGCGAGGCGACTCGAAATTGCGGTCGTAGGAAGCGCGACACTGATGCAGTCCCAGCTTGCGCAATCTTTGCCTCCGCAGGTTCGTAATACGTTCCCCGGGTTCAGCACTGATGCGCGTCGCGCGGTCGCCTTCAGTCAATCACTGCCGCTCGTCTCCGCGCTCGTCGGAATGAAGTCCGTCGGGCATCTCGAGGAAAATCTCGAGGAGCAGAGAGTCAGGAGCTGATCTCGAGCTCGTGTGTTTCGCGCGTTGCGAAATCCACGACCACGATCTTGTGCGCGTTGGTGTCGGCGACGTACAGGTGTCCATCTGCGCTGGCAATGCCTCCCGGCTCGTGAAGTCCTCGTACAAAGGTCGTCGCGGTTCTCGTCTGAACATCGAGCCGTTTTATCGCATTGTTGTATGAATCCGCAACAAAAAGTTCGCCCTTGTGCAGTGTCACTCCCTGCTGATGCTGCATCCGCACGTTCTCGCCAACTCCGTCGACATCTCCAAAATCGAAGAGACCAGTCCCGACTATGGTTCCGACGTTCCCCCTGGAATCGATATCAGCCCACCGTATTGCGCTGGACTCTGCGTCGGCGAAAAAGAGTTTTTTGCCGTCGGTAGTCAAACCCATTGGTTGCGCGAGAAGCGCGTCCGCGAGGGGCCCATCCGCGATGTCTTCCCCGCCGGTTCCACAGTGCACTCTTGACGTTCCTGATTCGAGATCAATGGCCCACAGTTGATGCACTCCCGCCATGGCCACAAACAGCGTCCGCCCGACAACCGCGAGATCCCAGGGCGAAGATAGAGCCCCGGGATTTTCGGTAGCCGTGCTTCGTAGCTGATGGCCCGTCCCGGCAACGACGTTCGCCAGGCCCGTCCGAAAGTCTATCACGAAAACGGTATGAGTTTCGGAATCGGCGACATAGAGGCTGTTGCTGTCGAATGCCAATCCCTGTGGAGACACCAACTCGTGGTGCTCAGAATCATCTGCGCTGACTCGCGTAATTTCCCGGTCGAGAATCATGCGGTAGCTGCTCTCCAGCCGGCCTGTTAGTACGCGGCGATTTCCCGTGTCCGAGATCGCGATCCGCCCACTATCCACAGCAACCTTTTCAGGGAAACGAAGGAGACCCGGTTCGGTCCCGGGAGTATCCGGTCCAACGCGCAATGTGCCCTTTGCCGTATCAGCCGGCCCCGACATGGAGACAAGCGCCTTTAGCAGAGGTTGCAGCATCTCCGCGGTAAACTCCCCTGCATGCGCTCCCACCACGTATCCACTTCTATCGATCACCACGAGCGTCGGCCAGGCGCGCACCGCATAGGCGCGCCAGATCCGGAATTGTCGGTCGTTGACTATCGGGTGCTCGATCCGGAAGCGTAGCGCTGCATCACGAATACGGAGCGTCTCACGCTCGGCGATATATTTGCCGCTGTGAACACCGATGACTGCGATGTCGGCAGGATACTGTTCTTCGATCCTCCGCAACTGCGGAAGAATATGGATGCAGTTTATTCAGCCATAGGTCCAGAAATCGAGCAGCACGACTTTTCCGCGCAAACTTGCGAGGGTAACTGGCTTGCCACCGGTGTGAATCCAGTCGAGACCGGCTGGAAACTCGGGCGCGCGAACACGGGGAAGATCGGAAATTGGCTGTGACATGACCTTATGAATATCGAGAAAATGGCGCTTCCTGCACACCACCGACCTGGAGGTGGCTTTAGAAATCCGTGGCCCTCGGCTCGATCACATGGTTTCATGGATTTTCTGAAATGGACTCTTGTCGAAAGACGAAAGCGGCCTCCGGCAGATCGTCCAATCATCAAATTCCCGCTGGCGTTGCCCAATTTTGTCGTTCCGCGGGCAGAGCCTGAGAAACTCACGATAACCTGGGTGGGTCATACAAGTTTCCTTGTTCAGCTCGGAAGTTTGAATTTGCTCATAGACCCAGTGTGGAGTGAAAGAGCATCACCCGTGAGCTTTGCCGGACCGCGGCGGCTAACCGCGCCTGGCGTGAATTTCGACCGATTACCTCCCATCGACGCTGTTGTTCTTTCACACGACCATTACGACCACCTCGATGCGCGCACCATCAGACGATTGATTGAGCGCTATCCAGCCATCCTATGGTACTGTCCGCTTGGTGTCGGCGCATTCCTCCGGAAGCGGGGAGCACGCGACGTGACCGAGCGTGATTGGTGGGAGACGGCCGAAAACGGAAAGATTGACCTGACCGCCGTACCCGCTCAGCACTTCTCCGGGAGGCGCCTCGGAAAAAGAAATCAGACCTTGTGGTGTGGTTGGGTGCTCAAGTCAAGGCACCATTCCGTATTCTTCGCCGGCGACACCGCGTTGCATCCGGAGTTTGCTGATATCGCAAGGCGCTGCGGTCCTTTTAATGTGGCAATTCTGCCTATTGGCGCATACGAACCACGATGGTTCATGGGGTCTGTACACATGAACCCGGGGGACTGTCTCGAGGCCTTTCAGACAATTGAGACATCGCACCCCGGTTACCCTGTGAAACTTGTGGCTGCTCACTGGGGAACCTTTAAGCTCACGGACGAGGCCGTCGACGAACCGCCGCGCCTGATGCGCGAACTGTGGGCCGCTGCTCGCCTCGGCACCGAAGATCTTTGCATACTTCGGCACGGAGAGACGCGGGTTATCTGAACGAATCGCCAGTACGGAACTGGCAGATCGTTGCAGCGAAACCGGGAGTATTACAGCTTATTGTGCGCGAATCTTGCTATCGGTTCTACGAACCCTCCTACACGGAGCTTTCCAATGGCTGCAGCCAAGAAGTCCAGTTCAAGAGGTGGCAGAAAGAGGTCGCGGTCCGGATCCTCCGGACGCAAGAGCGGAGGTCGAAAGCGTAGCAGGAGCAGTAGTAGCGGCGGACGCAAGGGCGGTTCGCGCCGGCGGTCGAGCGGCGGACGCTCGCGCAGTGCGCGAAAGTCATCAGGCGGAAGGAAATCATCCCGCAGTCGGCGCAAATCGTCCTCCCGGAAATCTTCCTCCCGGAGATCGAGCAGCCGCTCCTCTTCGCGTAAGAGCGGTGGACGCAAGAGCGG
>JBHEME010000001.1:147813-149001 GCA_046262755.1 Gemmatimonadaceae bacterium | reverse complement strand
CTCCCACTCTCCTCATTCCGGGGCGCACATCCCGCGTTCGGTGAGGACATCCTGGACTGGCTGGAGCCCGCGCGCTCCGTTTCACGACGCGATCTCCCAGGTGGGACCGGGCCCTCCGCAGTTGCGACACAGTTGAACGCAGCGCACCAAACGCTTAAGCCGTTTGTCGAAGCGGCTCGAGGAAACGAGCTTTTTCTGCGCGCGGTCTAGGGCAACCGAAACAACAGCAGGCGACTCTCGCCTTGGCTTCGGCTAAGGCTTAGGCTTAGAACATCAAGCCAAGTGTCACCGGCACAAATTGGATCACACCACCCTTCGCCGCGCTGCGGGAAATGCTGTGGTATCGCGACTCTATGAAAGTTGCGAGCGGCCCGATTCCGAAGGTAGATCCCAGTCCTACGTTGAATCCGATGCTATTCGTCGCCGCAGCGCCAGCCAAATCCTGCTTAGTGGAGTACCAGCCAGCGCCTGCGATAAGGTACGGCTTGGCGCTTGTCCCCGAGAAAGCGTAGATGAGATTTCCTATCGCCCCATTGATGCGAAGGTTCGAAAGCGCAGCGCTACCGCTCTGGGGGAGTGCGATGTCTCGACGTGGAAGGCGGTTGAAGATCCCATCGAACCTCAGCCCGATCGGAAGCTCAGGGACTCCAATCGCAAGCGCAATCATTCCATTCCAACCCGTATTCTGGGTATCGGTTAGCCTGCCAACCGGCATGGCCGCCCCGCCGGCGATTCCTAGCGCGTAGCTCTTTTGAGCTTCTGCAGGACGAGGGACAACGCCGGATAAAAGGAGAAGAGCAGAGAACCAAAGAAGAATTCGCTTCATTTAAAGGGCGGTTTGAGTGCAGGGTTGCAGGCTTTCCAAACTATTATTTAACGCTATCTTAATTATCCTAAATAGCTAGGATATTTATTGCCGCGGGCATATACTGTTACGGCTTCTGCACTTGCGCTTGAAGTATCGACCAAGTGGCTCGACAATGCTTTGTCTCATAATAAGGTCGTTGGGGTTCAGCAAAGTCGCCAAGGTGTAGCTCGTCGTCTCAATGACACTGCCCTGCTGATCTTCGCCATAGGCATTCGGCTCACCGAGGATCTCGGAGTGCCGGTAGCCCAAGCCATTCGGGTTGCCCATAATCTCGCAGAGAACCACGGGCAATTCACTAGCCTTGGAGGACTCACCGTCGA
>JBHEME010000001.1:121110-147555 GCA_046262755.1 Gemmatimonadaceae bacterium | reverse complement strand
AGAGATCGCGCTGTAGTGAACGAAGCAATCCTTCTGCCCGTTGTCAGGTGTGATGAAACCAAAGCCCTTCGCGTCGTTGAACCACTTCACTTTGCCGGTCGTACGCATTCCCTGCTCCTGGAAAATTGTGTCTTGGGGAGCGGAACACGCCCGACCCTCGACAATCTGATACGCGGGTCTCACTAACCCCGCGCTGGACTTGAGAAGGGGAGGATGGGCTTGTGAGAACCCGGCCAACCCAGCTCGACTTGGCAGAAAAAATAGCTACGACCGGCTGAGCAGACAATAGAGAGATTCAGGACCCTACTACTCGGACGTTTGTCACGAAGTGTCCGGTGTCTCCAAAACAGCTGGTCGGGATTCCACGGTGCTCTTCGTACGTGAGAGATACCCGTTTTCCCAAGTCACCCTCGATGATCGATGCGATGGAATCGTTTCGAACGGTGAAATCGAAAATCTGCGGTGTGACCGATCCGGGAAGATTCACCATCGCTAGCTCCCCTTCCCAGGTTTTGCAAACCCATCCCTTCTTGGAAAGTTTCTGAACGTATCCGGCGCGTTCGCCCGTGCTATACGTGTAACCAAGCGTAACCCAGGTCCAGAGTGAAAAAATTACAACGGGAATGAGGACAATGAGCAGCAGTATAATTCGGCCGCGATGATGCTTCTTCGGAGGAGCCGGTGCTGGAGCAGGAACTTCGGGTTGGTCGGTAGTCTCAGCCATCTGCACTCCAGTAATCCGGTAGGGGAGGGGCGATTACATGCACCGCCCAGGCCACGGAATTAGCTTTCAAATTCATCACCCGCAAGTTCATATACCGATTGAAATGAGAAGACAAACGGTATCAGCAATGATCGGGGACGTGCCCGTAGGGTCCGCTCATCCGATCGTTGTGCAGTCAATGACCAATACCGATACGGCCGACGCTGCCGGCACGGCACTGCAGGTGGCAGAGCTCGCGAGAGCAGGGAGCAGGCTCGTTCGCGTAACGGTGAATAACGATGCCGCGGCTCTAGCGGTTCCCGAGATCGCGAGCAGACTGGCCGATATGGGCGTAGCCGTCCCGATCGTAGGCGATTTTCACTACAACGGCCACCTTCTTCTCTCAAAATATCCGGCAACCGCCGGAACTCTGGCGAAGTATCGCATCAATCCCGGTAACGTCGGCGGGAAGCGCCGCGACGAGAATTTCCGAACGATTATCAAAATCGCTCTCGACAATGACCGACCAGTTCGCATTGGCGTTAACTGGGGATCTCTTGATCAGGATCTTCTCACCGCAATGATGGACGAGAACGCCCGACAGTCAGAACAGCGCACCGCCAAGGCCGTTTACATCGGAGCCATGGTTCAAAGTGCTCTTCGCTCGGCAGCACTGGCTGAGGAGACGGGACTCCGCCACGATCGGATAATCCTTTCGGCGAAGGTTTCCGGAGTGCAGGACCTGCTGGACGTTTATCGCCAACTGGCGTCCCTTTGCGACTATCCTTTGCATCTGGGACTCACTGAGGCCGGCCTTGGCTCGAAGGGCATCATCGCCAGCACGGCCGCGCTATCCATACTGCTTTCCGAGGGAATTGGCGACACTATCCGCGTGTCGCTGACTCCTCGGCCCGGTGGTGATCGCACTGAGGAAGTACAGGTCGCACAGCAAATCCTGCAGTCGCTGGAGCTACAGAGCTTCAACCCTCAGGTCACTGCCTGTCCGGGCTGCGGGCGCACGACATCCACATTCTTCCAGCACATGGCGGAAGACATTCAGACCTACCTCCGCGAGCAAATGCCAGCCTGGAAAGCGCAATATCCCGGAGTGGCCGAGCTGAAGGTCGCCGTTATGGGTTGCGTAGTTAACGGACCTGGCGAGTCTAAACACGCCAACATCGGCATCTCGCTCCCAGGGACATTCGAGGACCCAAAGGCCCCGGTTTACGTAGACGGAAGGCTGCTCGTAACGCTCAAAGGAGATTCCATCGTCCCCGAGTTCCTCGAAATTCTGCAAGGATACGTCGAGAGAACTTACGGAGTGAACACGGGTGTTGGAGCTGCTTAAGGCGCTTTAGCGATCAGACCGCCAGGCGCTCAACCTCCGTGCATACCTCGTCGAGCTCCAACATAATCGCGGCAGTGAAACCAACCTCCCGCAACCGCTTGTAGACGCTACGGTACCAGCCCGCGGTGCCTGCTTTCTTGCCGCCAAATCGATTCCAGACACTTTCCGGATCGATCGTGCGTCTGAGATCCGAGATGATAGATGAAGCGTTATGAACTTTATCCGCTGCGCAAACCCAACGAGCAGCGTCACTCGCTTGTGCCAGGCGCTCGAGATAGTCCTCTTTGCGCTCGTCTCCGGACAATTCTACCCCGTTGTCGTCCTGGCGACGGTACGTAACGCCGAGAACTGTTTCCAGCACGTTTGCGCCAAACTTTTCGCCAATCCTCTGCTCGAGCATCTCTCGCGTGTACCCATCCCGCACACAGTCTTCGATGACATCGTGCAGAATTCCGGCAACAACCGTGTCGTCAGGCTGTCCGTAACGCGTTAGGATGATCGCGACATTCGCGGGGTGCGTGAGGTAGGGAAGCTTAGTTCCCTTTCTCACCTGGCGGTCATGGTGTTTCGCCGCGAACGCGAGAGCGTGATTGATTGCGTCGGAGTATCCGCTTGCCGTCATTGCCTCGCGGTTGCAAACCAGGATAAGAGCACCTCAAGTCCGGTTTGATCTTCGTTGTCGAACGCGTTCACTCGGTCTGAATCTACGTCGAACACTGCGATTACATCACCCTTTGGCCCGATAACCGGAACGACGATCTCCGATTTCGCTCGCGCATCACACGTAATGTGTCCCGGGAACTCCCTAACATCGCGAACGATGATCGTCTGGCGCTCAGCCGCCGCTGTTCCACAAACGCCTCTACCAAACGCGATGTCGAGGCACCCGAGGCTCCCCTGATAAGGTCCCACTCGCAGTAACTGTCCCGGTTCCACGACACGATAAAACCCGGTCCACAGGTGACCGAAGGCGTGATGAACGAGAGCTGCTATGGTCGCCATCGCAGCGATTGTGTCGTGGGTGTCGTCCAGGATTGCTGCGCCGTGACCTTGTAGTTCACGATACGCGCGCATTTTTGGAATTCCCCTGAGATCTGGGATCGTTTCGGCCATGCCGCTATTGTGCCGTGGCGAGTTCGGGCTGGTAGGATCCTGATTGCCTCGTCGTTCCGATCAATTCTTCCCTCGTCTCCAGCTGGGGCATCTCGGCGTCCCACAGAACAAGCCCGTGTATGCGCATGTCCGCGCCGCGCAAGCTGTCCACTGCGCTCTTCAGTCCTCCCACTGTCGTATGTGCCACGCGAGCGCAAAGAATCAGGTCGGGAGCGGGTATGACACTGGTAGGGCTTCTTTGCACGTAGCTTGTCGGAGCAGCGATGATGATGAAATCATAGCGCCGCTGCATTCGCGCCAGTTCGTTGCGCACTTCGTCTACCGTGTCCGGCTCCGGCAATCCCGCCCTTCTGGTTCCGCTGGGAAGAACATCGAGGGGGCGATCTCGTCCGATGGTCGTTGGCACTACTGCCTCGGGCCAGGTCGCGCTTCCTGTGATTATCCCGGACAGGCCTGGATCCGGCCTTATTCGGAGAACGCTGGCGACACTGCAGGTCGTTGGATCTACATCCACCAACAGAGTACTCCGTGCTTCATAGGCAGCAGACGCGGCCAGATTTGCCGCCACCGTCGCCACGATTCCAGGATCGTCCCCGGTAATCGTGACGATGGGAACGCTCGCTTCAACCGAAGCGATGTGCAGGTAAAGCGTGCGATAGCTCTCGGATACGACATCGATCAGCGGAGGCGCTTCCACGTCTGCTTGTCTGCGGCTTCTTTCGACAACTATTTCCGGTGGCTTGACGACGGTGAGCACACGCGCACCACTCACCTGCTCCGCTTCACGTGAGTCCGCGATGTGCGGGCGCTTCAGTTCTGTGCCGAATGAGGCGGCGAATCCGACCGCTAGCGCGAGCACGACGGCAGCCGCAAGCATGGCCCATGGTGGCGCTCCCACGTTGGCCAGTTCTCGCGCACGTGCTAATTCCCGGTCGATTCTGGCATTCCTCTGATTGATCTGGTCGAGTTGACGCAATGTGGTCGTCAGGCTCTGCTGCGCAGTTGCACGCTGGGCCAGGAGCTTGATCGTGTCCACGGTGAGCTGTGGCTTGGGAACGGGTGCGGGCGTCGGTCGGATCAGCGCCAGTTTTCCCCTGACCTCGCCGCGTTTGGCATCGGCTATTCCCTTGATTGAACGGCCGATCGCCGTTGCACGTGATGTCAGTGCCAGATATACAGGGTCGACGGCACCGACTGAGCCAAATGCGTTTCGCTCACGCTCGACGTCGGCGAGCGAATCCAGCAGAACGCGAACCCTGGGATCGGCCGCTACGGTAGGTGACGCAGCAAGCGCCCGATACGAAGTGGGCAGGGGAGCATTTTCAGCCCGATCTATCAGTCGATTGAGGGTCGCCAGCTCGGCGTTCAGCGAGTCGCGTTGCGCCCGCACCGCCGGGGGGAAAGTGTCGATCACAGGCGTAGGGGCAGGGGCCAGTGCTCGGTGTGTCGCCTCCATGATGGAATCGGCTGTACTCACCACCGCGAAGAACCGATCTCGCGCTGCAACTGTCGGAGCCGAATCGGTTCTGTTCTCTATCCTGGACGCAACTTCCTGCGCCTTGCGGGAGGCATTTCTAGGAACGACTATGAAAGCAATCAGCGCGGCAATGAATACAACGCCGCCCACTATTCCAAACACCACCACTCTGCGCAATGCGTTTCGCGCGCGGGCAGCCATCCAGAGATAGGCTGACCCACCACTCATCCGGGCGATGCTATGAACGTTCATGACTCGAAAGTTTCACTGATTACGAGGCGCACGTGTGACTCCGTCTTGGCTGATGGCCTCAACGGGGCAGGGAGTAAGTGCTGTCTTCTAGATAATGCAAGCTAAGCGCCGTTTAGACGACTCTCTGGGGCACAAAAAAGCGGCGGGAGCTCTGCCCCCGCCGGCTATGGTTTTCACGAGCACTACTGGACTGTGATTACACCTTTCATGTTCAGCGCAAGGTGTGGTACGCAGTGGTAGGGATACTGTCCGGGCTTGATGTTCGCGAATGAAACGGTGACTGCATCATTCGGATTCATCTTCATATTGCTAGACAGCTCTCCCATTTTGTCGGTGCCCATGTTGGCATCGAGCTGAGCTTTCGAATCTGCAGGAACAGTAGCCGGATCGAACGCCACATTGTGCGGCCCCCCGCTCACTACGACGAACTTAACCCCATCCCCCGGCTTCACGGTGAAGTTGGCTGGCTCGAAGCGGTAGCCTTTGGCGTCACCGATCATTTTCACTTCGTGCGTAGTCCCGGTAATGGGCGCCATCGTAGCGCTACCACCCCCCGCGGTGCCGGTGGTCGCCCCCGCTGCGGGAGCCGTAGTGTCAACTGCAACCGCGGTAGTATCAGCGGGTTTCTTGTCTCCCCCCGCGCAAGCAGCCATCGTCAAAATTCCCGCTACTGTCAATCCATAAAACCGCATCGTAATAGGCCTCCCAGAGCCGTACCCCAGTGCACCAACTAAAAGTGAATCGCCGATCTGATCTTGTGAATTTATTCACAAGCTCGCCAACCTGCAATCTTCGAGGCACCTTCCGCTCTCATGATTCGTGCCGAAGCCTAGGGACAGGGCATGATCGCGATCCCAGCACTCGATCTCAGAAGCGGAGCGTGTGTGCAGCTCGCCGGAGGTTCTTACGATCGTGAAGTCATTCGCATTCCCGATCCCGTTGGAGTTGCACTTGCTTGGCGACAGTACGGGTTTCGATATGTCCACATCGTGGATCTCGACGCCATTGCTGGCCGCGGAAATAATGCAACCGAGATCAGCGCCATCCTCAGCGCGAGCGACGCGCAGGCCCAGGTAGGTGGAGGAGTGAGAAGCCGATCGCGCATCGAGACTCTGCTCAACGAAGGAGCACACCATGTCATTATCGGAACCCGCGCAATCGAAGATCCGGAGTGGCTAACCGACATGACCTCACACTTTCCGGGGCGGATCATCGTTGCTGCGGACGTCAGGGAGCGAAAAGTCCTCTCACATGGCTGGACCAGAACCCAGCCCAAGCTCGTCCTCGACCTCGTGGCGGAGCTGAATGGTCTTTCGCTGGCCGGAGTAATGGTAACGGCCGTTCACCGCGAGGAAGCCATGCACGGGACCGATTTGCCCCTGATGGAGGATCTGGCCGAGCTTGCTGAATTTCCCGTCTTCGCTTCGGGCGGCCTCGGTAGCCTCAACGACCTCCGTGCCTTGGCGGATCGAGGAGTTGCGGCCGCGATCGTCGGTATTGCCCTATATACCGGAAACCTTGATCCGCGGTTGGTAGCTGAAGAATTCTCCGATGCGTCGGAGTTCTTTGCGTAGTTCGCCTAACCCCGTTTCAGAATAGACTTATAGTCCGCGGATTTAGCTTGGACGGGTCACCGACGTAAGCGAACCGCAAGCCCTTCATGTATCTCCTCGCCACTCTTTGCACGGCCTCCGGCGAGACGCTTTTCAACTCATCGACGAAGCGCTCCGCTTCGCGATAGTCCCCTTCGTAGAGCTGAGAGCGCGCGAGGAAATCAGCCTGCGCAGCGTTGGTTTCGTTATCCAGGAAGTATTCGGTGATGAACTGTTCCTCCAGCTGCTTCAGGCCTACCGGATCCAACAGGCCCTGTTGTAGATCTACAATCGCCGCGTGCATCAACTTCAGCGTTGTATCCGGTGAGACCGTGGACACGTAGAGTCCGCCAGCGGTGGCGGCTCGATCGATGAACGGAGCGTGTACATCGTAAGTAAGGTTTTGCCGGCCTCGGATCTCGGCAAACATTCGCCCCGATAGCACAGAAGTCGCGACTCTCAACGCCTGATAGTCCGGACCGTTGGCCAGTGGCCCGCTGAAGTAGCCGAGGATGTAATTGGTCGGTAGCTGGCGGCGTGCGACAACCAGAGCCGTGCCCTGTTCTGGAACACGCGGTGGAACTACCCATTTGTAGTTCCCGCGCGGGAGCTGTCCGATAGACTCTGCCACAAGTTTTTCAAGATGACCGCGATCCACGTTACCGACTACGACCAGTAACATTCTCGAGGTGACGAACTGCGAGCGGTGATATTCTCTAAGTGCCGCGGAGTCGATTGCCTGTATCGACCTCTCGTTACCGACCACAGAAATCGAATAAGGATGCCCGGTAAAAGTGATACTGTCGGCTAGATAGCTGGCGAGCGCATCAGGATCGTCCCGACGCTGTCTGATCCCAGACAGGTATTGAGTCTTTACAAGGTTCACTTCTGACTTCGCCAGCAGCGGATGCATCACGCGATCCGCGAAAATCACCCACGTCGAATCAAATACCTCAGTGCTGGATCGTATCCCCACCATGGTCCAGTCGGCACTTGGCGCGACTTCGATCTCGCTGCCGAGTCTCGACATTGCTCGGCGTAGACTGTTCTTGGGATACTTCTGCGTTCCACGCTCTGAAACGTCGAGCAGAATCGGTTCGATTCCGGCATTCGCTTCCGAAACCTGCCGAGCACCACCGAGGAGGTACAAATTGGCGGCGACGACGTTGTTCGCGTCATTCTTCCGCAGAATGACATGGACGCCGGAGACGTCGAAGCTCGTGGTAAGGGTCGCGATGGCGAGCGCAATCGATAGCAGCATTAGAGCGTTCCTGGAGCGACGAGGTCTTGAGCGGTTAGCTTGAGCGACTGACGTGCCTCTGGTGAGATAAGCACACCGGTGATATGCGGCTTGCCGACGATATACCTCCGTGCGTACGCACGGAGGTCACCCAGTGACTGTTGCGCCATGTTGTCCACGTAGCCCATGTAGTACTCGAGACTCGCAACGCTCCACCAGAAACCAAGAGTGTGCGCAAAACCCGAAGCCCGCTCCCGATCGAACGCGGATGTCACTGCGCGGTGGGCCTTGACCGACTCCAGTTCTTCGGCAGTGAAGTAATCGGGAGAATCGAATTTCGGGATCTCGGCATAGAGCGCCGCCAACGCTTCACGAAGCTGTTCGGGGGATGTCTGGCCGCTGATCGTAATCGGGCCGGTGTGGTTCAAAGTGTAGTAGTTGACTACCACACCCTGCCACAGCCCGCTGTCGACAAGGCGCTGCTGAAACTGTGAGCGTGGATCGTTCAGCACATCTGAAAAAACGTCGGCGGCATAGGTCGACTTCGGGTCAGCACCAACGCTGGGTCCCTGCCATTGTACCTGCACCGTCACTGCGCTTACCGGTCCTTCGACAACCATACCTTCGCTCTTTTGCAGCGGGGGTATCGGAGGTATTGGATCGGTTACGAACGGATCATCGCCCCTACTCCACTGTCCCAGCTCGCGGTCGGCGACCGCGAATACGGTTGCCGGAATCACGTCACCCGAGACGATCAAGGCGGAATTATTGGGAACGTAGTACTTCTTCTGAATCGTCCGCATTTTTTGTTGAGTGGTCGTAAGAATGACCTGGCGATCGCCCATAGTATTCTTTCGGCTGTAGTTACCAGGATAAAGCCTTTTGTCCATCTCGCGGTTCAGAGCGAAAAACGGACTGGACTCTTTCTCGTCATACTCGCCGATAACTACCTGGCGCTCACGCTCGAGTTCATCCTGACGAAACAAGGGAGTCTCGATCGCGCTCGCGACGAGTTCGATGGCGTCGCCGAGTTTCTCCGCCGGTACGGTCATGTAGTAGTTGACTCGCTCTTCCTGGGTAGATCCGTTGAACATCGCCCCGAGATCGGACGCACGGTCCCAGAACTGATTCGGTTGCGAGTATTTCGCGTTCGCCTTGAAGAACATGTGCTCATACATGTGCGCCAGTCCCTCGAATTCCGGGGACTGTGTGAATGATCCGTTCTTGACGTCGATCTCCACCGTCGCGAGGGGCACGCCGTGGTTTTCGACCACGATTACCTCCAAACCGTTCGCAAGCACTTTTCTCTGAATGATCTTCTGCAGCTCTGCTCTCTGGCCCCAGGCCCGGCTCGGCAAGAGTGTGAGCAGCACTATGGCAAGAGTGGCGCAGTAACGAGGGATACCTTTTCTTTCGGGCATGTCTGAATCTGGGAGCGCCCGCTCTAAGCCATACGGGCAGTTGATCGCGCGACTCGATGGCACGAGAGTCAAACGCAGTGAGCCGCTTGCGTCATACACCACTTTCCGCATTGGTGGTCCCGCGGATGTCTTCTACGATGCCACATCAGTCGAGGATCTGGCAGGGGCTGTTAGCGCTGCACGCGAGCTCGGAGTCAATTATTTCGTGCTTGGGCTGGGCGCGAATATTCTCGTTGGGGACAAGGGATTCCGCGGGTTGGTGATCCGCAACACATCGAGCCACCTGAAGTTTTTCGACGATGGACGACTCTGGGTGGAGAGCGGTGCCGTAATGGCAAAGCTGATACCGCAAGCGGTAGAACGCGGCTGGTCGGGCCTCGAGCACTATGTCGGAATCCCCAGCACCGTTGGCGGCGCGGTTTGGCAAAATCTGCATTTTCTGTCACCGGCACCAGCGAGAGAGAGAACAATGTTCATAGCCGAGGTTTTTCAGTCGGCGGAGCTTCTGACGGAGAAGGGAACCCGGGAAACAGTGGACAGGGACTACATGCAATTCGGGTATGACACCAGCACGCTGCACAAACAGCGCGATATAGCACTGGCGGTGACATTTCAGCTCGACGGCGGCGACAAAGCAGTAATGCACCGGATCATGCAGGAGAATCTCAGCTGGCGCGGCGGGAAGCATCCCTGGCTCGAATACCATCCGAGTGCCGGATCGATCTTTAAGAAAATCGAGGGCGTTGGTGCGGGTAGGCTGATCGACGAAGTCGGACTCAAGGGGCACAGGCACGGGGACGCACAGATCTCTCACATCCACGCCAACATTATGGTCAATCTGGGTAACGCGACGGCGAAGGATGTGCGAGAGCTCATAGGGATTGCTCAGGAAAAGGTTGAGCAAAGATTCGGGCACCATCTTGAGCCCGAAATCGGTTTTATCGGCGAATTTTGACGTTCTCCTTTAAGGAGAGTTCCTCGACCAGCTCTGTAGCAACCGTCCAGCTCGACAATGCTTTGTCCAGACGCTGGCGCGTTTGATCGAGCTCTTTCCCGGTCTCCAGCGATTTCTGAGTTCCGTCTTTCGTGGTGTAGAGTCGCGGATCTTCGAGAGCGCTGGTCAGCTTTGTCACCGCTGCTTCCAACCTGGCAATCTCTTTCTCGAGCACCTCCACATTTCTACGGGCGTCCCGAAGCACGGAACGCGTTTCTTCTGCTTCTAGCTCGCGACGGCGGGTTGATTTGCGCTCTTTGACACGATGGAGAGCTTCCTGTTCCGCCGATGCGACAGAAGCTGCGTGCTCTCGCTCACGACTTTGCTCTTCCCATTCACTAAAGGAGCCGGGAAAATCAGTGATACGTCGAGCGTGCAAGACCCAAACTCTCGACGTGAGAGCCTCCAGCATTACGCGATCATGACTTACGAGCAGAATGGTTCCGTCGTAAGCCTCAAGAGCATCTTCCAGCGCCTCTACGGATTCGATATCCAGGTGGTTCGTCGGCTCGTCCAGTAAAAGGAAATTCGCGCGCGTCAACACCATCATTGCCATCGCTACACGGGCGCGTTCGCCTCCGGAGAGTGTCTCTGCACGGCGCTGTGCCTCTTCACCGGAAAAACCGAAGCGGCCCAGGTGACCTTGGATCTGCCGTCGTTCCCATCCTGGCCGAAGCTCGGCTATCACATCGTATAGCGTTCGCCCCATTGGCACCTGCGCCATATCCTGCCGGTAATAGCTCGGTTGAACCGAGCCCCCCATGCGAAGCTCTCCTCGAGAAATGCCACGTTCTCCAACGAGCGCTCGAAGGAATGTAGACTTCCCGCTTCCATTCGGTCCGACGAATCCCACTATCTCCCCGCGCTGGACTGTTGCCGTAAATCCGCTCACGAGCGTACGGCCTTCTACTTCGATCGTGACATCCTTTGCAATCACTACCTGATCGCCGCCCCTTTCGGCGAGCTCCAGCCTCAGGGCCATGCTCGCTCCAGGATCCCCCGTGGCAGGTGTCAGTCGAGGTATTCTTCCCAATCTTTTTCGCCGTCCTTTGGCCTGCCTGGAGTTCTGTCCGGCAATATTGCGGCGAATGTAGTCCTCTTCTTCCGCAATTACTTTTCGCTGCTTCTCGAATGCGCGCTCCTGGCTAAGCCGGCGTTCTTCGCGCTGTATCAGGAAAGATCTGTAATCACCCTTGTACGCGACGGCGCTTCCGCCTTCGAGGTGCAATACATGATCGGCGACGTTGGCGATGAACGAGCGATCGTGAGTTATGAGAAGTACGGTTTTGTTCGCCGTTCTCAGGTAATCCTCGAGCCAGCGTGTGGTCTCCAGATCGAGGTGATTCGTTGGCTCGTCGAGAAGGAGCACGTCTGCGGCGCTCACCAATTGTCTTGCCAGGCCAAGACGTCCCCGCTCGCCCCCACTCAGCTGAGACAAAGACTGTGTACGGGCCTTGTCCGCATCGAACCCCAACCCTTGCAAGATCGCGTCAACACGTGGAGCGAAAGTGTACCCACCCTCGTGCTCGAAGCGCTGTAGGTCACGATCGTACCGCGCCAACATCTGCGCGGTCGCACCTTCGCCGGCTGCGGCTAGACGGTTAGCCTGCTCTGCAAGAGAGATCTCGAGAGACAGAAGTTCGGCAAATTCCCCGGCGCCAGCCTCCCAGACTGTCTGCGCACCAGCAAAATCGCGGTGCTGTTCCAGGAGCGCTACCCGAAGATCAGGTTGTCGGAATACCGTTCCTTCGGTCGGTTCGATCGCGCCTGTAATGAGTTTGAAGAGTGTAGTCTTTCCACTTCCATTGCGGCCCAAAATTGCCCAGCGATCGCGCTCGCCGACAGCGAACGTTATCCCTCTGAATATCCTTGTCGCACCGAAATCGATTCCGACATTGGAGACCGATATCTGAGTCAAGTGCGCAGCACGGCGGCACAGGCCGCAAGACATCGGTCCACTGTTTCTACCGTGTGATCACCCATGTGCCCAATACGGAAAGTTGCGCTTCTGAGCTTTCCGTATCCGTTTCCCACGATAATCCCGCGGGCGGCAACAGCACCAGTGAATTTCTCCGCCGTCAGATCGGCCGGAAGTCTAATCGTTGATACGGTGGGAGACTGCCAGCCAAGCGGCGCGATATTGGCGATTTTCTTACCGGTCTCGTCGGCCGTCTTCGTGATCCACTCCTGGGTTTTCGCGGCCATTATCTTGTGTCTCGCCCAACGCAGCTGTATCCCCTCAGCTGCAATTGATTTCAGCTGCGCTTCGAGCGCGAAGAACAACGGCAGCACTGGTGTGCTCGGCGTCTGGTTCCTGCGCGCATACGCATCCATCTCGACGAGATCAAAGTAGACGCCCCTTCCGCTCATCCCATTCGCCTGATCGATGAACGAGGAGGAGGCAACTGCGAAGGAGAGCCCGGGCGGGAGGGCAAATGCCTTCTGGGAGCCTGTCAGGACGTAGTCAAGGTTCCACTCATCGAACCGCAGCTCGGCGCCGGCAAGTCCGCTCACGCTGTCGATGAGACACACGACGCCGTGGCGATGCGCGGCATCCGAGATGGCGCGTACATCATTTAGAGCACCCGTCGATGTCTCCGAATGAACGACAGTAATCGCGCTGTACTTACGCATTGAGAGGCGCTCGTCGAGCTGGGGAATCGCATGCACCTGGCCCCATGCTACTTCGTAACGATCCACTTCCCGGCCGCACATCGTCGCAATCAGAGCAAACCGCTCGGAGAAGGCACCGTTGACGAGACAAAGCACTCGTCCTGGCGGCGCGCACCTGATAGCTGCCTCCATCATTCCAGTGGCTGACGAGCTACTGAGATAGACGGGGCGTTCGGTCATGAAGATTGGCCGTAATCCTTTCTGCAAGCGGTCGAACAGCTGCTCGAATTCGGAGCCGCGGTGAGGAATCATCGGCTGCAGCATCGCGGCCATGATCTCTTCACGAACTTCCGTCGGTCCTGGCAGAAAAAAAGTGCCGAATCGCTTCGCTGCGATCATCCGAGCACCAGATCCTTCAACGCACGGAAGGTGTCTATTACGAAGTCCGCTCCTTCCACAACCTGTTCACGTCTTACAAAGCCCGTGTATGCGGCAAATCCATCTACTGCAGGTTTCATCTCCAGGTCGGTCATGCCATCACCTACAGCAAGTATGGGGTGGGCGAGTTTCATTTCCTGAACCGCTTTGGGCTTGCCCCGTTGACTAGCCAAAGGTGAGCTCTCATCAAACCCTTTGTACTTACCTTCCTCGTCGAAAAAAATAGAAACGGCGCAAAGACGGTCATCCTTGATTCCAAGCAGGCCGGCGAGTGGTAGTATGGCTTCACGTAATCCGCCGCTTACCATGGCGACGTCGATCCTCCGTTTCGAGAGCTCGCGCAAAGTTTCGCTGGCGCTGGGTGCGATCCTGGATACGTAGACCTTCCCGAGCTCGCTCACTTCCTCGCGGTCTGGCCTGACTACATCAAGTCTCTTTCGATACACGGTGTCGAGCGAGAGTTTGCCCGCCATTGCTTCCGCGGTAAGAGTCGCGCTCCACGCTTCGACCTCTTTTCCCCGCAGTGACGCGAGCCAGTCGATACCTTCCACTCCGCTTAAAGTGGAATCAACATCGAGCACGACGGAATTGAACCGGCTCACAGAATGTTACCTGGCGCCAGAATGCCAAGCGGATCGAGTTCCCGCTTGATCGCACTCATCATCGATATCTGCAGTGAATTCATCTGGAGAGGCAGCCAGCGCCGTTTGATTTTTCCGATGCCGTGCTCGGCAGCCACGGTTCCACCGATGGCGATCACGTACCTCAGTGTCTGCTCGACCACCTTTTCTATAGTAGTGAGCTCAACCGGGTCGCGGGCGATGAAGTTCTGGTGCGGGTGTCCGTTACCGGCGTGTCCGTAAATGACAGCCTGATCGAGCCGACACTCTTCGGCAAGCAGGCGAGCTTTTCCGATTGCTTCTGCCAATCGGCGATACGGAACTGCCCAGTCAGTCGAGACTTTCCGGCCGCCAGTAACGTTGTGCCGGCCGCCACGTTCGTTCATCGTGGCAGGAATACTGTGGCGCATGCGCCGTGCTTCCCGGAGTGATGCTTCCCCATCGAATACCAACGGCTCGAAATCGACCGAAACGGACTCGATGACCTCAATCCATCGCGTCAGTGCCTCATCCAGCTCATCGGAAATTTCCTCTTCCACGTACACCATGGCCATTGCACTATCCGGGAGCGCCACTGTCTTCGATCCTCGCGCAATATCAAGCGCTTGGCCGTCGAAATACTCAATGCATCGCGGCTCAACCAGACCTGCTTCACGCGCGGCCACGACGAATGCAAGTGCTTGAGCTTCCTCGCGAAAAAATACGGCGAGTCCAGCTACGCGACGGGGAAGAGGTAGAAGAGAAAGTTCGGCTTCGAGGATGATTCCCAGCGTTCCTTCGCTGCCAATAAACCAATCGATGGGATCGTGAGCAAACGCATATCCGACGGTGTTCTTTTCAAGATCCGTTCTCCTAAACTCCGTAATCTCTCCGCTGGCCAGAACCACGCGCAGTGAGCGAACGTGCTTGCGCGTCGCTCCATATTTGAACGTTCGCGCGCCCGAAGCATTGCACGCGATCGCGCCACCCACAGTCGATTCCTCTTCACTGGTAGGATCCGGCGCGAACAACAGACCTGCCGCCGCCACTGTGCGCTTCACGTCGCCCATGAGAGCGCCAGCGCCGACTCGCACTGTCCTCGCTGACTCGTCAACCGCGGAGATCCGATCGAGCCCTCGCAACGAGAGCAGGATGCCTTCGTCAGTGATGGACGCTCCTGTGGTACTCGTCTGAGCACCTGCACACGTAACTGGAATCCGGTCGGTGACTGCCTGCCGGATGATTTCTCGCACTTCGAGGTCCGAAGCAGGCCTCGCGACCTGATCAGGGACGAGTCGAAGTCCGGACGCATCGGCGCTGTATGCTTCGCGGACGCTCTGGTCAGCGGTAGAGTGGTTGATCACCCGGGATGAAAGCACACAACGGCTGCTGACAACACATCGGGAAGGCGCAGGAGCGATTGGCGTATGGTCTCGCTCACGTCGCCGTCCACCGAGACAGCGGCGAGAGCCTGACCACCCTGCGCAAGTCGCGCCTGATGATATTCCGCGATGTTGACGCCTGCTTCGCCCAACAAAGTACCAACCCTACCGATTACGCCCGGAACGTCGTTATTGGTGAGAATAAGAAGCGTGTCTCGCGGTTGCACGTCGACGTGGAAGGCTCCGATTCGCGTAAGACGGGGTGGAGATCCTGGCTGCGCGGCTCCGGCGACTGCGATGTCCTGCATACCGCCGCCCAATCTAACCTCGAGCATGTAAGGAGTATCTTGAGCAGCCGTTTCGGTAGTGGATAGATCGATGCCCCGGCCTTCGGCGACTGCACGCGCATTTATAAGATTGAGGCGCTCCTGTTCCACCGTCCCATCCAGCACTCCGCGCGCAGCGGCGGCGAGGAGTGCACTCCTGGCAGGCGCCAGCGACGCGCCGGAACGAACATCTATGCGCTGCACCGCTTTGACTCCTTGCGTGGCCAGTATCGCTCGACCTACAGCAGCGGCCCGGCGAGCGAGTGTCAGCGCCGGTACCACATCGGCCCATTGACCACCGACATCCGCCACGTTTATCGAGCGCGAAAGCTCTCCGCTCAGCAACGCATCGCGAACAGCGACACAAACGTCGACCGCAACATTGCGCTGCGCTTCTATTGTCGACGCTCCGATGTGGGGGGTGAGAAGAACGTTGGGGACCTTCCGCAACGGATGGTCCGCGGCCAGGGGCTCTTTTTCGTAAGCGTCGATCACCGCACCAAGCAGGTGCTTTGTCTCGAGCATGTCTATCAACGCCGTCTCGTCTACGATTCCACCTCTCGCCATGTTGACGAGAATCGAACGCTGTGGAAGTCTGACGATCTCCCGCTGGCTGATCATCCCCATTGTCTCGTCGGTCAGTGGCGTATGCACTGTCAACACATTGCTCTGGCCGAGCAGATCGTCGAGCGAGGCAACCTCTTTCACTCTCAACGCCTCGAAGCGTGACTGCGGAATGTAGGGATCGTACGCAACGACGTTCATCCCGAACGCTCTTGCCCGAAGAGCTACTTCGCCACCGATTCTACCCAGGCCCACTATTCCGAGAGTCTTTCCTTTCAGTTCCGAGCCAAGCAGGCTTGACCGTTCCCATTTGCTCTGGTGCATCGAAGCGTCGGCCCGCGGAATGTGTCTAAGGAGACTAATCACAGCGCCGAAGAACAACTCGACGACAGCAATGGTATTTCCCGCCGGCGCATTGATTACCGCCACTCCCAGAGACGTGGCAACATCGAGCGCAATATTGTCGACCCCGACACCCGCGCGTCCAATCACTTTAAGCTTGCGGGCTTTTTCGAGCAGCTCACCCGATATGCGAGTAGCACTCCTTCCCACAATCGCATCGTAGTCGCCGATACGATCCAGCAGTTGATCCTTGGGCAGCGTAGGGACTTCGTCGACGGCGAGCGACGGCTCACTCGACAAGATGGCGACGCCTTCCGGGTCGATCTCGTCGGTGACGAGAACCCGGTAGGTCACCGTCTTAGCCATTCTTTCCACGTCGCCTCCTCCATTCCAATTACCAGCAGGTTCCCGCTGCGTACCAGCGGCATACGAAGCAGAAGAGGTTCCTCGGAGAGTCTTTCCAGCCAACGCTCGTCCGAAAGTTGCGCGTAGTGCAAGCCCAGATCGGAGAACGGTCTTGAGCTCTTATCCACCAGGGCCAACACGCCAAACTTCTGGGCAAACCGGCGGAGCTCCCCTATCGATGCGGGCTTTTCGAGCAAATCGACGAAATGCGTTCGTATGCGCCGTTCAGCAAAGAAGCGCAGTGCCTTTCGTGTGTCTGCACTTTTCTTGATTCCGAAAATCTGTACTTCCAATCTTCCATATCCTAGTCATGAGCATTTTAGTCACGCGCCGAATTCAGACCTACTGCTAAATGGTACGCGAAGTAATCTACGCACCCGCGTGGTGGATCCCGGGAGGGCATCTTCAGACTCTGTGGGGCAAGTTTTTCCGTCGACAGACCCCGGCGGCAACAGTTATGGAGCGCTGGGATACTCCGGACGGAGATTTTCTGGAGATTCACAGGTTGCGTGCCGCGGCCGAAGCCCCACGATTGATGCTACTCCACGGGCTGGAGGGAACGATACGGTCGCATTATGCACAGGGCCTTCTCCACGAGGCGGCCCGTAGAGGCTGGGGCGCGGATCTCCTGATATTTCGTTCCTGCGGAACGGAGCTGAATAAGACTCGCCGATTCTACCATTCAGGTGAAACGACTGACCTCGCCTTTGTCATCGATCGAGTGGCAAAGGAGTTTCCTGACGCACCGCTAGGCGCCGTTGGCGTTTCGCTCGGCGGGAATGTTCTGCTCAAGTATCTCGCGCACCAGGGGAACAATGTTCCCGCGACGCTAGCAGTGGCTGTTGCCATCTCCGTTCCATTCGATCTTGCTCGGTCTTCCGCCAGAATCAATCGGGGGTTCTCGAGGTTCTATCAGAGGTTTTTTCTTAAGTCGCTCAGAAGAAAGGCAGAGGAAAAGGCAAAGACTTTTCCCGACATAGCCCCGCCAGGCAAACTGCGCGGACTTCGAACGCTGGCAGACTTCGATAACTTGATTACGGGCCCTTTACACGGCTACCGCGGTGCTGACGACTACTATGCGCGCGCGAGTTCCCTGCCTGACTTGGATCGAATTAGAGTCAAAACATTACTATTGAGCGCTGTGGATGATCCCATGTTGCCATCCGAAGTTCTCCAGGAAGCGACACTCGCAGCGGCAAGGAACCCTGCTCTGCATACCGAATTCGTCAAGCGGGGTGGGCACGCCGGTTTCGTCACTGGTTCCGTTCCATGGCGGCCATTTTATTATGCGGAGTACCGAGCCGGTGAATTCCTCGCGCGGCAATTCGCGCGCACGTCTTCGCATCGATTGCAAGTTGCCGAACAAGGGGGTCGATGAAATGCGTACCATTCCCCGAGCCCTATTCCTTGGACTCATCGCGGTCGTGGCAGTAGCCGCAACAGGGTGCACGAGTAATCAGGGAATACCGCCGGGCGATACTCACACCGACCATGCCCTGCCGCCAGGCACCGCCAGCAACACTGGAGAATCGAACGACCGATCGATACCGGCCGATGCCGCCGGCGCTCCCCAAAGAGTCGCCGCCTCTCCCCGCCACGGCGAGTGGGTGACCGTCCGAACGGGACCAGCGGATAGTGTTCGTGCCTGGGTTGTGTATCCGGAGCGGAGCACGAAAGCACCCGTCATTCTCGTTGTGCATGAGATCTACGGGCTCTCTACATGGGTACGCGGTGTTGCTGACCAGTTTGCCGCTGAGGGGTTCATAGCCATCGCTCCAGACCTGTTGACGATGAAAAATCTGCCCGATGTTCCAGACACTGTACTTGCTCCGCTTGCCACCGCCGCGATACGGACTCTGGATCCCGAGCTGGTTCAAAGACAGCTGCAAGCCGTGGCTCAGTATGGAATGTCTCTGCCCGCTGCCCTCAACAAATACGGCATTGTCGGTTTCTGCTGGGGTGGCGGAGTTTCTTTTGCTCACGCCGTGCGCAGTCCGACCCTCGGCGCGTCCGTAGTCTACTACGGAGTCTCGCCCAAGACCTCGGACCTCGAGGTCGTTCGCGCGCCGGTCCTCGGCCTTTACGGTGGGAACGATGCACGCGTCGATGCGACCATCCCCGCCGCTGATTCCGCACTTCGCGCAATGGGTCGAGTTTATGTCCCTACTATCTATCCCGGAGCGGGGCACGGTTTTCTCCGGCAGCAAACAGGCATGGATGGAGCTAACCTGAGAGCAGCTCAGGCGGCGTGGCCAGCAACAATTGCCTGGTTCCGGAAGTACCTCGGATCCTGATTCCCGCTGACTGAATCCTGTTTGATCGCTCAGCGGAGGGCCACGTTGGTACAATGACCGCGTTACGAATCACCTTCCTCACAGCCTTCATCATCGGCTTGGTGCTCGCTGTTTTCACCATGCTCAACGGGATCGAGCGCAGACGCGGAGGGCGTGTACGACCCCCGTCGCCATTTTTCAACCTTCCAGCGGTAGCAGCTTTCGCAGTCGGCTTTGGCGCCGTCGGTTATCCACTTGCTTCCCGTACGACCTTGCGAGCCTGGGTCGCGATTCTGGTTGGCTTCATCAGCGGTGCTCTCGCTGTCTCCGGAATGATCACCTTGCTCGCCCGTTGGGCACTTCATGGTGCCGCAGCTCCTGGTGCGGCGGAAGACGAGATTCAGGGACAGCTCGCAGTTGTCACTCGTCAGATTGGCGCTGGTGATGAGGGTCAGATTTCTTATGAACAAATGGGGCGGCGAGTATTTGCGAAGGCGCGTTCATCCAACACCCACCCGCTTACTACGGGAACCGAAGTCGTGATCGACCGAATCGAAGAAGGAGTTGCGGTTGTCGAGGAGTGGGCCAGCGTGGAGCAGCGACTCTAGCGTCTGAACTTCGTCTGATTCCGCGCATAGAGAGCAAGCCAAGCTGGCCAGTTCCCGCTGAGTTCAAAAAAATCATCGAAGTACGCGAGACCGCTGGCCTCAAGATCCTGAATCAGATCGGACAGCATGTCATCCGCCGGAAGCGGACCGATTGCAACGATCCCATCCTCGACGCGGAATTCTGCGTCGGTCAAGTTGTAATGCCGATCAATCGATTCGCGTCTAGTACCGCTCTGTTCGAATGCGTCTTGGCGGATGAGCACAGTCGGCTGGCTTTGAGAAACCTGTAACGGCATTATGATTTAGATTCGATAAGAGACTAACTAAGGTAGTAGGCGCTCACGCTATCTTTAAATGTATGCCACGATTGCAGCAGTTCGAAGCCGAGTTTGACGTGATTGTAATTGGTGCCGGACACGCCGGTACTGAGGCAGCAGTCGCCGCTGCGAGAGTCGGTGCGCGCGTGGGCCTCGTGACTACCGCCCTCGAAACAATCGGCCAGATGTCTTGCAATCCTGCGATTGGCGGAGTCGCCAAAGGGACTGTCGTCCGTGAAGTCGATGCCCTCGGCGGGATCATGGCTCGCGCTACCGATTTGGCGATGATCCAGTTCCGCATGCTCAATCGCAGCAAAGGTCCGGCGGTTTGGTCTCCGCGAGCACAGTGTGACCGGGGACAATACCGACGTGCAGTGAGAAGGCTCCTCGAGCAACACAGCTCCCTCCAGACAATTCAGGGGACTGTTGCGCGCCTGATGATCTCAAAGACCGACAATCGAATAGCCGGCGTTGAGACTCTGGAAGGCAGACGCTTCGGCACGCACACCGTGGTTATCACGACGGGTACGTTCCTGCGTGGCAGAATTTACATAGGTACTGACACCAAGGTCTCCGGAGGACGGGCTGGCGAGAGTGCAACGACTCATCTTGCCCAACAGCTGGAGGAGGCAGGACTGACGGTTGCTCGATTCAAGACGGGGACGCCGCCGCGAATCGATGGGCGATCGGTGGACTTTTCGGATCTCGAGCGCCAGGAAAGCGAAATCGAACAGTTCGACTACTCCTGGTCGCATTTCTGGGAATCGGGACGTCGTTCCGGTGTAGAAACCCGTCATCCCGCACAGCTACCTTGCTGGATTACCTACGTGGAAGCGGCCGGCAAAGAGATCATACGGAGAAACATAGAAAAATCCGCAATGTACGGAGGCGCGATCTCGGCTCGCGGACCAAGATACTGCCCTTCGGTCGAGGACAAGATCGTCAAATTTCCGAAGGCTGAGCGACATCAGTTATTCCTGGAACCCGAAGGACACGATACTTCCGAGCTTTACGTAAACGGGTTATCCACTTCTCTTCCGGCTCCTGTGCAGCTGGCTATTCTTCGGACGGTACCCGGTCTGGCTGATGTGAGAATGACCCGCGCCGGCTACGCTATCGAGTACGATTACTACCCGCCAACTCAGCTTGATTCTGCACTGCAGGTGAAATCACTGAGCGGTCTTTATTTCGCCGGCCAGATCAATGGCACTACCGGTTACGAAGAGGCCGCTGGACAGGGAGTGGTTGCGGGTCTCAACGCGGCGCTGGCCGCCCAGGGTAAATCACCGCTTATTCTTGGCCGGGAAAGTTCCTACATCGGCGTTTTGATCGACGATCTCGTCACGCGTGGCGTGGATGAACCCTACCGTCTATTTACATCAAGATCCGAGTTCAGGCTCACGGTTCGACAGGATAATGCACTGCGTCGGCTCGCGCCGATGGGCCGACGATTCGGGATCTATAGTGAGAGCGAGACGCTGGTTATCGACCGACGCCTCGAGGAAGAAGAGACCGCCCTCCGACTCGCGGATACAACCAGCATCAAACCTGAGGATGCGGCTCCCGTTCTGTCCGCAGCGGGAAGCTCACCATTGGCTCATTCTGTCCGGATCGGTGAGGTCGCCCGTCGACAGGGCGTCTCGCTTGCGGACCTCCTCGCAGCGCTGGATCTGAGTGCGGGTTTGAGTCCCGATGCGCTCGTGACAGCGGATCTCGAGATCAAGTACGCCGGATATTTTGAACGCGAAAGAGTCCAGGCAGAAAAAATGAAGCGAATGGGAGACTTTGCTCTCCCGAGAGATCTCAGGTATGAAGAGATGCGTTCACTTTCTTTCGAAGCAAGGCAGAAACTTTCAGCAATACGACCGAGTTCTCTTGCTCAGGCATCACGAGTTCCTGGAATCAGTCCGAGTGACTTGCAGAACCTCGTGATTGAAGTAGAACGGGGTAAGCGGACAACGACTAAGCCGCAGCTTCCGCCTGTTGAGAGCTCCATTCTATCATAAGGATTGCCGCGGCTATCAATACCCCACCGACGATAGTCGTGATGCTGAATTGATTTCTCAACACCACTACCCCCAGAAGAGCGGTAAAAAACGGCTCAATCGTAGCGATGATTGAAGTCCGGACGGGGCCCAGCACCGACAGCCCCTTGATAAGTGTCGAGAAGGCGATGACCGTCGATACGAAAGCGAGGACAAAAAGGTATGTCCACACGTTTAGGCCCTTGGGGACGTGTAGGTCGCTCGCGACGGTTGCCGTGACGAGAAAAGACAATCCAGCTCCGATGACGATCAGGAAAGTTGAAAGCAGCGCTGGAAATCCCGTCTGAATCTGTTGAAGCGTTGGCAGGTAGGCGGCATATAAAAGCGCTGAAGAGAGGGCAAGAAGAACCCCTAGCGGATGCAATTTTTCGGTCGCCGGGGCTCCTACCATTACGCCAACGCCGATGAGCGCCAGTGCAAGAGCGATGATCCGAATCCCGCTGAGCGGCTCGGTCCGTCGGACAGCAGCTAGAAGTGCGACCCAGGCCGGGTAGGTATAAAACAAGAACGCTAGTGGCCCGACGGGAATGTAGTTGAGGGCATAAAGACTGATGTAAGTGATCAGTGCTTGTCCGCAACCTCCGATGAGGATCAGGTTGGCAATCCGTCCTACGGGCAGTACTCGGAGTTGCCGAACATTACTGATCAAAGCAAGCAGTACCGCGCCGAGTACGTACCTCCACGCCATAGCAGTCAGGAGCGATACATCTCCCCGAGTTATCAGTACCGTGAGAACCGAGATCGATCCAAAACTGAACGCCGAGAGAACTATAAGAATCGTCGCCCGTCCGATCGTCGGATCAGAGATTTTCATCGCCGCAATGTAGCTTTACCAGAAATCCCTGGCCATTTTTCGAGTCATGGCGTTCTTCGAACACCTCGAGTCTGCGGATGATAGTTTCGCCGCTAAAACCTCGTCGCCCTCGCAGTCGATCTCTATCGTGGCGAGCGTGCACGGCGTCCTGACGAGGCAGCGAAATTACTGATGGCTCCCAACACAGCGGCTGCCAAAGACTACGCGTGACATCGCCGACTCTGGCTAGAACACCACCGGCCCTCTCGAACGGTCAGGAAGAATTCAAGGATCTTGGCTTCGGGACGGAGCTCGCTCGCGGCGCTCGTCGCCGGCTATTGAATCACGACGGAAGTTTCAACGTCGTGCGCCAAGGGTTGAACCCGCTTTCATCGCTCAGCCTTTATCACTGGCTTCTCACAATATCATGGCCACGGTTTCTGAGTTTTATCGTGGCATCTTACATTGCCGTCAACGCTGTGTTCGCTGCGGCTTTCCTCTTCTGCGGACCGGATGCATTGCAATCGACGGTCGGGAGTTTTGACGGCCAGCCGTTTTACCGAGCTTTTTTCTTCAGTGTCGACAGCTTTGCCACAATCGGTTACGGCAACATCACACCGGTCGGTGTGGCGGCCAATACTCTTGTAACAATCGAGGCATTGCTCAACATCGTGGGCATCGCGCTCGTGACGGGCGTCATTTTCGCTCGGTTTTCCCGGCCGTCGCCGAGAATTATCTATAGTCGAAACGCTATTGTCGCTCCTTATCGCGATATGATGGCTCTCGAGTTTCGTATTGCAAACGCAAGAAGCAGTCAGCTGATCGAAGTGGGAATCCAGGCGATTCTTACGAAAATGGAAGTCGTGAACGGCATGAAGATTCGGAAATTCTACGACCTCAATCTGGAACGGCAGCGCGTCGTATTCTTTGCACTCAGTTGGACAGTCGTGCATCCGATTGATGAGAGCAGTCCGATGAGAGGGTTAACCCGGGAAGATCTCATCGACGCCGACGCGGAGCTCCTAATTCTGCTAAGCGGGACCGATGATACATTGTCCCAGACGGTTCATTCAAGATCCTCTTACAAGGCGGATGAGATCGTTTGGGGTGCAAAATTCTCTAACATGTTCATGCGCACGGAACGCGAGGGAATCGTGGGAATGAACTTGGACCATATCCACGAGATTGAACGGATGGTTTTGGAGTAGGCTGTGCAAGGGTAGGCCTTCGCCAACGTCTCAGGTGTCTCACTACAGCGAGAGGTTTATGCGTAAGATTCTCTTGGCGAGCTGGTTTATGGCGCCATTAACCGGCCATGCACAGGACAGTCGGGCGCCAGATTTGCCGCAAATTACCGTTTCTGCGCGTGCGGAGGTAAAGGTCACTCCGGACCGGGGAACCATTCAGGTGAGTGTTCAGACTCGAGGCGCAACAGCCGCTGCCGCCGCAGCTGAAAATGCCAGTAAGCAGCAAGCGGTCTTCGCCGCGCTACGGGCACTAGGCTTGGGAGCTGATCAGCTTTCGACTGTCAACTACAACGTATACCCAGAACAGCGATATGTGGAAGGTAAGGATCCCATCATCGTTGGGTACAACGTTACGAATACTATCCTGGTAGAAATTCGACAGCTGAGCCAGGTCGGCCCGGTAATAGATGCCGCGCTCGGACATGGAGCGAATATGGTAACCTCGCTCCAATTTTTCGCATCCAATACCGAATCAGCTCGACGGACTGCGATTGCGGCGGCGATCGAAAAGGCGAGAGGAGACGCTGAAGCGGCGGCACGCGCAGCACGAGGATCCCTCGGTGGTCTGCTGGAGATCAGCATAGCTGGCTCGTCACCCCTTCCTCCTCGACCAATGATAATGATGCGGGGAGTAGCCGCGAGTCAGGAAGCGACACCCATAAATCCCGGCGATGAGACGCTAACAGTCGAGGTGAACACTCGCTGGCGGTTTGTGCCGGCTCAGTAATTTCCACGTGGAACAGCACAGCAGCGTTCCACGTGGAAAGCTCCTACTACAAAAGGTAGATTAGCGCTACACTTATTCCCCGCATCGTGGCGCGTATCTTAGCAATAGCAAATCAGAAGGGCGGCGTCGGTAAAACCACAACCGCAGTGAATCTCGCGGCGAGTCTCGCCGCCGCAGAACAACAGACACTTCTAATTGACGCGGACCCCCAGGGCAACGCGACCAGTGGAGTGGGACTACGGAAAGAGCAAACGCCACTCACCCTCTACGACGTCCTGGTCGGAAACTCTGACCTCCGTTCCGCCAAACAATCTGGAGTTCAATTCGAGAAACTGGACGTCATCGCCGCGACGCCAGATCTAGCAGCCGCCGAAGTAGAGCTCGTTGATAAGGCCGACCGCGATCATGTAATGAGCGAAGCTGTCAAAAGCCTTCGCGGCGAATATGAATACGTCATTATTGATTGTCCGCCGTCACTCGGCTTGATCACAATCAACATGCTCGCCGCGTCTGACGCACTCCTTATCCCACTGCAGTGCGAATACTACGCACTGGAGGGACTGTCCCAACTCTTGAACACTGTTCACCACGTTCAGCATAATGCAAATGAAAAGCTGGGAATCGAGGGCGTCCTGCTGACCATGTACGATTCTCGGCTCAACCTGTCCAAGCAGGTTGCCGACGATGCGCGCGAATATTTCGGACCGAAAGTTTTCACAAGCGTAGTACCACGCAATGTTCGTCTCGCGGAGGCACCTAGTTTTGGAAAACCGATCATTCTATATGACGTTGCATCAGTAGGTGCCCAAGCCTACATGAACGTTGCAAAGGAGTTAATCGAGCGAACCAGACAAGGAGAAAACGGTGGCCGCTGAAAAACAACCAAGACGGTTGGGACGGGGACTGGAAGCTCTACTGGGAAGCGCCGGCGGTCTTGCCACGAGTGACGAAGGCGCTTTAAAATCGATTCCCATTAGCCACATCACCCGCAATCCTTTTCAGCCGCGCCGAGAATTCAACGTGGAGGAGCTCAGCGAACTTCAGGAAAGCCTGAAGGTGAGCGGCTTATTGCAGCCAATCACGGTGCGAAGGAGGCCGGGCAAAGACGGTTTCGAGCTGATAGCTGGCGAGCGGCGCCTCCGAGCTGCCGCTAAGCTGGGCTGGAAAGAAATTCCCGCCATCATAAAGGAAATCGACGAGAGGACACTTCTAAGTTTGGCTTTGGTTGAAAATCTCCAGCGAACTGATTTAAACCCAATTGAGGAAGGTGAAGGATACTACCGGCTCTTACAAGATTTCAGTTTGACTCAATTGGAAATCGCAGAAACCGTCGGCAAGAACCGAACGACGATCGCAAACATGCTCAGGGTCCTTCAGCTTCCGAGCGCAGTCCGGAAATTGTTGGCGGAAGGTCACCTCAGTTTAGGTCACGCCAAGGTGCTCCTCGGGCTAGAAGACGCGCAAAAAATCCTTGAGCTTGCTGAGGAGATCGTCGCAAAAGGCCTCACAGTGCGAGATCTCGAACGTCGATTGAGAGACCTTAACCAACCCGCGCCCGGCAAAAAGAGAGGTCGCCCCAGAAGTGAGGATCGAAAACCTCCTGAGGTGAAGAGGCTCGAAGATCGC
>JBHEME010000001.1:0-121001 GCA_046262755.1 Gemmatimonadaceae bacterium | reverse complement strand
GGATGCATGTCGCCGAGTAATCAACATCCTTGTCCACCTGAGCTCTAACATGTTGCCCCATAAGCAGATAAAACTACAAAGGAGCAGGTGGTTTTAGTTTCTCCACACAAATCTGCACTTGGTTTCCATTGCCTTCCGCAATTGAACTAGCGTCTTACGCAGACGATCTGCTGGCTACTGCAGCTACTCCGGATTACCCGAACGCTTTGAACGGTTTGCAATTCGAGAATACCTCAGCAGTACGCCGGATTGCTACAGCTGTTGACTTCTCCACGAGAACGATTCAGGGAGCCCTGTCGGTCGAGGCTAATCTTTTCATTGTGCATCATGGAATGTTTTGGCCGGGCCTCCGGCCCATTACTGGAAAAGTATTTGAGCAGATACGCTTATTGGTTGACCACGATGTCGCGGTTTACTCGTCGCACCTACCTTTGGACCGACACGAGTCGTTGGGTAACAACGTTCTCCTGGCCAAGGAACTTGGACTGACTCCGAACGCAGGCTTTGCTCAGCACGAAAATGTCTATATCGGAGTCGCAGGTGTCACGAATCTTGAGACAGCAGCACTCCTAAATCGTGCTCAGGAATTTGCTAACTCACATGGTGGTAGCGCACGAGCAAGTCTGCTTTCAGCGAACCGGCGTACGAAACGCTGGGCGATCTGCACTGGTGCCGGAGCATCAGCCGAAACGCTTCTGGAAGCTGCACGGTCTGGAATCGACACACTTATCGTCGGAGAAGGAGCACACTGGACGGCGGTAACAGCGGAAGAACTCGGACTCGTAATTATCTACGCGGGTCACTATGCAACCGAAACGCTAGGAGTTCAGGCGCTTGGCCGACACTTGTCGGACAAATTCAACATTCCTTGGAGCTTCGTACCCGCACCGACGGGGCTATAGCGCAGCGACCGATTTATCTCAGTCACATCCGGTGTAAGCGCTCCTCCATGTGGTTCGCCACGACACTCCTGTACGCTCCAACAGACCAAACCGGCCACCGTCATTGTATGCTACGCTGATGACTGCGACAGGATGTTTCGGAGCTCCCATACTAACTACGGCAAGGACTTCAGTGACCTGGGTAGATTCTTCCGCCCCCGCCGTGCGATTGTAGTAGACCACGCGATATTGGTCATTCGCATTGCTCGTTTTTTCTCCAATAAGAAGAAGTTGTTCGAGCCGCGGGTTTGCTTCTTCATTTACGCTACGAACTATATCGGCGATGACGGCATCTACTGAATCAAAAGTGAAGGTGTAGGCAGAGCGAACCCTGAACGGCAGCCCTCTGAATACAGGATCGGAGGACACAGGAAGAGTTCCAGCACTCCGTGTCAGTGCGGCGGCGAGCGCGGCCGAGTCGACACTCGAAAACCTTTCGATCGAATCGAGCTTGATGGCTTGAACGTGACCACTCGTGAATGCGACTTGCCATCCAGGGGTGGGGGGGTTGATGCGAGCGGATGGCCATGTGTAACAACCGTCCGTCGTATCTATACCGGATAACGGAATAATGGCAGCGCCAGATCGCAGTTTTCCGCTTCTTCCAAACAGATCAACGCTTACACCGGAGAGAGGAGGCGGCTCGTTTGGCAGAAATGCAATCGTGCTATCCGTTACGTCGGGGAGGACAATCTCCGCACTGTCCTCAGTACCTCCCGCTGAGACGAGAAGTACGGACCCGGCCGTTGCATCCCAATTAGTTCCCGTTGATGGCGCCTTAGGAAATATCGGCGGGAGAGACGCTCGAGTCGCGTTTGTCGCATCGGCACCTTTGTCACGGCATGCAAGAAGGGCGACAATTGTTACAAGACAGCATAAGCGGTATGAGTGCCTCGGCATACAGTTAATCTGCGGGTTAGGTGATACTCAGTCGAGACCGTACTCGCGCTACGTCAACCTACGTATTTGAGCGAGAGAATGCACCAAGTAACCTTTACGCACTGAAGCTCTTTTAGGAGCAGTTGATGGAATCGATAACGATCGTAGCGAATCAAATCGGGAGTTCTGCGAACGCTTTTTCCGCGGCGTCGGGCGATCTCAATCCCCCATTCGCTCCCTTGCGCGAGCGGTTGAGTTGGGCTCTGTACGATTTCGCCAACACAGTGTTCTCGATGAACATCGCTACGTTGTACTTCTCAGCGTGGCTTGTTGCAGACCTCGGTCACTCCAACACGCTTTATGCGATCGTCAACGGAATTGCCTCAGCGCTTGTCGTCGTCTCCATCCCGCTATTCGGAGCAATCTCCGATGCAACACAACGCCGAAAACCATGGGTCGTTTTTTTTACCTTTATCGCGTGCGTGTCGACCGTGGTCATGGCCATCCTTGGCCAGACGGGACTTCCACTCATCGGAGAGGGAGTTTCAGGCACGGGGTCGAGCTCACTGGTTTCTCCAGCTTTTGCGCTATTCGGCGTTCTCGCGGCGTTCACGCTTGCGAACTACACCTATCAAGGAGCACAGCCTTTCTATAACGCCATGCTCTCCGAGCTCGTGCCGGTGGACCATCGGGGAAGGCTGTCAGGGACGGGGGCTGCCTTTGGATACCTTGGATCGATTACCGGGGTTGTCCTCACCTTCCCTTTTTTCACCGGCTCCATGCCGATTCTGGGAAAGGTCCCTGACCGGATTGTCGAATTTCTACGCAGTGCCGTTCCGTTCACTTCACATGGCGGGCGTGTCTCGACTTTCATCCCGACCGCATTGCTTTTCCTTCTTTTCTCACTGCCATTATTCCTTTTTTGCAAAGATCACAACGCAGTACCTGGAAAAAAAACGATTCCATGGCGTGAGGCGTTCCGTGATCTGGCGCAGACGCTTAAAGAAGCACGAAGGTATCCTGGCACGCTTCGGTTCATCCTTACTTCATTCCTTTACCAGGACGCGATGGGGACGATTATCGCCAACATGGCGCTCTATGCAATCTTTGCGATGGGATTCACCAAAGGATCAGAAGCTACTCTATTCGTAATCCTGACCGTTCCAGCTGTCATCGGAAGTTTCGGTATTGGCCGGCTTGTGGATCGATTTGGGCCCAAGAAAACGCTTTCGTGGGTAATCCTTGGCTGGATCATCCTGCTGATCTCGATGATCGTAGTCCCGACACGAACTGCTTTCTGGGTCGTGGGCGCTGGTATCGGCCTCATCTACGGCGGCGTATCTACGGCAGAGCGACCTCTGCTTCTGAGTCTGGTGCCAGATGTAGAGGCGGGACGCTTTTTCAGCCTTATGGTGCTCTCCTCCCGCGCGGCCGCTGTGGTTGGACCATTTATCTGGGCTTTTGCCGTCGATGGGCTAACCCCGTCATTCGGAACCGGCTTCGCTTACAGAGCAGGTGTAATGACTGTCGCGATCGGAATGACGCTGGCGTTGTGGATGCTTCGCGGTGTTCCCGACAACTTTACAGAAACTGTGCGTCGATGATTTACGATCTCCTCAAGTGGGTCGCGGGTATTGCTTTGCATTGGTTCTATCGCGACATCCGCGTCGTAGGCAGAGAGAGAATACCCATTCAAGGCCCACTATTGATCGCGGTGAACCACCAGAATGCTCTCGTCGACTCTTTGATAGCCGGATGGGTGATCCCCCGCCGAATCACAATGACTGCGAAGGCGACTCTGACGAGAAATCCGCTGATAGCCGTACTGTTCAAAGTATTAAGGGTGGTTCCACTACGCAGAGTGAGTGATGAGACCGCGCGTAGCCTGGGTGGCTCACTAGATCCGGCGCGCAATGCCGATGCATTCCGCGAACTGTTCGAGGTTCTAAAGAGGAATGGCGCAGTTCTGATCTTTCCCGAGGGGAAAAGCCACAACGAGACAGGTCTGGAACCGCTACGAACCGGACTGGCAAGAGTAGCGCTTCAGGCGCGGAACGACGGCAAAATAGATGGGATTCGGATTGTACCGCTCGGATTGGTATTCGAAGACAAAGGGACTCCCGGCACAGTTGTCGGTGCCCGTGTCGGCAAAGTGATTGACCTCGATACATGGATGGGGGAGGATCCCTCCGCGCTCACCGCAGAAATTGCCAACCGCTTACGGGTCGTCTCGGAGTCCGCTGGTCTGCCTTCGGAAATGAAACAAGCCCCCCAAAAATTGCGTCCAATTCGCGATCACTTGATCGCCACGGCGGCTTGGTGGGGAAGGCTTACTCATCGATTGCCGATTCGCCTAGCCCGCAGCTTTGCCATCCACAAGAGTACCAATGCCGATGAGCCGGCAATGTTTACCATATTATTCGGATTGGGTCTTGTTCTCCTGACCTACGCCGTGCACCTAACCATAATTGAGGTTCTACTCCATTCCGTTTTGGTGGGCTGCCTATACCTGGCAACGCTGATTGGGGGCGCTTACTGGGCGGCATTTGAGAGCCGTCCGCGCGGACGTCACTAGAGTTTTGTCTCGACCCAGTTTTTACCCACCCCGACATCGACTACCAAAGGTACAGACAGATCTGCAGCGTGCTCCATCTCGTGCTTCACGAGTATTTTGATTTCTTCGAGCTCATCGGGGATCACTTCAAACACCAGCTCATCGTGAACTTGCAGCAGCATTTTACTTTGCAACTGTCTGGTCCGAAGCGCGTCGTTGATTCGTATCATCGCGATTTTGATCAGATCTGCCGCTGAGCCCTGGATCGGCGAATTCGCAGCGGTTCGTTCCCCAAACGCGCGGATATTGAAATTCCTCTCTCTTAACTCCGGGATATATCGGCGCCTGCCGAAAATGGTCTGCACATATCCGTGTTCGCGCGCAAACGCGACCATTGAGTCAAGATAGTTTCTTACGCCTTGAAAGCGCTGGAAATAGCGCGCGATGAACTCCTTGGCTTCGGCATGTTCTATTCCCAGTTGGCGCGACAAGGCGTGGGGCCCTTGTCCATAAATCGTAGCAAAGTTTATCGTCTTGGCCCGCGCGCGCATCGTTCCTGTCACATCGCCAATGGACACGTCGAAGATCAGCGCCGCGGTCTGTTGGTGAATGTCTCCACCAGCTTGGAATGCTTCGACAAAGGCAGGATCACGCGAAAGATGCGCAAGCAGACGTAGCTCGATCTGGGAGTAATCGGCTGCCAGCAGGTGCCAGCCTCGACGGGGGATGAATCCGCGTCTGATGTCGCGTCCGAGCTCACGCCGAATCGGAATATTCTGCAGGTTGGGGTCGCTCGATGATAACCGGCCAGTGGTCGCGACAGTTTGATTGAACGACGTATGAAGTCGTCCGGTTTTCGGGTTAACGAGCCGCGGTAGAGCATCCAGGTATGTGTTCTCGAGCTTCGAAAGTTCACGGTATTCCATCAACAGCGTCGGCAGCTCGTGACCTTCCTCGGCGAGCTCTTTGAGGACGCTGGCATCCGTCGATGGGCCGCTACTAGTCCGCTTCAGCACCGGCAAATTGAGCGTGCCAAACAGTATCTCCCGAAGCTGAGGGTTGGAGTTGATGTTGAATTCCATTCCGGCCGCGTTGTAGATCTGCTTCTCAACCGCCTGACGTTCGGTCTGAAAACGTTGCTTCAGGGAAGCAAACCAAGGCAGGTCTATGGCGATACCAGTCCATTCCATTTCTGCGAGAACATCAACGAGGGGTAGCTCTACGCCATCTAGGAGACGTGTCAGCTCGTGTGATTCTAGCTGCGGCTCAAAGACTCTACGCAGACGCAGTGTCATGTCCGCATCTTCACACGAGTAATCACGCGCGGCTTCGACGGGACATTCGTCGAAGGGGATCGAACCACGTCCTTTACCGCAAAGATCGGTGTAGGACGTCATGGTGTGATCGAGAAACTCCAGCGCCAGAACATCGAGGCCATGCGAACGACGCCCGGGATCCAGGACGTAGCTTGCAAGCATCGTGTCAAAATCGAGTCCAGCCAGCTTTATCCCAAGACTGCGCAGAAGAAGTAGATCGTACTTGGCGTTCTGGGCAGTTTTTCTCACCGACGAATCTTCGAGCAACTCGCGGAGAGGCTGCATCTCGACCGAGTCGAGCGGCGGTAGATTACGCACGGTAGCCGGCCGGTTTGCACGTAACATTCTGGCAGCAATTCCAAGAGGTTCCGAGCCATTTTTCTTCTTTTTCAGCAAAGCATCCGCGAAGACTTCGTCTCCACCACGAATCAAGCCTCTCTCCTCTGGCGCATCCGTCGCCGACCGATCACCTGCGACGTCCACTAGCAATTCGCCCTGGCCGCCACGCGAAACCTTGTGTCGAAGCGGGAAGTAGTAGGCTTCCCCTTCGCCAACAGCGATGGAAAGCGAGACAAGCGAAGTCCGGAGAGGGTCACTTGGTTGGGGACTCTCTGGATCGATGAGAGCTTCGGTATCGATCGCTATTACCCCTACTTCCCGGGCGCGATTTACCGCCTGTCGCATTGCGTCAACCGTATCCGCCGTGACATAGCTAACGGATTGCTTGACTTGCTGGTCTACCGGAGTGTGGCCACCGATGTCCTTTGCCAGCGAATGGAATTCTAATTCGATAAAGAGCTCCCGGAGACGAGGACGATCTGGGTCCTTCACCTTCATGGAGTCCAGATCGAAGACGACCGGGAGATCGTCTCGAATGGTTACTAATTCCTTGGATAAGCGGGCGTTCTCCGCATGCTCGAGAAGAGCTTCCCGTGGACGCTTCTTGGTGAGCTCAGGAGCGTGCTCAAGAATCGATTCCAGATGGCCGTACTGTCGGACTAGCTCGGAGGCAGTCTTGTCTCCAATGCCTCGCACGCCTGGAATGTTATCTGACGAATCACCCACCAGAGCGAGATAGTCGGTGACGAACTCCGGAGCGACTCCGAGGCGTTCATCCGCGTTCTCCACCCCAACCCAGTGCTCTTCGACATTAGCTGGACCGCCGCGGCCTGGATTAAGAAGCCAGACACCTGGTCTTACCAGTTGCTGAAAATCCTTGTCACCCGAAACAACCACGACATTGACGCCCGCGTCTACACTCCGTGCCACGAGCGTTCCTATGACGTCGTCGGCCTCGTAACCAGGCAGGGTGATGATAGGAATTCTGTAGGCCTCGAGCAGGTCACAGATACGATCCATTCCGCGGTCGAAATCCGACTGAAGCTCCTCGGTTAGTTTCTCGCGCGTGGCCTTATACGCGGGGTATCGCTCGTGTCGGAACGACAAGCCGGAATCATGAACCCAGCCCAGGTAGTCAGGCTGGTGTTTGGTCAGCAGACGCTGAAGAAAATTCGCGATTCCCCAGCTCGCAGAGGTATTTTCGCCCTTGCTAGTCGTAAGTGGACGCGATATCAGCGCAAAGAATGCACGGTAAATGAGCGCATAACCATCGACCAAAAACAACCGCGGACTTTCCGGAGACCTCATGAAGTCAATATAAAACGCCCTCGTCTCCAGGGAGCACGAGGGCGTTTTCCATCGCCGGACCTAGCACGTTCACACAAGGGACTACCGCTGACGACGGGCACTCAGTGACAGAAATTCCGTCTCGCTTGGACGGGTCAACTTCCATCTGCTTCCATCTTCGTAGAAGATCAGCTGACTGTTTAAGTTGCGGTATTGCCAAATCTGCACTCGCGATGTGGAGCTCATTTGAGTGATGGAAAAGCTCTGGTTCACAGTTCGCTCGAACACCTGATCAGGCTCTCCGAGAGCGACGAAGACCATACCACGGTCCGATAGCCAGCCCGGATTTCGATCCATTCTGAATTGTGAGTTCGCCTGTTGAATCCGGGTGAAATAGGACTGCATGTCCTCGTTTATCGTCGTTTCCGGAATGGGGTCGGTTGCCCGAAGAAACTGCGCCCAGATTGTCGCGCGTCGCTCGGGGGGCGCGCTGCGAAGTGCGTTCAATCGCGATGGACTGGCGAAGAATCTCAAATAGGCCAGCATATCTTCGAAGGACATGAGGGGAATATCTTCTCCGAAGCTGACAAACATTGGAGCACCAATGCTGTCCCGCACATCGCGACGTGAGAAAAATACGTTGGCAACTCCGACACCCACCGCGGAAATTGGAACGCTGACAATGCCACTAAAGAGCGATCCCGTTCGGGCGAGTGATGTTGAGTCGCGCCAGACCTGGACTCCTTTGTCGTTACGGACGACGTAGTCAACCGGCACGCGGGTCCCCGCCCCGTAAGCTTCTACATAAATCGCTACTGTGCTATCACGCCCGAATACAGCGCTAGACCGCGGACTTGCCAGAAGACGCGGGGTCGAATCAAGCCGTGACCTTCCACTCGCTTCATATACGAGGACTGGTGTCGACAAACGCCCCGTCCCCAGCGCGGGAACGCTGATGTTGCTTTCCTGTGTGGTCGTGCGCGCACCACCTACATCGCGAATCGATGTACGGAGGGTGTAGGGTCCTGGAGGTACGTGGAAATAGTGCTGAAATATGACGCTCTCATCGCTTCTGTTGATCTCGCGGAATGAGCCGACACGCACTATCTCCATCGCGTCAATGCTCGCTGCTTCTGCATCACCACGATTAAGAGCGAGCTTCACCTCGTACGGCGCGCGGTATCGGTCCCCTTCTCTCGCAAACGTTAGAGCACGATTCGGAATTGATATGCTCGCGAGTACAAGTGTGGTATCCACGGACGGGCTTGCAAACGACGAAATCTTTTCCACAAACGCCAGAGGATTAGGAGCAGCTATCAGTCCGATCTGCCGGTAGATCTCGCTGGGATCAACAGGCGCAGCTCCCTCAGCGGGAATTACACGGGGATCCGGTTCTGCACCAATGCGGGGATTACCGCCAGCACATCCCGCGACGAATATGGTGCTAAGAACGAGCAGGATTAAAGAACGATTATCAGAAGTCGGCATGGCTGATTATTACCCTATCCGGTGTTGCCTGTTTCTATTAGCTTCGCGGCGTGTCTCGAGATCAGCTGGTCGGCACTTCCATAGCTGGCTACAGCATCAAGAAGGAAGTAGGCGAAGGTGGTACTTCCGCCGTCTATCTTGCCGAACATCCCAATCATGGCACCGTTGCACTCAAAGTGCTACGGGAAAAGCTGCGCCAGGATCGCACCGCCGTCGCGCGCTTCCTCAGAGAAGCAAAGTACGGCGCAAGAGTCAAGCACTCTAATGTTGTCGATACGATTGAGATCGGACAGGCCGATAACGGACTGCACTTCTTGGCGATCGAATGGGCCGACGGCGAAATCCTAGAGCGTTACGCCAAGCAACATGCCCCCCTGCCGAAGGACGAGGTCGCTACTATTGTCAGCCAGATTGCAGCAGGAGTCCAAGCCGCGCATGATGCCGGCATTGTACATCGCGATCTGAAGCCCGAAAACGTGATGTACAACGCGGAAGCCAAGAGAGTTAAGCTCCTCGACTTCGGTATCGCCACGGATACCCAGCCATCAGGTGACGAACGTCTGACGCGAGCAGGGTTTTTCGTCGGAACCCTGATGTACATAGCGCCCGAAGCTCTTTCCGGAGAAATCGTTACGACAGCAGCCGACCAGTACAGTCTGGCGACGATTGCCTACTTCCTTCTCACGCGCTGTTTGCCGTATACCGCGAAAGCACCACGTGAAATGTTCACCCAGCTCCTGACAATGCCGCCAATCCCGCTAAAGGACGCGGGTGAAGGGAAGTTCAACTTTCCACCAGCGCTGGATACAGTCGTGATGCGTGCGTTGTCACGCTCACCAGCAAGTCGCTACCCCACAGTTATTGCTTTTGCAAACGCATTCAACGAGGCGGCTAGTCTCGAGGCAGAAGAAGCCAAAATTATTGATCGGTTCAGGGGCCTACTCAGACGGCGTTGACCCGGAGTCGACCGGCAGCCACAGGGTGAAAGTGGATCCTCTGCCCAGTTCGCTTTGAAGCTCGACCATTCCTCCAATGAGCCCTGCGAGACGCCGCGAAATTGCAAGTCCGAGCCCGGTACCTCGTTCAGCTGAATTTCCGCGAGGGCCGGCATCTACTTGCTCGAATTCTTCAAAGATGCGCGTCTGGTTCTCAGGAGCTATTCCAATTCCGGTGTCGATCACATCAACACCAATCCAGGAGTTGGCCGGATAAGGTAGACGTTCATTGGAGACTCCACTCGCGGGGAAAGTGTCTACAAGCCGCGTTCGAATTACAATCCCGCCTTCGAACGTATATTTGACCGCGTTTCCCAACAGATTGACCAGGATCTGCCTTAGATGCGTTGGATCAGTCCTTATCCTCGGCACTGCCCCCCCCATTACCAGTGAGAGTGTGAGGCCTTTCTCACTTACGAGTGGTTCGATCTCGCTGGCGACATCGAGGACAAATGGCCTCAGGTCTATGGTCTCGGTATGAATTTCCAGCCGACCCGCAGCCATTTTTGCCAGATCGAGAACTTGATCAACGAGGTGTCGCAGGTGGTTTGCCGAAGCTTCAATGCGTTCGACGGGTTTTACCTGGCGGGGCGCCAGCTCCCCATACACCCCTTCCCGGAGGAGGTCGACGAAACCGACAATTGCATTGAGGGGTGTCCGCAGTTCGTGTGAAACGTTTGCGAGAAATTCACTCTTCATGCGATTTACACGCAGCAGCTCGGAGGAAAGTCGCTCGAGCTCTTTGGAACGTTCTACCAGACTTCGTGCTTGCCGACGCTCATGTCTTAAAACGAGGGCCAAACCAAGAACGGTCGCGAGCAAAGTGATCCAACCGACGAGACCGGTCCAATGATCAAATCCAAAGTGCGTGAAGTCCTGCATTGACTCCAATCATAAGAACCCCTAACCTCCCGCACCATGACTGATAACTCGGCACTTGTTGCACTTCTCGCCGAGCGCTCCGCCAAGCGTGGTCGTTTCACCCTTGCCTCCGGACGACAATCAGATTTCTACATCGACGCACGGTTAACCACTATGAGTCCCGAGGGACTCGTAACCATTGGTGTTCTCGGGCTCAGAACGTTGCAGAATTCCGGATGGAGGGTAACCGCTGTAGGTGGACTAACGCTCGGTGCGGATCCGATTTCATACGCGATCAGCTACGCGAGCGCGTTGACTGACAACCCGTTGAGAGCTTTTACTGTGCGCAAAGAGCCAAAGGCTCACGGAACAGGCAGGCTACTCGAAGGCCCGTTCAGGGACGGTGACAGAGTCGCAATCATCGAAGACGTAATAACGACCGGTGCATCAACTCTCCGCGCAATAGACGCTGTGCAAAGTCTCCAGGGACTAGTAATGGGCGTTCTCGCGTTGGTAGATCGCGAAGAAGGTGGTCGTGACTCCATTTTAAAATTGGGCATCCCGGTAATCAGTCTGGTGAGAATGAGCGAAATTATCGAGGCTCTTACCCACTAGTCTCTCTTTGATAGACTGTCGATTTGGGTATCCAGCCGGGATACGCCGCTGAAGGACGAAACGTGCACAGAGTATCGACGTACGGAAGAACAAGCTCAGTCCGAAAATACTGCAGCATGCCCTGACCATCGTACATACCACGAAACTTGACCGGCGACATCTTCATCATTGTGCGCACATGTCGTCCGAAACTTTGCGGCGAAGAATAGTCCAGATGATTAGCAACCCGAGCAACGGAAAGCCCCGGATTCTCAAACAGTCGTGCAGCACGAATGAGACGGGCCAGCGATAGATAGCGTTTTGGCGCTGGCAGACTCGCTCTGAAGAAGCGACTCATTAGTGTACTGGGTAGAATATTCATGTGTCGAGCTAGTTGCCGTACAGTCGAGATTTGAGGAGAGGAATCAAACAGCAGTTCGAAAAAACGCCAGCAGTCCTTCGACACTCCTGGTAGATCCAAACCAATCTGGGTAAGCGCCGATCGCTGAAGATCGTTGGAACTCTGGGATGCGAGCAGATTCCGTAAGGCTTGCCAGCCAGTCGGCATTCTTGCATCCACAAGCGTTCGAATGCCCAATTGTCCGAGGGCAAGGGTTGCATGAGGCGTCGAGTTTTGTGTTTCAGTAAGCAGCGCAACGGCGGGTATTCTCGGAAATTCTCTGACCATTGCCGCCATGCGTGACGAACTTTGCGTTCCATATCGTGTAACCGAGATCAGAACGAGGCTTGCTTTCTGTTCCCTCAAGTCAAGCAGGACCTCCTCGAGGGATTCGCGATGAAGGGCGTTACACAACCCCTGTGCTGCTGCATCGACTCTCGACCTTTCGAGAGGAGTCAGAATAGTTGAAACTGGAGTGCCATTGATGCTTCGCTTCGAATTGATTGCCATGTGTCCTCCTGCATTGCCTGGTTTCTGCAGAAGGATATGAACGGCCGTCAGACTCGCGTCACACCCAAATGAACAGGGATGGGAACACCAGCATCGTATTCGTCATAGCTGTATATTTTGAAGAGGGCAATTGGTTGGGCGATCGCTGATTATTATCTTTATGATACCTAATCAGAGGAAAGTCCGGGCTCCATTGGACAGGCTGCCAGGTAACTCCTGGGCACAAGCGGCGTGAGCTGCTTAGGTGACGGAAAGTACCACAGAAAACAAACCGCCATCTTCGGGTGGTAAGGGTGAAACGGTGGAGTAAGAGCCCACCGCGCTCGTGGTAACACGAGCGGCAAGGTAAACCCCAGCCGGAGCAAGGCCAAATATGCGGCGAGAGGCGTCCACCTCGATTAAGACGCCGCGGGTAGGCTGCTAGAGAACATGGGCGACTATGTTCGTAGAGAAATGATCGTCCGGATTGTGAAAGCAATCCGACAGAACCCGGCTTACAGACCAATTGCTCCCGACACCCAATCCTTGGTCACAACTCATCAGGGATTGGGTGCTTTTATATTCGCCCGATCGGGATAAGCAAGCAGTGAAACACATTCTTCCACATCTCAGCATTTTAGCATGTCTGGCATGCGGTCATGCGTACCGTTCAGTCGGGGTGAATTCTCACCCGGTGCCCGAGGAGGGTACCAGTACAGCTGGTGTTCAACCTACGCCTGGAGTGTGGACTTTCCGCTACCTACCTAGCTCGTTGAGCTACCGAGTATCGAGAGCTGCTGCTATTGAGAGCTTATCCGATACGGTTTCGCATCGCGAGATCTCGACAAACAATACCCACGAGCAGATTCACATCGCTTCCTCCCTGGATTCTACCAGGTTTGTCGCGCTGGTTGACACGTTTGCCGTCACTACGCAGGGAATGATCGGACCAGTACAACCTAGCCAGCTGCCGTACCAAATCGAGGGCTTACTCACTGATACGAGTAAGCACCTTACGATTTTCACTCCTTATCAGGGAATTGGTTGCAGTCCGGTTGGGTCTGCTCTTGTTGCGGATCTTTATAACCTTCTTTCGCCGTTCCCTGCTCAATTGACTTCCGGCATGACTTGGAGGGATTCGGTCGATTTCACCACTTGTCAGGGACTTATTCCAACGGCTGTACACGTTGTGAGATCGTACATCGTTTCGGGCCAGCTTACTATCAAAAATCAGTTGGTAATAGCGGTACAGCGGACCGATACGATTACTACACATGGAGAAGGAGCACTACAACAACATCATGTCACGGTTGATGCGACGGGGACTGGCGCTGCAACCTATTATCTGGATCCCATCGGTGGTCGTGTCAGCAAGCTCGCTACCGAGCAGAATCTTTTGTTAAACTTTACTGCGGCGGGCAAATCTTCGAGGTTCAGGCAAAACCTGCGTCAGAATTTCGAGCCCGTGCACTAGTCAACAAGTCGCAGCGGCATGACAAGGCACATGTACGACGCAGGATTATTCCATCCCTCGGGCTCAATAGTCGCAGCCCTTTCAGGCGCCTTGAACGTCATCTTTACTTCATCGGTAGGGATATACCGAAGAATTTCCAGTAGATAGCTCGCATTGAACCCAATATCGAGCTGGTCGCCGGTGTATCGAATTGGGAGCTCGTCTTGTGCTTCCCCAAGATCAGGAGTCTGAACGCTGAACTTCAACATTCCCGAGTTAAAAGACAGGCGAATCCGATGAGTCTGATCTGAGGCAATGACCGACATGCGTTTGAGCGCACTGGCAAGTGCAATTTTATCAGCAATGGCGACTCTATCGTTATCCTTTGGAATAACCTGTTCATAATTCGGATATGGTCCTTCAATAAGCCGGGTAAAGACAGCAGTGAATGGAGAACGGAATCCGATGTGATTGTCACCGCGTGCAATCTCGAGCTCCTCTTCGGCAGGAAAGAGGCGTCTAACCTGCTCCAGTGCTTTTGGAGGAACAATGAGATCACTAGCTGGTGCGTTCGCGGAGTTGATCGGAACATCCATCTTAGCGAGTCGATGACCGTTAGTAGCGACCATCCTCATTCTTTCAGGCCGTAATTCCCATAGAACACCATTTAAAATCGGTCGGCTCTCTTCAGCGGAGACAGCAAATGACGTGTGCGAGATTAACTGCTGAAGATCTCCCGAGTGAATTCTCCAGCTTTCATTAAAACGAACTGCGGGAAATGTAGGAAATTCGTCACGCGGCAGGCCTAGTAGTTTGAACTTCGACCGTCCACACTCCAGAGTAACTCGCTGTTCTCCCACAGCACCTACCTTTACAGGAGCTGGAGGAAGCTCCCTGGCAATCTCACTCAACTTCTTTGCTGGAATCGTTACAGCGCCAACAGCATCTACATCGGCCATTACTTCCGTACTTACAGCAATATCAAGATCGGTTCCGGAGAGCTTAATACCCTTATCAGTCGTCTCCACGAGAATGTTGGCAAGAACTGGCAGAGTAGTCTTTGCCGGAATGCTCGCAGTAACTGCCGCCAGCCCTTCCTGTAACTTCTCACGAGAGATCGTAAAACGCATTCGTTCCCCAAAAGGGTTTTGGAACTGATTCGTTATTAGCTACCTGGATCTACTGTTTCTCTGTTAAAGAAGTAGAGCTAGTAGCTATAGTAGTTGCGTGGAGGTCTGTCGATTGGCTCGTAACTTAGGGCTGGGTAGTGCTTTCCGCTATGCTAAGTGATGTGTATGTAGATGTTGGTAATAGCATCATCAATGCCGGCGGGTCATCGATTTGGTGATAAAAGAGGCTTGTTAACATGATGCGTAAACGACGGACGGAAAAGTTCGAGCATTCCACGAATGTTGTTGATTCTTTTCTTGAGGTCCGGATTCGTCGTAATTGCATCCTGAACTTTTTCGAGACTGTGGATCACTGTTGAATGATCACGACCCCCGAACGCATTTCCGATCTCTACGAGTTGAGTTGCCAAGAGCTCACGGGTGAGGTACATGGCGATCTGTCGTGGAATAGTCAGGGTTTTTGTTCTCGTCTTTGACCGAAGGCCGTCTACGGTAACTCCCCATTCTTTGGCAACTGCCTGCTGGATGGTGAGAATGCTCAGTGACGGATTTGTATCGTGCTCGAGTCCCTCGATCGCTCTGAGCTTGTCGCGCAATGCCTCGCGAGCTACCTCGACTGTTATGTCCTTGTGCTTGAGTGATGCATAAGCAAGGAGTTTGATTATTGAGCCTTCCAGCTCACGAACGTTCGATCGAACATGCTCGGCGATAAACTGGATTACGTCGTCAGGAATCGTGAGTTCAAGCCGGTCGAGCTGTGCCTTTTGCTTGAGAATGGCAACACGGTGCTCGAAATCAGGTAAGTTGATGTCCGCAACCATCCCCCATTGGAACCGACTTACCAAACGTCCTTCGAGACTGGGAATTTCAAGTGGCGGTCTATCACTCGTGAGGACTATCTGCCGGCCAGCTTCATACAAGGCGTTGAAGGTGTGGAAGAACTCTTCCTGTGTAGTTTCCTTGCCTTTGAGAAAGTGTACGTCGTCTATTAACAACAGATCGGTCTCGCGGTAGCGTCGGCGAAAGTCTGGACCAGTTCGCTCACGAATCGAGCTTATTAACTCGTTCATAAACTGCTCGGTTCCAACGTAGGTAATTCTCGTGCTCGGGCTTCGTCTCAGGGTCTCATGGGCTATGGCCTGCATGAGATGGGTCTTGCCGAGACCAGTGTTACCGTAGATGAAAAGAGGGTTATAAACTTTTCCCGGTGCCTGGCTTACTGCATGAGCTGCTGCCGCAGCGAGCTCGTTTGATTTGCCTATGACGAACAAGTCGAAAGTATAGCGCCCACTTAAGGGCGGGAAGTTGGTCCCGTTTTGTGATGTTGGTGGTTTAATGGCGGTTGGCGGTGGAGCTACAAAAAAGTCCATCTGCGAGCGTTTCTTCCGTTCTTCCTGGACACGGAAAGAAACGTTTAGTGGACGACCCAAAACAATGGGCGCGTAGCTCGACAGTAACTGTGCGTGCTTCGAGTCATTCCAATCGGCAGTAAACTGATCAGGAGCTCCAATAAACAGGGTACTACCTTCGATAGAGAGTGCTTCGGTGGGTTCGAGCCACGTTTGAAATGTCTGATAAGGAAGCTCCTGGCGGGCGCGATCAAGGAGAAGCTTCCAGACTTCGGTGTGGCTGAGTGACATGACGCGCTACCCTAGCCGGTTTATGTGGAAAAGTCAAACCAAGCTCAGAAGCATTCGATCAACTTGCTTGACCTATCTTCAATGCTGAAATAGTTTTACCGGTTCTGTACCAGTTTTTTTATGAAGGTTTCTGGAGTTTGCTGATGGGAAAGCCCACGTACCGTCCTCGCAACAAGCGGCGCATTCGCACACATGGTTTCAGGTTGCGTATGGCTACTAAATGGGGACGTGAAGTTTTGAGTCGTCGTCGGAAGAAAGGACGCAAGCGCCTTACGGTTCAGCTTCCGACCAAATACGCCGGGGCGTAAATCGCTAGGTTTTCCGCGTCGCCAACGGCTGACGCGGGAAACTGACCTGGAATTGGTCCGACGAATGGGGAAGCGAATGCAGACCGAGCACCTCGAAGCTCGAGTTTCCGCCTCCCCTTTTCCATATCCCCGTGTTGGCGTAGTAGTCCCAAAGTACCGGCAAAAAATTGTCGATCGCAACAAGACAAGACGACGCCTTCGTGAGCTGGTACGGCTTCAATTGCTTCCGGTACTCGGCCGAATGGATCTACTGGTTCGAGCGAAACCTGAGGCGTATATGGCTAGTTTCTCCCAACTAGGCCTTGAGCTGAATACAATTGCGCGCTGGGCAAGGATAGCTGGACAACCATGATACGCCAAATTTTCATAGGGCTCATTCGCGCGTACCAGGTTGGTATCTCCCCGTTGCTTGGAGCCAACTGTCGTTACTATCCGACTTGTTCGGCATACGCGTTGGAAGCGTTTGAGAGATACGGAGTCCTCAAAGGGTTTAAACTCACACTTACTCGTCTGCTCAGATGTCACCCTTTACAGTCGGGCGGCTATGATCCGGTTCCTTAATGGATAAGCGCTTCTTTCTGGCACTTTTCCTCTCGCTGATAATCATTGCGATTTCCCAGCTGCTATTTCCACCGACGAAGCCAGTCCCGGCCCCCCGTGGAACGAAGGCCATTGATACGAATCGTGTTCAAGCGTCAATGACGCCATCACAACGGACACAAACCATTCAACGAACTGATTCAACCACACAGCAGTCACGTGGCTCAATCGTACAGAAATTCGAAAGCACAGCTGCGGAAACGACAACGGTAATAACTCCTAAAGCGATTTATAGATTCAGTAACCTGGGCGCGACGCTGGTATCGATCGTCATCCGGGACTATCCAAATCGCTCTTCAGCTGGCGGCTTAGTGGAGCTCGGAGTTCCACGATCACCGCTACTGCGATATCAAGTCGTCGGTCCAGGGGATACAGTGGACTTTTCCCGAATACCGTTCGCTCTATCGCGTGCGAAGAATACAAAAGGAGAAGAGGTCCTCAGCTACAGCTCTTTTACGAGCGGCTTCAAGGCAAATTTCACTTACACCATCTCCGCAGATACAAGTGCCAGCTATATCGTGCATGTGGGTGGGCGTATTACAGGACCCCAAGGAAAAACCTTTTTGCTGACCGATCTGCCTCGGACACTGCCGTCGGCCGAAGCTGACACAATCGCGGATCACAGGAGCCTTGCTTATAGCTTCAAGCCACAGCGTGATCATGCAGGCAGTGTGCTGTTCGGGAGCCTGGATCCCGGTGAAACAAGGCTGCAGCCCGGACCTCTCAACTGGGTGGCCGTAAAGAACAAGTATTTCGTGCTGGGACTTCTCGCGCCAACGAACAGCACGCCGTTCAGTGAGGTTTCCCTTACTGGCGGGGCACGTACATCGAAGATTGCAACCAGCGCCTCTGCGACCGTAGTACAAGCTTTAGACAACGGCTCATTTTCCTTCGACATCTACGCTGGGCCTCAGGAATCACAGCGCCTCCTGCGTATGGGCCGTGATTTTGATCATGTAAATCCCTATGGATGGCGTTTTCTTCAGAGCGTGGTGCATCCGATTGCCTCGAAGGTCATTCAGGGCCTGTTGTGGATGCACCATCGACTGAATTTGAGCTACGGATGGGTGCTTATCATTCTCGGGGTGCTTATCCGGTTAGCGCTCTGGCCATTGAATCAGAGCACGATGCGGTCGAGCCTTAGGATGCAGGAACTCCAGCCCAAGCTCGCAGCAGCTCAGAAGAAATACAAAGATCCGGTTCAGCAGCGTGAAGCGATAATGAAGGTTTATCACGATGCCGGCGTGAGTCCCTTTGCAGGATTAACCGGATGCCTGCCGGCGTTGCTGCCTATGCCCATCCTCTTTGCACTGTTCTTTGTATTTCAAAACACGATCGAGTTCAGAGGGGTGCCGTTCCTTTGGCTGCATGACATCTCCATCAAGGACCCGTTTTATATTCTGCCCCTGCTCATGGGTGCATCGATGTACCTGTTGTCCTGGATCGGGATGCGAAATGCTCCGCCGAACCCACAGGCCAAAATGATGGGCTATATGTTTCCGGTAATGATGACGGTGGTGCTCCTGAACATGGCTTCTGGTCTGAACCTTTACTATACCGCGCAGAACATTGCTGCGCTGCCGCAACAATGGATGCTCGCGCGGGAGCGCGCCAAAGTTCGACCAGCGGGTTAGCGGCATGCTGCGTGTCACGTATATTGGTCACGCAACGTTACTAATTGAAATCGGGGGCAAGCGGATCATTACCGACCCCAATTTCGATCCCACGCTCGGGAAGTTTCTGCCGCGGGTGAGCGCCCCGGGCATTGCCCTCGATGCACTTCCGAGGCTCGAGGCAATACTTCTCACACACGCGCATGCCGATCACCTGTCATTTGATTCACTCGATGCACTACCGGCTGACATTCCGTTGTACGCGCCACCGCCGATCGCAAAATGGTTGTTGAAGCAGGGCTATACCCACGCGGTTGAAGTAGCTGCCGGGAGCTTTGTCCGACTTGGTGATCTTACAGTTCACGCAGCCTCCGCCACCCATAAGGGGAACAGATATGGCGTGGACCGCTGGCGAAGTGCAACGAATATGTATCTGCTTGAAACTAAATCAACATCGTGTTTTTTCGCCGGCGATACGGCACTGACTACGGATACCACAAATCTCGTCGATCATCATTTGGGCGCAAATGGCAGAACACTGGATCTAGCCCTTCTGCCGATCGGCTATGCTCCGTGGTGGAAACCAGGGTTTCGAAAGGGTCACCTTACTAGTGCCGATGCGTTGGCGCTCTTTGAGAGATTGAGGGCGAGGTATTTCGTCCCTTATCACTGGGGCACGTTCAACCATGTGACGTCTACCGCGTTCGACGCGATAACGCGGCTGCGTGAGAAGTTGGAGGATCATCCTCTCCACCCGCTCGTGAAAATCCTCGAGCCCGGTAACGCATTCGAGCTACCTACCGCGGGCAAGTGATGGCCGAAGGCACGACGGGTCCTCTAAAAGGACTCGAAGACTCGATTGTAGCGGTGGCCACTCCGATTGGTCGTGGCGCTCTTGCCGTTGTAAGGCTCAGTGGGAAGAACGCGTTTTCGATAGCAAAGAGGCATATAGATCAATGGCCAGCTGCTCCGCGCCAAGCGCATGTCTCGGCTGTTCGGAATGGTGTTGATGTGATCGATCAGGCGCTCATTACGGTTTTCCCAGGACCGAATTCCTTTACAGGTGAGGACACAGTCGAATTTTCCACGCATGGAGGGTATGCAGTCCCCAGCTCCGTAGTCGCAGCATTGATTTCTTCGGGAGCACGCCAGGCCGAACCGGGAGAGTTTACACGTAGGGCGGTACTAAATGGGAAAATTGATCTCCTTCAGGCAGAAGCAATTGGCGACTTGATAGACGCACGGTCACGCGTCATGCAAGGAACTGCAATCAGGCAACTCGACGGCGGCCTGTCACGCAGGCTTCATGCACTCAGAGAAGACTTGATTGGACTCGAAACTTTGATTGCCTACGACGTCGACTTTCCGGAAGAAGATGATGGACCCATACCGAAGGAAAGAATAGCGAGGACAACCGCGGCTCTCATCGATTCTGTCAAAGGCCTTCTCGCTACCGCGTCAAGCGGTGAGCTCGTTCGCGAAGGGGTTACCGTGGTAATTGCGGGCCCCCCGAACGTGGGGAAGTCGTCTCTCTTCAACGCACTCCTCGGCTCCGCCAGGGCAATCGTCACCGAAATTCCCGGAACGACACGTGATGCGGTCGAAGCGATGCTCGATGGAGAGCATTGGCCGCTACGGCTGGTCGACACAGCCGGATTGAGAAGTACCTCTGACCGGATTGAACTTCTAGGAATCGAGGTGAGCGAGCGATATCTCGCTCAAGCTAAAATCGTACTCGTGTGTGGAGAAACGACGACGTCTCTGCAAGCAACGGCACCTGTAATTGCAGCAAAATCTCATGCTGACACGATCCTGGTTAGAACAAAATCAGATTTGGTAGCAAACAGTGACGAAGAGCCAATGGTCGGACCCGGCGCTGTTTTAGTCAGCGCGGAAACTGGCGCAGGCCTACAAGATTTGCTGAAGCGGATCGACGAAGTATTGACAAGTCAGCACGGCGAAATTCCCCTGGACGCTCCGATACTGACCCGAGCCCGCCACCGTTACGCTTTGACAGCTGCCTGTCAGGAGCTGGAGGAATTTCAGCGGGCATGGGTGGAAGAAAACATTCCGGCCGTTGTCGCCGGAGTGCATCTACGTACGGCAGTTCATTTTCTCGAGGAACTGATTGGAACGGTTGACGTCGAAGAGGTTTTCGATCGACTGTTCAGCACTTTCTGCGTAGGGAAGTAACTCAGGCAGAAGCTGCTGAAGAGCTGGATATGGAAGTGATTTCCCCTGCACTGGCGCGGACTGCCCAAGAAAGACCTCGAGCATTGACTGCTGGCTCAACCATTTTTGCGCCGAGGAAATACCCGCTTCTCTCGGGGAAGACATGCCGTTCGACGGTTCGGGCATCGTCGCTCATACCGCCGGATAGATAGCGGAGTCGAAGTCCCAAACCGGCCCGATCCAGATCGGTAGTTAGGGCCCTGGTCATGAGCGGCTCCAGCTCTCGTACCGTCGCATACTCGCGTCTCGTGTAGCCGTAGTATTCCCAGGCGGCATGTCCGGGGCTGATAGCTCTCGACGCATGCGTGGAGAGTCCCTCGTTGATCATGAGTTCGCGGAGCGAAGCCCGGCGGCCAGTTTCCCAGTAGGAATAGTATCCGCCCGCATCATCGATTAGCTGCCTCATTTCACTGCGGCTCGTCGGCGAAGTGTAGCGGACTGTGTGGGCTATCTCGTGGGCAAGCCAGAGTGGTATTAGCTCCGGATCGAGTCCGAGACCCTGCGTTTCGGGGTTGGTAACACTGGTAAAGTGCTCGAGACAGACGAAAGCCATCCCCTTTCCGTCTACCACGAGCTCGCCGGCGTTGGCAGCACCGACTCCCACCATGAGTACGACATCAATGTCTACGTCGATCTCCAGCAGGGCCCTGCATTGCTCTTCAGTATTTCTGGCGAGTGAGACCACGTCGATTCTCTCGAGCATGGTGCGGAGATCTACACGACTCGCAAGTGCGGCAGAGCGAACGACTTCCAAAAAATGCGGCCCGGCCGGGTCGAGGACGTAATTATGCCAGTAAGCTTCTAGGAAGCGGCGGTGATTTTCGAAGTAGCGGAGATAGGCGGCGACACGGTCTGTACTGTTATGAACTGCGAAGAAGTCGGGCAGTAGGTTGATGAGCATCAACGACCAGTTCGCGGGGTGGTGAGCTTGTCGCCTTTTTGCGATGCGAGAAGATACAATCGACCCAAAGTCCCAACAAGACCGATCTCTTCCAAAACAATTTTTTCAACATGGCACAGATATTCCCTCTCTCTTTTTTACCCGAGGCGGTGAGCGGAAGGAGGAACGGCCTATGACAACGCTGCGTCAGATAGAGCTTCGTTGTCCTGTGTGTGACAACGAGTTCAAGTCCCAGAGCGTGGTTTCCACGAACGCTTTTGGTGGGAAACGCACCGATTTTCATGAGCGAGCCGCAGGAACGCAGCCGCTCGCCTATCTCATCCACATGTGCGGAGAGTGTGGCTACTCTGGTGGGGAGGCAGACTTCACCGGAGCGGCAGACGTAAGCCCAGTTCTCAAGCAGCAGGTCCTGAGGGAACTCGCGCCTCTGCGCCCTTCTCTCATTTGTGGCTCGGAGAAATACGAAGCAGCCGCAAAGGTTGCCCAATGGCAGGGAATGGATTCGCGTCACATTGCCGACCTACTGCTTCGTGCGGCCTGGTGCTGCGTGGATGAAGGGGATGTAGAGGCCGAGCGCTTTTTCCGACGGCAGGCTGTCTGGATGTTCGAGGATGCACTAAAAAGTTACGACGGGGTTCCACGGGACGAACGAGCGATCCTCACGTACCTGGTCGGAGAGCTTTGGAGACGGATTGGCGATCTACGGGCGGCGACACGCTGGTTTGAGGCCGTACGGGGAGAAGTCACCGAGCTGCAGAATCAACAGTGGGTTGTCGATGCCGCCAATCAGCAGAAATTGAATCCGAGAGAATGGTTCGGCTAGGATTTACCTTGTACCGAACAACCTGTCGCCAGCATCGCCGAGGCCAGGCAGGATATATCCCTGGTCGTTGATTTGTCGATCGAGAGCAGCGCAGTAGATCTGAACATCGGGGTGCGCCTGGCTCAACTTACGGACTCCTTCAGGCGCAGCCACGAGGCATAGAAAGCGAATTCGGTTGGCGCCGGCCCTTTTCAAGGAGGAGACGGCTGCGGCCGCACTGCCCCCTGTCGCGAGCATCGGGTCGAGAAGAAAGAAGTCCCTTTCAGCCGTGTCGCCCGGCACCTTGAAATAGTAGTCGACAGGAAGCAGGGTCCCGTGGTCTCTATAGAGTCCGATGTGGCCAACACGTGCGGACGGAACCAGGCGAAGAATTCCCTCCACCATTCCGAGGCCTGCTCGCAGAATTGGCACGAGTGTCAGCTTTTTACCGCTGATGTGCCAGCCTGAGGTTTTTTCCAAAGGGGTGGCAACTTCGCGCGCCTCGAGCGAAAGCTCACTTGTCGCCTCGTATGCCATTAGCATGGCGATCTCGTCAACAAGCTCCTTGAACCTTTTTGTCTCGGTCTCCTGATCGCGAAGGATTGTCAGCTTGTGCTGGACAAGAGGATGCCGGATAATAGTCAGAGAAGGGAATTCCTTCACGCGTTCGATCATTTTAGTCCCAGGATTCCGGCAGTGCTACGTGGATCCTTACCGGCTCATAATCTCTAATCCCCGATGAAAGAATACCAGGCTGTTGTCGTCAAGCTGACGCGTCATACCCGTGAGGATGAAGACACGCTCACGGACTTACTGAACGAGCGAAGCAGGGGCGGCTGGGAGCCGGCGCTAATGTCTCAGGACGAACAGCGATTGATCATTCTTTTCCAGCGTGATGCGGTAGCCGAAGGCTAGTTCGTTGGAGATAACATTTGTCGGTGCTGCACGCGAAGTAACGGGCTCCTGTCATCTTCTGCACGTGAACGGACACACAGTTGCCCTGGACTGTGGGATGTTTCAGGGCAAGCGACAGGAAGCCGCAGAGAAGAATCGGCAACTACCGGCACCTGTCAGTGAACTGGATGCAGTCGTCCTTTCCCACGCTCACATAGATCATTCAGGCCGTCTTCCCTTCCTGGTAGCCGAAGGCTACTCGAGGACGATCTGGGCGACTTCAGCGACGCGTGATCTTTCCGCGGTGATGTTGGCGGATTCTGCGCACATCCAGGAAAAAGACGCGGAATTTCTGGCGAAGCGAAGAAAAGACTTCGTCGAACCGCTCTATGGAATGCGCCACGCGGTGCGGACCATGGACCTCATGGTTGGTGTCCCGTACAATCGGCCCTTCGACGTCGTTCCAGGCATCCGTGCCACGTATATCGATGCGGGCCATATACTAGGCTCGGCTTCCGTGCTTCTCGATTGTACCGAGGGCGGCAAGACCAGGCGTTTGGTCTTCTCCGGCGATATTGGCCGCAGTGGACTTGCGATCGTTCGGGATCCCATTCCGCCGGAGGGCGCGGATGCCCTGATCATGGAGTCGACCTATGGGAACCGCGACCACGAGTCGGTGGAAGGTGCCCGCGCGCAGTTGGCACAAGTAATCAGGGACACCGCCGCGAAAGGAGGACGGATCCTGATTCCGGCCTTTGCCGTCGGGCGAACGCAGGAAATGATCTACGCCCTCCATTCCCTCGCGAAGGAAGGAGCAATTCCGGCAATCCCGATCTATGTCGATAGCCCTTTGGCTATCGATACTACGACAGTGTTTGAAATGCATCCCGAAAGCTTTGACCGGTCGGAAGAAATGGTGCAAAAGGCAAACGAGCTGTTTCGGTTCGAGCTCCTTCACTACACGCGGGATGTGGAAGAATCCAAAGCTCTCTCGCGGGCGCACGGGCCGATGGTCATTATCGCTGCGTCAGGGATGATGGAAAATGGCCGCATCGTTCATCACCTGGCGCAAGGCGCGAGCGATCCCAGAAACACGATACTCGTCGTCGGCTTCCAGGCAGAGCACACGTTAGGTCGCCGCGTAGTGGAGAGACAACCGATCCTTCACATCTTTGGTGAAGAAGTTCCGCTGCACGCGCGTGTGGAGGTCATAGACGGGTACAGCGCGCACGCCGACAGAACGGAAATGACGACCTGGTTGGGGAGAGTCAAAGAGAAATCCCCGCGGCTCGGACCCGTGTGGCTAGTTCACGGTGAGGCCCTGGTCCAGGACGAATTCAGATCAGCGCTTACGGCAAAAGGGTACTCGGTCAACTGTCCAGAGCCTCACACACGCCATGTTTTCTAGCGTAGCTTCCAGTCATGAGAGGAACTGCCAAGGCCAAGCGCGTCGTCACGCTGATTCGGCGATCTCTCACCATCGTGTTCATAATCGTGGCTGCACTGTGGGTAATCTCTGCCACCTCGGTCCTCATTTGGAGCGGACGCGACGAAGCGAGACCTGCACAGGCTATAGTAGTGCTTGGCGCAGCTCAATACGCCGGGAGGCCATCACCCGTTCTGCGCGCACGCCTTGACCATGCTCTCGAGCTGTGGAACAAGCACTTGGCCTCGCTATTAATCCTCACCGGCGGTACGGGCGCGGGGGACACTACCAGCGAAGCGGCTGTCGGGAGAAAGTATGCGAGAAAACGGGGTGTGCCTGATACCGCGATCCTGGTGGAAAATGAGGGCCGCACGACCAGCGAGTCGATGCGAGCGGTAGCGGGAATGCTCGAGGTACGGGGGCTCCAGACTGCGCTACTCGTTAGCGACCCGTTCCATATGCTCAGGCTGCGTATTCTGGCCCGTCGGTTTGGCTTCACGCCGTTCACCTCACCGACACGGACCAGCCCAATCGATCCGAACCGCGAAGAGCGCTGGAAGTATATCTTTAGCGAATCGGTAAAGGCTCCATTGGCATTCTTTTTTGAGAGGAAGCTGTGAGGAAGAAAACCGCCTTAGTATCATTGTGCTACCTAACGGGCCTAGCTGCCTTGGCCACTGTTGCCGGCGGGCAAACAGTACCCCGCATCCAGTTCGAGAAGTACACGCTGCCGAACGGTCTCGAGGTGATCCTTCACGAGGACCACTCAACCCCAATCGTCGCCGTTAATACGTGGTATCACGTCGGCTCAGGAGACGAGCAGGTCGGCAGGACCGGGTTTGCGCACCTGTTCGAGCACATCATGTTCATGGGATCGCAGCATGTACCTGTGGGGGCTTTTGACCAACAGCTGGAAGCGGCCGGTGCCAACAACAACGGCTCTACGACGGAAGATCGAACAAACTACTACGAGACGCTTCCCTCGAACGCCCTGCCACTCGCTTTATGGCTCGATTCGGACCGAATGGGATACCTGCTGCCGACAATGGATCTCCCGAAGGTCGATTTGCAGCGCGATGTGGTGAAGAACGAGCGCCGACAAAGAGTTGACAACGTTCCCTACGGGAAAGCAGACGAAACGATTCTTGCCGCCCTGTATCCGAAATCGCATCCGTACTCCTGGCCCGTGATCGGCTCGATGACCGATCTCAGCGCAGCGTCGCTTACGGACGTACAGAATTTCTTTCGGACCTACTATGCGCCGAACAACGCGACACTGACCGTCGCCGGAGACTTCGATCGCGCGAGTACCAAGAAGCTGATAGCGCAGTATTTCGGCCCTATTCCGAGAGGTCCGGCAGTTCACAGACGCACATCGGTCCCGGCAGTGTCCATTCCTCGCGATACCTTTCTGGTTCTCGAAGACAAGGTTCAGCTACCACGTCTTTATTACACGTGGCATTCAGTGAAGAACTTTGCTAATGACGATGCGGCGCTCGACATTCTGGCGCAGATCGTTGCCAACGATAAGAACTCGCGACTCTACAAGAAGCTGGTTTACGATCTGCAGGTCGCGCAAAGCGTCAGCGCGTTCCAGAACGGGAGCCGGCTGGACGGTTATTTCCAGATAGAAATAACGCCCAAGCCGGGACAGAAATCCGCAGATATCGATCGGCTCGTGCAAACCGAAATAGCGAATGTGATAAGTGGTGGGGTGAGCGCGCGCGAGCTGCAGCGAGCCCAGAACCTTTACAAAGCGAGCTTTCTAAACCGACTGGCCAGCGTACTGGGCAAGTCCGAAGTGCTGAACACCTACAACTACTTCAAGGGCACGCCGGACTATGTGCAGCAGGATGCCGCGCGTTATGAGCGTGTGACTGCAGCGGATGTGCAGCGGGTGGCGAGAACCTATCTCGGACGCCCGAAGATCGTTCTCACAGTGGTACCCGAGGGGAAGAGAGAGTTGATGCTGACAGCAAGTGGAGGTGCTCAATGAAGAGGATTCAAAAAGCGGGCGTCATCAGTGTAGCGGCACTGCTCGCTGTGCAGTCACTGGGCGCGCAGGGGACAATCGACCGAACCAAGCCGCCCGAACTCGGTCCGCCACCGCGAGTCTCCCTGCCCCCCATCATTACGAGACAGCTTCCGAACGGGCTAAAGCTGATGATTGTCGAGCAGCATGAGTTGCCGCTGGCGGATTTCGTACTGCTCGTGGGCAGCGGGGCCACCGCGGATGCTGCCGCAAAATCGGGAGTGGCAAACCTAACGGCTGCGATGCTGCGCGAAGGAACCACATCTCGAAAGAGCCTGGAAATCGCGGATCAGGTAGCATTCCTCGGAATCAATCTGAATTCGTCGAGCAGTTGGGAATCGAGCACGCTGTCACTGCACACGCCGACGGCGCAACTGGATAGTGCGCTCGCACTATTTGCCGATGTGGCGCTGCACCCGTCCTTTCCTGCGAACGAGTTCGAACGGCTAAGAAAGAACCGTTTGACGGAGCTTCTGCAGCTGAGGGATCAGGGACCTGCCATTGCCAATATCGCGTTTCCAGCAATCGTCTACGGAACAGGCCATCCGTATGGGGCAGCTCTTATTGGAACCGAAGCCTCTGTAAAAACTTTGAGTACCGCTGATTTGCAGACCTACTATCAGACGAACTTCAGGCCGAACAACGCCACGCTGATAGTTGTTGGCGACGTGAATCCAAATCAGATAGAACAGAAACTCAATGCACTGTTCGGTGCCTGGCAGAGAGGCGATGTCCCACAGCTGACTTACGGTGAGCCCCCCAAGGCCGGCACGACTACTATCTATTTGATCGATAAGCCGGGTGCAGCCCAGTCTTCGTTCCGTATCGGATCGGTAGGAGTCCCCCGCTCAACCAAGGATTACTTCGCGTTAACGGTCATGAACACGCTCCTTGGTGATTCGTTTACCAGCCGTTTGAATCAAAATCTGCGTGAAACCCGAGGATATACGTACGGTGCGGGCTCGCGATTCGATATGCGTCGTGCTGCTGGCCCTTTTACCGCTTCAGCCGAGATCGTCGCCGCGAAAAGTGATTCCGCGCTTCTCGAGTTCATGAAAGAGCTGAATGGAATCCGACAATCGGTTTCGGCGGATGAGCTATCGCGCACGAAGAGGTATCTGCAACTGCAGCTTCCCGGAAGATTCGAGACCACACAGCAAATTGCCAACGCACTCATTCCGGTCGCGCTCTACAATCTGCCTCTCGACTACTACAACAATTATGTGCAGAACATCGAGAGTGTTACGCAGGCCGATGTAATCAGAGTTGCGCAGCAATACATCAACCCTGGTTCCCTGGCAGTCGTGATCGTCGGTGACCGCAAAACCATTGAACAAGGATTAAAGGCGACAAACCTGGGCCCGGTCTCAATCAGAGATATTTCGGGGCAGCCAATTCAATGACTGTCGCTTTTCAGCGCGGCAGTCATCCAATCCCAGTAGGCTTCGCCGGCGACGTCCACTATGTCGTTGTGTCCAGCCTTCTCGACAACGAGTAGCTCTCCCTTTTTTCTCGCCGCCTCGTAAATCTCGATTCCCATGCGGAAGGGGACAATGAGATCGCGTTTTCCGTGTGATACCGATACGGGAACGTCAAGCTCAGAAACCTCGTTTCGGGTGTCGAAGTGAATGCGTGACATCCTGTTCCAGACGAGCTCTACGGGAGGCGAGACTATCAGGCGAGCCATCGCTCGTGCCGACGTGAAAGGAGATTGCAGAAGCAGAGCAAAGGGCTGGTGTCGTTGTGCCAGCTCAGTGGCGACCGCGCTACCCAGTGAGTGGCCAAACAACGCGATTTCCGAAGCCTCGAAGCCGAGTTTTGCTTGCACATACTCGTACGCGGCGTCGGAGTCGAGCTTAGTACTGTAGTAACTCGGTCTCCCGCCGAGTGACATGTAACCGCGGTACTCGGCTAGAAATACCGTCATGCCAGTGCGCTCGGAAACCTGTCTCGCCCAAGCGATCTGCCACATCGCGAGATCCGCGTTCCCGTGAAAGCAGAGCAAAACCTTTCTAGTAGTGCGTGGATCACCCACCAAATAGCCGACGAGAGCCTGGCCATCCTTTGCGACATATTCGACACGACCGGGCTCCTCCGATGTGTCGTACAGCCGAGGGGGCTGGAAGAGAATCCGCTCCTGCCCTTGCCACAAGGAGAAAAGAAACCCGCTGAGTAGCAGGAGAATGACAAGTGCGGCGATCACTTGAGCGTTTTCAGGGGGTTCCAGTGCCTTTGCATGGCCGGCAATTTACGACAATGCGAATTCCAATAGAAACGTTTCACCTCGACAACGGACTGTTCGTCACTTTCTCCGAGGATCATACTGCACCGATCGCTGCCGTGAACCTCTGGTATCACGTTGGCTCGGCTAATGAGCGCCCCGGACGGACCGGATTCGCGCATCTGTTCGAGCACATGCTCTTCCAAGGATCCGCGCATGTCGGCTCGAATGAGCATTTCGAATTGATCCAACGAGCGGGGGGAACACTCAATGGATCAACGTGGCTCGAGCGAACGAATTACTTCGAAACCGTCCCCTCGAACGAGCTTGCTTTGGCTTTGTGGCTCGAGGCTGATCGAATGGGAGAGCTTCTGCCCGCGATGACACAGGAGAAGCTCGATACGCAGCGTGATGTGGTGAAAAACGAACGACGATGGTCGGTTGACAACCAGCCTTATGGTACGATGCTCGAGAAACTTCAGGAGCTGGTTTTCCCGCCAACGCACCCGTTTCAGCACTCATTGATTGGGTCGATGGAAGATCTATCAGCAGCTTCGCTGGAAGACGTCGCGCAATTCTTCGCTACCTACTACACACCTGACAACGCAGTCCTTTCGGTCGCTGGTGATTTCGATCCACGTGAGGCCCGCAAGCTCATCGAGGATTTCTTCGGTCCGATTCCAAGAGGCAAAGGCGTTCCCCCACTTCCACCGATGAATCTCCCGCCGGTTTTCGGCGAACCGCTGCGGGAGGTAGTCCCGGATGACGTGAGTCTTCCGAGGCTATTCCTGGCTTTGCGATCGCCAGTTTTTGGGAGCGATAGCTATTACGCGGCCAGTGTATGCTCCGCGATACTTGGTTTGCGTAAAGGAAGCCGGCTGCACCGCTCTCTAGTGCGCGAACGCCAGATCGCCGCGGAAGCAGGAGCATTCACTTTTGACCTGGCAAAGGGTACGGATCTTCTCGTAATCGACGTTACCGCGCGCCCTGGTGTCCCGCTAAGCCAGCTCGAACAAGAAGTGAACCGCGAAATGGATCTCCTCTACGAAAGGGGAGTCACTGCCAATGAAGTCCAAAGGGCAATTTCGTTGATTGAGACCGATTTGATTGCTTCGCTTCAGGCCGCGGGGGAACGCGCCGACAGACTCTCCCTGTTCGCGACCTACTTTCACGAGCCGGAGCTGATAAACGAGCAAGCAACCAAGTATCAGGCAGCTACCGCGGAAAAGATCAACCAGTTCATTGCTGAGCGCTGTGGCGAAGACAATCGGGCAAGTCTGCTATATGTACCGAAAGACGGAAATGGATCCGAGGAGATTCTGGCAGCGGTTGCGGGCGCCCGCTAATGGTCGCGATAGCTCGGCCAAAATCACAGCCATCGCGCCCCTATCGGTTTCCTAGTTCAGTCGAAGAAATACTGCCGAGTGGCGTGCGCCTGATCACGGCAGCCGTCAAGAAGCTTCCAGTTGTCACTGTTCTAATTGCGGTCGACGCTGGATCAAGCAACGACCCGTTAGGCAAGGAAGGAATAGCTTCACTTACGGCCGCCCTTCTTGCCGAAGGGACTGAGCAATATGACGGTGCGGAACTGGCCGAGAAGTTCGAAGAACTCGGCACTTCCGTGGAAACAGGAGCGGATTGGGACAGCGCATTTCTCAAGATCACCACTCTCTCCCAGAACCTTCAGCCAGCGCTGGCTCTGCTGGGCCAGGTAATAACACAGCCCCAGTTCGCTGAGCGGGAGATAGAACGCCTAAAGGCAGAGCGTCTCGCCGAAATTCTACAGCTGGAGACCGAACCCCGTGGCCTCGCGGACGAAAAATTCTCCGAGTTCGTCTACGCGGACCAATCGAGATATTCCCAGCCCGATGAAGGCAGTGAATCCAGCGTCAAAGCACTAACCCGAAAAGATGTGAAGGAGTTTTATCACTCCAACTACACCTCGTCTGTATCGACCGTGCTGCTGGCTGGTGACATAACAGCGCACGCGAGCAGAAGGGTCGTCTCCGATGTTCTGAAGAACTTGAGGAAAGGGCATGTCAATCACTCTCCCGTCACCACTAATCCGAGATCGAGGACTCGAAGGATTCAGCTCGTGCACAAAATTGACGCACCACAGTCGGAGCTGAGGGTCGGACACGTCGGATTGCCAAGGCTCCACCCGGACTTTTTTCCGACGCTGGTAATGAACGCAATCCTGGGTGGACTTTTTGGATCGCGCATCAACCTTAACTTGCGTGAGGTGCATGGCTACACCTATGGCGCATCGTCGTATTACGACTGGCGGCGGGGAGCCGGACCCTTCGTCGTCTCGACCGCGGTGCAAAGCGATGTCACTCAAGCCGCGATCAGAGAGATCCTGCTCGAAATCGACCGAATCAGAGCGGAACTGGTGTCTGATGCCGAGCTCTCTCTCGCCAAGGATTACCTTGACGGAGTTTTCCCGATCCGATACGAAACCACTTCGGCGATCGCATCGGCACTGGCCAACCGAGTCATCTATGGCTTGCCTGCGGACTACTACGATTCCTACCGAGAGAACATTCGGAGAGTCACGTCCTCGGATGTACTCAGAGCTGCCCAGTCGCACATTCACCCCGAGCAGCTTCAAATCGTGGTGGTAGGCGATGCAAAGGCCCTCACCGGACCGTTGGCAGAACTCGAATTTGGACCCCTTCAGGTTCACGATGGCCGGTGAACCCGGACGGGTAGGATCCTATAGAGCCTACACCGGGAGAATAATCTCGCTGGACGTCGACAAGGTTCGCTTCCCCGACGGATCGGTTGGAGAGCTGGAGTTGATCCGTCACCCGGGTGCAAGCGCAGTCGTACCCTTCCTCAGCGATCCCACCATTGAGGACCCACAAATCCTTCTTATCCGTCAATATCGATATGCTGCGGACGGCTATATCTATGAGATTCCGGCTGGGCGCCTTGATGAAGGCGAAACTCCAGGGGACTGTGCGATCCGGGAGTTGAAAGAAGAGACCGGCTATTTCGCTTCCAGCGTCGAGTACCTCTTTTCCATGTTCACCACGCCCGGCTTTACCGACGAGAAGATCCACGTCTTCATGGCGGTCGACCTGACTCGAGGAACGGCGAGCCAGGAAGCGGACGAATTCCTCGATCTTGAACCAATGCTTCTGTCACGCGCGCTAGGAATGATTCGTGGTGGCGACATCCAGGATGCGAAAAGCGCTTTGGCTCTGCTGTATATAGCCGGGTTCCGCACGCGGCGTTAACCATTCGAGCCAAGTTGGCGTCTAATCAACAAAGACGCCTGACATGTCATGGAAAAAGGACAGGAGTGCCGGAAACAGGACAAACTCGGCAATGGTTTCAAGAACACAAGACGTTGTCCAGCAATAGCTTACCCCACCCAAGTCCTCGGCATGGGGCCTGCATCATATGGTAGTGGGAAAAGTTCCACTAAAGTGTGCACGACTAAGCTGTCGTGAACGTCTCTATTTAGGAGAGAAGAAATGGCTGACATCGTCCGTAAGCAAATGATTCCAGCTGGGGGTCCAACCGTCAGGGAACGGCTGCAGGCGATGGATGACTCAGCCGTCGTGACTGCCTTCCTTGGTGGGGAGGAGAGGGCATTTTCGGAGCTCGTCACCCGATACCAGACGCGTCTCCTGAATTTTGTCTATCGGACCATCGGTGATCGGGAAAAGGCAGAAGACCTCGTTCAAGAGGTATTCATCCGCGTCTATCGTCACCTGCATCGTTTCGATCGCTCGAAGAAGTTCTCGACGTGGGTCTACACGATTGCGTCGAACCTTGCCAAGAACGAGCTGAGGAACCGTTCACGGAACCCTCTGGTGCTGTTTCAGACTGTCCAAAAGAATTTCCAGGACGAGGATCGCCCGCTACAGTTCGAGGACACGACATCGCGTCCCGACGATATGTACCGCAAGCGCCACCTGAGAGAAGTTGTGGAGGCGAGTGTGGCGAAACTGCCGGAACACCATCGGAATGTCTTTGTGCTGCGTGAGCTGGAAGGCAAGTCCTACGAAGAGATCGCGGAGATCACCGACTGCAACCTTGGCACGGTAAAATCGCGGCTGAACAGGGCAAGAAACTCGTTCGCGGAAATCATTGCCCCGTACGTAGATTAGATCGGTTGGTTCGGGAACCGGGGCCCGGCTCATGGGTACCTCTTCCCGAACCCTCAACCGATCTCCATGGATTGTCGCGAATTTAGTGATCAGCACGTCGCTTACGTAGACGATACCCTTGCCGGTATCGAGCTGGTTCGCATGCAGCGTCATCTCGCTGAATGCAGCGACTGCGCGAAGCACGATGCAAAGATTCGGCGCGCCCTGCTGCTGGTCAGAAATCTTCCCACCATTGAGCCTTCTCCCGAATTCTCGCAGCGGCTTCAGGCGAGATTGAAGGATTGTCAGAGTGATGACATTCTGCTGGCAGGCACTCAGCGTAACCTGCGTAGGGGAGCCATTGCCGCCACCATCGCAAGCGCGGTGATGCTCGGGTACATAGGCAGTACGCTCTACCATCGTGATCCGCCTCGCGACCTTATTCTCCCGCCGGTCATCGCGACCCTTCCCGAGCCCGAACTAACGCCAATTGCCACTTCAAGCCCGGCTATCGTGGCGTCAGTTTCTGCGGGTCTCAGCATCTGGCCCGCAGCACTTTTCGCTGAGCAGGCGCCAGTGAGGTTTGCACACTCCAGGCTCGAGCTCACGAACTACACACGCTAAAAGCCGCAAGGCATCCGCAGCGGATGAGAGCGACCGTATATTTGGAGAATGTCGGCTTCTTCTCTCAAGATTCTTCGTGAAGCTATCAAGCGCCGGTCTTTCGACGGCGCTTACTTCATTTCGGGCGAGGACGACTACCAAAAGGACGACGCGGTCAAGCAGCTGGTGCAATCATCACTCGATGGCTCAGCCCGCGATTTCAATCTCGATACTCGAACGGCGGCCGATCTGGACGCAGAAACTCTTGCGGTGTTGCTATCTACTCCGCCGATGATGGCAGACCGCCGGATAGTCATCGTCAAAGACGTAGGCGGCCTCAAAAAGGACACCCGAAAGGTTCTTGATTCCTATCTAAGAGATCCCGCTCCGGATCTTCTACTTATTCTGACATGTCCAGCCGGGGCGAAATCCGATGTCGCGCTCACCAAGCTGACGACACAGCTTCAGTTCGACCCGCTGACCGGTGATAGGGTGCCGAAGTGGATCTCGCACTATGCCCGCACGGAACTCGGCGTTGGGATAACCGACGCAGCGAGTGAACTGCTGCAAGCAGCGGTGGGAAGTGACCTGCACCAGCTCGCCGGTGAGCTGGACAAACTTGCGAGCTTCGTCCAGGGACACCAGGAGGAAATCGGGGAAGATGCAGTGGCTGCAATTGTCGGAGTGCGGCGTGGCGAGACACAGGCTGATCTGCTTGACGCAGTCGCGGATCGAAATGTGACGAGAGCCCTGGAGCTTGTTCCTCACATTCTGGGGCAGCCGAAAACAACGGCTGTCTCCGTGGTCATGGCGTTGTCCACCCAAATGCTGGGAATTGCATGGGGCCGCGCCAAGCTCGATGAAGGCGTGTCGAGATCGCGATTGAACCAGGAATATTTCGATCTGCTCAGAGAAACCAGCGCCTTTACCGGAAGGTCATGGGGGTCGGCAACTGCCGTGTGGACCCGTGCTGCTGAGCGCTGGAGCCGAGAAGCATTGGAAGATGCGGTCGACTTCCTGCTCGACGCGGACATTGCCTTGAAGGAGAGCAAAGTCTCATCCGAAGAGCAGTTACTAGCCACGGTGATATTGAGCTTGTGCGCAGCCGAAGTGAAAAGTGCAGCTGCATGAAGCAATAGGAGAAGGACGATGTTTAGATGGACCATTTGGAGCAGTGTTCTGGTCAGTCTAGTGGCTCCCCTCGCGAGGGCACAAGCACCAGCGCGCCCGACGGATCCCGTCTTCGTCAGAGCGCAGGACCTTGTGAGCGATGGCAACGGAGCAGCGGGGAGAGCGTTGGTGGATTCCGTGATCAACGCAAATTCACCGGCTTCCCGGATCTATCCCGAAGCTCTTTTCTGGCGGGCCACACTTGCGGCCAGTGCGGCTGATGCCGAAAGCGATTACAAACACATCGTCGTAGACTACCCGCTCGCGCCACAGGCAGAAGATGCGCTTCTACGTCTGGCGCAACTGGAGCTTGCCCGGGGGGACCGTGATGGTGCGCTGGGCCACCTGCAGCGAATTCCGCGGGATTATCCTCGCAGTAAATCACTGGCGAGAGCGAGCTACTGGACGGCGCGGGTGCTTTTTGAGAAGAACGATATTCCCAACGCGTGCGCCGCAAATGCTGCAGCCCTCGCACAGGCAGGCGCGGGAGAAATCGAGCTCCAGAACCAGATACAGTACCAGGCGCAGCGCTGTACTTCCTATAATGTCAGCCGTGCCACAGCGAATAACCCAACCCTCTCAGACCCGGTGAAGACATCCGGCCAAGCATCTGCGTCTTCAACTCCTTCGACAGTTGTAGACAACCCACTCCCATCAGATCGCGCTCGTGTCGACACTCCTTCACCTCCAATTCCCGTAGAGAGTAAAGAAGCAAAACAAGGTGTCACTACTCAGCCGAAGACAGAAGCAGTTTCCAAACCCGCGACCGCAGCAAAGTCGGAAACTAGGCCAATCTCCGGAAATCGATATTCCGTACAGGTCGCCGCATACAACCACAGAGGCGAAGCCGACAAACTGGCTTCGAATCTCCGATCGCGTGGTTACGAGGCGAGGGTGGATGGGGATGTCGCGCCATTCCGTGTTCGTATTGGCAGGTATGCAACGGTTGGACAAGCTGAAGAAGCGCTAAAGAAAATCAAGGCGAAGCGCATGGATGGCTTCGTCCTTAGAGTGCCGGAGCGGTGAAAGGCGGGACGTCAACGCCGTTGATGCAGCAGTACCGGGAGATCAAATCGCGTCATCAAGACGCGATACTGTTCTTTCGGATGGGCGACTTCTACGAAATGTTTTACGAGGACGCGGAAGTCGCGTCGCGTACACTGGGTTTGACTCTGACTTCGCGGAACAACGGCGGAGCCAGTGAGGTCCCGCTGGCAGGTGTGCCCGTAAAGGCGGCTGGTGACTATCTGCGCCGCCTGATACAACACGGATACCGTGTCTCGATCTGCGAACAGACCGAAGATCCGCGGCTTGCGAAAGGAATCGTGAGACGGGAAGTCGTCGAGACGATTACTCCCGGGGCCGCATTCTCAGACGATCTTTTGGATGGAATGCGCAACAACTACCTCTGCGCGGTGCTGCAGGAGGGTGATTGTGTAGGGATTGCTGCGACGGACCTCTCAACGGGTGAGCTCAGGCTGACAACGACCTCGGCAAACGATGCAGAGTCCGTTTTTTCTCGCTTGAATCCACGGGAAGTGATAGTACCAGCTGGTCGAAAGGTAGACGAACTGTTGAAAGGACCTCCAGGCGAAGAAGGCCCCCTCGTCACGATCCGTGAAGCCTGGGAATTCGATTCGGATCTCGGGCACGACGAATTGACTCGACGTTTTCGAGTGGCTTCGTTGGAAGCATTTGGCGTAGAGCCAGCCGATCGTGTAGCGCTGGGCGCGGCCGGTGCTCTCCTCAAATATCTGGAGGAGCTACAACCCGCAGGCATGCCGCATCTCGCTCGCCCCCGAATCGAACGCTTGGGAAGCAGCATGCCACTCGACGCGATGACGAGAAGAAATCTCGAGCTCGTAGAGTCTCTGCGAGGAGGAGAAGTCTCCGGCACCCTTCTGGGTGTTCTCGACCGCACGCTGACTCCGATGGGAGCGCGTTTGATGAGACAGTGGCTTCTCGCGCCGCTCGTCACGCGGAAGCAGATCGAAGCCAGGCTCGACGCTGTGGAAGGTTTGATTGACCCACTGCTGCGGAGCGCGATGCGCGACGCGCTTGATGGCGTCCGCGATGTTGAGCGGCTTGCGGGAAAGGCGGCTGCCGGTCGCGCGTCTCCACGGGAGCTGCGTGCGCTCGGCGACTCCATGGCGCGCCTGCCCGCTCTCCTGGCTGCGCTCGAAAAGAGCCGGAACACGGCGATGGCGCGGGGCTCGAATGCATTCGCGGAATCGATTTCGGCGTGGGATGGCTGTGATGATTTGTGCGACGAGATAATGAGATGCCTTGTGGATCGTCCACCGGTGGCAATCGGGGAGGAGCCTAGCATCCGTGCCGGAGTCGATGCCCAGCTCGATGAATGGCGGGCACTTCGCGATGGAGGCAAGGACGGCATTGCCAGGATCCAGGCCGCAGAGCGAGACAGAACAGGGATAGGCTCGCTGAAAGTCGGTTATAACAAAGTTTTTGGATACTTCATCGAGGTGACGAACAGCAACTCACACCTCGTACCAGCCGATTATCAGAGACGGCAGACGCTTACTGGTGCCGAGCGTTATGTCACACCTGCTCTAAAGGAGTATGAGGAGCGGGTGCTGACAGCCGCAGAGCACGTCGAACAGCGTGAGAGCGAGCTATTCGAAGATCTGCGAAGGCGCATAGGTGGCGAGGTTGCGCGCTTTCAGTCAGTCGCGCGGATCATAGCCGAGCTTGACGTATTTGCGTCGTTCGCTGAGGCCGCGAGCCGTGAAGGCTATGTGCGTCCCGAACTCAACGACGAGTTCGTGCTGGACATAACTGGAGGACGGCATCCCGTAGTCGAGAGAATGATGCCGCGTGAGAAATTTATTCCTAACGACGTGCAGCTGAGCGAAGACGCGCGAATCATGATCCTGACTGGGCCAAACATGGCTGGAAAATCCACAATTCTGCGCCAAGTCGGTCTGATCGTTTTGATGGCGCATGTGGGAAGCTTCGTCCCGGCGAACCGAGCTCGGATTCCCCTGGTCGATCGGCTTTTTACGAGAGTGGGAGCGAGTGACAATCTCGTGCGGGGCCAGTCGACGTTCATGGTCGAGATGTCGGAGACTAGCGCCATACTGCATACCGCAACCAAACGAAGTCTGGTGCTTCTCGACGAAATCGGACGCGGCACGTCGACGTACGATGGAATCTCGATCGCGTGGTCCGTGAGCGAGCATCTGCACAACGAGGTCGGATGTAAGACAATCTTTGCGACGCACTATCACGAACTTACGCAGTTGGCGGACAGTTTAGTAGCAGTTAGGAACTATAATGTGCAGGTCCGTGAGGTGGGTGACGAAGTGCTGTTTCTCCATCGACTGGCACCGGGCGGCGCCGACCGCTCGTATGGAATCGAAGTGGGGAGACTCGCCGGGTTACCGCCAGAGGTACTCGCCCGGGCCCGGGAGCTGCTCGCCCTCCTCGAAGCGGAACAGATCGTGCCCCGATCAGGCCGCACCCCGCCGGGAATGCAAACCAATTCACCGGATCAGCTCGCGTTATTCGGACTCATGCCGCATCCGGTAGTCGACCAGCTCAGGAAACTCGACCCAAACACGATGACACCAATGGCGGCGATCGCGACGCTTGCGCGACTGGTAGACAATGCGAAGAGCGACCGAGGCCAGAGCTGAGCATGTCTGCACGAATTGCAACATTCGTCGGACTGTTCGCGACTCTCTCAGCATCGGGGTGCAAGAACGGCGATAAATCCGGCCTTCCTTTTCAAACTGTGGGAAGGCAACCAGATGTAGCGCCGGTTATGCTCAATAAGGAACTACCATTCCGGTACCCACCCGCGCTCTATGCGCAGAAAGTCCAAGGGAATGTGACGCTTCGGATTTATATCGATCGGGATGGTCAGATCGTCGCGGATTCCACACGTGTCGCCGAAACGAGTGGATTCAATGCGCTCGACTCCGCCGCGATGAAAGGATCGCGCGATCTGAAATTCGAGCCAGCGAAGACTCAGGGGCAGCCAGTTCCAGTATCGATTCTCCTGCCTGTTTTTTTCCGGCACCCCGACGCGCCGCCGCTGGCGGGCGATTCTCTGATCAAGAGGGATTCGACAACCGCCGCCATTACAAAACCGCTGGATAGCGCGAAACCAGACACCTCCAAGACAACTGCGGCCAAATCCACGAAGCGGGCTCCGAAAACCACGAAAAGCCGAAGCCGCCGCTAATGAGATACGAACGGCATCGCCGCCCCTATGAGAGTGTGCTGGACACAATTGGATGGACGCCCCTCATCAAGCTGAGCCACATCACGCGTGGTATCCGCACCCCCGTATACGCAAAGGCAGAGTTCTTCAATCCCGGCGGTTCGGTGAAGGATCGTATCGGAATGCCGATTATCGAGCGTGCAGAAAAAGAAGGCAGGCTCAAGCCCGGCGGGACGATAGTCGAAGGGACGAGCGGCAACACGGGAGTCGGACTGGCAATCGCGGCAGCGCTGCGAGGATACCGGTGCATCTTCACAATGCCGGACAAAATGTCCCAGGAAAAAGTCCGACTGCTAAAAGCTTTTGGCGCCGAGGTAATTGTCACGCCGACAGCAGTACCTCCCGATCATCCCGATAACTACGTGATGATGGCAAAGCGAATCGCGCAAGAAACACCGAATGCGATTCTGGCCGATCAGTTTTACAACGAGGCAAACCCGGATGCTCACTACGCCACGACGGGTCCGGAGCTCTGGGAACAGACTGAGGGCAGGATCACTCACTTCGTAGCGTCAGCGGGAACCGGTGGTACGCTTACTGGCGCCGGACGCTACCTCAAGGAGCGTAATAAGAAGGTTAAGGTGATTGCCGGCGATCCTGCCGGCTCGATACTGGCTGAGTACTGGCGGAGCAAAGGAAAGAACAAGATCGAAGGCACGCCCTACAAAGTCGAAGGAATTGGTCAGGACAAACTACCGGGAACACTCGATCTGAGCGTGATCGACGAATATCACACTGTGAGTGACAAGGACTCGTTCGCAATGGCACGGCGGCTCACGCGTGAAGAGGGTTTATTCGTTGGTGGATCGTCGGGACTCATCACTTCGGTCGCGCTCAAGCTTGCGCGCGAGATAGATGATCCCAAGGCGCTCGTTGTCACTTTTCTCTGCGATACGGGTGAGCGCTACCTGTCGAAGCTTTACAATGACGAATGGATGCGCGAGAACCAGATGCTCGATGCTCCGAGGGTGGCGTTACACAGCGTCCTGGGGAGAAAAAACGGAGTGGCGCCCGCGGTGGTCAGCGTGGCGCCAGGTGCAACAGTGCGGCAGGCCATTGGCCTGATGACTCTGCATGATGTTTCCCAGCTCCCGGTCATGGAAGGCGGGAACTGTGTCGGATCCGTAAGTGACTGGTCGTTGTCGCAGAAAAGCCTCGAAAACCCCAAGCTACTCGACACGACGGTAAGTGAAATCATGGACTCTCCCTTCCCTGTAATCTCATCGGATCAGCCCGTCGATAGTGTTGTGAAGCTTTTATCCAAGGCTAATCCGGCAGTGCTGGTACAGGAGCACGGAAAGGTTCAGGGAATCGTTACGCGATCCGACATGCTGCATTTCATGATGTCGCGCTGAGGAGCGAAAGTCAGCAGATGAAGATCACGGTATTGATGGGCGGCACGTCGTCGGAGCGGAATGTTTCCCTGGCGTCGGGGATCCGTATCGTGCTGGCTTTGCGCGAGCGCGGACATAAAGTGACAGCACTTGATCCCGCACGGGGAGTAATCAACTCGGCGGAAGAACGCGAGCTCAGTACTGGTACAGTCGGCACCCAACCGCCGTCGCTCGAGGCGCTCTCCAAATTCGCAGAAGGAGCGTTCCTTCCGAACCTCACGACGATGAAGGAGATAAAGGAAGCAGACGTCGCTTTTCTCGCGCTTCACGGCGGACAAGGGGAGGACGGTACCATCCAGGCGCTCCTCGATATGGCGCACGTGAATTACACGGGCAGTGGTCATCTTTCGAGTGCACTGGCGATGGACAAAGACCTGTCGAAGAAGCTATTCCGCGCCGAGGACGTGAAGACAGCCGACTGGTTGATGGCACCGGCTACTATAGAACAGGTTGAGGGGATGCTTGGACTGCCGGTAATAGTGAAGCCGTCCAAGCAGGGTTCTACCGTCGGGTTGTCGTTGGTGAAAAAGCGGGAAGATCTGTTGCCCGCCATCGAAGAAGCGAACAGATACGATGATGAAGTCATGATCGAACGATTCGTTGCCGGACGAGAGCTTACTGTCGGTGTACTCGGTGACGTCGCGCTTCCGGTTGGGGAGATTCTGCCGCAGCACGAGATCTATGATTACGAATGCAAGTACACGGCTGGGATGGCGGTTGAAGAATTCCCCGCAAACCTTTCGCGAGAAGCGACCGGGAAAGTTCAGCAGCAAGCGCTGGCGGCATTCAAGGCCTTGAAGCTCCGCGGATACGCACGCATCGACTTTCGGATGACAAGCGAGGGGGAATTCTACTGCCTCGAAGCGAACACGTTGCCTGGGATGACTGAGCTCAGTCTGATACCGCAGGGTGCGGCAGCGATGGGAATAACCTTCCCGGACCTTTGCGAGCGAATCGTGAAGCTCGCGCTGATGTAGGAACCCCTACGTCTCCGCTGTGTCTTAGCATGTAGTCCCCACGTATTCAGGTTTGCATGAGCCAGCAGTACGAAGCACGGGAATCCCCTCGCATGACGCCCGCAGTTCAGTGGCTTCTCGCCCTGAATATCGGTGTCTATTTCCTGCAACTCACGCTGTTTGGGCGCGACGCGCTCTTTTCGGCGCTTGCCCTGGATCCTACGCGGTTCCCCGGTACTTGGTGGACCCCGGCAACGTACATGTTCGTCCACGGGTGGCTGTGGCATCTGGCGCTGAACATGTTCACGCTCTGGATGTTCGGACCCCGGCTCGAGGAAGTGTGGGGGACCCGCAGCTTCACCCAGTTCTATCTGTGGTGTGGACTCGGTGGTGCGATTGCGCACCTGATATTTGCATCGCAGACGGCTGTCATCGGAGCTTCCGGGGCGATCAGCGGTGTACTTGTGGCATACGCGCTCAACTGGCCAGACGAAGAGGTCTACCTTTTCGGCGTAATTCCGATGAAGTCACGCTGGCTCGTCGCGGCCATGATCGGGATGAATGTCCTCTTCGCTCTTTCGCCGAGTTCAGGAATTGATTGGACAGCGCACGTCGGTGGAATGGCTTTCGGCTGGCTTTTCTTAAAGATCGCCTCGCTCGGGGGCCTCACCCGCGTAAAAGGCTGGGTGTCGTCGGTTCCTGATGAACAGGAGGATATGCCGAGAGCCGTGCCGAGAAACCGGGCACCGACACGTGACCAAGCGCGAGGAGTTGACGAGGTCGTGGCGCGCAGTAACGCAATTGTGCTTCGCGAGAGTAAGCCGCTGCAACACGTCCCCAAGCAGGAATCGCCCAAGGAATACGCGGCCAGGGTCAATCGGGTGCTGGACAAAATTTCCGAACAAGGGATGAACAGTCTGACACGGGACGAGCGCCGACTTCTCGAAGAAATGTCGAGGAAGCTGCGCGACGAGTGATCGCCCAGGCTGCGCAGCCACCACTAAGGCAGCTTCGCAGCGGATTGATCCGCGCCAAATGCCGGTGCATCGTTCGGGATGCCAAGGCCCGAACTCCTCGAAACATTCGACAATCCGTACGCCGATCGCGACTACGAAATCCACATGGATTGCTCGGAGTTCACGTCGTTGTGTCCAATAGGCGGTATCGAGAGTGATGCGGAGGAGCTGGCGCTACTGAGGGGAGGGGCGCCGGATTTCGGTACGATTCGCATCACTTACGCTCCAGCGGCGAAGTGCATCGAGCTGAAGAGCCTCAAGCTCTATCTCTGGAGCTTTCGGAACGATGGCATTTTCTACGAGCGGGCGGTAAATCGAATTCTCGATGATCTGACAGCCGCAGCGTCACCGAAGTGGATGAAGGTCATGGGGGATTTCAACACCAGAGGCGGGATCAAGTCGGTGATCACCTCGGTGTACGGCAAGAATGCGAGTCGTTGAGAGCTCGTCTTCCGGCGTTGATTAGAAGGTCGCGGTTATGTTAATTGTGCTGTCGAATCAGCGGCATTCGGCTAGGTAGCTCAGTTGGTAGAGCAGCGGACTGAAAATCCGCGTGTCGGCGGTTCGATTCCGTCCCTAGCCACTCTCATTTCGAACCTCATACGAACGCGGCGCTCAACGGTGCAACTCATTGTCCGGCGTTCGCAAATTCAAAATGAGCCGAAAGAAATTCCAGCGCGCAAAGTCCGGGGCAAACCCAGTGACTCGAGAGTCCCGGAGCGGTTTACCACGTACTCACGGTTGAAAAGGTTCTCCGCGGCAGCAAACACGTCGGTGCCATGACGAAGTTGGCGACGCGCATCGAGATCGAGGACCCCAAAGGGCGCGAGGCGCGCCCCGCCGAGCGCGTGATTCGGACCCTCGTAACGGAAGATGCCGTTGACAGTCGCGACGCGGGGTGAATCGAAAGTCAGTCGAGCGGATCCGCGCTGAAGAGGAACTCGATTGACGAAAGCCTTCGTAGCTACAACGCGGGCCAGGTCGTAGTTGTAGCTGGCGGACAGCGTGAGCTCCCGAAGAACGCGGAACGCTACTTCACTCTCACCGCCTCGGCTCCGCACGGCGCCGACGTTCTGTCGCTGGAGAATCGTAGTTCCGGGCGTGGGCCCAGGACTCAGGAAGGTGAAGTCGTCCAGGTCCTTATACTTGTTCCAAAAACCAGTCGCACGAAATTCCACCGCCGGCAACGGATCCCAGTCCATACCGATGTCGTAACCCGTCAAGTATTCAGGCGTGAGATCGGGGTTGCCCATGAAAGTGTTCGGCCCCGCGAAGAACGTTCGATATTCTTCGGAAAGCGTCGGGGCGCGAAAAGCGCGATAGTACGAGCTCCGCAACGTCACCGAATTGAGAAGTTTGTACCGTAGACCCACCCGGGGCGCAAAAGCGGAATTGTTTTTGGCCGGATAGGTAATAGCGGTTGGAGGAACAGCGGTGCCATCGTTTCGAAAGCCGTTGAAACTGCGCCAGCTATCGAACCGCGCGCTGGCCTCGACGCGAAGCGGTTCCACCGGAGCTACAACGCCCTGCAGGAAAGCGCCGAACACCCGTTGAGTTCCGCCGGAGACACGCATTCCCGCAACGGTGCCAGCAGCGTCGTAGACAGCTTCATGGAGGCTGCCGACCATAGTGCGAAAATCGGCGCCGACAGAAAGAAGCTGGAGCATCCCCATGCTCCGCATCCACTGAAGGGATCCGCCGAGGTCATGGCTGGGGATGGTTTGGGCGACATTCGGACGCTCGGAGGTTCGAGCGGCGTTTACCACGGAAGAATGACTGTCGTAATTTTGGTGCTGGCCAAAGAACCGCGCTTCGATCATTCCTCCGAGAGGCGCTCCGAAGCTGCCACCCAGAACTCCGCCGATGATGCGCCGTCGATTGGGCTCGGTGAGCGGAGTACCAAGACTTCGATCATCGTCGAAATAGTTGGCGTTGGCGAAAAGGCTCCCGACAGCCCCGACGGAGTATTCGACGCGCCCATTTAAACTCCGTCGAGTGACCGAGTTTGCCTGGTCGATGGAGCCGCGCTGGCTGGGGCGAAGCAGCGTGTAACCGCCGCCGGTTCCGTAATCGGCGCTCGCGGAAAATCCGAGAGGACCAGCGAGATTGCTGGCGTAAAGCGAAAAGTCACCGGCGCCCCGGCTGCCTCCACTCGCCATCAGGTTGTATGCGCGCTTGAGGATGGGCTGGCTGATGAGGGATATGACGCCCCCCATCGCGTAATTCCCGTACAGGTTCGAGCCGCCGCCTTCCAGGATCTCGGCGCGATCGAGTTGGAAGCGGGGCGCGCGGTTCCATTGAATCCATTCGCCCCACGGATCGTTGAGCGGGACATCGTCCAGCAAGACCAGTGTGCGTCCCTCGTCGGCCCCACGGACCGAGACGATTTCTTCAGGGCCTGACACGGTACTGGAAGTCCTTGGCAACTCGATTCCAGGGAGCTCGCGAAGGAGATCGTCGGTTGTGCGTGCTGGGTTTGTGTGCACACGCTCGCGGGACATCGCGTTGACCGTGGCGGCAACTTCTCGCGGCGACTGAGGGGAGCGATTAGCGCTTACCACAACATCCGACAAAAGAACAGATCCGGGCTTCAGTGCGAAGTCAACTGCAGTGAGTTCGCCAGCGGAGATCCGAACAATTCGAGTCGATGGCTCATTGCCCAGGTGTGAAGCCGTAAGAGTTGCATCGCCCGCACCGATACCTTCGAGTCGATATTCGCCGCGATCATTGGTGACAGCTGCGCGGGAAGAGCCCGCCGCGGAGACTCGCGCGCCGGCGAGCGGGCGCCCGCTAACGGCATCGGTGACAACGCCAGTAACCAAGCCGGCGCTCTGTGCAGGCAGGATGACGGGAAAGGCGCACAGGACTGTCGCAAGCGTAGCAGTGCGAACAGCGAAGCGAACATTCTCAAAGATCATGAGCGTCCGGCTTTCCTGGGAGTTGACGTTACGTCGTGGTGCTTGCGATGAAGTTGGTGGTCGGGGAGCGGAATCCATCGCTCTGCCCAGGTGCCGATCGCATTGAGCGCTTTTTCCAGCGAGCGACCCTTGTGTGTCAGCTCGTATTCGACCCGGATGGGGCTTTCGGGGATCACGGTTCGAGTCACCAATCCTTCCGCTTCGAGTGACCTGAGCCTTTCGGAGAGCATGCGGTCGGTGATGTCGGGAATGGCCGACCGGATCATGGCATAACGGGTGCTTCCCTGAAGCAAGGTCTGGATGATGGCGCCGGTCCAGCGGCTGCCGATCAGCTCGACAGCGCGGTGAAAGCGCGAACAGACGGGCGAAACTATCTCGGCCATGGAGGGAATATTTCGTAATGAGTTAGTTGACACAACTTACTTACCAAAGTATACTAGCATATCTTAAGTAAGTCCAGCACGCGGCACGAGATCTACTACCACTACAAGGAACAGGACCAATGACGACAACTGTACAGCCCGACACGGCAGCGGGCACCAAGACTGCCTGGAAGCTCGATGCAGCTCATACCCTAGTCGAGTTTTCGGCCAAGCACATGATGATCACTACCGTGAAGGGTCGAATCGCAGAAGTTGACGGGATCATCTACACGGACGAAAAAAATCCCCAGAACTCGTCCGTCGAAGCGAAGCTGAAAGCCACGAGCATAGATACGCGCACGGATCAGCGCGACCAGCACCTTCGGTCGGGTGATTTCCTCAATGTCGAGAAGTACCCGGACATTGTTTTCAAGAGCAAGCGGATCACGGGCGACCAAAAGAGCTTTAAAGTGACCGGCGATCTCACGATCCGCGACATTACGCGGGAAGTGACACTCGATGTCGAGTTCGAGGGTCGAAACAAGGATCCGTGGGGCGGTGAGCGCGTTGGCTTCAGCGCAAGCGGCAAAATTGATCGTCGCGAGTTCGGCTTGACCTGGAACCAAGCGCTCGAGACGGGCGGAGTCCTGGTCGGAAACGAGATCAAGATCAATATCGAGGTTCAGGCAGTCAAGATTGCTTAGGTAAGATAAGAAACTAACAATGGAATAGGTGACGACTGCAACCCATTCCTACGCCCGGGGCAAATCGACGCCAGGAGGGGATCGACGCCAGAAGGATCGCCACTCCCGACTGCACGTCACTTCGTGAAGATTACTTTGCCTGTTGGCGTCGCTGCCGACAAAGCGCAGCAAGTTCGACCAAGATCTAACTGCCTGAGCCTCGGCCCTATTCGTTGCTGCCGCTCCCCTGCGGACGGCATACCTTGGCACCGCGGAATGCTCTTCCTGCCGACGGCGTTGTCCCGCGGTTATGAAGCAACCCTACCTTATTTCGTCTGACAGCCTACACTAGGGGGTCGTTCAATGCGGTCAAGCTTTGTAATCGCGATGGGTCTCGCTTTGGTGCAGCACGCCGCGGCAGCTCAATGCAAGGTCAAGTCGGAAAGCAACGAGGGAAAGTTGTTGGCTTTTTACACTGCTCCCATTTCATTCTCGGTGGCCACTGCCCCGGAAATGATGCCGCCGGCAAGCATCAGGATCGGCGGTGAAGCCGAGTATTTACCCAAGCCAGACCCGGGAATTGAACAGACGGGAGCGTGTTTCACGCAAAAGAGCGAGCATACCTCACTCTCGCCCGTATTCGGGAGGCCCAGAATAACTGTTGGCGGACCGTTCGGATTCGCTCTTGAGGTCGCGTACCTGCCGCCGGTGACGATAGCGAGAGCGAAACCGAATCTTTTCAGTTTTGCGATTTCGCACGCACACCATTTGGCGATCGGACCCGCGGCCAGCGGAACGACGCTGATGCTGCGCGCCCATGGAACTTTCGGAAACGTGAAGGGCGCAATTACCTGTCCGCGCTCGTCGCTCCAACAGACATCAGCATCGAGTCCGTGCTTCGGCACGAATCCATCGACGGACACATTCCATCCGGATATGTTCGGCGGAGAGATTGCAGCCGGATTTGCACCTGGTGCGGGGACCCTTTCTTTCTACGGCGGCGTGGGATTGAACAGAATCGATCCGCATTTTCAGGTGGGTTTCACCGATGCCAACGGCAATGTAGACAGGACTCAGGTGCAGCTTGACGAACCGCTCACGCGTGCAACGATCTTCGGAGGGCTAACGGACGTCGTGCGGCGGATATTTGACGTCGGCGCGCAAGTGTACTCGGTACCATCCGACGTGACGCTTTTCCGGATCCACGGTGGAGTGAGATTCCGCTAGCGGCTCCGTGCTTGGTGTGGTGGGCAAACGGGCATGCTTCGTGTAACGAGCACGTTTGTTGGCCCTGGGTTCCAGTATCACCAATCGACGGAGAAGCCATGAAGACTGATTGGAAGCATCAGAAGGACGCGATCACTACCGATCAAAAGAATCTGACTGACGATCAGAGGATACACGAGCAGGACAAGCAGAATTTCCAGTCCAGCGAAAAAGGGAAGAGCTTTATCCCCGAAAAGGCGGAGAAAGGCGAGAAAGGCAGTCGGAGGCCCAGAAAATAAAAATGCGGCTCACATTTCGAGCAGCATTTTTCCAAAAGTTTCAGGGTCCATCGGGAGAGTAAACGATCCAACTCCTAGACGTGTCGCAACGTCACGAACCTCCGCCAGCATTCGGAAGGGACTGAAAAGGATCGGTTTGGCGCCCGCGCGTCGGATCTTCTCGAGCAGGATCTCGCCGCAATCTGGGAAATCGCAATCGATCACTACTATTCTGGGGCGGTCGCGCTCAAGCGTATCGGCAACGTCATCACCGGCTCGCAGAAACCTGGGCTCGAAACCCCGAAGCTCCACCATCAAACCCAACAGCGCTGCGACCACATCCTCGCGGGCGAGAATCAAGACCTTACTCACTGCACCAACCGAAAGAAAACAAGGTCAGCCGGCAACTTACGGACCCGGCTGTTTCTCTAGCGCCGGTCATGCACGCCCTATATTCTAGGGAACAGATGTCCGCCCTCTTCGCCACCAGTCAGAGGGTCGGTAGAACTATTGGCCTCATAGCCCGTGGGCACACTTTCAGAAAGCACGATGAAGGAGTTGCGGACGGCGCTGATCGATCAGCTGAAAAAACCTGATGCTCCAACGTCCGAACTGGTTGTGCTCCTTCAAAAGGTGGGACGGGAGGCCCGAGAAAAAGACATTCGCCCGGAGCAGCTGATCATCGCTTTCAAGGAACTTTGGAACTCGCTCGCCGAATCTCTGCGACCGCAGAACTCTGATCAGAACGAGAGAGTTCGTCAGCAGCTCGTAACGCTCTGCATTCAAGCATATTACTCGCAGTAGCGCGAGCGCTCGTTGTGTGGCTGTTATCCCCTTGAAAGCGGCATGTCTCTGGCGTTGACTACCTGACGTGGCAACTGCAATCCCGCCCAAAGCTCCGCCCAAAATTCTGAGTCGCTTGTTCGGCCGCTCGCGCAACGGAGCCGGAGCCGGCGAAGAGCTGGTTGGCCCGATCCGCGGTGAGGTGCTGGGCCTGGAGCGGCTGGGGGAACGTGCACGTGCCGTGGCCAGGGGTCACCACCTGCTGCCGGCCCGGAAGCAGCGCGGTGCCGGGCCGCTTCTGCTGCGACTCGAAGACACTCGCGCGGTTCTCGACCGCGTATACAAGCAGCTCAACGAAGGCGCAGAGCGCGGGTTGGACATCAGCCCGGCCGGTGACTGGCTGTTGGACAATTTTTACATCGTTCAGGAACACATCCGGGAAATTCGCACCAACCTCCCGAAGGGCTATTACGAGGAGCTTCCGAAGCTCGCGACTGGACCACTGACGGGGTACCCCCGCGCCTACGAAGTAGCGATCGAGCTCATCGCGCACACAGAAGGTCATCTCGATCTCGACAACATCACGCTGTTCGTGCGTGAGTATCAGACAGTCACAGCGCTGCGGATGGGAGAGCTGTGGGCCATTCCAACGATGCTGCGACTGGGTCTGGTAGAGAATATCCGGCGCATGGCATTGCGCGTTGCTGCGCGTCTCAAGGAGGTCGAGTCAGCTGACCGAGCAGCCGCGACTTTGCGCGAAGCCAGCGAGAACTCCCAGGAAGCGCTGGCGAACGCACTCGCGGCGTTCGTTGATGACCATCCGCCTTTTACTCCGACGTGGGTTGCGCGCTTTCTCCAGCAAGTCAGGTCTTATCAGACGAACTTCACTCCGCTGATCTGGCTGGAACAGTGGATTGCGGAAGATGGGCCGAGCGCGGAAGAAGCAGCGACTCGGTCGAATCGGCGTGTCGCGCTCACACAGGTAACCGTCGCGAACAGCATTACCAGCCTGAGAACGATTTCGAGACTCGACTGGAAGGATTTCGTCGAGGCGCAGAGCGCAACCGAGAAGCTACTGCGTCAGGACCCAAGCGGGCACTACGCGTCAATGACTTTCGGCACGCGCGATCACTATCGCCACGTAGTGGAGCACATCGCCAAGCGCGTGAAACGTCCTGAGGAAGAAGTGGCGGGTGAGGCCGTAGCTTTGGCGAAGCGCATCGATCCGAGTGATATCCGGCACTCACACGTCGGTTACTACCTGGTCGAGCGCGGCCGCCGTGTACTCGAAGAGAAGATCGGCTACACCCCACCGCCGGGCGAGCGGGTACATCGCTGGACCCAGCGCCATCCCAACACGCTGTATTTCGGCGGTATCACTCTCTTCACTATCGCGGCGCTGGCCGTGATCCTGGAAGTTGTCGAGGCCGCTCCGCCATCCATTCGACTACTGATCGGTATCCTCGCGCTCATCCCCGCCAACGAGATCGGCATCAGCGTTATCAACCAGCTGATAACGCTGCTCATGCCACCGCGCCTTCTCTCCAAACTCGAAATGCGGGATGACGGCATTCCCGAGGAATACGCGACGGCGGTGGTGGTCCCAACGCTGCTGGCGAGCGTGCACGGTGTCGAAGAAGCGCTGGAGCACATTGAAGTGCAGTATCTCGCCAATCGAGACCCAAATCTCCAATTCGCGATACTGAGCGACTTCACCGATTCGCCGACTGAACACAAGGCGGGAGACGACGAAATACTCGCTGCGGCCACAAACGGAATTCGCTCGCTCAATGCTAAGTATGCGAACGGCGCGGATGTGTTCTTCCTGTTTCACCGTCCGCGCCTGTGGAATCCAAAGCAGAACGTCTGGATGGGATGGGAGCGAAAGCGCGGAAAATTAGCGCAATTCAACAGGTTTCTGCGCGGCGGCGCGGCAGACGCATTCAGTACTATCGTCGGAGAAACGAGTCGCCTCTCGTCGGTACGGTACGTCATCACGCTCGACTCCGACACCGTCCTCCCGCGTGATGCCGCGCAACTCCTGGTCGGCAGTATCGCGCATCCTTTGAACCGCGCTCAGTACAACCCGAAAGTTGGGCGCGTGACGCGGGGCTATGGAATTCTGCAGCCGCGCGTGGGAGTGTCGCTTACCAGCGCGCATCGATCCTATTTCGCTTCGATTCACTCGGGGCATCCCGGCGTCGATCCGTACACGACCGCTGTATCGGACGTGTATCAGGATTTATATGGCGAGGGCAGCTTCACCGGAAAAGGCATCTACGATGTCGACGCCTTTGAGGAAGCAACGCATGGTCGCTTTCCCGAGAATACACTCCTCAGCCATGACTTGATCGAAGGGACATACACTCGTGCCGGTCTGGCAACCGACATTGAAGTCTACGACGACTACCCCGCACGCTACCTGACTTTCACCCGACGCAAGCATCGGTGGATACGCGGTGACTGGCAGCTTGTCGGCTGGTTGAAGGGTACGGTTCCCGGTCCCGACGGGCCAACCCCCAACCGGTTATCTGCCATCTCTCGCTGGAAGATCTTCGATAATCTGCGCCGGAGCCTAGTGGAGATCGCGCAGGTAGTACTGCTCATAACCGGCTGGTTCGTACTACCCAGCTCGATCGTGAAGTGGACCGGTATCGTGCTGGTGGTAATAGGCTTCCCGTGGCTTTTGTCGCTCGCGATATCGTTGGTTCGTCCGCCGCGCGATCAATCGTGGCTCGCCTACTATCTGGCAGTTGGCCGAGACGCGATGACGAATGCGCAACAATTCGCCCTAGCCGTGATTTTTCTCCCGCACCAGGCAGTTGTGTCCGCCGATGCGATTGCTCGCACGCTGTACAGGCTTTTCATCAGCAAGCGGAACCTTCTCGAGTGGCAAACGGCTTCGCAGGTCGAGCGCGCGCTGGGAATCGGTTCACAGCTGGAGATGTGGCGGAAGATGTGGCCGGTTACCGTGCTGTGTCTGGTGTTGGGTGCCATGGTCGGCTTCCACGTCACCATCGGGGCGGCGTCGAGCTCCGATGAGCGATTCCTGTTCGTGATGGGGACTTTACCCGCCGTCCTGCTGTGGCTGGCGAGCCCAACGGTCGCTTTTGCGCTCAGTCAGTCGGCAATTCTTGGCGAAGTGCACCTGACCGAGCCAGAACGTCAGGCCGCGTTGCGCTACGCGAAGCTCCACTGGATGTACTTCGAGAAATTCGTCAGCGAGGAAACGCACTGGCTGGCGCCGGACAATTTCCAGGAGGACCCGCAGCCCGTGCTGGCGATGCGAACATCGCCGACGAACATCGGACTCCAACTGCTGTCTACGGTGACCGCCGCCGATCTCGGTTTCATCACGCGCGCGGACATGATCGATCGGCTCGAAAAAGTCTTTCGCTCGCTGGAGCGGATGCGCCGCTATCATGGCCACTTCTTCAACTGGTACGACCTGAACGAGCTGCGTGTTCTGGAGCCGGGGTACATCTCGACGGTGGACAGCGGCAACCTCGCCGGTCATTTGATCGCACTCAAGCAGGCTTGTTACGAATTCCTCAGGGATCCGACGTGCTCCGGGCCCGATGCGAAGCGGCTCAAGGCAATTGCCGAGCGCGCCCACGCTTACGCGATCGAGATGGATTTCCGTTTTCTATACGACCAAAAGAGGAAGCTCTTCACCATTGGCTATCACGTCGGTAGCAACGCGGTGGACAACTCCTACTACGACCTGCTGGCTTCGGAATCGAGACTGGCATCATTCGTCGCCGTCGCCAAAGACGATGTGTCGGTCGATCACTGGTTCCGGCTCGGTCGGGCCCTCACTGCCAGCGCTGGCACGCGAACTCTGCTCTCATGGAGCGGGAGCATGTTCGAGTACCTGATGCCGGCGCTCGTCATGCAGACTTTCCCGTTTACGCTCCTCGACCAGACCCACAAGGGAAGTGTAAGGCGGCAGATCGCATACGGCATCGAGCGCGGGGTGCCGTGGGGCGTTTCAGAATCGGCTTACGCGGTCAGAGATCGCGTCCACACGTACCAATATCGTGGTTTCGGCGTTCCCGATCTCGCGCTCAAGCGCGGGTTGAGCAAGGAGCTGGTCGTTGCTCCCTACGCGACACTGCTTGCAATGTTGGTAGAGCCGCACCAGTCGTTAAAGAATCTGGCGGTGCTGGAGGCTGAAGGAGCGCTCGGGCCGTACGGCTTCCGCGATGCGCTCGACTACACGCGGCCCGCGCCGGGCTCGAGAAAAACCGTCGTCTGCACGTTCATGGCTCACCACATCGGGATGAGCCTCGTTGCCCTCGACAACGCGCTGAACCAGCAAATCTGGCCGCGCCGATTCCACACTGATCCGCTTGTGCGTTCAGCGGAGCTGGTATTACAGGAAAAGATTCCGCGAAGGCTGACGCTGCAGGATGTATCGGGCGCAGATGCCGCGCGGGTACCGAGCGAGACGGAAAAACCGGCGGTGCGCGAGATCGAGACGCCCCACACTCCACAGCCAGTTGTCGGCGTGCTGGGGAACGTGCCATACACTACGCTCATCACCAATGCGGGTGGGGGATTCAGCCGCTACGGGAATCTTGCGATCACGCGTTGGCGTCACGACAGCACGCGCGACAATTATGGCCAATGGTGTTACGTCAAGGACCTGAGCACGGGTCACGTCTGGTCAACCGCGCACCAACCTTCCGGCACCGAGCCACAATGGTACAGAGTGCTGTTTGCAAGCGATCGCATCACGTTCATCCGTCGCGACGGCGATATCGATACCGTCACAGAAATAGCGGTAGCGCAGGACGATGCGGCGGAGGTGCGTCGCGTTACGCTGACGAACAGGTCTCTGCAGCCGCGCGACATCGAGCTGACAAGCTATTCCGAGGTCGTGCTCTCACCACCCGATGCAGATCGCGCGCACCCCGCGTTCGGTAACCTGTTCGTCCAGACGGAATGGATCGAGGCAAACGCAGCGCTGCTCGCCACTCGCCGACCCCGGTCTGCCACCGAAGCCGCAATATGGTGCGCGCACGTGGCTGCGTTCGGATCGGAAGTGGTGGGAAAGGTCACGTGCGAAACCGACCGCGCGAAGTTCGTGGGTAGAGGACGTTCGGTACGAAATGCAACGGCATTGGACGAAGGCGCGGAGCTATCGGGAACAGTGGGTGCCGTTCTCGACCCGATATTCTCGTTGCGAGTACGCGTCCGGATCCCGGCGGGCGCGTCCGCACATGTTGCCTTCACCACGTTCGTCGCTGATCAGAGGGAACGCGCCATAGAGCTCGCCGATCTCTATCACGATCCATATAGCGCACGTCGCGCGCTGGATCTCTCATGGGCGCAGGCGCAGGCAGAGCTCCGCGATCTGGGAATTGCTCCGGCCGATGCCGCGCTGTACCAGGATCTGGCCGGCCACCTGATGTTCCCGCACCCGGGCTTTCGTCCTCCGCAGAGCGCGGTGGAGCAAAACAGGCTTGGGCAGCAGGCGTTATGGACGTTGGGAATCTCGGGAGACTGGCCGATACTTCTGGCAACGATCGAGAGCCCCGTTGGAATGCCGAGCGTGAGACAATTGTTGAGGACGCATCATTATTGGCGGCTCAAGGGAATCACCTGTGACCTCGTCATCATCAATGTGCATCCGGCGACGTACATGCAGGAGTTGAGCGACGAGTTGCTGGCAACTGTGATGGCATCCAGTGAGGCGGGGCTTCTCGATCGTCCGGGAGGTGTCTTCATCAGACGGGCGGACATTCTCAAACCCGAAGACGTAACGCTCCTCAAAGCGATGGCGCGAGTGCAGATCGATTGCGACGGTCTCGGTCTCGGCAATTTCCTGGAGTTTCCGGGCGTGGAAGATCGGTACCCGCCGAAGCTGGAGATCGAGAATCGCGACATCGTCCCGCTTGGGACAACCGCGATTCATGCGGACACGCCTGATCCGGGAACAGGACTAAGATCATTCAATGGTTTGGGAGGCTTCAACGCGGCGGGCGAATATGAAATTCACCTGACCGGAAGTGATCTGCCGCCAGCGCCCTGGATCAACGTCGTGGGAAATCCCGCCGGGGGATTCTTCGTCAGCGAAGGAGGAAGCGGGGTCACCTGGGCTGGCAACAGTTTCTTCTATCGCATTACGCCATGGCACAACGATCCTGTTCGGGATCCATCGAGCGACTGCGTATTTTTGCGCGATGACGCGAATGGTGATCTCTGGACGGCCACTCCGTGTCCTATTCGCGAGCCAACGCCGTACAAAGTGCGTCATGGAGCTGGGTATTCGGTCTTCGATCACAAACACAAAGGGCTGGCGAGTTCTCTCAGGCTGGGTGTGGCCGAGTCAGAGCCTGTAAAGATCAGCGTACTATCGCTACGTAACGATGGACTCACGCGCAAGCGACTGACGCTTACCTGGTATCTGGAGTGGGTACTTGGCGTTTCGCGCGATCAGACGCAACACCAGGTGCGAACAAGCTTCGATGAGGACACTCAGTCGATGTTCGCGCGCAACTACTTCGACGAGCAGTTTGCGGGGGCGGTAGCGTTTGCCTCGATCAGCGAGCGGGTAGCGTACTACACGGCGGACCGGCGAGAATTTCTGGGCCGGAACGGGACCATTTCGAGTCCTGCCGCCCTGGCCCGTGCCGGATTATCGGGGGCGATCGGCGCCACCATAGATCCGTGTTGCGCACTTCAGGTGAGTGTCAACCTGGAGCCGGGTGAATCACGGGACATCGTGATGCTGCTGGGCGCGGCACAGGGCGAGGACGCCGTCCGCGAGATCATCTCGCGTTACCGTGCGCCGCCGGCGGCGACGCAGGGGCTCAATGGCAACATACGGCGATGGGACGACCGGTTGTCGATCATAAAAGTTCGCACGCCGGAGCCTACTTTCGACCTCATGACGAACAAGTGGACGCTCTATCAGGCCCTGTCATGCCGAATGTGGGGACGCTCGGCTCTCTACCAATCGAGTGGTGCGTTCGGCTTTCGCGATCAGCTTCAGGATGCAATGGCCCTGGTGTACGCGGATCCACGACTGACACGCGATCAGATCGTGCGCGCTGCGTCGAGACAGTTCGTCGAAGGCGACGTACAACATTGGTGGCATCCCCAGAGCGGGCGCGGAGTACGAACGCGCTTTTCAGATGATCTGGCCTGGCTGCCGTTCGTCGTGGACCATTACGTCAACGTTGCCTGCGATGGTGGAGTGCTCGATGTCGAAGTGCCATATCTGACGATGCGACAGCTCGGTCCGGACGAGCACGAGATCTACGAGATGCCACAGGTCTCGACGGAGACAGGCAGCATCTATGATCACTGCATCCGAGCGCTGCGTAAGGCGTGCACCAGGGGTGCGCACGGACTTCCGTTGATTGGAAGCGGCGACTGGAATGATGGAATGAATCGGGTTGGAATCGAAGGCAAGGGCGAGAGCATTTGGCTAGCGTGGTTTCTCATCTCGACGCTGCGTCGGTTCGCGGAGCACGCGCAGAAGCGGGGAGACGCGCCTGCCCGGGATGAGCTCCTGTCGAAGGCGGATGCGTATACAGAGGCCGTGGAGCGATCGGCGTGGGATGGCGAGTGGTACAGGCGTGCTTACTTCGACGACGGTTCACCGCTTGGCTCGCGGACCAGCGACGAGTGTAAGATAGACTCGATCGCTCAGAGCTGGAGTGTGATCTCAGGCGCGGGGCAGCCTGAGCGGACGCGGATGGCGATGCAGTCCCTGAACAAGTATCTGGTGCGGGACGATGCGCGGTTGTTGATGCTGCTAACGCCGCCTTTCGACAAAACGACGCACGATCCGGGATACATTCAGGGCTACTTGCCGGGAGTTCGCGAGAACGGAGCGCAGTACACTCACGCCGCACTCTGGGCGGTGCTGGCAACCGCACTGCAAGGTGATGGCGACCGTGCACTCGAGCTGTTCCAGATGATCAATCCGATTACGCACGCCGACACTCCCGCCGGCGTGGAGACCTACAAGGTGGAACCTTACGTGGTTGCCGCGGACGTTTATACCGCGAAAGGGCATCTTGGTCGCGGCGGTTGGACATGGTACACGGGCTCAGCGAGCTGGATGTACCGTATCGCGCTCGAGGCGATTCTGGGATTCCAGAAGCGGGGAGAAGAGCTGCGCATAGAGCCATGCATCCCATCGAGCTGGAAGGAATTCAGCATCGAATACCGCTACGGCTCGTCGACCTATGTGATTACGATCGATAATCCCGATGGCATGCAAAAGGGTGCGGTCGAATTAACCATCGACGGAATCCGCGGTGATCGCGCAATTCGACTGGTCGACGACGGCAAGAGACACGAAGTTACGGCTTTACTGCGTCCTTCCGCTTCGCTCTCTTCGGCTGCGGACCAACAGGAGCCAGCCCGACTATAGCGGGTCCGTTGACGACGTTGCCGTAGGGATCGAAACGCGACCCGTGGCACGGGCAGTCCCAAGTCTTCTCGGTATCGTTCCAGTCGACGATACAATAGAGATGCGTGCAAATCGCGGAGCGTTGGTGCAGGCTGCCGTGGTCGTCGCGATAGACGGCTATCTTTCCGCGGCCTCTGCCCACGACGGCGCCCTCCCCCGGTTTTATCTCCGCGAAATCATCGACCTCGCTCTTGGTGAAGTAATCCTTGTACTGCTCCGCGACATTTGCGTTTTCCTTGACGTACTCTGGTGTGGCGCGCAGTCTGACCCGCGATGGGTCGTACAGCTTTGCCCATTGATGCTTACGTCCCTGGACGAGCTCGTTGAGAATGATGCCGGCGATCGTCCCGTGTGTCATACCGTTCCCCGAGTCGCCGGTCGCGATGTAGATGTGCTCGTCGCCACCGGGATTTTTTCCTATGTAGGCCATGTAATCGACGGGCTCTATTATCTGGCCTGACCAGCGAAAATCGATGCTTTGGATCATGGGAAAACGCTTTCGCGTCCATTCCTCCAGACAGGCAAAGGGTTCCTCGCTGTCCTCGTCTTCGGGCTGACCGGTTTTGTGGTCCTCGCCGCCGACGATGAGAATCTCGTAATCCATTTCGCGACCCGAGCTGTCCTCGCCGCTCTGGAGGCGGATATAGTGATAAGGATCGGGAGTGTCCCAGTAGAGTCCGTGCGGAACAGATCCGCGCGGAACGCGCGCGCCGATGACGTAAGTCCGGTACGCCGCCTGCTTGCTGTGGATGATGAGCCAATCGTTGACAGGAGTGTTGGTGCACACCACGACGTTGTCGGCACTGATGACGTAACCTTCGCTCGTAGTAATGCGCGCCGGCTCGCCATCCTCGATCTTCTCGGCGTGCACTCCCGAATAGATCTTACCGCCGTCTCGCAGGATCGCGCGCGCGAGACCCTTGAGATACTTGAGCGGATGGAAAGTCGCCTGTCTCGGAAAACGTAGCGCGACACCGCTGTCCCAGAACGAAAACGGTATTCGCTGCACGATCTCGGTGTCGCTTATGCCTGCTCGATGTGTTGCCTCGAGCTCGTCCTCGAGCTCTTTTCGCTTGCTGTCACCTCCAAGAAAGAGATAACCGTCGATGCGCTCGAAGTCGCAATCGATGTCCTCCATCGACACGATGCTCTCGATGCGGTGAATGGCGGACATGTGACTTTCGGCCGCGATACGGGCTCCATCCTCGCCGTGCATCTTGGCGATCTCGTAGTAACGGTCATCGAGCGCTGCCGTGAGGTGAGCGGTGGTGCGGCCCGTTTCTCCCCCTCCGATCGGGCCGTCATCGATCAGCACGACGGCGCGGCCTGCCCTGGCGAGGAGATACGCTGTCGTCATGCCGGCGATGCCTCCACCAACGACACAGACGTTTGCGCGGAGATCCTGAGTAAGCGATTGAAACTGCGGGACTTCGGTCGTTCCCATCCACACAGAGATTGTATTGCCTGAGTCGCTTCGCATTGAGGATCTCTACGTTGACTGGTGCGAGTCGTGCTGCCTTGGGACCGGGGAATGGCGCATACGACATGCCATTTATCGATTGGTATTTGCGCTCGTTACCCCCACACAGGAGTACCGATGCACGGAAAAAGCAAACACACCTGGATCATCGACGTAATTGAAGACGGTTCAGCATCAATCGAGGTTGACGGACGCACCGTCACGCCAATCCCGGAGTGGCTGTTGCCGGAAGGCGCGAAGGAAGGCGATGTGCTATCCGTTACTCACGACAGGCAGCAGGGAAGATCGGCGATCGTGATCGAAAATGATCCGGAAGCGAAGAAGAGAGCACTCGATCGATCCGCCAAACAAGTTTCAAGAAAATCCAAAGCCGACCGTGGCGGTGACGTTCAGCTATGAGGATTTAATCCCGGCAATCAAGTTGCCGAGACCTCTTGTCGGTCGGTCCGTCGGCGTTGGCGCGGTTTTGGTCGGGGGTAATGCTGTAACCTTGACCCGACTTGCCCGGGGAGCGAATGGTGACGGTCCCGTTCTGATCGGTTCGATACCATGGGGTGCCAGCGCGCTGATACATCTCTTTTGCCTGTGAATGCATGTGGCCATAATCGTTGCGCGTCCCCACGGACACGACGACCCAATCAGGCCGGACGAGCGCGAGGTAGCGGAACGTGACTCCGTTACAACTACCATGATGGTCGGCTTTCAATACATTGACCCGCATTCCGGGACTGCTGGCGTAGCCTGCTGTTTCGAACCAGGCTATCTCTTCGTGCTCGGCATCTCCTGCGAGCCACATTGTAAATGACGCAGAGTCAGGACCGATAAGCTTCACCGGTGTCGAGCGATTGTTTGGTCCATCGCCCCCGGGAAACGGCGCGAGAATGTGTAGCTTTGCTCCGCCCGCCATAGTGATCGTGCAAATTGACCGACCGTCAGCGCAGGGGTCGTCGCTGTCACGATAAATCAGGCTGTCACGATCCATGCGCGAAAGGATCGAATCACGAAGCTCTGCGAGAGTGCTCGCTGCCGCCGGATCCTTGTTCTCGAAGAAGTAGCGGATTCGAATGTGACGGGAAGTTCGAAAGAGCTCACGGAGACCGCCGTAGTGGTCGATATGCTGGTGGGAGAGGATAACGACATCAATCGTCGAATTATTGAGATTCAGCGAGTCGAGGTACCGTCCGAGTCTGGCGGTGTCCGGACCCCCATCGATGAGCACGCGACTCGAGGCGTTGCGAATGTAGATTGCGTCGCCCTGTCCGACGTCAAGTACGCGCACAACCAGACCGATTTCTGCGGCTTCGTTGACGAACGTGCTGACAGGGGCTGGCCGCTTTCTTGTTCGTTGTATCTGCGAAGCCGGCGAACGCTTTTTCGCTCTCTTTGATTTCTCTTGCTGTCTGTCGAACACAAGCGCGAGCGAAACCATGACCACCGACAGCACGAGAGTCCGTCTAAGCATTGGCGCGAACTGACTGCGGCGAAACATTCGACTTCAAGGTCGAATATCGCCTCGTAATCCTGCTGGTCGTTTGACGGCGTGCGTCATCGATGCGTAGCCCAATCAGGCTACAATTTGCCGGAGTACCGCGCGCACAGGCGCTGCATCGAGTGCCATGAGCTTGAGGGGAAAAGCCATGAGCTCGTACATGGTTGGGGAGACCCGTCTCAAGTCGAGGTTTTCGAGAATCGCCGCATTGCCGGCGAAAAGCATGTTATGGACGGGAAGATTCTTGCTATCGCGGGGATCGACCGAAGGTGCATCTACTCCCAGCAGCCGGAGCCCGCGACCGAGGAGCGCACGGACACAGGCCTCTGAGAGTGTGGGCCAGTCCTCGGGGAACGCACCACTCGCGATGGTCCGGCCGGTGCGAAGCAGCAGACGCTCGACGAAGGGGAGCGATTGAATCTTCTCGAGGTCTTCCATCTCGATTTGTTTGGTGAGGCTGGAGACATCAACCACGATCGCCGGTCCGAAGAACGCTTCCAGAGCGAGCTCGTGCGAACCCGACCACCCTTCGCGTACGTGAAGAGGAGCGTCGGCGTGGGTTCCGACGTGGGGGCTGGCGGTGAAAGACGACACGTTCACGCTTGCACCCGAAGCCATCAACGACGCCCAGCCGCAAGTGAACGGCGTGTCTCCTGGCCACTCAGGAGTGTCGGGATTGAGTGTGACGCTGATGTCCTTGAGCGTAGGCTCGCTGCCGTTCACGCGGTCAGTCTCGCAAAAAAGTGCGTCGCTGTAAAGTTATTTCTTCCCCAGCAGCGACTTCGCCGTGTCGACGATGTGATCAACCGTGAAACCGAGCTCGGTGAATATCCGCGCAGCCGGCGCAGATGCACCGAACCTCTCGATGCCCAGCACCACGCCATCATCGCCCACCCAGTGATACCACGACATCGGATGGGCTGCTTCCATGGCGATCCGTCTGATGCCCTTGGGCAGCACGGTGTTTCGGTAAGTTTCGTCCTGTCGGGCGAAGAGTTCGTGGCTCGGCATGCTTACGGCGCGCGCACGAATTCCCTGTGACTCGAGCTTCTTTTGCGCCTCGAGTATCAACGCTACTTCTGAGCCGCTCGACATGAGAACCACTTCCGGAGCTCCTCCCGGAGCATCTGCGAGTACGTACGCGCCACGCGCGACACCGGCTGCTGATGCGTATTTGGACCTGTCTATGAATGACAGCTTTTGGCGTGTGAGGACGAGCGCAACGGGACCTTCTTTGTGTTTTAGCGCCGCGCGCCACGCCTCCGCTGTCTCGGAAGCATCGGCCGGTCGGATGACAGTCATCTCGGGAATTGCCCTGAGAGTACTCAACTGCTCGACCGGCTGGTGCGTCGGCCCATCTTCTCCCAGTCCGATCGAATCGTGCGTGTAGATGTAGATGACATGACGTTTCATGAAGCACGCAAGCCGAATCGTTGGCCGCATGTAGTCGGAGAAGATGAGAAACGTCGCGCCGTAGGGAATTATTCCGCTGTGGAGCGCCATGCCGTTCATCACCGATCCCATCCCGTGCTCGCGGATGCCGAAATGGAAATTCCGTCCGGCATAGCTCTCGGCAGCGAAACTCGGCTCACCCTTGATGATGGTGTTGGTGGAGCTGGCGAGATCCGCCGAGCCTCCGATCAACTCGGGGATCTTCCTGGCGATAGCATTGATGACAACGCCCGAAGCAGCACGGCTTGCAACGTTGCCATCCTTGGCGGTGAAAACCGGAATCGTCTCTTCCCAACCATCGGGGAGATCTCCCCGCAACCGGCGCTGCAGATCCCGCTCGAGGTCCGCATGCGCTGTCTTGTAGGACTGGTAAGTCTTGTTCCAGTCGTCCTGGAAGCGCGCCCTTCGCTTGGCGGCGTCGCGCCAGTAGCGTAGGGCTTCCGGAGCTACGTAGAACGCCTCCTGAGACGGGTAACCGAGGGCCTTTTTGGTGAGGATTATTTCTTCCGGTCCAAGTGCCGAACCGTGTGCTTCGGCGGTATCGTGTTTGTTGGGGCTGCCGTAACCGATGTGGGAACGGACTACGATGAGGGATGGCCGCGAAATTTCTTTTTTTGCCGCATCGATTGCCTTGTTGAGCGCTGCAAGGTCGTTGACGTCAGCCACGTGCTGAACGTGCCAGCCGTATGCAGTGAACCGTCCCGCAGTGTCGTCACTGAAGGTCAGCGCGGTGTCGCCTTCAATGGTGATGTGGTTGTCGTCGTAGAAGCCGATAATCTTGCCCAGCTTCAGATGTCCAGCGAAGGAGGCTGACTCGTGCGAGACGCCTTCCATCATATCGCCATCGCTGGCGATGAAGTACACGTGGTGGTCGAAGATTCTCTGTTCGCGGTTGAAGACAGCGCCCATGTGCGCTTCCGCGACCGCCATTCCGACCGCGTTTCCGATTCCCTGTCCGAGTGGCCCGGTCGTCGTTTCCACGCCCGGTGTGTAGCCGTATTCAGGATGACCGGGGGTTCTACTTTCCCACTGACGGAATTGCTTCAGATCCTCGAGCGTTAGATCATAGCCGGTAAGATAGAGGACGCTGTAGAGAAGCATGGAGGCGTGGCCGGCCGAAAGAACGAAGCGGTCGCGATTGAGCCAACCGGGATCGGCCGGGTTGTAGCGCAGGTGCTGGGTCCAGAGAACATACGCAAGCGGGGCAAGCGCCATCGGCGTACCGGGGTGTCCCGAATCAGCCTTTTGTACTGCGTCCATCGCGAGCACACGAATGGCATTGATGCAAAGGGTTTCGAGCGATTGCCCCGAAGGTGCATCTGGTGGTGGTGCTTCGGCTGACCGGGGAGCTGCCGCGGTATCGGTGGAAGTTGATTCGGCCATTATCAAGCTTGGGTGCGACTGTTTGGAGTTGGCGTTGGACGCGCTTGAAAGTCTGCGGGGTTCCGGCTGGAAGCTAGCTGATTTGCGCGTTCACGTTGCAGTGCGAGCCACTCGGCGGCCTCACGTACTTCACTAGGCACTAGGTTGTGTCCGGCGAGCTGCCAGTTGATTGTCACGCTCGCGTGCACCGACTCGAGCAAAGCCTGCAGTTTCTCGATGCTCGTCGCGGACACGATCGGATCCATTCGACCGGCGGAGATCAGCAAGCCCCTGCCGCTCAAATCTCCGCGCTGTTCGGGCTCGTAGACCAGCATGGGTCGGAATAGGATAGCGCCCTGGAGCAGTGCAGGCTCGATCAACATCACTGATGAAGCGATGTTCGCCCCATTGGAATAACCGAGAGCGAAAATTCGATTCGCATCAAGCGAGTACTGAACCGTAGCGGCACGGATGAACCTCGCCAGCTCCTGAGCGCGCGAGTGGACCTCCTTCGGGTCGAATACTCCTTCGGCCACACGTTTGAAGAAGCGTGGAGCGCCATTCTCCAGCACGTTTCCGCGCGGGCTCAGTATCGCCGCGCCCGGTGAAACTGCCTGTCCAATTCCGATAAGGTCGTTCTCGTTACCGCCAGTACCATGGAGAACCAGCAACGTTTCTCTCGACGTCGTGTCCGTTGCGGGTACGAAACGATGCAAAAAGCCGAGATCACCGGTCACGCGTTCGGACCGCGCAGTTCGAGTGGCGCGTGGACGTTGGGAAGCAGCGCTTCGATTTCGAATCGTCTCGGCTCAAGCCACTCGGGTAGCTTGAGCGACTGACCAAGGGCGTCGATGGGCTCGTCGACGGCGAAACCCGGACTGTCCGTGGCAATCTCAAAGAGCACGCCGCCCGGCTCTCTGAAGTAGATGGACTTGAAGTAATCGCGATCGAGCTGCGGCGTGACGTTGTAGCCAAGCGAGGTGAGCTCGGTGCGAATCGCCATCTGCTCGCTTTCGCTGCTAGCGCGGAACGCGACGTGGTGCACGGTACCGGCGCCCATCATCCCCGGCCAGATTCCAGGGACGCAACGCAGGTCGACGATGCAGCCGGGCCGACGGTCGTCGGTAGCGTAGCGAAAAATGCTCCCCTGTTCTCGCACAAGGTCGAACCCAAGCGTTCGTGTAAGCAGCTGTCCGGTGAGCTCATTCGCGTCGAGCCATAGTGTGACTGAATACAGACCGCGAATGGCGTGGTCGGCGGGGATACCACCCCCCGACCAACCGAGATCCGGGTCCGCGGCTGGGTGCGCGACAAGCTCACCCATGAATCCCTCATGGTCCTTGAAGGCAATCACGCGCTCTTCGTCATAGCGAGCGGTCGGCTGCTCGAAGTCGACCCGCTTCTTGATGAATCGCTCGATCCAGAACCCTACAGAGCTGGGGAGTATTGCGAAGGATGTGACGGCCACCTGGCCGCCTCCCTGACGTCCGCGACGTGCATCGGGCCAGGGGAAGAAGGTCAGGATGGTGCCAGGGCTACCGTGGTCGTCACCGAAGTAAAAATGATACGTAGTGGGATCGTCGAAGTTGACAGTTCGCTTGACGAGGCGAAGACCGAGGACACCGGCATAGAAGTCGAGATTCCGTTGCGGATCGCTGGCTATGCCGGTGACGTGATGGATACCGGCAGTGCGGAAGCTCATTCTTTCGAGCGGCTAGCTTCGCTTGGGCGTCTCGCGCTTGTCAGTGCTGGTGCGCGGCGATCCTTGCTCTCCGCCGTACCCGCTTTTGTGCTCCGTGGACCGTGAAGGGACGTCTTCGGGGTTGGGTTGTCCCGAACGCGTACCAGGATCGCCGTCACCTTGTTTGGCAGGAGTCCTGCTCTGTTTCTGTTCCCGTCTGGATGCCATACTTTCTCCACTCTTTATCCTGCCATCAGAAGCAACGGATGTGCCGTATCCCCGAGGCGCTGTGGTGAGTCGCCCGCAGCGCGTTAAAAAGCCAAAAACGAGACGATTCCGCAGCCTGAGCGATCCATCGACGCTCAGCGAGTTCGCATCGCGCCTCAAAGAGGGAATTTACATCACGAACCTCGAAGGAGAGATCATCGATGCGAATCCGGCGTTCCTCGAGATGCTTGGCGTCCGTTCGCTCGACGAGCTGAGGGGATATCGGGCCAGCGATTTCGTAAAGCCGGAGATTCGCGAACGTGAGATGGCGCAGCTGGAGATCGAGGGCGTGGTGCGCGACGTGGAGCTGCAGCTGACAAGGAAAGACGGCGAAGTCAGAACTGTGGTTGACAGCGCGTACCTGTCCATTGATCCAAACACCGGCGAGAAGTTTTGTCATGGAATTCTTGTCGACATATCCCACCGCAAGGAGCTGCAGACCCAACTGCTGGAGCTGAGCATCCGTGACCCGCTGACGGGGTGTTATAACAGGCGATATTTAAATACCGTCGCGCGCCAGTGTGAAGCGCAGCCCAAGGGTGATTGGGGCTGCATTTATCTGGATATCGACCACTTCAAGCAGTACAACGACACCAACGGTCATGCGGAAGGCGACAGCGTGCTCGTCAAAATGGCGCGCTTTCTCATGCGCCACGTGCGCGCCGAGGAAGCAGTAGTTCGTGTGGGCGGGGACGAGTTCCTGGTGGTGTTGTGCGATTCGGGCGAAGACCAGACGGAGCACGTCGTCGCGCGGCTGCGTACGGCTGCGCCAACTTCGGCACCGGTCCCGTTCTCGATGGGATGGGCAGCAAGGCGTAAAGGTGAGACGTTCGAGGATACGATGATCCGGGCCGACCATCGGCTGCTCGAGGTCCGGGTCGACGAACGGCGCGACATGCTGAAGCGCAGGCGGAAGAAAACGAAGCAGAGTTAGCCCGTCAATCGAGGGGTCTGTGCCCGGCAAGACCCCGAAGCTCACCAAACCTGTGCAAGTGCAGGCAGAAGGCACGTCCCACAGTAGAACCTTTCTACTGGTGCCCCATGCGCTCACTGCTACTTGTTGCTGCTCTCATTATTCCGAACGTCACCGGTGCGCAGATCGTCGAAGATCCGCGTCGCCCGTGGCCCTGCCCCGTGCCTCCGCCGTGTGTCCCGAACAGGCCGTGCGTCATGCCCGCCTGCGGCTTTCAATCGCCCTACGTCGTTCGCCAAAACAGCGACGTCAGAGTCGAGCTCGCGGATCGCGTGCTCCGTTACGAGGTCACCGAAACTTTCGTAAACCGCGGCAACAGAGTTGGAGAGGCGGATTTCATGTTTCCGCTGCCCAAGGGAGCTGCATTCCAGGACCTCAAGCTTTCGATCAACGGAGAGCTTGTATCGGGCGAGACGATGAACGCCAACCAGGCGCGCCAGATCTACGAAGAGATTGTGCGACGCCAGCGTGATCCGGCGTTGCTCGAATGGATGGGATACGGGCTCCTGCGCGCCCGAATTTTTCCAATCGCACCCGGCGAGGAAAAAAAAGTCGTAGTTCGCTTTCAGACTGTTGCCCAGCGCGAAGGTGACGCGCTGCGCGTTGACTATTTCCGCGGTGCCAGCACAACTCAGCGCGAGATGAACCAGTCTGCGCAAGGCAGGGTGTCCTTCGTTCTCACATATCCGAACGACCCAATGTATGGAAGGGCTTACTCTCCGACGCACACTATCGATGAGGATCCCTACGCAGCGGAGACGTCCGGAGATCGTTCGTTCGCTTCCAACTATCGTGGGTCGTTGCGCCGTGTCGAAATCAGGGACGCGCGCGGAGAGGTCACGCTCCTTATTCCGGTGAGGCGCTCGACCAGCCCCGCGATCTCTCTTCTGACGAACGATCCCGGCAACGACGATGGCTTTGCGCTAATTACGCTGTCCCCGCCAGCCATCCAGCCGCGCGCGGTGCCCCGTGATCTGACCTTCGTGATTGACGTTTCAGGGTCCATGAGCGGAGAGAAAATCCGTCAGGCTCGCGCCGCCGGAAAACAGGTGCTGCAGTCCCTGTCCCCGATTGATCGATTCAGACTCATCGATTTCTCGAGCGATGTTCGAACGTTTCGCGACTACTTCAGCTACGCGACCTACGAGAATCTTCGTGCGGCCGAACGCTACCTCAACGACCTCGAAGCACAGGGATCCACTAACATATCCGGAGCATTGGACGAAGCGTTGTCGACACCTGTTCAAGCGGGTCGCATTCCCATCGTGCTGTTTCTCACCGATGGGCAGCCAACGGTTGGTGAGAGGGACGGAAGTGCAATCGCAGCGAACGTGGCCAGGCGGAGAGGCTCGCGCCGCGTATTTACCTTCGGCGTCGGAGCGGATCTGAACGTCTCCTTAATCGAACAGCTCGCGCTCGAGGGTCGTGGTACGGCAACCTTCGTCCGTCCGGACGAATCGGTGGAACGTGCCGTCGGGATCGTGGCGAGTCGTCTGACGAGTCCGCTCGTTACAGACGTGCGCGTACACGCAGATGGCGTACGCCTGCTCAAGATGCACCCATCCGGACCGGTAGACATATTTGCCGGCGAGGACCTGGTCATTCTCTCGCGCTATGACGGGAGTGGAAATGCCATTCTGCGGTTCGATGGACAGACCACGAGTGGTCCGGTGACCTGGACCGCGCGTGTCAACTTTCCCAGTCGTTCGCGGGAGAACGCTTTTGTAGCCCGCCTGTGGGCTACCCAGCGCGTGGGCTACCTCAGCGCCGAGAAAAGGAAGCATGGAGGATCACAGGAGATCGACGATGAGATTCGCGACCTGGGTGAGCGCTTTGGGATTCCCACGGAATTTTCGTCATACCTGGTTGTTGAGCCGGGCATGAATCGTCGTAGAATCGGCGATGGCGCGACTCAGCTCCAGTCGATCACTACGACAGGTGGGAGGGCGCCGTCGGCGGCTCCGGCAGTTCAGTTCGAAGCGGCAAAAGCTGCCGCGGAACAACGTTCGGTCCGGAGCGTTGCCGCCGCGGACGAGGCAAGTGGCATAGCCGCCGGCGCAAGCGTTCGACGCGCCGGGAATGCCACCTTCGTCTTGCGCGACAGTGTCTGGACCGATGTGCGCTACAAGAAATCAGGATCCGTTCTTCGCGTGCAGCCGTTCTCGGCCGCGTACTTCAAGCTGCTGGAAATCGTGCCTGATCTCAAAGAGGCATTCTCACTCGGCGACCGTGTGATTGTGGCCGGCCGGAATATGGCGATCGAGCTGACTCAATCCGGAGACGACGCGCTCAGCGATCGCGATCTCGCAATGCTGAAGGAGCGCTGGTAATCGCGTGACCGATGTAGAGCGCCTGTTCCGGACTTACAATGCCGCGTTGGTGAGATATCTGACGCGGCGTCTGGGAGATCGCGACTGGGCGGAAGAAGTTGCACAGGAGACTTTCGTGCGTGCGTTGCGACAGACTTCGATTCAGAATGAGCGCGCGTGGCTGTTTGCGGTCGCGACCAATCTGGTGCGGGACGAAGCGAGAAAGGATATGAGGCGTCGGAAGCATCTGGCGCTTCTGGCGGAGCAGGAACGCGAGTCGATGGTGGAACCGGAAGAGACGTCGATCGAGCGTGCGCAGGAAGCGGCACTTGCTCGGAAGGCCGTAGATGGACTGGCGGAGCGGGATCGTCTGGCGCTGCTGATGCGCGAGGAGGGTTTGGATTACAGCGAAATCGCCGAGGCGTTGCAGCTGTCGGCCGGGTCGGTAGGAACTACGCTGTCACGCGCGCGGCGCAGACTGGTGGAGAGCTACGAAGCACTGCAAAAGAGTCGCGAAGAGAGAGAGAAGAATGCAGCATCTTGATGAAGGGACAATTCACTCCTGGCTGGACGGCGCACTGAGTCCGGAAGCCGCTGCGGAGGCGGAAGCGCACGTGGCAAGCTGTGGGCAGTGCGCGGCGGCGGTGGCGGAAGCGCGTGGTTTCATTGCCGCGTCGTCGCGGATACTGACGCACCTGGACAATGCCCCCCGCGGTGTCGTGCCAGTCGCCGCGCCACGGCGGCGCTTCAATACGGTTGCATTGCGAGCGGCCGCGGCGGTACTTGTTGTCGCGGTGGGGAGTCTCGTGGTGCTGCGCAACGGATCCAATGTCTCGGTCACGAGAACAACAGCCGTAGCTCGCGTCGATACTCCTGAGACTTTCACAGCAACGTCTAAGACCCAGCCGCTAGCGGCTAGCCAGGATGGCAACGTTGGGGGTGGCGTACCCCCCGTCAGGAGATCAGCCGTCGTACCGCAAAAAACTGTGGCCAAGGCGCAAAAGACAATTGCCCCGGTGCCTTCACCCGAAACTCGAGAAGCTGCGACGTCGTCCGCTGACGCAGCTGCTGGAGGAGTGTCGGCAGGCGTGGTGCGGTCCCCTGCGGCGGCATTCAGGCGTGAAGCGGCGGCTATCGACGAAGCGAACCTTGCAACGCCGCTGCGACAGCTGTCGACAGAGCGAATCGTTGGCGGATCGCGGACCACTTATGCGGTTTCGCCATCCGATACGGTGACTCTTGTTGAGAGACAAACCCTCCGGCTGCAAAGCGTCGTGACAACCGGTGTTGCGGGGCCTCAGGAAAGTCGTGCAGCTGCCAAGGCAGGAGTCGAGCCCACGCTCTCGAGGACGAGAGCTGCGGCGCAGACCAGCAGTCAGAGCGTGGCTGGCGCTCCATCCGCTGCACCGCCCGCAACATTGGGGGCGGGGACAGCTTCAGCTTTGAATCAACTCAATACAGTCGCCTGGACGGATTCGACCAGCGGCAAAAGCCTCACCTTGTCGGGGCGCTTGCCTGTCGCGCGGCTGGAAGAGATAAAGCATCAGATCCAACGCGAGCGAGCTGCGGCCAAGAAAACCCCGTAACTCGCAGGTCTTCTCGCCGATTCTCGCGTGTTTACGCGGGTTGATCCTGCAGCGCCATCCCCATCGAGTGATAACCCTTGTCGACATAGACGATGGTCCCGGTTATCCCGGCGGCTAAAGGGCTGGAGAGGAAAGCGGCTGCATTTCCGACTTCATCGGCCGAAAGTGGCTCGGTGAGTGGTGAATTGGCGGCGCAGTAGGTGACCATCTTGTCGATGATGCCTATCGCGCTGGCAGCTCGTGAGGCCCACGGGCCCGCGGAAATCGCGTTCACGCGCAGCCCATATTTACGGCCTGCTTCGAAAGCCAGGACCCGCGTATCGCTTTCGAGCGCGGCTTTGGCTGACGACATACCTCCACCGTAGCCGGGAATGATACGCTCGCTCGCCATATAAGTCAGCGACAGGAAGGAACCTCCTCGGCGCATCAACGGCGCGAGCCTCGCCACCATCGATATCAGCGAATAGGCGCTGACGCTGATCGCGGTGAGATAACCGTTCCGACTCGTTTCGAGCAGTGGCTTCCTGACTTCGGGACCGTTGGCAAGCGAATGAATCACGATGTCGAGCGAATCGCGGCCGAAATCACCCTCGATCCTTCGCGTCAGCCCTTCGATGCTGAAGTCGCCCGTCTCCTTGTAACGTTTATTGTTGCGGATGTCCTCGGGCGCATCAGCCAGCGTGTCGAAGGCGGCATCCAGCGGATAGATCTTCTCGAACTGGAGCAGCTGTCCGCTCGATAACTTTCTCGAGTCGTCCATCTTCCCGCGCTCGAGCAGGTTCATGAAGATGTTGAGTGCGGGCGGCCAGGTTCCAACGGAAACGGTCGCTCCTGCCTCAGCCAGGGACTTTGCGATCGCAAACCCGAATCCACCGTCGTCGGCAACTCCAGCAACCAACGCGCGCTTGCCGGTGAGATCGATCTTCAACACCGGGTTGATATCGCGATTTGAAGCAAGGTTGACAAGGGGTAAGACTCTTGCATTTCGCTAAGTGTAATTACCCAGTCAACTCTCTTACCGGACGGCGGCTTGCAGCTGAATGGAATCTTCGTTCTCGCCGAACTGCCGGAGGCAATCGCAGAGCAGATCAAAGCGATAAATGAACGTTACGATCCGCGGCTGGCGCGCTATAAGCCTCCGCACATCACGCTGACAGGATCGTCCGGTTCCGGACCGATTCCGCCATCGGTGAGAGTGGACGAACTTCGCGAGAAGCTCGAGCCGGTTGCGTCCGACGTCTCACCTATGGAGCTGACCTTTGGCCGGCCGCAGCGTTTCATGCAGACGGGGATCATCGTTCTCCCGCTGAACTCGCACGGCCCCTTGCGGGTATTGCATGACAGGATCGCAACCAGCGGTCTGCCCTTTACGCGGGCACGGTACACTTTTAGCCCTCACACTACTCTCAGCCTGTACCAGACCCTCGATGCCAAGGCAGAAAGGGAGCTGCTCAATGTCAGAATTCCGGAGCCCTTCGTGATAAGCGCGATCCAGCTTTATCACACACGCGATCCACAGCCTTCACGCAAGCTTCTAGAGCTGCAGCTGACCGGTGCATCCGCGAAAGCTTGAGGTAGCCTGGCGCAGTTTCTGGATGCATGTGCTCGGCTTCATGTTGCCGGGACCGAGCGAGACGACGCTTCCCCGCCCCGCGAATGACAGGTATCGAGTGCTGTTCATGCGGTACGAGAGAATCGGCGACATGATCATGGCGACATCGGTTATTCGCGCCATAGCGCAATCGTTGCCCGGGGGGAAAGTCGATGTGCTGGCAACTCCGACGACGGCGCCCGTGCTGGAAGGGAATCCTCACGTTGGCAACGTCATCACGCTCAACCGGCGTTCGCTCGCCAGCTACAAGCAGGTAATGAAGCAGCTCAGAAGGGAGCGATACACTGTGATGGTCGATGGGAGAATCAACAATCCGCCGATCTTCACCTCGACTCCGCTACTCATGTATGCGGGCCGCGCTCGCTACAGGGTCGGCGCGCGCGGAAATGTTCGTCCACGGATATACAACGTGTCCGTGCCAGCGTGGAATCGAATCGATCACTACATCGAGGGGTCGAAGCAACTGGCAGTCCCATTCGGGGTGAAACCGGAATCGATCGATTGGCAGCCGGAAATATTCCTGACAGAGGAAGAGCGCACACGCGCCGAGGATAAGTGGAAAGAAGCGCGGGCGCTGGCAGCTTCCGAGGGAACCTCGGCCGGCATGCGGAACTGCCTTCTGGTGAATCTTTCGGCGTCGGAGCCGAAGCGCAGATGGCCGGACGGCAAGTTCATCGCGACGTTGCGGGGCGTTCGTTCGCGGGCTCCGCACATGCCGATCGTGGTGATCGGGCTGCCCGCCGAATGGCCTAGCGTACAAGCAGTTGCGCAAGCCGTACGGGCCCTGGCTGTCCCGACGCCCCAGCTGCGCGACGCATTTGCGCTGGTCGCCACGGCCGATCTCGTGTTCACCCCTGACACCAGTATTTCACACGCCGCTTCGGCCTTTCGAAAGCCCTCGCTGGTGCTGCTCAAGCGGGAGCACAAGCCCTATGCGCCGTACAACACGCCGGGAGAAGTGCTCGCCTGGAACGAAGACGAGATCCAGCAGTTGCCACACGAGCGTGTGTCCAACGCGCTCAACAAGCTGCTGAACACCTACGGGGTTAACGCCTGAGCTGGCCGGTCGTCTAAGGAGAAGTGGGAGCCGGCTGACGCGGTTTACTAATAACATCCAAGGCGGACCAACATGACTCGCAAAGTCGTGACACACTCGGTATTCGTCGCTGTCATGGTAGCCGGTGCGACAAGCCGTTTATCCGCACAGCATTCGCATGACCATACCCCCGCCGCTGCTACCGCCGCGCCTGATCCGCGTGGATCAGTTAGCGGAACCACTAACGGCGACGACTGGAGAATGGCAGCAATGGCGAAGCACATGGCGTACAGCAGCTCCAGACCATTGACTCCTGCCGATTCGGTTCGGGCCGCGATGGTGATCAACGAACTGCGACAAGCAATCGCCAAGTACCAGGACGTTCGAGTCGCGGAGGCCGACGGCTACAAGATGTTCGCGCCAGAGATCAAGAATCAGCCACAGTATCATTTCACAAAAAGCTGGAATGCCGTTCGAAATCAATTTGGCTTCGATCCGGCACGTCCGACCTCGCTACTCTACAAGAAGAACGCGCAGGGCCAGTTCGAATTGATCGGTGCGATGTACACCGCCAAAAAGGGCACGTCGGAAGACGAGCTCAACGAGCGTGTGCCGCTCAGTGTGGCGCGGTGGCACCGTCACGTGAACTGGTGCGTTCCGCCTCGTTTTCAGAAAGACCGCTGGTATGAAACGAAAAACGGACGACCGATCTTCGGTCCGCTAGGCGTCGCAAGCGAAGACGAATGCAATGCAGCCGGTGGGCGTTTTATTCCGCAGGCATTTGGCTGGATGGTCCATGCGACGACCTTCGGCGGGAACGACCTGCGCTCCATATGGCACGACGACCATATGGAGCACGATCACGCGATGTTAGGGACTCCGAAGGAGCCCGACTAGTATCTGCCGGTCGTCCCGCCTGTCCCGCCAGGGCGGTTATCGGTGACTACGGTTTCCTTCCGCTTGCGTGGGAGCAGGCCCAGCAGTCCCAGCAGCCCGAGCCAACCCCAGTTGAAGCCGCCCCGATGGTTATCCGTGTCGGCGTAAGTAGTGCGCGTCGAGTCCGTCGTCTGCGAATGCGTCACGACCGGTGTGAACAGCATGGCGCACGCGACTGCGGCAACCTGGATCGCTGTACGTCCTCTGCTTCGAATCATATCAGTCCTCGGATGAAGTGACGCTGATCGCACGGGGCAGGGGATGTGCCACTGGCATTCCGCTCCACAATGTGTTCGAGGACACAGGGGCGATAAATTCCCCGGATGCCACCGCAATTCATCTATGTAATGAAGGACCTGCGCAAGGTCGTTCCGCCTTCGCGGGAGATTTTGCGCGGGATCTGGTTGTCTTTCTACCCGGGCGCGAAAATCGGCGTGCTGGGAGCGAATGGAGCGGGCAAATCGTCGCTGCTCCGTATCATGGCTGGCGTCGATCAGGATTTTCAGGGTGAGGCGTGGCCGCACGAAGGAACCCGGATCGGATATCTGTCGCAGGAGCCGCAGCTCGATTCATCCAAGAACGTTATCGAGAATGTCGACGCCGCGGTAAAGCCCACGCGGGATCTGCTGAAGAGGTTCGAGGAAATCTCGAACAAGTTTGCCGAGCCGATGTCAGATGATGAGATGACGAAGCTGCTGGACCAGCAGGCGAAGGTGCAGGAGAAAATCGACGCGGTGAACGCCTGGGATCTCGATCGCAAGATCGAGATCGCGATGGATGCGCTGCGACTTCCCCCGGCCGACGCGGACGTCAACAAGCTGTCTGGTGGTGAGCGGCGGCGCGTTGCGTTGTGTCGGACGTTGCTCGAAGAGCCGGACATGCTGTTGCTCGACGAGCCTACCAACCATCTCGATGCGGAATCGGTTGCCTGGCTGGAGCGGTACCTGGCCGAGTTCCCCGGTACGGTGGTGGCGGTAACGCACGATCGATATTTCCTCGACAACGTGGCGGGCTGGATCCTGGAGCTTGATCGAGGAGCGGGCATTCCGTACGAGGGTAATTACAGCTCGTGGCTGGATCAGAAACGCACACGGCTAGCGCAGGAAGAGAAGCAGGCCTCGGCGCGGCAGCGGACGTTGGAGCGGGAGCTCGAGTGGGTGCGGATGTCACCTCGCGCTCGACAGACGAAGAGTAAGGCGCGCATTCAAAAGTACGAGGAGCTGGCGAGCGCAGCGGATGGCGAGAAGCTAATGCAGAACGAGATTGTGATTCCGCCGCCCGCTCGACTTGGGAACGATGTCGTGATTGCCAAGGGTCTCAAAAAAGCATACGGCGAGAAGGTATTGTTCGACGATTTGTCGTTCTCCCTGCCACGTGGCGGAATAGTCGGCATCATCGGAGCTAACGGCGCTGGAAAGACGACGCTCTTCAGAATGATCGCCGGCAAAGAGAGCGCTGATGGTGGATCGCTGATCATCGGGGACACGGTGCAGCTCGCTTATCTCGATCAAACGCGTGAGTTCGACGATGCCAACACCGTGTACAAGGAGGTAAGCGAGGGGAGCGACGTCATCATGGTTGGGAAGCGCGAGATGCAGGCGAGAGCTTACCTGGCGCAATTCAACTTCAAGGGCCCCGATCAGCAGAAGAAAGTAGGCTCACTGTCAGGCGGAGAGCGTAACAGACTTCATCTGGCGAAGCTGCTGAAGTCAGGCGGGAATCTGCTCCTGCTCGACGAGCCGACGAATGACCTCGATGTCGACACGTTGCGTGCTCTCGAGGAATCACTGGTTGATTTTCCGGGCTGCGCAGTAGTGATCTCGCACGATCGCTGGTTTCTCGATCGTATTGCTACTCACATCCTGGCGTTCGAGGGAAATTCGGAGACGGTATGGTTCGAGGGGAATTATCAGAGCTACATTGAGGATCTTAAGCGCCGGAAGGGACCCGACGCCGATCAACCGCATCGAATCGCCTACAAGAGGCTGGTGCGTGCTTAGGGCGGCATGCGAATCTTCGGGGTGTCAAATCTCGCCGAAAGTCCAATGCGTGAACTTCGCGTAAAGGTCGTGCTGTTTGCTTCCACCTTCTCGCGGCTATTAATGCTCGCTGTTGGTCTCGCGATACCGACGGCCTGCCAGCGCGCTACAGCGGTCCGGCAGGCCCGCCCTTCGCCTGCCCCGCTCAAAGAGCAAGTGGCTGGGCGGATCGACTCCGCTATCGCGCGCGCGATGCGCGAGCGGGACATCCCGGGAGCGTCGTTAGCAGTGCTCTGCGGGGACGGCGTCGTCCTGTTGCGCGGCTACGGCACGGCCGACCGCGAACGGGGCACACTGGTCACGCCGGAAACAATCTTCCAGATCGCCTCGCTCACGAAGCCGTTCACGGCCATGGCCATCTTACTGCTCGTTGAAGCGGGCACGGTGGATCTCGACGCACCGGCCGATCGGTACCTCGGGTGGCTACCGGGCCGGTACGGCGCGGTCACGGTGCGGCAGCTGCTGCAGCACACGTCCGGTGTCGCACCCGACGTACGACGCGCGAACGTTGACGAAATGTCGGAGTCCGAGTTCCGGCAACGCTTCCTCGATAGCCCCGCGAGTTTCCCGCCCGGCACCCGCTGGCAGTACGCCAACACAGGCTACACACTGCTAAGCCAGATCGTCGAGCGCGTTAGCGGCGAGCCGTTCGGGCAGTTCCTCGAGCGGCGGATCTTCGCGCCGTTGGCGATGCGGAGCACCGGCTATCGTGTACCGGAGCAATCCGATGCCCGGCACGCGGTCGGTTACGACCTTGTCGATGGCGTGCTCCGGCGGGCGCCGCACGTCTTCAGCGGCTGGGGCAACAGTGGGATAGAGACCACAGCGGCCGATCTCGCCCGCTGGGCATCCGCGATTCACAGGGGGGCATTGCTCCCGGCGTCGAGTTACCGGATCATGTTTTCGCCGGGGCGACTGGCCGCAGACACCGTGCTCAACTTCCCATTCCGCGACGGGCGAGCGGCGTACGGCTTCGGGTGGTTCCTCATGAGATACCAGGGCGAACCCCTAATTTCGCACGGGGGCGCCATCGCGGGCTTCTCGTCTGTGCTGGATCGGTTGCCGACCCGCGGCTGGACCGTGCTCGTCTTAAGTAACGGAAAGCAGGGTGTGGACCGGCAGGGCCAGGCCGAAGCCATCGCGGGCGTCGTGCTCGGCGAGCTCAACACCGCCGGGTCCGAGTGCGCGCGTGAGCCGAGTGCCTGATCGAGCGCGGCGACACACTTCGTTTCCAGATCGTGCGCAAGATTTCAAGAGACGAAAAGGAGCGGCTGCTGACAGGCCTCATCGGATAGCCTACAAGAAACGGGTCCGGCGCTAATCGTCGTCAACTGCGGGTGTCGTGCGGCGGCCAAGCCACCGATAGATTGTCGGTGATGCTCCTGGCCGCGTTGTTTACAGCCTTGCTCTACCAGGATTCGACGCTCACGTACGACGGGCGCGCTAATCGGACGCACGTCGAGGTCCCGCGAATTGATACGACCGCGAGCATCGATGGCAATCTCGACGAGCCGGTCTGGCGCCGAGCAGCTCGTCTTACCGCTTTCTCGCAATACCAACCCGTGGATGGCCGGCCGGCCGCCGAGCCGACAGAGGTTCTGGTGTGGTACGCCGCCGATGCGATCTACTTCGGAATCCGCGCTGGTGAGATTCACGGAAGCGTCGTACGGGCAACCCACGCCAATCGCGACAACATCGACAGCGAGGATCAGGTTCAAATACTGCTGGACACCGATAACTCACGACAGATCGCGTTTCTGTTCGGGGTCAATCCGTATGGTGTTCAGCAGGACGGGACCCGAAGCGCGCAGTTCGCGGGCGGAGCCGGAGGCCCTTCGGCGAGTGGTGGAGGATTTCGTAACGTCAATCCGCTCGAGGGCAGCGTAGATCTCAACCCCGATTACGTTTTCGAATCGAAGGGTCATCTCATCGAGGGGGGATTCCAGGTGGAGGTTCGTATACCCTTCAAGAGTCTGCGCTATCAGGACGCCGAGGTACAAAGCTGGGGAATCCACATTCTCCGTCGCGTTCAACACTCCGGGTTTCAGGACACCTGGGCCCCCGCTGTCCGCGCCAACGCGAATTTTCTGGCCCAATCGGGTTCGTTGGAAGGATTGCACGATATGCGACGGGGGCTCGTGCTCGAGACAACCCCGACCGTGACGGCCCACGCCGATCGTGCGCCCACTATTGAGAACGGTGCTTATCGAAGGAAGGCGGAGCTGGGTGGTGACGGCCGTTGGGGCATCCGGCAGAATCTCACGCTCAACGGAACCATCAATCCGGATTTCTCACAGGTCGAAGCAGACGTGGGTCAGGTGCTTCTTAACGAGAGGTTCGCTCTCTTCTACCCTGAGAAGCGACCGTTCTTTCTGGACGGACTGGAGCTGTTCGATTCGCCGAATCAACTGATTTACACCAGACGCATCGTGGCACCAACAGCCGGAGGCAAGCTCACCGGAAAAATTGCCGGACTCAACATCGCTTCAATCGTTGCAACCGATGACCGGCAATACTCCTGGACCGCGGGGCATTCACCGGTGTTTGGCGTATCGCGTCTCCGCTACGATTTCGGCTCCAACAACACGCTCGGCGCAGTCCTGACGACGCGTGAAGACGGCCACGATTTTTCTCGTGTAGCGGCTGCTGATTTCAGATTTTACCACTCCAAGCTTTATTGGGCGGAATTCCAGGCTGCTAAATCGTGGACGGACAGTCTGGGAACTCGTCCGCGCGGATCAATACTTCAGGGCGACTGGGACAGAACTGGTCGTGCGTGGGGCTTTCATTACACGCTACGCTCTCTGGACCCAGGATTCAGGGCCGCCGCCGGATTTGTGAATCGGACCGGCATAATCGAGGCGCGGGCGTTCAACCGCCTCAGCTTCTACGGCGCTCAAGGCTCGCTAGTGCAAACCTATGGGTCCTTTTTCGGTTGGGATCGAATCTGGGACAACGCGGGTGCAGGTCATGGTCTGGCGGAGAGCACCGAGTCCATCACTCCGAGTGCGACCATCCGTGGTGGCTGGCAGTTGAGTGGCGCGGTTACCCACAGCTACTTCGCCTTTAATCCGTCCCTTTACAGCGCCTTGACGATCCAGCGCTCAGTGGGAACTGCGACCGCCGCGGTCGATACCGCGGCGTTTATCGTGCCGGGTCCGGAGAAGGATCAGTGGGGCGCTTCGTTCAGACTTACTACTCCGACCTATCGACGGTTTAGTGGAACGGCGGGCATCACAGAAAGCGAAGTCCCGATTTTCAGCGAAGCTGCCCCGGGAAACGGTTCGCGGACCGATGCAACGCTTGATTTCCGACCGACTACTGCGATCCGAAGCTCGCTCCAGTTCTCGCGCCTCACGATTGCGCGAAAGTCCGATGGCTCACGTTTCTCTGCGGAGACGATTCCACGCATCAAGGTCGAGTATCAGGTAAGCCCTCCGATTTTCCTGCGGCTGGTTGGCCAGTACGCAGCACGATCACGCTCGACTTTCCGTGATCGGAACGGCGATCCGATCCTCGTGAATGGCGTACTCGACAGCGGAGAAACCAGCAACGAGTTCTCAACTGATTGGCTGTTCAGCTACCGGCCGGTGCCGGGAACGCTGGTGTATCTGGGTTACGGTTCCACCCTCGAGGAACCTCGTGAGTTCAAGTTCCAGGATCTGCGTCGAACAAGAGACGGATTCTTCGGAAAGATCAGCTATCTATTCAGGCTGTAGAACTCAGGGGCTAGAGAGGCGAAATCCGCTTGTCTAACCGATGTGGAATGCCCGACCGGTGAGCATACTCAGAGTTCACGGAGCCTTGGCTGTGGCCGCGACTGCTTCGACAATGATGGCGTCAAGGCTCGACGCACAGCATTTCGACTCCGCAACCGCACGCACGGTTTCGCCCGGCGTCGTGCACCGACGTGTGGTAGTGAACTCCGGACCGTGGCGCTTGAACATTCTCGAGATTGATCTGCGCCGGCCGGGAATCACAATTCGTGGCGTGCGCGCCCACGATTCGTATAAGGGCAGAGAGACGGTCAGCTCCATGGTAGCCCGTTACAAGGGGCCCGGAAGAGTGGTAGCTGCCGTCAACGCTGACTTCTTCAACATCCGCTCCACTGGTGAGAGCGAGAACAATACGGTGATCGAAGGGCAGTTCCTGAAAGGCGTCAAAGTCACCGATTCACCATACGACACCTTCGATAGCATTCACTCGCAGTTCGGCGTCGACTGGCAGAGTCATCCATTCATCGAACGATTTGCTTTCGACGGGCGAATGGCAGGCGCGAAGGAATGGCAATCCGATATCGATGCTGTCAATTTCTGGCCTGACAGCAACGCACTGGTCCTGTATACGGCGGCTTTCGGTGATTCGACGCCCGGAGACTCGACCGGTCGACATCCGTTGGTCGTCTCACTCCGATCAACGGGCAAGAGAGGCGACACGCTCCTCTTTCGAGCCGTCGGAAAAACTCGGCAAGGGTGGTCTCTTCCGCTCGCGAACGGCGCGGCGCTAGTCGCGGGAGGCGCACGACGCTCAGATCTTCGCTCCCTGCTCAACAGCGCGGGACCACTGAAGTTCGTTGCTCATCTTGACCCGGATCGTGGTCGCCTGCGCACCGTACTCGGAGGCTGGGGCCGACTGATCGTGCACGGGCAAAGCGTTGCCGCGCAGGCTGATAGCGTCGAAGGAACGTTTCCCAAGTTCTCGAGGGACAGGCATCCTCGCACGGCGGTAGGCTTTTCGTCCGACAGCACCAAGCTTTTTCTGATCACGGTCGACGGCCGACGCGAATCCGATTCGGGGATGTCTTTCGTCGAGCTCGCCCACCTAATGCTGGATCTAGGCGTTTACGAAGGAATGAATTTCGACGGGGGTGGATCGACGACGATGGTCGTCGATGGCAAAGTCGTGAACTCCCCATCGGATAAAACGGGCGAGCGCTCGGTGGGGAGCGCCCTGCTGGTCGTGCTGGACCCTCCGCTCAAAGATTGACCGTCTTCATCCCTCCTTCCGGATAGCGTTCTCCGGCGGCGACACCTTTCGGGGCTGCGATGTCGATCCGTCGGAGATCATTCTCCGAAAGAACAACACCCAGCGCGCCCACGTTTTCCTCGACGCGCTTTGGTTGCCGCGTACCCGGAATTGGAACGATGTCGTCGCCCTGTGCCAGCACCCAGGCCAGAGCGAGCTGTGCCGGGGTGCATTTATGCTCGGCCGCTATCTCTTCGACTTTATCTACAAGCTGCAGGTTCTTGTTGAAGTTCTCGCCCTGAAAGCGCGGGCTCTGCCGACGAAAATCGTCCGCGGCAAGATCCTCGATGCGCTTGATCTGCCCGGTCAGGAAACCACGACCGAGCGGGCTGTACGCTACGAAACCAATCCCGAGTGAGCGCAACGCGTCGAGCAGGCCGTCTTCGGGATCGCGCGTCCACAGCGAATATTCCGTCTGCACGACGCTGATCGGATGCACCTTATGCGCTCGGCGAATCGTAGCGATCGATGCCTCCGAAAGCCCGATGTAGCCCACCTTTCCTTCGCGCACCAAGTCGGCCATCGCGCCGACAGTGTCCTCGATCGGCGTGTTTCTGTCCACGCGGTGCTGATAATAAAGATCGATCCTGTCGACGCCGAGACGCTTGAGAGATCCTTCGCACGCCTGCCGCACGTACTCGGGACGGCCGTTGATGCTACGCTTGGTGGGATCGTTGGGATCGCGGACGTTGCCGAACTTGGTGGCGACGACGACTTTTTCGCGCTTCCCCTTGATGGCGCGTCCGATAAGCTCTTCATTCTTGAACGGCCCGTACATGTCGGCGGTATCGAGCATCGTGACGCCGAGCTCCAGCGCGCGGTGGATCGTGGCAACGGATTCCTTCTCGTTGCTCGGTCCGTAGAACTCCGACATGCCCATGCAGCCGAGTCCGAGGGCGAAGGTTTGAAGACCCTGAGCGCCGAGTCGTCGAGTCTTGGTAGTGGCGGGAGCCATTTGAATTCCTGGTGCAGATGACATAACAAGATATCGCAACACTCAAGCCGAAACGACGCGTTTGAATCCGACGTAATGTCTGATGCAGAGGTGACTCATTGTGCTGAGATCAGATTTGATAAGAGGCAGTCTTCTCGGGCTCTCGATCCTCGGAGTCGGAGGGCGGGTGTTGATGCGCGTGGTCGCGCACATGGAAGGGCGGGTTCCCGTGCTGACGTCGGGTACGATTACCGTTCTTTTGGCGGGAACAGTGGCAGGCACGTTCGCGGGATTGATTTACTACTTGCTCCACCGTGTTGTGCGAACTCGCTGGCTCGTTGCGGCAGGGTTCTTCGTGATCTGCGAAATAGTCGCGTGGCGGGGTGTTCACGGACTCCTGCCCCGGCCGCAACTCATGTTTATGGCGTTGTCATTGGTTTTTCTGGTGACGTTTTATGCACTCGCACGCCGATCGGAAGCGTAGCGGTCGCGCCTTCCGGCTACCACACTTATGCGATGCCGCCGCCGCTCAGCGCACGCAATGTCTTCCACCGTTTTGGTGATGTCGTCGCGCTGGACGATGTAACGGTGCACGTACCAGCCGGTCGAGCATTGGCGCTCGTCGGCGAAAGCGGGTCCGGGAAGACGACTCTGCTGCGCTGCTTCAACCGCCTGGTCGAGCCCAACCGCGGAGAAATTCGGGTTGACGGTGCAAATGTGCGGGAGCAGAACATCGTCTCGCTGCGTCGGGGGATCGGGTACGTGCAGCAGCACGGCGGCCTGTTGCCGCATTGGCGGGTTCTCCGAAACGTTTCGCTAGTGCCAACACTCCAGACCATGCCCGAGCCGGACGTAGCAGCTCGCGCGGCTCTCGACCTGGTCGGACTTCCTCCATCCAGGTTCGGCTCGCGCTTTCCGCACGAACTATCCGGCGGGCAACGTCAACGCGTCGCACTGGCACGCAGCATCGCCGCGAAGCCCGGGGTCATCCTGCTCGACGAGCCATTCGGCGCCCTGGACGCGATCTCACGCGGTGAGCTCCAGGAAATATTTCGCGAGCTGTGCCGAAATTTCACAGTCACGACATTGCTTGTAACGCACGATCTCGCTGAAGCAGCCCGCCTGGCGGACGAGATCGCCGTGATGAGGCGAGGAAGGGTCGAGCAGATTGGAACTATGCGCGCACTCATCACCACACCGGCAAGCGATTACGTGGCTCAGCTCGTCCATCGTGCACGGGTGGGTCTCGAGGCACTGAAGGCGTGAGGTGGCGCAGTGTAAGGTTGACGTGCCTCTTGATCGCAGCCGCGACGGCCGATGCGCAGTCACCGAGCATCGACAACGCCAGCGTTCGTCCAATTGTCGTAGCCTCCAAACCATTCGGTGAGTCCTATCTCCTTTGTGAAATGTTTGCGCAGCTGCTCGAGTCGCGTGGATTCAAGGTTGACCGTCGCGCCGGGCTGGGCGCGACCGAAATCGCCTTTGGTGCGCTGCGAGCGAATGCGATCGATGTATATCCGGAATACACCGGCACCGGTCTCGTCGCGATTCTGCACGACACACTTCCCGACTCAGTCTCGAGCGACAGGCGCGCGGTGTTCGCGCACGTGTCAAGACGGTTTGCGGCTTATGGGGTTCGTTGGCTACCGCCCCTGGGTTTCGAGAACACCTATGCGATCGCGGTCACGCGGGAAACCGCCCACCGATACAATCTTCGGACATTGACCGACCTCGCCCGCGAGAGTGCTCATCTCACGGCCGGATTCACCGCCGACTTCATCGGGCGAAGTGACGGGCTGGTAGGACTATCCCGAGTGTACGGGCTGCGGCCGCGAGCGGTGCGTCCGCTCGCTCCCGCAGTCAAGTACCAGGCGCTGGCGTCGGGCTCGGTCGATGTCATCGACGGCTATTCTACCGACGGACTTCTGGCACGGTACGGTCTCATCACGCTGATCGATGACCGTCATTTCTTCCCCCCTTATGAAGCGGCAGCGATCGTGACTGCGAAACTCGCGCGAGAACAACCGGGGGCGATTGCCGCCTTGACCCTTCTCAGCGGACGGCTCGACGAGCAGACGATGCGCTCTTTGAATCGTCGTGTCGAAGTAGATCGCGAAGACGTGCGAAGTGTGGCGGCCAGTGAGCTGTCCACGCTCGGTCTCATCGGAACACCCGCTGATGCTCGAACTCGAGCTTCGACCAACGCCTCGGGATTCGGGACATACCTGTGGCAGCGCCGAGCCGGCTTGTTGGGGTTGACGCTCAGACATCTGATGCTGGTTGGCACGGCGCTCCTCGCCGCTGTGTTGGTGGCAGTGCCGCTGGGACTTGGTCTCGAGCGCGCGCGGAACGCAGCGGAGCCAACAATCGGATTGTTGGGAGTCCTCGAGACGATTCCAAGCATAGCGCTCCTGGCATTCATGATTCCCCTTCTAGGGGTCGGTGTCTTTCCAGCCTTGGTGGCGCTATGGCTTTATGCGCTGTATCCAATTGCGCGCGGAACGTACACAGGTGTGCGCGATGCTGATCCTGAAGCCGTCGAAGCCGCGGAGGCGCTGGGGACTACTCCCGGGCAAAGGTTGGTATGGGTAAGGATGCCGCTCGCAGCGCCGGTCATCATGGCCGGGATCAGGACAGCCGCCGTCATTACGGTGGGTGCGGCAACTCTGGCGGCGTTCATCGGCGCGGGTGGATTGGGTGAGCCGATCGTGGCGGGACTGGCGCTCGCGGACAGTCGCATGATTCTCTCGGGTGCGCTCCCGGCGGCATTGCTGGCGCTGCTGGTTGATGGAGCACTGGCACTCGTCGAGCGAGCGGTCACACCAGCACATCGTAGGAAATCACTTCTCATGCGATGGAAAAAAGTCCAACCCGAACAATCATGAGACCATGAAAAATCATAGTTACCTTGTTGCGCTCGGTTGCCTGCTGTTCGCCGGCGCTCAATGCCCACGCTCAACTCCTGCTGCTGACGTACCTGCTGGACCTAGAGCCGGATCGGATCCCAGCGGCGCAACCAGATCGTACATGATGGGATTCTCCGTGATCCCTCCGAAACCCGATCTGAAGATCGCGGTTCGTTCACTCGGCATCTGGAGCAGTAGAGCGGACGCGGCAATCATGCACCTCGACGTCCCCTGGACATTGCTGCTGGCGGGAACTTCACCCGAAGATGCTTTACGCAAAGACGGCGTAGACCTCGAGCATTACTATCGCTCCAAGAATCTCAAGCTCGTCGTGACGATCGACGTGACCAACGGACTCGATCGCGCGAGTGAAGCAAAGGATCTCGTGGGCGCCCGTCGCAGCATCACCGAGCCCGCAGTGCAGCAGCTTTACCGCGGCTATGTTCGCGCGCTCGTAAGAATGCTGCACCCTGATTACCTCGGGCTTGCTGCTGAGACCAACCTCGTTCGCGCGATCGCACCGAGATCGATCTACGACGCGGTTGTTCGAATGACCAGCGATGCGGCGACTGATATTCGTCGCGATCACCCTCCTTCGAAGCTCCCGCTCTACGTGAGCGTCCAGGTCGAGACGGTGTGGGGAAAGCTGGGCAAGCAAGGCACGTTCATCGGAATCGATCAGGACCTGCGCGATTTCCCGTTCATCAACGTGCTGGGACTGTCGTCTTATCCCTACCTGGGCGGCTTCACGGATCCCAATCGAATCCCGCTCGACTACTACTCCCGGATCAAAGGTGGGCGGACGATACCCGTAATGGTGGTAGAGGGAGGGTGGCCGTCAGCCTCAGTCCGTGGCGCATTCGCGTCGTCAGCAGAAATGCAGGCCCGATACATCGATCGGCAGGCAGAAATCCTCGAGAATGTGAAGGCGCTGGCAGTCTTTCAGCTCTCGTTTACCGACCTCGATCTGGGAAGCTTTCCTAAACCCATGCCAACCATACTGCCCCTCTTTGCGACACTGGGCCTGGTCGATGCCAATCTCCGGCCAAAGCCTGCGCTCGCGAGGTGGGACCGGATTTTCGCCCGACGCCTCAGTCGGTAGGGATTATATTGGCGCATCAAGGTGCCGAGACGAACGGGTAGTTCACGTAGTCAGTCGGGCGACAAGCGCCGCGCGCTCGGAGCCGCAGAAAGAGCTAATAAACTCTACGAGTCGCTACGCGGCATGATCGTCCGCGGCCAGCTTGCGCCCGGTACCCGTATTGTCGAGACCGAAGTTGCTGAGCGTCTCGGCGTGAGCCGCACTCCCGTGCGTGCAGCCTTCCAGCGTCTGGAGCGGGAAGGTTACGTAACGGCGTCACCGACCCAACAGGCGCGGATGACCGTCGCGCCGCTGACCAAAGACGATGTTCACGAGCTGCTGTTGATAGTGGGTGAATTGGAAGGTCTCGCAGCTCGAAGTGCCGCCGATCTTCCCGAGAATGACCGCGCGGAGCTCGCTAAAGAGCTCGAGTCCCTCAATGCGGATTTTCGCCGTGCTGCGTCGTCACGCGGGGCGCAAGCGGGGCGACTGTACGAGCTGGACGAAAAATTTCACCGTCGCTATGTCGAGGCGGGAGCCGGGCCGCGCCTTCGCGCGCTGCACGATGCGGTGAAGCCCCAGGCAGAACGCTACATCCGCATGTACATCGCGCTACTGCTCGATACGGTTCCTACCGCTGGAACCGAGCACGAGGCGATAGTCGAGTCCATTCGCGCGGGGAATGCAGTAGCCGCGCAGCGAGGAGTGCAAACGAACTGGCGTCATGCCGCGGAGCGACTGGAGCGGGCAATCGACGTCATGGGCGAACAGGGCAGGTAACCAGCACCTCGTTCACGGTATTCGGTCAGGAGCGTTCGTGGGTTTCCGCTGCAGCGACTGCGGCGTGCCCGTTCCGATTGCCCGTGCGTTTTCACCTTCCGTGAATAGACGGGTGAGGAATCGCTGACCTTCACCAATTCGCTCCACCTCCAGAGAGGTCGCTTCGATCGAGTGTTCCATCCGGCTCAGCCTGTCAGCGAGATCTCTCGGCAGTGAGGTGATCGTTGTTGCGCTGCGGCGCCAGATCCGGCGCGCGAACGCGACAGATAGAGGCAGCAGCGTAACCAACATGAACAGACCGCCAAGGACAAAGGCTTCATCCGGCGGTCCTTGACGAACGATGCGCGGGCTCTCGACGACTGCTCCGGGCACTGCCGCCGCCTGCGAGAGCTGGACGGCGTTAGCCGCGAGCATTCCATCAACCGTTACGATTCTCTGGTCAACGTCTGACATCCGGCTTTCCAGGGCCTTTCGCTCTGCGCTCCCCGACGGGACCTCTTCAAGCTGCGACGATATATTCGCCCTGGTGTTCTCCAACTCGTCGAGCTGGTTGGTGAGCTCGCGGCGTTGCGCGCGGTATCCCTGGTAGATAGCTGCCGGGTTCCCTGCACCGGGCTGCGCGACAATTGCGCGTGGTGCGCGAGATGGCGATTGCGTCGTGGGCTGAATCAACGGATCCTCGAGCGATGTTTCCGCGTCAGAAACTACGTCAGGACTTAAACCTACGCTTTATCCGGGAAAATTCTTGCGAGTGACTGCGTGCGCTGCCGGCATTACCATAGAGGCGGCGCGGTCTATTCACAAGAACAGGCCCAGCGCGGTTCCTGGGGCCTTACACGGAGTTGCCGGATTGCAGCAGCTGCGACTAGAAACTGAACGGTTGATCCTGCGCAATTACCGCCTGACGGATTTCGAGGATCACTACAAACTCTGTGCTGATCCCAACGTCATGCGATACCTGCTAGGCGGAAAGCCGATGTCGCGTCTTGAAGCATGGCGCCACATGGCCTTCCTCGTTGGTCACTGGGAGCTACTGGGTTACGGATATTTTGCTGCCGAGGAAAAAGCTACCGGGCGGTTCGTCGGCAGGATCGGTTATACAAATCCGGAGGGATGGCCGGGGTTCGAGGTCGGGTGGACGATCGCCCCTGAGTATCAGGGCAGAGGGCTCGCTACTGAAGGAGGGAAATTCCTCCTCGAGTACGCATTCAAAGAGATGGACAGGGGTCACGTGATCAGTGTCATCCATCCTGATAACAAAGCCTCGATCAGCGTCGCGGAGAAGCTGGGAGAAAGCCTCGAAGGCGAGGCCGAGATAGCGGGTGTGCGGATGCTGATTTACGGAATAGACCGACCGAGATAAGTCTGAGTCACGCGATCGCGGGGGAAAGAATCTGTCGGGCTCTCGATTTTTTCCACTCGAGAAGGCCGGCGACCGCGAGTGCGAGCAGAATCGCGTACAGGCCTGAGGAGAGCATAAGGTTCTTTTTCCAGAACAGAATCACGTAGCCGATGTTCACCGCAATCCACAGCCACCAGTTCTCCAGTACTTTTCGCGCGAGAAGCCAATTAGCAACGAGACTTGTGGTAGAGAGCGTCGCATCGGCATAGGGGGCGGCGGCGTTGGTCCAACGCGCGAGAGCCGCGCCAACGAGCAGAGATACGGCAGCGGTTGCAAGCAGCCAAAGAAATCTTTCGCGCGTTGTCAGAACGACTATTGGAGCTTCACCCTTGCCGCGCGCGCCGCCGTGGGCCCAATACCACCAACCATAAATATTCTGGACGACATAAATGGGCTGAAGCGCTGCGTCGGCATAGAGGCGCGCCCGCACGAACACGACGAGATAAGCCAAAATTCCGACAATCGCCACCGGCCAGCAGCTGATCTTTTCCTTGATGGTGAGTACGATGCCGACGAGTGTCATCACGACTGCCAAAGCTTCAACAGGATTCATGGCCTCCGAATGTAGCTCGATCCCGTCGCCGAAATAGCAATCGATTTCGGGTAAGCAGCAGGTTGCCCGAGGCCGGGTCCAGGAGGTATATCAATTCGGGGTCAGCGATTCACAAGCGGGGAGGGGGAGGGGAGGGGGAACTTCATGAGCACAGTTGTTCAGCCGCGGACGGACTACGACACAGCATCGATTATGGGCGGCTTGTATGGCGAAGGAATTATTGCCTGCAAAGGCGCATTCGAGCGGGAATGGGTTGCACAGCTGGGCGAGGACATCGACGTCGCGTTCGAAGCCGCGTCGAAGCGCCCTGGTGGGACCGTCGGACGCGGACCAAAGCGGTACTACGTCGAGATCCACCCTGAAGAAATTCGCGGTTTTATGGATCTCATCACGCACCCTTGGGTGACGGCGGTATCCGAAGCCGTACTCGGTCCGGATTACAAGATTGTCGAGATCGGATTTGACATTCCCTTCCCGGGTGCGGTTCATCAGCCCTGGCACCGCGATTTTCCGGCTCCGGAGGAAACGCTAATCGGGCGACGTCTCAACTCGCTGGCGTTCAACATGACGACCGTAGACGTCTTCGAAGACATGGGTCCGTTCGAGATCGCCCCAGGAACGCAGTGGGACGAGCCAGTGGAGTTCGAGCATGGAATGTTTCCACCCGAATCGCTGTATCCCCGCTATGAATCGCGCGCCCAAAGAAAAATGCCAAAAATGGGCGACATATCCGCACGTTCAGCGCTGACCATTCATCGCGGAACCACAAACAAATCCGACAAGAAGCGCCCCGCCCTCGTGCTTGGTGTCGATGCGCCCGACGCCACCAACGCCGAACGTCACGACCTGCAGTTCACAAAGGCCTACTACGGGACGATTGCAGAAGAAGTACGCCGACATCTTACCTGCAGAGTAGTTGATGTGCTCGAGCCCATCGTCCAGGCACATACCATAGAAGGCCTCATGATGGGCGAAGCGTAGCGCCAGCGCGGTGAGCGACCGACCACTTCCGTTCGTCTCGCCGTACGCGTTCGTCTTCTGGATTGTGTATGTGTGGGCGTTTTGGCCGGAGTGGAAGATCCTAATAAAGGCGCGCAATGGCGCAAAAACTCCCGATTCCAAGGACGGGGGATCAATCGGCGTAATTATGGGCCTGACCTGGATCGCGCTCTTCATTGCGTTCCCGGCTTCCTTTGTACCGGCGTTGTCATTTCCAGGGCGGGCGAGACTGCCGCTCTTTATTGCAGGCCTGCTGATGATCGTGCTCGGATCATTGCTGCGGCGCTACTGCTGGCGAACGCTGGGCGAATACTTCACTGGCGACGTCCAAGCTCGTGCTGATCAGCCCGTGATCATGAGTGGACCCTACAAACTCATACGCCACCCTTCGTATACCGCCGGGATCATGATGTTCATTGGAATCGGTCTGGCGCTCGGGGGCTGGCTGGGACTGGTGCTGATAACAGTTGCAATCATTTCTGCTTACTGCTACCGCGTCGCGGTCGAGGAGCGGGCACTGCTCGCGACGATTGGTGAGCCATACCGCACCTTCATGAGCACACGGAAGCGCTTCATACCATACATCGTTTGATCTGAGTCACTCGCTGTCGTGGCACTCGACACGCAGCTCAGGAAACCAAGAGAGGTACAAAATGAAGATCGGAGTAATCGTGATACTCTCGACGGCTGCTGTGTCACTTCACGCTCAGGGCCTCCATGTCGACCCTGCGACACCACCCGCGTCTCTGGCCCCGACGCAACTCGAGGAGCAATGGACGACCGCGCTGGTGCGCCGCGACACGCGGACTTTCGAGCGACTCCTGGCGCCAAAATTCGTTTACACAGAAGACGCAACCGTGATGACTCGTAGCGATGTGATCAAAAGCATCTCGGGCCCCGACCGCGTTGAGTGGGCCCGCAACGAAGGGATGAAAATCCACGACTTCGGTGATGTAGAAGTCATTACGGGAGTACTCCATCTGAGGGGTCACAGCAAGGCTGGTCCGTTCGACAGGCGCTATCAGTTCACCGATACGTGGCAGCTCCGCAACGGACGCTGGCAAATAATTGCGGCGCAGGACTATCTGATTCCGAAATAGATGCAGAGTCCTCGGAGTACGAAGAACGTATGTGCTCAGACCGGCACATTTCTCCTTGCGATTCTCACCGCGTGCGGCTCCGGGAGCAAGACCGCGACGAGCGACTCCGCGGTAGACTCAGCTCCGCGCGTTACATCTGCTGCGCAAACCGGCGCTGCGTCGGTGACAGGCGCGCGGATTGCCGTCGCTCACGCCGGCCCGCCGGGAGAGTGGCAAATGCCGGCGGGCGATTACGCCAGCTCCCGTTACAGTGAGCTGGCTTCGATCACTCCACAGAACGCTGCGGATCTGAGAGTGGCCTGGGCCTTTTCCACTGGCGTTCTACGTGGACATGAGGGACAACCCCTCGTTGTCGGAAATACCATGTATGTCGTTACGCCGTACCCCAACGTCTCGTACGCGATCGATCTTGCACAGGCAGGGCAACCGCTGAAATGGAAATTCCGTCCGGAGAATGCGCAGCAGGCGATTGGCCGGGCGTGCTGCGACGTGGTGAACCGGGGCGCAGCGTACGCCGATGGAAAAATCTTCTACAATCTGCTCGACGGTCATACAATCGCTGTGGATGCCGCGCGCGGCGTCCAGCTCTGGCGCACGAGGATGGGAGATCTCTCGCGAGGCGAGACGATCACAATGGCGCCGATCGTGGTGAAGGGAAAAGTGATCGTTGGATCGAGCGGCGGAGAAATGGGCGTGCGTGGCTGGATTGCGGCGCTCGATGCCGCAACCGGAAGAGAGGTTTGGCGCGCATACAACATCGGGCCGGACAAGGATGTGAAGGTCGGTCCGAGATTCAAGACGGTCTACGCGCACGATCGCGGCAAGGACCTGGGCGTCACATCATGGCCGGGTGATACGTGGAAGACGGGCGGCGGCGCGGTGTGGGGCTGGCTCTCGTACGATCCAGAGCTCAATCTCATCTACCACGGCACCAGCAATCCCGGGCCATGGAACGAGAACCAGCGTACCGGAGACAACAAGTGGACGGCAGCGATTCTGGCGCGTGACGCGGACAGCGGCGAGCTGGTTTGGGCGTTTCAGGTCACACCGCACGATATGTGGGATTACGATGCCGTCAACGAAAACATCCTCGTCGACCTGCCGATAAAGGGGAAGCAGCGAAAGGTGCTCGTCCACTTCGACCGGAATGGCTTCGCTTACACGATCGATCGCGCCACCGGCGAAGTCATTCTGGCCGAGGCATATGTGCCGATGAACTGGTCGACGGGAGTAGATCTCTCGACAGGGCGTCCGGCGGTGGTCGAAACCAAAAAGACGGCGCAAGACAAGAACGTCAAGGATATCTGCCCTTCTCTCGAAGGCGGAAAGAATCAGCAACCCGCGGCATTCTCTCCGCAAACGGGTTTGTTTTACGTCCCGACAAACAATCTGTGCATGGATTTCCAGGCGCGTGCCGTCACTTACATCGCGGGTACTCCATTCATTGGTGGAAACGCTCCGGAAAAAGGCGGCCCTGGTGGTTACAGAGGCGAGTTCATTGCCTGGGATGCGACGACTGGAAAAAAGGTCTGGGGAATCAGAGAGCCATACCCGGTATGGGGTGGTGCGCTCGCAACAGCCGGTGGAGTGGTCTTCTACGGAACGCTCGATGGATGGTTCAAGGCGGTCGATGCGAAAACCGGGAAAGTTGTCTGGCAGTTCAAGGTTGGATCGGGAGTCGTCGGCAATCCTGTCACGTACACCGGCCCCGACGGGAAACAGTACGTCGCTATCTATGCGGGGATTGGTGGTGATATGGGATTGTTGATTGCAGGTGATGTCGCGGCGAATCTTCCCTACGACGTTCGGACGCGCGGGACTACGTTGCCTGACATCAGTCGGTGGACGAGCTGGGGCGGCGAGCTGTTTGTGTTCTCGCTGTGAGCTGGACAAGAGTGAAGATGAAGACGCGCTTGTTCCTGACGTTGCCGGTTTTGGTCGTGGCGGTCAACGGCTGCCAAAGCCGCGGAACACCGACGAATGGTGTTGACTCTGCCAGTGCTCGAACAGCTTCGTCGACTTCGCCAGTGAGCAGTCACTTCATTGATGGTGCCGACAGTCTCCGGTTCATTGCCCACGACGAGAATCTGCCACCTGGCTTCCCTGCTCACGGTACTTCGGTCGCGATAAAGAATCCGTATGAAGGAGACAAGCGCGCGATCGCGGTCGGCGGTCAGCTCTACGTGTCTTACAACTGCATCGATTGCCATGGCGCCGACGGTTCCGGGGCGATGGCGCCGACGTTCCAGGACGCGCGCTGGCATTTTGGTGGATCACCTGCGGAAGTGTTCGAGTCGATTTACCAGGGGCGCCCGGACGGAATGCCGGCGTGGGGTGGACGCATCACCAATGAGCAGATCTGGATGCTCACCGCCTACGTACGATCACTGTCATCAAGCGACGTCAGCACCGAGAACTTTACGGGCAAGACCGTCGAGCGCACAGGTCACTAACGGCTCTCGATCTCCGTTGCGCAACGAGGGCTGAGGAATGATCAGCAGAATCTGGCACGGATGGACGACGCAAGAAAACGCGGACAAATACGAATCTCTCCTCCGCGCGGAAGTCCTTCCGGGAATTCACCGCATCACGGGATATAGCGGGGCTTATCTCCTGCGCAGAAAGTCGGGTAACGAAGTTGAGTTCATTACCATTACGCAGTTCGCCGATATGGACGCCGTGCGGGCGTTTGCGGGGCAGGACTATGAACGAGCCGTGATCGCCCCGGGCGCCGGGAAGCTTCTCACTCGCTACGACGAGCGATCGCAGCACTATGAGACGCTGTTGACGCCCGAGCAGGTGCGGTCACTCGCCGGTGAGAAGGGGCTCACGGCGCACGAGTGATCTGCAATACGCTGTCACCGCTCACGACAAAAACCTGATCGCTCTCTGCGGGCTCCACGTCTCCAAGTCCGGTAAAATCTCCGAAGGCTGGCAGGACCATCGTCGAATCTCCAACAATGAAGCACGGTAACCTCAAGTGCTGGCGTCCCTTGTCGTGTAGCCTGACAGCTGGATGCACGTGTCCGGCAATTACGTACCCTTCCTCACTTTTCCTGGGATGGTGGGTTAAAGCGAAAGGTGGTAGGAGCCACGGCCCATTCGCGCATTTGACGTTGAGCTCGTCCGGCGGATCCCCCGCGTGTCGATCATGATTGCCTCGTACCAGAGTGAGATCTAAATCGGAATGATCCTCTCTCCATTTGCGCAATCCGTCCACGATTCCCTGGGAGCGCCCCTCGCGCGCGTGTAGAAAGTCGCCGAGGAAGACGACACCCCGTGCGGATGTGCGCGAGACGAGCGCTTTGAGGCGGTCCAGCGCGTTATCGGTGGTGCCGCCCGGTACCGGAATGCCGGCGGCGCGGAAAGTCGCGGCCTTGCCAAAATGTGCATCGGCGACGAGAAGCAACTTCAGCTTTTCCCAGAACGCGGCTCGTTCCGGCAACAACCATAGCGATTCGCCGCGTATCTTCACTACCGTGTCGCCTTCGCCGTTCGTCATCCCGCAGCCTTCTCCAGCGACAACTGCATCCTGCGTACGCGATCCGTCAGCTTTTCGGAGGACACCCGATCGCGGTTGCGATCGACGAGCAGTGGAAACGCCAGCGGCGGAGTTCGTTTCGGCTGGGTGATAATCACACGTGCTGTTGCCAGCCGCTCCAGCGTCAATCCAAGTCTGGTTCGCTCGAGCTGTCGCTCCAGAACTTCGCGGTGTGCCTGCGTGAGCAGCATGTTGCCAGCGTCGTAGCGACGGAACACGTCGAAAAAAAGTCCGCTAGATGCCTGGAGCTGTCGCGCTGTCTTGCCCGACCGCGGCAGTCCAGGAAATACTAATCCGGAAACTCGAGCGATTTCCCGAAACTGACGCCGCGCCATCTCGGTTGCATTCAGCGATGCCGGAATGTCAGCGAGCAGATTCGTCGGATCGAGGAGACCACTCTCGAGCGCTTGTTCCAGTGGCGCCTCGTCGGGGGAAAGGAGCTCTAAGCCGTAGTCGTTAGAGGAAATCGAAAAAGTAATCGGACGAACGCGCGATATCCGGTAAGCAAAGAGCGCCGCCAGCCCCTCATGCACGAGCCTCCCCTCGAATGGAAAGAAAAAGAGGTGGTAACCCTCTCGAGTCTTCACCCGCTCGATGAGAAAATCTGTCGGCTCGGGAATCTTCGACCACCGCTTCTGCACTTCCAGAATCGGCCGCAGAGCTTCCATCTCGGCGTCGCGGAAGATTCCTCGCGCGGCTTCCCCCAATCGGTTTCGCAAAGCGGCCGCGAGCTCTCCCGAGAGTGGAAGACGACTTCCCATCCAGCGGGGAATGGCGCCTTTGACGGTGGGCGCCCGCCGCACCCACGCCGCCATGTCCCGCACGCGAATGAATTCCAGCGGAGTTCCGGCAAAGAAAAAACGGTCGCCCGGCTTCAGCCGCGCAATAAAAGATTCCTCCACAGTCCCGAGTCGGCTGCCGCGGAGATATTGAACCGTGATGTGTCCGTCGCTGACGATCGTTCCAATCGACTGTCGATGCCGTCGCGCAATCGTGGGGTCAACGACCCGCCACTTGCCATTTTCGTCCTGCACGACTTTTGAGTATTCGGGATAACCCTGAAGCGCGTCACCACCATTGCTGACGAAGGCGAGAACCCATTGCCACTCATCGTCCGGCAAATCCGCAAAAGCGTCGGTCGTCCGCACTTCGGCAAGCAGCTCCGCTGGAACGAATCCGTCTCCGACGGCCACCGTTACGATGTGCTGAGCCAACACATCGAGTGGCCGCTTGATCGGGTACCTCGACTCGATCGCGCCCGCGTACATTCCATCGCGCGCAGCCGCCACCTCTATCAGTTCCAGCGTATTGGTGGGGACACATGTAACTCGACTGACGGCCCCGGGCTGGTGTCCACTCCGACCTGCGCGTTGGAGAAGACGCGCGATTCCCTTGGGACTGCCGATTTGCAGGACGCGATCGACGGGTGAGAAGTCGACGCCAAGATCGAGACTGGATGTCGCAACAACACAGCGCAGGGTGGCTGTTCGCAAACCATCTTCCACCCACTCGCGTTTTTTGCGGTCCAGGGAGCCGTGGTGCAAAGCGATCGTCCCCGCCCACTCGGGACGCGCCGCCAGAATCGCCTGGTACCAGATTTCGGTTTGCGATCGTGTGTTGGTGAAGACTATCGCTGTTTTTCCCTCTGCAATCGCAGCTACCACTTGAGGAATCAACTGCGTTCCCAGGTGTCCGGCCCAGGGAAATCGCTCGATCACTGGCGGAATGAGCGAGTCGATCACCACATCCTTCGATTCCACTCCACGCACGATCCTGGTGCGAGACGGGTTAGTGCGCACGCCAAGCAGCGCTCGCGCGGCGTCATCGATGTTTCCAATCGTCGCCGACAGTCCCCAGATACGAAGGTCGGGACAGATCGCGTGCAAACGGGCGAGAACCAGCTGTGTCTGAACGCCTCTCTTCGTGCCCATCAGCTCGTGCCACTCGTCGACCACTACCAACCGGAGATCTCTGAATTGCTCCGACGCTCCTTCGCGTGACAGTAGCAGCGAAAGACTTTCGGGGGTGGTAACAAGAGCCGTGGGCAGTCGTTTTGTCTGCCTGGAACGCGCCGATGAAGACGTATCTCCGGTGCGTGTCTCTACCGTCCAGGAGAGTTCGAGATCTTCGATTGGCTGGGTCAGCGCTTCAGCGGTATCAGCCGCGAGCGCGCGGAGCGGTGTAATCCAGAGAACACGCAGTGGAGTTTCATGGATGCCTCGCCCAGCCGCCCGTTGAGTAGTGTGGCGCTGCTGTTGCCTGCCCTCGGCGATGTACTCCAGGAGCGCTCCCCACCATGCGGCGAGAGTTTTCCCGGTTCCAGTCGCAGCGTGAATGAGCCCACTCTTCCCCTGTAAATAGGACCGCCACACATCGCGCTGAAACTGGAGTGGCGTCCAGCCCTTGCCCTCGAACCACGCCTCGGCGGGACTGATGTCCGTCAACTCGCGCTCTCGAGGATACCGCGCAGCGAGTCCATGGTATCGGCTTCAGCAGCGGGCTTGTCCTTGCGCCAGCGAAGTATGCGCGGAAAGCGAACAGCAATCCCGGACTTGTGGCGTGTCGATGCCTGAATTCCCTCGAACCCGAGCTCAAAGACCTGTTCCGGCTTCACTGCTCTTACCGGTCCAAACTTCTCCAGTGTATTGCGGCGAATCCAAGCATCCAACTCGCCAATTTCCGTATCTGTCAGTCCGGAATATGCTTTCGCAAAAGGAATGAGAGTGTCGCCGTCCCACACCGCAAAGGTGTAGTCGGTGTGCAACAGCGCCCTTCGTCCGTGGCCCGGCTGAGCGTAGACCATCACTGCGTCGACTGTGTACGGCTCGAGCTTCCACTTCCACCATCCGCCCTTGCGCCGGCCGACTCCGTATGGCGCATCGCCGCGTTTGAGCATCAATCCTTCCGCTCCCAGCTCGCGGGCCTTTCTGCGTGCCTCGCCTAGTTGTCGCCACTCGCTGGCTTCGATCACAGGTGAAATCAGTATCCGGGACTCGGGATTCGTTGTGCCAAGCAACTGCGCAAGGCGGGAGCGGCGCCATGATAACGGCCGCTCCCGAATATCTTCGCCCTCGATCTCCAGCAGGTCATAGGCAAGGATTACTATCGGTATCTCGGCGCGAAGCTTCGCCGAGAGATTCTTTCGGCCGATTCGGCGCTGAAGCTGCGCGAACGGAAGTGGTCGGCCAGCTCGCCAGGGAAGAATCTCCCCGTCGATGACAGTTCCGTCGGGAAGCCACTCCGCTGCCGAAACAACTTCGGGAAAACGCTCAGTGATCAGCTCGTCTCCACGTGACCAGAGAAATGACTCACCCTTGCGGCGAATGAGCTGCGCCCGGATTCCATCCCATTTCCATTCTGCCTGCCACTCCGCCAGCTCCCCCAGCGATTCGATCTCGCCTTCCAGTGGATACGCGAGAAAAAACGGGTACGGGGTGGAGTGTGATGGCTGTTCAGTGTGCCGCGCTACCAGCCGCTCATACGATTCAGCCGTCGGTCGCCAGTCTCCGGCCACCCGGTGCGAAATGGTGGCTTCGGGTACTCCGCTCGCCTTGGATACCGCGCGCACAAGGAGTGACTGCGAGACACCAACTCGAAAGCTGCCGGTGATCAACTTGTTCCAGACATACCGCTCGATGCTGCTCAGATCTCGCCATGACTGGACGACGAGCGCCCGCTGATCCTCTTCGGCGAGACGACTCAATGGCAGAACTCTCTCCTCGACCCAATAGGTGAGTGCCGCCTCACTGGAAGCGGTCGTCGCCGGCAGCAGCAATGTGATAGTTTCGGCGAGATCGCCGACTGCCTGGTAGGATTCTTCGAACAACCACTCCGGAGTACCGGATTCCTCCATTGCCCACGTGGCCAGACGTCTGACCGGCACGAGTCGCTTCGGACGCCCACCGCTCAGGAAATAGACGGCCCAGGCTGCATCGCCTGGTGGCGATGAGGCGAGATAGCGCGCCATCGCATCGACTTTCTCGTTCGTTCGCGTCGTCGAATCGATTTCGGTATAGAGACGCGCAAAATCTCTCACTCGACGATCTCTTCCCCTGCTGCTATCACGACATCGTCATCGCCCTCACCTTCCCAGCGGCTGGCGAGGGAATGAGCATCGAGCCCGGCTTCGCGAAGATATTTCACGACCGCCTCGCGGTAGCCGTGAGTTACGAACACGCGCTCGGCACCTGTCGTGCGGATCGTGGCGAGGAGAGCTGGCCAGTCGACGTGATCAGATAACGCGAAGCCACGATCTACCGATCGTCGGCGCCGAGCTCCGCGAACGCGCATCCAACCCGAAGCAAACGCGGTGGAGGCGTTTCCGAAACGCCGCAACCACATCGAGCCGGATGCGGAAGGAGGTGCCACGATCAATGCTCCGGCCCAGTCGTGACCCTTGGAAACCGATGTCGCGTACGTCGTTGGAGGAAGTGCTACGCCGCCGTCCCGATAATCGCGGTTCAATCGCTCGACTGCACCGTGAGTGTAGAACGATCCGAATGCCAACGGTGCGAGGCCGGCCAAAATTCGCTGTGCCTTTCCCAGCGCGTAAGCGAAGATGACCGACGCCCGTCCCGCGTCTCGATTCTGGCGCCACCACTCGGCTATTTCGCGGAACAGATCCGGATCCGACGACCACCTGTAAATCGGGAGCCCGAACGTCGACTCGGTGACGAAGGTGTGACAACGTACCGGCTCGAACGCCGCGCAGGTTGGATCCGGCTGCGTCTTGTAGTCTCCAGACACAACCCAGATCTCACCATCTCGCTCAACGCGGATTTGCGCCGAGCCGAGAATATGGCCGGCCGGGTGAAACGAGACATGCACACCATTCATGGTCGTGCGCGTGCCGTATGGAACGGTTGAGATGTTTGCCGAAGGACCGAGGCGCGTGCGCAGCACACGTTCTCCTTCGGCGCTCGACAGATAAGCGCGACTACCCCAACGCGCGTGATCGCCATGCGCGTGGGTGATGAGGGCGCGATCGACGGGAAGCCATGGGTCGATGTGGAAGTCGCCCGCCTCGCAGTACAACCCGGAGTCGGTAACGCGCAACAGGTCTGTTCTGGATCCCAACGATGTCACGCGCGAGCCCGCCCGGCGCGAATAGTTACTGCGAAGGAGTAGCCGGCGGCACTCCGCCAAAAGCATTGATTATCGCAAGACCCATGTTGGCAAGCGTCAGCTGTGGCTCGTTGTCGATAATCCAGCGCTGATCCTTGTTCTCCTTGGTCATCACGCAGGCGATCACCCGATTGCGCAGGTACCACAGCGTGCACTCGGTGCGCACGGCATCGGTCTCGCCGTCCTTGTGTGCAGCGCGTGCGCCGCCGGCGTATCGTTGGAGCATCGCGTCCATGACGTTGTGCTCGAGGATGTCGAGCATCGCAGAATCGGAGGCTGGGTTTACGGCCTTACCCTGTGCGAGAAGCTCGAAGAGGTGGGCCATCTCGTTGGGTGTCGTGACGCCGAGGCCGTATTTCACCGAGCTGTCCATCGCTACGCTTGAATTGCGCAGAAAGCTTTTGGAGTGGACGCGGGTATGCTGCAGTCCAAGCGAATCCATCTTCGCCCACACCCTCCGAATGATGATTCGGTCCAGCAAAAGGTTGGTGGCTGTATTGTCACTTATAGTACCCATCAGCCAGGCAGCGTCCCGGATGGTGAGAATCGTGCCGTTGTGGAGGTACTGTATCACGCCGGTTCCAGGGACCTGGTCGATTCGCAGTACCGTCAGGGGGTCATCCAGCGAGAGCTGACCCTTGGCGACCAGATCGTAGACTGTCACGAGAATTGCCACCTTTATCAGGCTTGCGGTCGGGAAGGTCTCGTCTCCACGTCGGCTGAGTCGAGCGCCTGACTCCAGGTCGATAACGCTGTAGCCAACCACTCCGTGGTGCGCATCGGCGATCGAGTCAAGCCTGTGCCGAAGTACGGCTGTATCGGCGTGGACGGGCTGGAGTAGAATTCTCGTGGTGTCAGTGCGTTGAGCACTGGCGGCGCAAGCTATTGCTATGAGAGCAACAACCGGAAAGACACGTAGCTGCATGCTGAAAGTATTCGCGAAGAGTTTGGGCGGACTATCGGTAATATAGGACGAGGAATGAGCTACCACCGGGGAACCCGGACACGAGTGGGAAGACTATGACTTACGACATAACCAGGTTCGACCTGGGAGCAATGTTGAAGTGCAGCTTGCAGCTGCGCGAGGTGGCGAAATCCGGATCAACGTTGGAAGAGGCCGCGCAACATGTGTGTCACTTTTTCTACGACGAAATGCGGGAGCCCAACGGCGACCGCGCGTCCGCACTGGTGAGATGCTACAAGACGCATCCCTACGGCGCCCTCGAGCCCGATCTTCAACAGTTCGCTCGACGAACTCTTGGTGAGGAAAAGCCGCGCTCGACGATGAAATGCCTCACTCTGATGGCGACTTCGGGTCAAAACGTTGCGTGGAACTCGCGATTTCTATCGCAGGGGCACCGGACCATCCCACTTCCCAGTCCAGAGATCGTTCAAAAGGCTCCGATGATTTCTCAACTGATCAAGGAATTGGGGCTGGAGCTCAGCAATGTTCTGCAACCCTCTCCTGATGTCGTCAAGGAACTGGCAGGGAAACAACATGGAGTCTTTCACGTAGAGCACGCGTTGGACAGCCCCTATATCCCCGCACAGCAAGAGTTTGTGGTGCGCTACGGAATTAGCTCGGTGCTTGGAATCGGTGGGATGCTGCCGATTGGCGACCTCTTCGCAGTAATTCTGTTCACAACCGTACACGTCCCAGTGAGCACGGCGGACAGATTCCGCTCGCTGGCGCTCGACGTGAAGGCAGGGTTCTCCCGATTTCGGGAGAACAACGTGTTCGATGCGCGTCAGCCCTCTGTAATGAGTGCGTCACGGGCATAAAACACATTGCTTCGTACGCTTCTTGCTTTAAATGGCGACAAATCAGGAGGCCGCTTCGTACAGGAGCGGTTTTTTCTCGACCTTTAGGAGGAGCAATGTTGGTGAACGCATCTAATTCCAAGCTGGCAGTGCTAGCTATCGCCGCGTTTGCACTGGCCGCATGCAGCAAGAAGGACAACAACGCGGCTGATACGACGGCGGCTTCGAGCACCGCCGCAATGGACACCTCGGGTGCAGCCTCGACGGGGACTTCAGGTGCCTGGAGCGATGCGAACATCGTCGCAATTCTTGACCAAGCCAACATGGGTGACAGCGCCGCCGGTTCCATCGCGGCCACAAAAGGCACGAGCTCCGCGGTTCGTGATTTCGGGAAGCAAATGATGCGCGATCACCACAACCTGCGGGCCCAGGGACAGACGCTGGCCAAGAAGCTGAACGTTACGCCCGCCCCGCCATCTGACGACAACAATCTCTCGGCGGATTCGCAGAAGAATATGGACAACCTGAACTCGACTGCGAAGGGTAAGGATTTCGACAAGGCTTACATCGACGGCGAAGTGGATATGCACAAGAAGGTTCTCGAGACTGCCACCAAGGCGATGAACCAGGCGCAGAACACCGAGCTCAAGAACCTGATCCAGAAAGCCGCGCCCCTCATACAGGCGCATCTAACCAAAGCCGAGTCGATTCAGAAGAACCTGAAGTAAGCGGTTGGTCAAAGGCGTAATTTTCGACGTTGACGGCACGCTCGTAGACAGCAACGACGCGCACGCACAGTCCTGGGTGGACACGTTCGCGGAAGCTGGCTACAGCGTGCCGTTTGACGTCGTTCGCCCACTGATCGGCATGGGTGGCGACAAGCTCCTTCCCAAGGCTGCCGGCATAAGACACGACAGCAAAGAGGGAAAAAAGCTGACCAAGCGCCGCTCGGCGATGTTCCGGGAGAAGTATCTCCCCCGCCTGCGCCCGTTTCCCGGCGCGCGGGCGCTTGTAGAACGTGTCCGTGAGGAGAGACTCAAACCTATGGTCGCAACATCGGCCAAGGACGAGGAGCTCAAAGGACTCTTACGAGCCGCTGATGTCGCGGACCTCATGGAAGAAAAAGCGACGGCCAGCGATGCAAAACGGTCGAAGCCCGACCCGGACATTGTCCAGGCCGCGATCGAAGAAAGCGGATTTCCCGCTGAAAAACTCGTAATGATTGGCGATACACCCTACGACATAGAGGCCGCCAAGAAAGCCGGGGTACGTGTAATTGCATTTCGATCGGGCGGCTGGAAAGACAACGACCTCAAAGGCGCTGTGGAGATTTATGACGGTCCAGCTGACCTGGTCTCGCATTACGCTTCTTCCCTGTTAGGAAGAGAAGGTCGTTGAGCAAGTAATGATTCTTCTCCACGAGTTAGCTTTGGTGGTGCGGGACGCAGTGGCGCAGGCTGGTACATCATCGGGACCGACTGGACCAAGAGTGCCTGGAGGGCCGCCACCCGGTTTTTCCGGGCTCGAGGCGGTCACACACTTCGTCGAATTCGTCGGAGATTTCCTGGCGATCGGCGCTGTCGGATTTCGCTACGGACTGGTGAGGCGCCTGCGCGGTGTGTCGGACGACGCGCGGGCGATTCTTCGCGCTGATAACGCCGCGGCGCTGGGAATAATTGGAATTTTGCTTCTGGCTCTCGTCGCCTTGGGAAGCCCTATCCTCAACGGGCTGGTTCACGGCAAGACCATCGCTGAAAGCTTTCCGCGCAACCCCAGTCGTCTGTATTTCAAGGGGACAACTCTCGCGATTGCGCTGGGAGGATTCCTTCTCGTTCGAAAGCGACCGTCTTTGGGATGGGCTATTGCGGCTGTTGCCGTACTCTTTACGGTTCTCCAACCGCTGTACACGGGCAAGCTCGCTGGCAAAGTGAACGCCGTTCACATTCTCGCGGCGTCGACTTGGCTGGGCACTCTTCTCGTTCTCACCATCGTCGGAATCCGGGGATCGATGTCACGAATTGCTCCGGGGACGGAGCGGGCACGGCTCATCGCCGATCTCGTCAACTCGTTTTCGCCATTGGCATTGACGGCCGCGACTGTCGTCGTGCTGACCGGAGCAACAACAGCCTGGCTGCATCTGAAGCGCATCTCGGCGCTGTGGACGAGCAGCTATGGCATAAGCCTCATGGTAAAGCTGGTTTTGGTTCTCGTGGTCGCTTCCCTGGGAGCGTGGAACTGGAAGCGCGTCCGGCCTTCGCTGGGTGAGAGTGGGAGCGAGCACGCTATCAGGAAATCATCGACGATGGAGCTGACCTTCGCTTTCCTCGTTTTGGTCGCGACCTCAGTGCTCGTGACTCTTCCTTCGCCAAAATAAAGGGATGAGAGAGCAGGTTAGCGGCGCTCGATCAACATCCTGAGTCCACCCTTTGGGCGGAGAGTTATCATCGGATTCAGCTGGGGCGGAGCGGCGCCGAGGTAGCGGGCGCGCCAGCTTTGACCGAGTGTGGCTAGCACGAGAATTCCTTGCATCCAGGCGAACTGCTCCCCGATGCAGATTCGGCTGCCGCCCCCAAAAGGGAAGTAGGAAAACTTTGGACGCCCCGCGATAGCTTCCGGCCGCCACCGATCAGGATCGAATCGCTCGGGGTCGCGATAAAATCTCGAATCGCGGTGAGTGATGTACTGCGACATGAGTACCATCGATCGCGCCGGAATCACATATCCGCCCGCTTCGTAACGGTCAATTGCGCGTCTTCCAATCGCCCAGGCCGGCGGATAGAGGCGCATCGATTCGGCGAGAATCATTCGTGTGTAGGGGAGTGACGGGAGATCTTCAGGTCCGGGCAAACGATTGCCCAACGCATCAACTTCCCGATGAAAACGGTTTTCAACTTCCGGATCCTGAGACAACAGATACCACGTCCAGGTGAGTGCGTTCGCCGTCGTCTCGTGTCCAGCGAGAAAGATCGTCATCGCCTCATCGCGCAACTGAACATTCGTCATCGTACCGCCATCGCCTTCGCTGTCCTGAGCCATCAATAGCATCGAGAGCAGGTCTCCCCTGTCGACTCCCGATGCGCGCCGCTCTTCGATGATGCGGTAAATGGTCGCATCGAGGCGCGATCGTGCAGCCTCGAATCGCATCATGTAGGGAAGCGGTAGCCTCTCCAATATCTCGCTGAAAGGCAGGATGCCGAGGTTGAAGGCCGCGAACGTCGTTGTGAGCGCGGCTCCGATTTCGCTTGCTTCTTGCTCGACGTCGGCGCCGAACAAGGTCCTGGCAACGATGGCGAGCGTCAGCTTCATCATCTCCTCGTGCACATCAACTGAAGCTTGGTCTTTCCACCGCGAGCGGGTACGGTCGGCGTATTCCACCATCGAACGCCCGTAACTCGCAACGCGGTCCCGGTGAAATGCCGGCTGCGCAAGTCGTCGCTGTCGGAGATGAAATTCGCCTTCACTGGTAAGCAGTCCTTCACCCAGAACGCGCTTCGCCCGCTCCAGTGCACGGCTCTTGGTGAAATTCCTTTGATTGGTGACAAGTACGTCGCGAATCAGATCGGGATGGCTGAAGAGATAGATCCGCTCGTTCCCGACCTTGAACAGAACGACGTCGCCGTATTTCCCGGCAGACTCGACCATGAAGGGAAGTCGGCGACGCGCGAACTCGAGCATCATCTGTCCCGGAAACTTTGCTCGCGGGCCTGGTGGATCCGATCTAGGGAGCGCGATTACGGTCACGAGGTCGCCAGTGGGAATCAAGCCACTTAATGGTTGCGCTACTCACCATGGTAGTCAGCACTATCGTGGTGGCGACATCGCTGGTCCAATGCTGATCCTCGTAGACGCGATCCCAACCAACGATTCCGACGAGTGTGCTACCCGCGAGCTCGAGCGTGCGCGAATGAGTCTGTTCGGCGATAGCCTCGACGATCGAAGTAATGTGTGCCATGTGCGCCGACGGTAATGAATGCCAATCACCGTTTGCGGTGAATGGCCGAAACCGCCGCGCGTTCCCTTCAACGTGAGGTCTCTCACGACCGACAATCGGTTTGAGCACCGATTCGAACATGTCGGACATCACGTAAGCTGCCGCAGTCTTGATCGTTCCGCCCGAAAGCTCAGTATTCCCAGTCAGTCGAGCAGACAAAAACGTCAGTCCCATCGCCGGCACGAGGACACGCGCAGTGCCTAGTCGATTAACCGTTCGCGCTACTCTATCGAGGGAAGGGTTGTGCTGCCTGCCTGCCCACTCGCGCACTTCTGAATCGGACACACCCGCGACTGCAACGGCAATAGGCGCGAGCCACGCGCGTGAAATGTGCGTGGTCGAGTCCAGTTGGGCCCCGACGTGATTCGGGGCTAAGGCAAGAATGATCAGCAACGGTGTAAGACACGGTCGACGCATGACTGAGAGTAGAAACAAGAACATGGCGAAGCAAGCGACGCGGTTGCTGTGCATCGCACTTACCGCAGTTGGCCTGGTCGCGTGCCGAGACAGCACCGGCCCGAATCCATCGAGCACCAGAGCAGGGCATCCGGGTTTTGACACCAGCATCTATCCAGGTGACGCCGCGATGGCAGCGTGGCTCGCACCCAACTCGCCGTACGAGTGGGTCGGATATTACCTCCAGGCGCCTTGTCATCGCGACGCATCATGGATGGGAAAGCGGGTGCAGCTCACGTCGATGGGGTGGGGGCTTGCCGTGCTCTACGTCGGACAACAGACGTTCGACGGCGTCGCTTTGATGGCGGAGCAATCCCGACAATCGCTTCTTGAGGCCACGGGGCCGATTCCCGCCCGCGCCGGCATAATGGTGCCGGCAACTCGAGCGGAAATTCAGGCAGCCGCGGTGACTTGCTCTCGGACTCTGCTAACCACTGAACAGGGATCCGCCGACGCTGTTGATGCAGTGACTCGAACGGCGGCAGAAGGTTTTCCCGCGGGCACCGTGGTCTTTCTCGACATCGAGCACATGGACATGATTCCCGCGTCGATGCACTCGTACTATCGGGCGTGGGTCCAGCAGGTGCTGGCAGATGGTCGGTTCCGTCCGGGGATTTACGTGCACAAGGCGAACGCTCAGGCCATCTACGACGGCGTGCGCCAGGCGTATCTGGATATGAACGCAGGGGGCAGCGCTGCGTTCTGGCTCGCCGGTTCCGGTGCATTTACGCTCGACGTCCCGCCCACGCAGGTCGGTTTCGCTTTCGCCAATGTCTGGCAGGGTGTATTCGAGGTCACTCAAACCTGGAACGGCGCCGCCATCAATATCGACGTCGATGTCGCCGACCGGAGCTCTCCCTCGGGACTATAGTCCGCACGGTTGGCAAAAGGGTGGGCGGTGAATGAGATTATCGGGGTCTCCTCACCACACGACACGATGCCCTCCTGTCTCTCGCGATCCGTTCTCGCGATCGCTCTGCTTACGCCTGTAGCCACCACTGTTTTCGCTCAGGCCACTCCAACTGCGAAAACCACCCCTGTAGCATTCAACGCCGACTCGGCGCGACTAGCCGAGCTTCCCTGGCGCTCGATCGGTCCTGCCGTCACGAGCGGACGCGTGGTCGATTTCGCCGTGCCCGAGGGACCTCGGTCGCAGATAGGTGAGCGCCTCGGTGAATTGTTCTACGTCGCGTCGGCGTCCGGCGGTGTCTGGAAAACCGTGAACGGCGGCACAACGTGGGAGCCCATTTTCGATCATCAGGGCTCGGCGTCGATCGGAGACATCGCTGTCGCACCCAGCAACCCCGACATCCTCTGGGTGGGAACCGGTGAGGCCAACAATCAGCGCAGCTCGTCGTGGGGAGACGGCGTTTATAAGTCGGAAAATGGCGGCAAGACCTGGACGAACATGGGTCTTCGCAAGTCCGAGCATATCGGTCGAGTGATCGTACACCCCACCAATCCTGAAATCGTATTCGTGGCTGCCGCGGGACCATTGTGGGGGGCGGGCGGCGACCGCGGCCTGTTCAAGACAACCGACGGCGGGCACACGTGGAAGAACGTCAAGAATATCGACACGCACACCGGATTCACGGACGTCATCTTCGATCCAGTCAACCCCGATGTCATCTACGCCGCGTCGTTTCAGCGCGAGCGCCGGCCGTATACCTACGTCGGCGGCGGACCCGGCAGCGGGATCTGGAAAAGCATCGACAGCGGGAATTCCTGGACGAAACTGACTGAAGGTCTGCCCAATGTTGATGTCGGACGCATCGGCCTCGACGTGAGCAGGTCGAGTCCCAACGTCGTTTACGCCACTATAGAAACGAAGGTCACAGGCAATGGCGCGGCTACAGGAAATACTGAAGGAAGCGTGTATCGGTCCGATGATTACGGCGCCAGCTGGCAGAGAATGGGCAACGGGTTCTCATATCCATGGTATATGGGACAGATCCGCGTCGATCCAACCAATCCAGATCGCGTCTACTTCATGGGCGTGCCGCTGCAGGTTTCTACGGACGGTGGCCGGACTTTCCGCAACACCGCGGGCTCAGCGCACTCCGATCACCACGCGATGTGGATCGATCCGACTGATCCCGACCACCTGATCATCGGCTGCGACGGCGGCGTGTACATCAGCCGGGATCGCGGACGCACAGTTGACTTCGTTCCCAATCTCCCGATCTCACAGTACTACGCGATTGCTACCGACATGCGCCAGCCATTCTACTACGTCTATGGTGGATTGCAGGACAACAGCAGCTGGGGTGGACCGAGCCAGACGAGAAATCGTCAGGGCATCACCAACGCCGATTGGATCCGCACGACGGGCGGCGATGGGTTTTACGCGCAGATCGATCCAACCGATCCCAACACTGTCTACGGCGAATCACAGGGTGGGGACATCGTGCGTTACGATGTGCGGACCGGTGAGCAGAAGACCATCAAGCCGCTTCCCGAATTTGGCGCGCGCCCGTATCGGTGGAACTGGAGCTCGCCCATGCTCATCTCCGCGTACGATCACAACACGATCTACTTTGGCGCCAATTATCTGTTCAAGAGCACCAGTCGTGGTGACGCGTGGACTCGACTCGGCCCCGACCTGACGAGGCAACGCAACCGCGACAGCCTCCCCGTGATGGGCAAGATCTGGCCGCGCGATGCGATCGCTCGCCACCAGGGAACTGCGGACTACGGGAACATCAGCACGATCGACGAGTCGCCACTCAAGCAGGGGCTCCTCTACGTCGGTACTGACGACGGCCTCGTGTCCGTTTCACGCGACGGCGGAGCAACATGGACGAAGTACTCGAAATTCCCTGGCGTCCCCGACGAGACGTACGTCAGCAGAGTGGTAGCCTCGAGATTCAATGAGGGAACCGTCTACGCCACGCTCGACAATCATCGCAACAATGACTTCAAGCCTTATATAGTGAGGAGTAGCGACTACGGCGCGCACTGGACGTCCATCACGGGCAATCTCCCGACGAACGGCTCGGTGCAGGTGGTGCGTGAACACACTCGCAATCAGAATCTTCTCTTCGCCGGAACAGAATTCGGGGCGTTCTATTCGCCTGACGCCGGTCGGTCTTGGACGCAGCTCAAATACAACATTCCGACCGTCGCCGTGCACGACATCGTTGTGCATCCACGCGAGAACGATCTGGTAATCGGAACGCACGGCCGCGGGATCTACATCATCGACGACATCACTCCGCTGGAAAAACTAGCCGAGGCGAACGCGAGCGGCTCGTATCTTTTTCCTGTGAAATCAGCGACGGAGTACAATCCGAATAGCTCCATTCCCGGAGGCATCAGAGGCGCCGGCGCTCTGGGCGATCGCGAATACTCCGCGCCGAACCCCGCGTTCGGAGCAATCATCACTTATTTCCTGCGCGATTCGCTGGCAAAGGGTGGAGATGTGACGCTCGGCATTTACGACGCGACTGGAGCACGCGTCCGCGATCTGACGGCAAACAAGAAACGTGGAATGCATCGAGTCACCTGGGACCTGAGAAACGCGCCGCCCTACACCATTCGCCGCCCAGCCAATCAGGTTGGAGAGCCGCAATTCCGACAGCGCGATCCATCGGGCCCGTTCGTCCTTCCCGGGCGCTACACTGCCCGCCTCACCGTCAAGACAGGTTCGGGCTCACCCATAGTTCGTGAGACCCCAATCGAAGTTCGATCCGATCCACTGGTGCCGATGACCGAGGCCGACTATCGATCGCTGTACGACATGCGGGTAAGTACCGGGCATCTTCAGGCGACGGTACAGGCCGCGGTGCGGACGGCAGAGCAACTCAAGGACGAAATCACGGATGTGAAGACGGCGCTCAAAAACAACACCGCTCCAGATACCGTCTCCAAACAATCCGATGCGATCGATCGCGAGCTCACGGATATCCTCAAGAAGCTGCGCGGAGATCCGGAATCGGAGGCAGCCAGCGACGACAAGAAAACCGAGGAACCATCGGTACAGGAGCGAGTCAACGACGTAGCCGAACAGATCGGGAATGTCACATCGCAGCCGACGGAGTTGCAGAGATCCACGCTGACGTTGGCGACATCCGATTTGCAGCGCGAGGTCGGAAGGATCAACACGCTCCTGCAGCAGAAAATCCCCGCACTCAATGCCGGACTCGACGCCGCGAAGATACCATGGACGATCGGCCGTCCCGTCGAGCTGATGAAGTGAGATCCGGCTCATTCAAAGTTGCGGCGGTGCAGGCAGCGCCTGTACTGCTGGACCTTGATGCAACCGTTGAGAAGGCGTGCAGTCTGATCGGGGAAGCCGCGAGCAATGGTGCGAAGCTCGTGGTCTTCCCTGAATGCTTTTTGCCCGGATATCCGCTCTGGTGCTGGAGGATTCCAGCTGGGGAATCGAAGACTCTACGCAAGCTCTACGCGGAGCTTCTGGCGAACTCGGTGACGATTCCGAGCGAGTCGGTCACGAAGCTGTGCGATGCAGCGCGGGAGCATGCCACCACTGTCGTGATGGGCGTGAACGAATGCAATTCGGAAGCAAGCGGCACGACGCTCTACAATTCGCTGGTCTATATCTCGGATAAGGGAACGATTCTCGGGAAACACCGAAAGCTCGTTCCGACGGGAGGCGAAAGGTTGATCTACGGCCAGGGCGACGGCAGCACACTCGATACTTTCGATCTGCCGATAGGACGGTTGGGTGGTCTTATCTGCTGGGAGAACTACATGCCGCTTGCCAGATACTCCCTGTACGCGGCTGGGGTGCAGCTATACGTCGCTCCCACGTGGGACAATGGTGAGCCCTGGCTTTCCAGTCTGCGCCACATTGCCAAAGAAGGAAGAGCGTGGGTAATCGGCTGCGCGACGGCGATCCGCAAATCTGACCTTCCGTCGCGACTCGGTCTGGAGACGTACTTCACCGGCTCGGGCGAGTGGATCAATCCCGGCGAAAGCATGATCGTCGATCCCGATGGGAAAATCGCAGCCGGGCCGGTGCGCGAGGAGGAAATCATTCTCTACGCCGACGTCGATCCCGCGACGCTAACCGGTCCTCGTTCCCAGCTGGACGTCGCCGGACACTACGCCCGGCCCGATGTCTTTACGCTGAGCGTCAATCGCGAAGAACGGAAAATCATTCAGTAGCGACGGTGAACAGACGGTGACCGTTTTCGAGAGGGATACTGGGCAATGAAGTCGCTGTGGAATGACGTCGACAGGCGCGATCTTGTGAGCAGGTTCAACAAGCTCACGCCCAACATGAAGCCGACATGGGGTCGCATGACCGCGCCGCAGGTGGTGGCGCACATGGCTGACTGGTTCCGGATGGCAGTCGGCGATCTGAAAGTTGAATCGAAAAACACACCGTTCCGATTTCCGGTAGTGAAGCAGGTCCTCGTCTATCTGGCGCCACTGCCGCCGAACCTTCCCACTGCTCCGGAATTGATCAAAAATGATCCGGGTCCGTGGACCGAAGACGTGCGTGATGTGAGAGAGCTCATCGAGCGGGCGGTGGCGAAGGGCAAGCAACCGCGCACCAACTGGCCCGAGCATCCCGCGTTGGGAAAGCTGTCGGGAACGGCCTGGGGAGTACTTGGGTATAGGCATACTGACCACCACCTCAGACAATTCGGCCTGTAAGTCGTTGCCGGGCAACGCCAAAAAATGCCCAACCCCAGCAATAACAGGCATGTGAATTGCCCATTCGTAGAGGCTCAGCCCCGTTTGTAATCCACCCGACAGCTTGGCGGGCGGGCGTGATCCGGGAAAAATCAGGACGTTCAAAGTTGCAGAAGCAGACGGGTAAGGCGATGGAGGCGAAGAGCGAGTGAAATCCCAGTCAGACAAGTCGCACCTGCGACTCGACTCGCTGATTACCTCCGAAGTGTCAGAGTCGGGGAAGCCACTTCCAAAGCCAGTTGGCGCCGAAAGGGAAAAAGAGCTCCAGATCGTATCCGAGCTCGCTCACGACCAACCCATCAAGGCGCCTTCGCTCGTTCAAATGCCGAGCGTGCTCATCCTACCGGACAAGGACGCTCGCTGGCGGCCGCCATCGGAAATAACAAGCGAAGTTCTCAACCGGATCGACAATCGCGCGTCTCTGCCAAAGACCCTCCCCACGACCCTGGTAGTGGTTGCGCACCCCGACGACGAAGCGATCGGAGCTGGTGGCCTGCTATCCGGTCTCCCCGACGCAGTTGTCGCGCACGTGACTGACGGTGCTCCGCGCGACGATCGATACGCCCTGATGAAAGGCTTCCAAACCCGCGAGGAATACGCGCGAGCACGGCGGCGCGAAGTCGCCAACGCCTTGGCGCACGCGGGCATAACACCCGAGCGTTGTCGCGGCCTGGGATATGTCGACGGGGAGGCGAGCAGTCACCTGCTGGAACTCGTATTCGATGTCGCCGATCTGATGGACGAGGTCAAACCGGATATCGTCCTGACCCACCCGTACGAGGGTGGTCACTCCGATCACGATGCGACCGCGTTCGCGGTGCACCTCGCTTGCGGAATTCTGCGCCGGGATAACGCGCCCGCGCCGATCGTCCTGGAGCTCACATCGTATCACAACTTCAGTGGAGTGCGGCGAGTCTTCAGCTTTCTCCCGTTCATCGGTACCGACGAGCGTACCATCCAGCTCACGGAAGCGGAGAAAGCGCTCAAAAAGCGGATGTACGAAGAATTCGCGTCGCAGCAGCAGGTACTCGAGCGCTTTCCGATCGATATCGAGCGCTTCCGCCCAGCGCCGCGATATCTGTTCACGCGCGCGCCGCACGAGGGACAACTCGACTACGAGCGGTTCTGCACGATGATCACCGGCGCGCAGTGGAGAAAGAACGCGGAGAAGGCGCTGGCAACTTTGCGTACAAGGCCGAGACGCTTCGTGCAGACGTTCAACCGCCGCAAGAAGCCGCGTCTCATTCCCTGAGATATTTGCAACGCTGACTGCACCCCGATAGAATCCCGGGGTGTCCTTACTCAACTCCTATCTTCGCAAATATCAGCGGCTGATTCTTCTCGCGCTCGTCCTCGCCGCGACAAACCAGGTCTTTTCACTCCTGGATCCGTTGATCTTCCGACATGTCATCGATGACTATGCCACGCGATTCCGTGAATACCAGACGGCACAGTTCATCAAAGGCGCTGGCAAGCTGCTCCTCATGGCAATGGGCGTCGCGTTCGTGTCGCGAGTGGCCAAGAATTTCCAGGATTATTTCGTCAACGTCATAGTGCAGCGCGTCGGAGCGGAGATGTACTCCGACGGAATCCGTCACTCGCTCGAGCTTCCGTATTCCGTCTTCGAGGACCAGCGCAGCGGCGAAACCCTCGGCAAGCTCCAGAAGGTTCGGTCCGATGTCGAGAAGTTCATTTCACTCTCGATCAATTTGATTTTCACCACGCTGGTCGGGGTCGTGTTCGTGGTGATCTACGCGCTGCATGTTCACTGGCTGATCGTCCCCGCGTTCCTGGCAACAGTACCACTGCTGGGGACGCTCAGCTGGACGCTGAGCGGCCGCGTCAAAAGCATCCAGAAAGTCATCGTTGCGGAGACGACGGCACTGGCGGGCTCTACGACGGAGTCGCTACGCAACATCGAGCTGGTGAAGAGCCTCGGTCTCGCCGATCAGGAAGTCGTGCGTCTCAACGCAACCACTGACAAGATCCTCAAGCTCGAGTTGAAGAAGGTGAAGTACATCCGCAGCCTCAGCTTCATCCAGGGCACATCGGTGAATCTTCTTCGCACCTGCATTCTGTTCATGATGCTCTACCTGATTTTCACGCAGAAAATTACCGTCGGTCAGTTCTTTTCTTTGCTTTTCTACTCCTTCTTCATCTTCGGTCCGATGCAGGAGCTGGGCAACATCATCAATGTTTACCGGGAGACCGAAGTATCCCTCGGCAACTTCAGGAAGATTCTCGAGACTCCGAAGGATCCCAAACCGCTCAATCCGGTTCCGTTGGCGGCAATCGAGGATCTCGAGTTCGAGAATGTCGGATTCATGCACCAGACAGCCAGCTCACCAGCTCTTACAGACATCTCATTCACGGTGAATCGCGGCGAGACAATCGCGTTCGTCGGGCCATCGGGCGCCGGTAAGACGACCCTCGTGAAGCTGCTGGTCGGACTTTATCCACCCCGATCAGGGCGAATACTCTACAACGGAATAGCCAGCGACACTGTTGATCTCGACAGACTACGCGAGCGCATCGGTCTGGTAACGCAGGATGCGCAGCTCTTCTCGGGCACTATCCGCGAAAACCTCCTCTTCGTGAATCCGCACGCGAGTGATGCTCAGTGTCTGGACGTGCTGCACAAGGCGGCGGCGAACACACTTCTCGCCAGAGCGGACAAGGGACTCGATACCGTGATCGGTGAAGGCGGCGTGAAAGTGTCGGGGGGCGAGAAGCAGCGTCTGTCCATCGCCCGCGCACTCCTTCGCAATCCACATCTTCTGGTGTTCGACGAAGCGACGTCATCGCTCGACTCGCTGACCGAGGAAGAGATCAGCCGTACCATGCGAGATGTGGCGACGTCACGCGCCGTCATCACCATTCTGATCGCACACCGGCTCTCGACTGTGATGCACGCCGACAGGATCTATGTTCTCGAGCGTGGAAAAATCGTCGAAGCCGGCCAGCACGAGGATCTGCTCGAACGAACGGGACTCTATTACGCGATGTGGCGCCAGCAGGTCGGCGAGCGGCGAGCTACTCCGCAATTACCTGCGGCCAGACACCCGCAGCTTGCCAAGGCGTGAACACTGAAAGGGACGGAGACTCTGATGGCTGACGACACCGGGAAGATCAAGCAGGGGAACTTCATGCAGGCGCTCGATTCCATTCGCAGCGAGGCCGAGCGTCTGATCGCGCGACGCGATTTACAGCCGGAGATCAAGGCCGCACTCGACCGAATAATAGGACTCACAAAAGGGCGGTTCGACCTCGGGGGCGATACCGAGTGAGCGGGGCTGACGGCTGTTAGCCACAACGCTGAGGCGACTCAGTTGATGATACGCAAATTCGGCGCTTCGGGGTTTCAACCCTGGAGCGCCGACTGGCATCTTAGGATCGCCCTGAGATGAAGACGAGCGCGGTGGTATCAGACCTGGCTGGTCCCCCAACTGCTGGAGAAGACAAAGCTCGAGCTCTCGAATACATCGCGCGCGCCCAATCCGGCGATGTTGATGCGTTTGAGGTCCTCTACCGCGAGCATTCAGCGCGCATCTACGCGTTGTGTCTTCGCCTCAAGGCTGGCGATGCGAACGAAGCCACCGAGCTGATGCAGGACGTGTTCATCAAAGCCTGGCGCCGGCTCGGGACCTTTCGCGGCGACTCGGCGTTCTACTCGTGGCTTCATCGACTTGCGGTGAACACGATGCTGGAGAACGCACGGGGTGCCAAGAGACGAAGTGCGCGTGTGCTGACGATGGAGGATACTTCCCGGCTGGCGGGCGCAGCAGGATCGAGTGGCGTGGACACAAAAATGGAGATGGAGGAAGCGATCGCATCCCTTCCCAAAGGAGCGCGAATAGCGTTCGTGCTCCACGACGTGGAAGGCTATCAACACCAGGAAATCGCCGAGCGTTTGAGCGTCTCGGTGGGGACGGTGAAGGCGCAGTTGCACCGTGCGCGCAGGCTGCTCCGCGATCGGCTGCAGTAACGGAATGGAGACTGACATGACACACGACGTGATCAAACATTTTCTCGACGACTACGTGACGGGCGAGCTGTCGGAAGAAGCTCGCGCGCCGGTGGCCGAGCACATCGCTGGATGCGAGATATGCAGCGCCGAAGTGGAGGATCTCAAGAAGGTGCTTGCCCGCGCGGCGGAGCTGCCGAGGGAAGTCAAGCCACCGGCCGAAGCCTGGTCCCATATTCGTACGGCGATCTCCAATGATGTTGCAGCGCTCCGTGATGGCCAGACCATTCCGCGCGCGCGGCCGTGGCAGCGTCCTTACGCGATCGCGGCTGCGGCGGTGATCGCGGCCGTTCTCTCATCCGGCGCGACTTATTACTACCTTCGAGTCCAGGGCCCAACGGCCGCCGTAGTAGCTGCGACGACAGGTGACTCCACGCCGGCGACGCTCGCGGCATTCACGGTGGAGGAGAACAACTACCTTCGCACCGCTGCGATACTCCAGGACCTGCTGGATCAGCAAGAGAGTGCGCTCGCGCCCGAGACCGTAGCGCAGCTAAAAGCGAGCCTGAGAACGATTGACGAAGCAATCCTCGAAGCGCGCAACGCGCTCGCCCGAGATCCGGCCAACAAGATGCTGGTCGAGATGCTGTCGGCGAGCTATCGACAGAAAGTCGATCTGCTGCGGCGCACCACGGAGATGACGCGTGGCAGCTGATGCTGGCATGAGCAGGCTGCTGCGGCGCGTGATGTTCGCGGTGGCGATGACCTGCTGCGCATCACCACTCGCTGGCCAGAAAAAGATTGAGCGAAAGCTGCCGCTCGGTCTCGAGGGCGCGCTCCGTGTCGCCAACATGGTCGGCACTGTCGTCGTGCACGGCTGGAACAAGGATACAGTGCTCGTTCGCGGCATCTTGGGCGCCGGCGATAATTTCTTCATGGGCGGTAGCTATACCGGTGCCAAGATGTTCGTCGAGTCGACGAACGATCGCGATCCCAAGCCCACTAAGCTGGAGATATGGGCACCCGCACGCGTTCGCCTGTGGATCAAAACCGCGACCGCGAACATCGACGTCAACGATATCTCGGGTGGCCTGGACCTGTACGTCGTCAGCGGTACGATCGACGTTACCGGCAACCCGCACGAGCTGAACGCAGAGGCCATCGATGGAGACATCCACATCACCGGATCACCACCGTGGCTTCGCGCGAAAACAGCTACCGGCGCCATAACCTTTCAAGGCGCGAGTGCTGACGCCGCGCTGTCGACCGTCAGCGGACCAATCAAGGTCGATGGCGGCGTTTTCGAGCGGACAAAAATCGAAACTGTCACGGGGAACATCACGTTTGCGGGCCGGCTCGACAGAAGTGGAGCGTTCGATTTCGATACTCACAGTGGCAACATTGATATCGCGTTACCGGAAAAAAGCGACGCGTCCTTCTCCGTCGTGACCATTGCGGGGACCATCACCAACAAAATTTCGAAACGCGGTCCCACACCCGGTCGCTTTGGACGTGGTGCAGAGCTGACGATGGACACCGGAGACGGCGGAGCCCGGATCTCCGTGCGCACCTTTAAGGGCCCGGTCACACTGCGGCGCGCGCAGTAGCGAAAAACAAATCAAACCCTGGTGGCACGAGCGGCATCGTAATGGCGCTCGAAAAAACTCTTTCTGGAGATTGCCATGAGACCCACGCTGCTTCGCACCGTCGCGCTTGTTGCCGCACTCACACTCACAGCATTCAGCAGCGCGCTCGCCGGACCACCCTGGATTGCGATTGAGTATCCGGCGAATCCCTACGACCGCACCTCACGCGACGCGTTTCTCACCGTTCGCACTTATCACCACGAGGAGTTTCAGTCGAAGACGGTCACAGGACGCGCCGAAGGCCTGGTGAACGGCAAACGGCAAAGCATGGCTCTCGATGTCAGGCCCGGATCCCAGCCTGGCATGTACGTTGTGCGGTGGCGCCGCCCAGCTGTTGGGAGATGGGTTCTAGTGATCAGCAGTGGAACCGCGGGCGTGAGCGAAGCAACCGCGGTCGTCGAGATCAGTCCGAGCGGTGGTGTCGCTGGCGTCACCGTGCCGACACGAGCGATCGGTAATGGCTGGATAGCGCCGCGCGCGGTACTGGCTTCGGAAATCGATGGGTTGCTGCAAGGACGCGCGCTCGCTAGCGCGAGTCTCGCCGATTTTCGAGCTGGTTCCCGCTAAAACGCAGCCGGTGCTTGTGGGCTACTGCCCTCGCAAGCTGTTGAGACTTTTCTGGAGCTCCGCGGTGCGCCTGTCTGAGTGTTCAGCCAGGCATTTCGCGCGAGCTCTGGCCCACAACGCGCCGTCCCCTTCGCCACGGCACGCGATGTCGCGCTGATCGACCCATTCGCGCTGCGACTGGCGAAAGCGTTGTTCCAGATCCGGGCCTCCCGAAGTACGAGCCTGAGCGAGCAGATCCCGGTACGTGCGATTCAAATCCGCATCATTGGCGACGATCGAGCGGTTGAGACAGGTGCGCTGATCGGCGCTGTTCGGCGAGTCGCAGGGATCGCCGTTACTGGACGTCGATGCGGATTCGGACCGGGAAGTTGATGGCATTCTGCCAGGAACGTTGATTGGCGACGACGCGTCCTTCGCTCGGGTGGGGGCAGGGATGCGGCTAACAGGCGAGTGCTCGGCAGTCCCCTCGGTTGCGGACGAAGCCCCACTCAACAGCGCACCAGCACCGAGGCCGCCCCGCGCACGCACCACCGCTTCGGTGGTATCGGCCGCATTGGCAGCGGCGGTGTTTCTGTTCGCCTCAGCCAAATCGTGCATGAGCATCGTGTCCTGGGCAACCGATGCGACGTCTTTTTTCTCGTTGGATTTGCTGCAGCCCGAAGCCAGCGCCGCGATCGTGAGGACTGTGGCGAGACAAGGAACCGATTGAGCCCGAAGAAAAGAAGTGGTAAACAAGCGGAAAATGCCTTTCATTGTGATCCTGAATCTTAGCCGTTTACAGCTGAGGGGGCAGACAGCGTGCCATCCCCAGCCCCTCGCCGGTGCAGTTGACGTGTCATTGATACAGATTTGGGAGTAACCCGGAGTGAGATGGCAGAACTCAACACCGTAATCCGCACGTTTGCCAATGAGATCGAGGCCCATGTGGCGCAAGCCGTCCTCGACGCTAATGGGATCGACTCCGGCCTGATCCGAGACGACGCCGGCGGGATGATGCCATGGCTCCAATGGCTGCACCCAATTCGGCTCGTAGTCAGGGAAGTCGACAGCGCTGAAGCAGTCGATCTCCTAGACTCGCCCCCGCCCGCTGGGCCCACTCTTTTTCCGTAGCATTCTCGCGTCCCGGTTTCCATTTTATCGCACCCATCATGCGGCAACCCGTCAACACCCGTCGTTTGATCCAGCCCGCCTGCGCGGCTGCCTTGCTCTTGCTGGCTGTGCAGAGCATCGGCGCACAAACCTCTCGCGACGATCCATATCTGGCGCGCGCGAAACGCATCCTGCGCCAGACACCACTTATCGATGGGCATAATGATCTTCCGTGGAGGATCAGAGAGGATTCGGTAGCACGCGGGAACGTAGGAGCCTATGACCTCAGGAAGCGCACGCCGGGTCACACCGATCTCGATCGCCTGAAGAAGGGAATGATCGGCGCGCAGTTCTGGTCGGTCTACACACCGGGTGAATACCGCGATTCCGGCTACGCGCGCGTGCAGCTGGAGCAGATCGACATCGCGCGGCGTGTCATCGAGCGTTATCCGGATCGTCTCGCCCTGGCTCTTTCCTCCAGCGACATCCGCCGCGAGTTCAAGCAGGGAAAAATCGCATCTCTCCTGGGACTCGAGGGCGGACACGCGATCGAGAACTCGCTCGGCGCCTTGCGGGCGTACTACGACCTCGGCGTCCGCTACATGACGCTCACCCACAACGTCACGCTCGACTGGGCCGACGCCGCACTCGACTCGGCCAAACACAATGGGCTGACGCCGTTTGGTGAGAATGTGGTGCGGGAGATGAACCGCTTGGGGATGCTGGTGGATCTCTCACATGTCTCACCGGCAACAATGAGCGACGCGCTCAATGTGAGCAGGGCCCCCGTGATCTTTTCGCACTCGGGGGCACGGGCCGTAGTCGACGTCGCCCGCAACGTGCCCGACTCGATCCTGCGGAGAGTGACGACGAACGGCGGAATCGTGATGGTCCCCTTTGTCACCAGCTTCGTTTCACCGGCCGTCGCTCTGTACGATCAGCAATCGCGGCCGACCGTCGACGAGCTGCGAAAGAGATACGGGGCTGACACGGCAGCAATAACGCGAGCAGTCAACGAATGGCGAGGGTCACATCCGGCGCCGCACGCGCTGCTGTCCCAGGTCGCTGATCAGATCGACTACGTCCGTAAAGTTGCCGGAGTCGATCACGTCGGGATTGGTGGAGACTTCGACGGAATCACCGAGGTAGTGCAGGGGCTGGAAGACGTTTCCACCTACCCGGCACTCTTCGCCGAGCTGGCTCGACGTGGTTGGTCCGACGCCGACCTGCGAAAGCTGGCGGGCGAGAATCTGCTGCGGGTTTTTGCCGAAGCAGAAGCTGTGTCGCGCCGTCTCCGGCGGGAGAACCCCTAGGCTTTCGTCGCGGCGATCGGTGCGCCCGCGGTGCGCAGCTGATCGGCAAATTCGGCGGGCAGGTCACTTGCGCGAATTGCGTCGGCGCTCTCGTCTATGTCGTAAGGCACGCGGACGAACTCGATCTCCAGCTTCGCGGCAAAAGTGACGAGCACATAGACCGGCCGCCAATCGCCGTCTTTCGGGCGGCCAATGCTGCCGGTATTCACGAAATGAATTCCGCCTATCGTGCGGTGCCAGGGTTTGTGGGTGTGGCCGAAACAGATTACGTCATTCGCCCGGGCTCCCAACTCGCTGGCCATTTTTTGCAAAAAAGATTCAGAGCGATCTTCCGTCACGTACACCGTGTTCAGTGTCTGATTACCGTGCACGAGAGTGAGTGTCGGGCCTGAGACGTGACCACCCAACGGCCGGATGTCCATTCGAAAAGGTAGAGTGCCGAGGTACCGCTTCGTCTCGGCACTGACGTGGGACCGCGTCCACGCATATGACAGGTGCGAGAGCTCTTCGTCGTGCGGCGTATCGGATCTACAGCCGCAATGCTTGTAGTCCATTGCAACGGTTGAATCGTAGTTGCCAGCGATTCCCGGGATCTGGCGATCACGCAGAAGTGCCACGACCTCGTTAGGCCACGGCGCGTAGCCTGTGAGGTCACCGAGATGATAGATCGCATCGACGTTCTTGCTGTCGTCAATATCAGCCAGCACAGCCCGCAAAGCGGGCAGGTTGGCGTGGATGTCGGAGATGAGCGCGTACCGCTGCGTCACTTGTAACGCCCCGCTGAGTCAGTGCTCATGGCGAAGAGTTCACGGCAGCCGGCGCGTCATCACAATCGCCGTCTCCGGGCAAGCGCCCTGAAACTCCGACGATGCCTTGACGGGATCCGGCACTTTAGCGCGAGTGGTACGTGCGAAGCCGAAGCGTGGAAAATATTTCTCCGCCGTTGTCGTGAGCAGATAAAGCTCCTCGATGCCTTGATGCTCGGCGCGCTCGAGTAGCTGCTGCACTAACTCGCTACCAACGCCGCTGCCGCGGGCTCGCGGGGCGACGACCGCTGAGCGGAGAAGTGCAAAGCGACCGTACCGCTCGAGGCCGATAGCTCCTCTCAGCTGGCCATCGTCCTCCGCCACCAGAAACTCGCCGATGTTGTCAGACACGCCATCGAGAGGAAGATCGCTCGCTGACAGTAGGCTTTCTACAGCCTCGAGATCTTTTTCTCTCGCCTCTCTGATTCTCATCTAACCTCCGCAGCACTCCGGTCCGCAGCAGCTCTTCGCCGCAGGCTTGGTTGCGCGCACGAAAGCGCCCATGAACTTGCCATCGATCTCCGACGCCACGTTGT